>NZ_JAUYNW010000066.1:0-2500 GCF_030698145.1 Phenylobacterium sp. | reverse complement strand
GAATTTGGCGGGACCATCCGCTAAGGCTAAATACTCCTGAGAGACCGATAGTGAACCAGTACCGTGAGGGAAAGGTGAAAAGAACCGTGAATAACGGAGTGAAATAGATCCTGAAACCATACGCTTACAAGCGGTCGGAGCCCTTTCGTGGGGTGACGGCGTGCCTTTTGCATAATGAGCCTACGAGTTAACGTTGCTGGCAAGGATAAGTGGTTAAGCCACGGATCCGTAGCGAAAGCGAGTCTGAATAGGGCGCTTTAGTCAGTAGTGTTAGACGCGAAACCGTGTGATCTACCCATGGGCAGGATGAAGCGCTGGTAACACAGTGTGGAGGTCCGAACCGGTTGACGTTGAAAAGTCTTCGGATGACCTGTGGGTAGGGGTGAAAGGCCAATCAAACTCGGAAATAGCTCGTACTCCCCGAAATGCATTTAGGTGCAGCGTTATGCGTAAAGTTATATAGAGGTAGAGCTACTGATTGGATGCGGGGGCTTCACCGCCTACCAATTCCTGACAAACTCCGAATGCTATATAATGTTTCATAACAGTGAGGGCTTGGGTGCTAAGGTCCAAGTCCGAGAGGGAAAGAACCCAGACCATCAGCTAAGGTCCCCAAATATATGTTAAGTTGAAAGAACGAGGTTTGTCTGCCCAGACAGCTAGGATGTTGGCTTGGAAGCAGCCATTCATTTAAAGAGTGCGTAACAGCTCACTAGTCGAGCGGACGAGCATGGATAATAATCGGGCATAAACATATTACCGAAGCTATGGATTTGTAATTTATTACAAGTGGTAGGGGAGCATTCTAACAGGGTAGAAGGTGTGTCGTAAGGCATGCTGGACTGGTTAGAAAAGAAAATGTAGGCATAAGTAACGATAATGCGGGCGAGAAACCCGCACACCGAAAGACTAAGGTTTCCACAGCTATGCTAATCAGCTGTGGGTTAGTCGGGACCTAAGGCGAACCCGAAAGGGACAGTCGATGGACAACGGGTTAATATTCCCGTACTAGTTATTACTGTGATGGGGTGACGGAGTGATGAAAGCGCCGCGAACTGACGGAATAGTTCGTTGAAGTACCTACCTATAAGCTGCGCAGGCAAATCCACGCGGCTTGGGGAAATACGATAGTACTCGGAGTCTTCGGACAAAGAGATAGTGCGCCTAAGGGCTTCCAAGAAAAACCTCTAAACTTCAGGTAATAAGTACCCGTACCGCAAACCGACACAGGTAGTCGAGGAGAGAATCCTAAGGTGCTCGAGAGATTCATGGCTAAGGAATTAGGCAAAATAGACCCGTAACTTCGGGAGAAGGGTCGCCAGCAGCAATGCTGGCCGCAGTGAAGAGGTCCAGGCGACTGTTTATCAAAAACACAGGGCTCTGCAAAATCGTAAGATGAAGTATAGGGCCTGACACCTGCCCGGTGCTGGAAGGTTAAGAGGAGATGTTATCTTCGGAGAAGCATTGAATTGAAGCCCCAGTAAACGGCGGCCGTAACTATAACGGTCCTAAGGTAGCGAAATTCCTTGTCGGGTAAGTTCCGACCTGCACGAATGGTGTAACGATCTGGACACTGTCTCAGCCATGAGCTCGGTGAAATTGTAGTAGCGGTGAAGATGCCGCTTACCCGCAGTGGGACGAAAAGACCCTGTGCACCTTTACTATAGCTTAGTATTGACCTTGGATAAATGATGTGTAGGATAGGTTGGAGACTGTGAAGTGGCGTCGCTAGGCGTTGTGGAGTCATTGTTGAAATACAACCCTTTGTTTATCTGAGGCCTAACCCCGTTATGCGGGGGACATTGCTTGGTGGGTAGTTTGACTGGGGTGGTCGCCTCCAAAAGAGTAACGGAGGCTTCTAAAGGTTCCCTCAGTACGCTTGGTAACCGTGCGTAGAGTGCAATGGCATAAGGGAGCTTGACTGAGAGACATACAGGTCGATCAGGTACGAAAGTAGAGCATAGTGATCCGGTGGTTCCGCATGGAAGGGCCATCGCTCAAAGGATAAAAGGTACGCCGGGGATAACAGGCTGATCTCCCCCAAGAGCTCATATCGACGGGGGGGTTTGGCACCTCGATGTCGGCTCGTCACATCCTGGGGCTGGAGAAGGTCCCAAGGGTTGGGCTGTTCGCCCATTAAAGTGGCACGCGAGCTGGGTTCAGAACGTCGTGAGACAGTTCGGTCTCTATCTACTGTGGGCGCAAGAAATTTGAGTGGATCTGATTCTAGTACGAGAGGACCGAATTGGACAAACCTCTAGTGTATCTGTTGTCACGCCAGTGGCATCGCAGAGTAGCTACGTTTGGAAGGGATAAGCGCTGAAAGCATATAAGCGCGAAACCCACCACAAGATGAGATTTCTTTTAAGGGTCGTGGGAGATGACCACGTTGATAGGCTATAGATGTAAAGGCAGTAATGTCATAGTCGAGTAGTACTAATAACCCGTAAGCTTATGTACGCTTTTCTCCCGTCTTTCGGGACGGGAGAAGAAACTTTCT
>NZ_JAUYNW010000046.1 GCF_030698145.1 Phenylobacterium sp. | reverse complement strand
CCCCGCCCTCATCTATGAGGAAGAGGACCTGGTGAAGCGGACGATCCGCGACCTCTACGACAAGGACATCGACGAGGTCTGGGTCGAGGGCGAGGCCGGCTTCAAGGAAGCGCGCGAGTTCATGCGCATGCTGATGCCGTCGCAGGCCAAGAAGGTTCAGCCCTATCGCGAACCGATGCCGCTGTTCGTGAAGTACCGGATCGAGGACCACCTCAGCCAGATCTATTCGCCGGTCGTGCCGCTGAAGTCCGGCGGCTACCTGGTGATCAACCAGACCGAGGCCCTGGTCGCCGTCGACGTCAACTCGGGCCGCGCGACCCGCGAGCGGAACATCGAGGCCACGGCGCTCAAGACCAACATGGAAGCGGCCGAGGAGGCCGCCCGCCAGCTGCGCCTACGCGACCTGGCCGGCCTGATCGTCATCGACTTCATCGACATGGATGAGTCGAAGAACAACCGGGCCGTCGAAAAGAAGCTGAAGGACGCGCTCAAGGACGACCGCGCCCGGGTCCAGATGGGCAAGATCAGCTCCTTCGGCCTGATGGAGATCAGCCGCCAGCGCCGCCGCTCCGGCGTGCTGGAAGGCACCACCCACGTCTGCGAACATTGCGGCGGGGCCGGACGGGTCCGCACGGTGGAATCCAGCGCCCTCACCGCGCTGCGCGCCCTGGAGATCGAGGCCCTGAAGGGCGGCGGCGAGGCGACCCTGAAGGTCCCCCGCGCCGTCGGCCTCTATATCCTCAACGAGAAGCGCAATCATTTGGCGCGCGTCCACGAGAGCCTGGGGCTGTTCATCACCATCGTGATCGACGACGCCCTGGCCCACGCCGACCACGAGATCGAGCGGACGTCCAGCGAGACCCGGCCCGAGCACCAGCCGCTGATCAGCCGCGGGCCGGTCCAGGCCTACCAGCCCGTCGACGAGGATCTCGAAGACGAGACCTACGAGGACGAGGAAGACGACGAGGAAATCGAGGACGAGGACGAAGAGGCGATCGAGCGCGAGGCGACCGACGACGACGGGGCCGAGCAACGCCTGCAGGACAACGAGGAAGACGGCGACGATCGCGGTCAGCGCCGTGGCCGCCGTCGGCGCCGCCGCGGACGCCGGGACGGCGAACCGCGCGAGGCGAGCGACCAGCCGGCCGCCGCGGCGGTTCCTGCCGCGACCGATGACGCCGGCTCCGACACCGAGGATGACGGCCAGGGCGGCCGGCGTCGCCGCCGTGGCCGCCGAGGCGGTCGCCGAATGCGCGACGACGGACGTCCGACCGACGTCTTCTCGTGGACACGGCCCTGGGTGCCCTATGGCGACGATCCGTTCGTCTGGCACGATCCGGCCGACGACATCCCCGCGCCCCGCGCGCCTGTCGCCGCCAATGATGAGCGTCCGGTCGCCGAGGCCGCCCCGGCCCGTTCGACCCAGCCGAGAGTCGACGGACCCGAGGTCGATGTCTGGGTGGAACTGCCCGCCATCGACGACAAGCCGAAGAAGACCCGCTCGCGCCGGGGCCGCGGACGCGGCCGTGGCGAGGACGGCGGCGACAGCGTCGAGGCCGAAGCGCCCATCGCCGAGGCCTTCGTGGCTGAAGCCCCTGTCGAGATCGCGCCCGAACCTGAGCCGGAACCCGTCGTCGAGCCGGAGCCCGCTCCGGTCGCCGAAGAGGCGCCGGTGAAGAAGCCGCGCGCCCGCCGCACCAAGGCGTCGATCGCCGCCGAGGCCGCGGCCGAGGCAGCGGCCACTGCCGAGCCTGAACTTGTGGCGGTGGCCGAGCCCGAACCGGAACCCGCTCCGGCGCCAGCCGCGGTCGTCCGCGAACCCGACCCCGCCGAGATCACCGCCAAGCCGCCGGCCGCGGCCCGCAAGGGCTGGTGGCGACGCGGTTAGACCCTACATGCGCTTTCGGGCCTGGTTTCCACTTGGCCCGAAAGCGCGCTAGGCTTCGGACGATGATTTGGCGGGGGCGCTAGGAGTTGTTCGGCATGGTCTCCCCTGCCCGTCCTCTTTCCCGATCGGTCCTGGCGGCGGCGGTGGCGCTCAGCGTCGCCCTGCCCGCCGCACCGGTCCGGGCCGAGGACGAGGGTATCGCCCTGATCCGCGACACCGAGATCGAGGAGATCCTGCGCAAGGACTCCGAGCCGATCTTCAAGGCCGCGGGCATCGATTCGAAATCCATCGAGATTCTGCTGATCGGCTCGAAGGAGCTGAACGCGTTCGCGGCGCCCCAGACCATGGGGGTGTTCACGGGCCTGATCCTCGAATCCGACAATCCCAACCAGCTTCAAGGCGTCATCGCCCACGAGGTCGGACACCTGGCCGCCGGCCACTCGGCGCGCTCGGGCGAGATGAACGCCGCGGGCATGAAACCCTTCCTGCTGACCATGGGCCTGGGCGTCCTGGCGGCGCTGGCGGGCTCCGGCGAGGCCGCCGCGGGCCTGGTGGGCAGCGCCGGCTACTTCGGGACCCTTGGCGCGATGGGCTACAGCCGCGAGCAGGAAAGCCGCGCCGACCAGGCCGGCGCCGCCACGCTCGAACGGGCCGGCATCTCGGGCAAGGGCATCGCCGAGTTCTTCGACAAGTTCCGCTACCAGGAGGTCTTCCAAGAGGCCCGGCGGTTCGCCTATTTCCGCTCCCACCCGCTCTCGTCCTCCCGCATCGAGGCCCTGCGCCACCGCGTCGAACTGAACGCGAGCTACGGCAAGCCCGACACGCCCGAGGCGATCGAAGAGCACAAGATCATGAAAGCCAAGCTGGAGGGCTTCATCACGCCCACCACGGCCATTGTGAAGTACACCGAGAAAGACACCTCCTACCCGGCCCGCTACGCTCGGGCGATCGCCTACTACCAGATGAAGCAGCCCGATCAGTCGCTGAAACTGATCGACGCCCTGCTCGTGGACCAGCCGAACAATCCCTACCTTTGGGAGCTCAAAGGCCAGGTGCTGTTCGAGTTCGGCCGCGCGGTGGAGGCCGAGGCGCCGCAGCGCAAGTCCGTGGCCCTGATGCCCGAGGCGCCGCTGCTGCGCATCAATCTGGGCCAGACCCTGATCGCGCTGGACGACGACGCCAAGATCGAGGAAGGCGCCGCCGAGCTTCGCAAGGCGCTCACCCAGGAAGACGACAACGCGGTGGCCTGGCGGCTGCTGGCCCAGGCCTATGACAAGCAGGGCAAGGAGGGCCTGGCCCGCCTGGCGACCGGCGAATACTTCTTCTCCCTGGGCAATCCGCAGCAGGCGCGGGTCTTCGCCATGCGCGCCCGCGAGAAGCTGACCAAGGACACGCCCGAGTGGCGCCGCGCCACCGACATCGTGCTCACCTCCAAGCCCAGCAAGGACGACCTGAAGGATCTGGCGCGCGAGGGGTCCATCGTTCGCAGTTCGTCGCGCTAGCGCGCGCGCACCCGATCGCCTATTTGCGCCCTATGACCATGATGTTCCGCACCGCCCTGGCCTTCGCCGCCCTCCTGTCGCTCACCGCCTGCCAGAAGGCCGAGGACGCCGCCTTCGGCCAGAAGGTGCGCGCCTACCTGCTGGCCCATCCCGAGGTGATCGAGGAAGCGGTGACCAAGCTGCAGGCCAACAAGGA
The DNA here is from genome assembly GCF_030698145.1 of Phenylobacterium sp. GTDB lineage: Bacteria > Pseudomonadota > Alphaproteobacteria > Caulobacterales > Caulobacteraceae > Phenylobacterium. The sequence continues at coordinate 80,392 of NZ_JAUYNW010000046.1, read as the reverse complement.
GGTCGAGGCCGCCAAGGTCGCCAAGGCCGGCCTGGTCAAGCATCGCAAGGCCCTGGAGAACGATCCGCGCGACTTCGTGGCCAATCCGAACGGCAAGATCACGGTGATCGAGTTCTTCGACTACCGCTGCGGCTACTGCAAGACCAGCGCTCCGGAAGTGCTTAAGATCATTGCGGAAAACCCCGACGTCCGGTTCGTCTTCAAGGACTATCCGATCTTCCGGGGCGACTCCCTGCTGGCCGCCCAGAGCGCGCTGTCGGCCAGCGCCAAGCCCAAGACCTTGGTCCTCTATCGCGAATTCATGGCCGAGCGAGCCCTGAACGAGGTCTCCATCGACCGCCATCTGCGCGCCGCGGGCGTGGATCCCGCCCAGGCCAAGGCCGCCGGCCGCGGCGCCGCGGTCCAGCAGCATCTCCGCGACAACTGGGAGCTGGCCCAGAGCCTGGGCATCGATGGCACGCCGGCCTTCATCGTTGGCGAGCGGATGATCTCGGGCGCCGACATCGCCGCCCTGCGCGCGGCGATCGCCGAGGCCAAGACCGGCAAGCTGAAGACCATCAACCAGGCCCAGGTCGACATCGCGAGCTAGGCGCGCCGCGCCACCCAGAGCTGCTCGCCGCCATAGACCGGCGGCGCCTTGGCGAAGTCGGAATACTGCGCCTCGATCGCGAAGCCGCTCAACTCGAGCAGGTACGCCGTTTCCTGCCGGGTCGACCAGCGTAGCGCCCAGGAGGTCTCCTGGGACGCCGTCACGCCGCCGTGTCCGTCGAGCGCCTCGATCCGCATCCGCTCGCCGGTGACCTGGGCGAACGGATCGGCGAACCGCCCCAGGCAGACCTTGCGATAGCGCCCGCCGGTCGCGGGATTGACCACCTCCCGGTCCGGAAGCCGGTCGGGCTCGCCGACGCAGGTCTCCAGCCGAGGATCGAAAAGGTCCAGAACCAGAACGCCGCCTGGGTTCAAGTGGTCTCTGACCCGCGTCAGGCAGGCCCTCTGGTCGGCGGGATCCACCAGGTGCTGAAAGGCGCGCGCTGGGATGAGGGCAAGATCGAACCGAGCGTCCGTCTCGAACGCTTGCATGGACGTGCAGAGGAGTCGCGCTCGCAGGCCGGCCGCGGCGAGCCGCCGCCCGGCCACGTCGAGCATGGCCTGTGAGATGTCCACGCCGGTGACCTCGAAGCCGGCTTCCGCCAGCGGCGCAAGCACCCGTCCCGTCCCCGTGCCGAGCTCCAGAACCGGACCACCCTGAGAGCGGGCCATCTCCAGGTAGAAGTCGACGTCGCCTGCGAGCTTGCCGTTCTGCGCAGCGAAGAGATCATAAGTTTCGACCGCCAGGCCACCGTCATAGAAGGCGTTTGGATTGCTGATCATGGCTAAAGTTCCGTCCGATCTTGGCCGGCGGATGGGCCCCGCACTCGTTGCCCCGTCCGATCCGGCGGGGCTGCTGAGAGGGTGGGCTCGCTAGTCGCGCCCACGCCTGCCAACGCCCCGGTCAGGAGCGGTGGAGGTCGTAGCTTGGCTGCGCGAGCACGTCATCGCGCCGGAGTTAGACGCAGGCCGGTGCGACTGTAAAGCGCGGACCCTCCCCTACGTCAGGCTTTGCGGCGCGCCGTCGCGCGGTTAGGCTTGATTCTACCTTTGGGAGCCAGTCCGTCGAGACGGTGGCCTGGAAGTGGAATGCACGAACGCGTGCTGGTGATCGGATCCGGGATCGCCGGGCTGTGCGCGGCGCTCGCGCTGGCGCCGACCGGGCGTGATATCGTGATCCTTGAGCGCGACCCACCGCCGCCCAAGGGCGACCCCGACACCGCCTTCACCGACTGGAATCGCCGCGGCGTCGGCCACCTGCGCCACAGCCACGCCTTCCTCGCGCGCCTGCGCACCCTGATCCGCGACGAGCACCCTCGCCTGCTGGCCGACCTGGTGAGCGCCGGCTGCCGGGAGCTTGGCTTCGAGTCCATGCTCACGGACCTGCACAAGGCCGACTACAGGCCCGAGGCCGTCGACCGCGACCTGGTGGTGCTGACCAGCCGCCGCACGACGCTGGAGCTGGTCATGCGGCGCTATGTGGAGCGCTGGCCGAACGTCCGGGTCGCATCCGAGACCTTCGTGCGTAAGCTGCTGGTGCAGCAGGATCCGCAGGGCCTGCGGGTCGTGGGCGTCTCGGTGGCCGACGCCGCGGGCCCGCGCGACGTGATCGGCGACCTGGTGATCGACGCCGGGGGCCGCACCTCGTCAGGGATCGAGCAGCTGGTCGAGGCCGGCGCGCCGATCGCCGAGGAGACCGAGAGCGCCGGCATCCTCTATTTCACCCGCCATTACCACCTGGCGCCTGGGCTGGACGAACCGCCACGGGGCAAGGCGCCGGCCACCGGCGACCTGGGCTTCCTCAAGTTCGGGGTGTTCCCGGCCGACAACGGCTGCTTCTCCATCACCCTGTGCGTGCCCGAGATCGAGATGGAGCTGCGCAAGGCCATCGTCGCCCCGGAGGTGTTCGACGCCATCTGCGCCCAGATGCCGGGCCTGGTCCCCTGGATCGATCCGGCGAGGTCGCAGGGCGTCAGCCGGGTGTTCGGCATGGGCGAGTTGCACAGCCGCTGGCGCGACCTGGTCAAGGATGGCGCCCCGGCGGTCATCGGATACTTCCCGCTGGGCGACAGCCTGATCCGCACCAATCCGCTCTATGGCCGGGGCTGCTCGTTCGCCGCCGTCGAGGCCTATCTGTTGCGCGACGTGCTGGTGGAAACCGACGATCCAGTTGTGCGCCTGATCGACTTCCAGGAGCGGGTGACCCGGGAACTGAAGCCCTACTACACCACCATGCGCGACCAGGACCGCTCGGCCATCCGGCGGGCCCAGCAGACCCTCACGCCCGGCTACCGGCCCAGCCTGAAGAGCCGGATGCTGAAGAGCTTCATGGAGGACGGGGTCAACATCGCCATCCGCTCCGACACCCAACTCCTGCGCCAGGCCCTGCGAGGGTTCCACATGCTGGAACATCCGTCCGCCTGGCTGAAGAAGCCGGCCAACCTGGCCAAGGTGTTCGGCTATTGGGTGGCCAGCCGTCCGCAGAAGGCCGCAGCCTATCCTCCCAAGCCCGGCCCGGACCGCGAAACCCTGATGCGCGCCATCGGCCTGGAGCCAGAGGCCGACATGCTGAAGGTCGCCGTCACCGGCTCCAAGGCCCGCGCGGCCCTACACGAGCGCGCCGTCCAGGCGCCCTAGCGCCCCTCCCCCAGCGCGTAGCGCGATTTGGGGGAGGTGGCGCGTCGCCCACTTCGGCGACGTGACGGAGGGGGGCGCAGCCCATCAACAAGGGTCAAAGTCCCCCTCAGTCACCTGCGGTGACAGCTCCCCCAAGAGGGGAGCATCTGGGGTCAGTCTTCCGCGCGGACCCGCTCGGCTTCCGGCTTCCAGACGCGCACGGCGACGGCGGCGGTGATCGAGGCGAGGACGGCGGTGATCGCGCCGCACCACTGCAGGGTGTTCATGCCCTCCGCGGCGAACCGGCCGACCGCGGCGCTGACGGCGAACACCAGGGCCGCGGTGCCCCACTCGGCGCCCCAGTTCGAAAATAGCAGCTTCAACATATGGTCCCTCGGCATTGGCAGATGCCCGCCGAACTAGGCCCGCATATCGCGTTCTGGGAATGTGGCATGGGGTCGCCACTCAGTTTGACGGTTTGTTAAGCCGCCCGGCTGACGGCCTGGGCCTCGGCGACGTTCTGCAGGACCGCGAACAGCTTGGCGGCCTCGATGGGCTTGGCCATGTGCAGGTCCGCCCCGGCGGCCAGGCTGGCGACCTGGTGCTCGGGAAGGGTGTTGGCGGTCAGCATGACGATGGGGGTGGCGATCCAGCCGCGCGCCTTCTCCCGCGCACGGATCTCGCGCACGGCGGTGAGCCCGTCCATCACCGGCATCTGCATGTCCATCAGCACCAGATCGAAGCGCTGGGCCGCGAAGGCCTCGCAGGCGTCTCGGCCGTTCTCGGTGCAGACCAGGTCGACGTCGAACTCCGAGAACAGCACCTGCACCACCTTGCGGTTGGTCGGGTGATCGTCGGCCAGCAGGATACGCAGCGGCCGGTAGGGGGCGGTCTCGCCCTGGGCGACAGGCGCGGACGCCGCGGTGGGGCCGGCTGCCGCCAAGGGGAGATCCAGCCGGAGTGTGAACGTGGCGCCCTGGCCCGGGGCGCCGATCGCGTCCAGCTCACCGCCCATCAGGTCCACGAGTTGCTTGCAGATCGCCAGGCCGAGGCCCGAGCCGCCGAACCTGCGCGTCACCGAGCCGTCGGCCTGCTGGAAGCGGTTGAACAAACGATCCTTCTCGGCGGGATCGAAGCCGATACCGGTGTCCTGCACCTCGATGCGCCAGCGGCCCTCGCCGTCGGCGCGGACGGCGATGGCGACATAGCCGTCAGAGGTGAACTTCACGGCGTTGGAGACGAGATTGGCCAGCACCTGTTTGACCCGCGGTGCGTCGCCCGCGACGGCGGTCTCGGCGATGGGATCGATGTCGACGATCAGGTCGATGGCCTTCTCGTCGGCCTGCGCGGCGGCTAGGGCGGCGACATCGCGGATGGCGTCGGCCAGGTGGAAGGGGGCGTTCTCCATGCTGACCGCGCCGGTCTCGATGCGCGACAGGTCCAGCACGTCGGAGAGCAGGCGCTCCAGGCTCGCGCCCGAGTCGCGGATGATCCCCACCATCTCGGCCTGGGCCGGGGTGAGCGAGGTGCGTTCCAGGGCCTCGGCGATGGCGCTGACCCCGTTCAGCGGAGTGCGGACCTCGTGGCTCATATTGGCCAGGAACTCGCTCTGGGAGCGGTGGCTGGCCAGCAGGTGGGCGGTGGCGCGCCGGGCGCGGAACACCATGATCGTCCCCATGGCCGCGAAGGCGAGGATCACGAGGGTGACCGGCAGGATGGCGCGCGACAGCAGGTCGGCGCCCGGTCGCTGCGGCGCCCAGGTGACGATGAGGGGAGGACCGCCGACGACATCAAGGACCAGCTTGGCCCGCCCGCGCTCGATCCGATGGTCACCGACGACCGCCCGCAGGTCGGAGAGCTGGAAGCGTTCCCGAAGCCGGTCGAGTCCGCCCCGATCCAGGGCCAGGGCCATCACCACCACCGGGGCGCGGGGCCCCTTGGGCGTGACCATGGCGAAATCGGGCTGCACCAGGGTGGCGGTCACCAGATAGACCCGGCCCTCGTGAGACACGAAGGCGCTGGATTGAATGGCATGGGACACCAGGTTCATCGGCGTTCCTGGCCGGCGCGCCGCGATGGGCCCGCGCTTAGCTTCGGCGCGGCGGACCTCGGCGACCAAGCCGGCGGCCCCCTCGAAATGTCCGAACGCGGCCGGCGATGCCGTCTCCCGGTGACGGCGCGCATAGATCGGCCGATCCGCTCCGTCGAGGACGAAGAGCCGTTCGAAATCCATGCTCTGGGCGTAGTGGTCGTTGAGGTTGTTGTCGGCCCAGGCGGCGTCGAACCGGTTGTCGAGATTGAGGATCGCCTCGTCCCAGTTGGTCTCGGCGATGATCGAGCGCTCAATCTCGGCGATGTTGCCGCTGATCCCGCGGCGGACCAGATCCTGCTCGTGGGCGCGGACCCCCCGGTCGACCTGCGCGGTCCAGATCATCAGGCTCGCGACGAACACAACCATGGCGCCGACGGCCAGGGTCACGATGGGCGCCAACAAACCGAAACCGGACTCCCGCCGCATATGTCGGGCCCCCTTACCCGGATCTTGTTCGGACCAGAGTGGCGCAGGGGAGTTAAGGGAGCGTGTGGTTCCGCTGGATGCACCAAAGACGCGACGGCCGACATGGAAGCGGCGGCCCCGTCGCCGGGAGCCGCCGCCTGGTTAGCCTAGGCCGATAGCACTACGACATCGGCGGAGTCAGGGGCTCCGGCGTCACGGTCGGGGCCGGGGGCACCGGTTCAGCCGCGATCGGCGGAACGATGGTCGGAGCCGGCGCGGCGGTTTGAGCCGAGGGCGCATAGGGAACCGGCGCGGTCGGCAGGGTGGCGCTGGCGTCGCGCGACCAGGAGCTCACGTCTTCCGCACCGGCGGCCGGAGCGGCGGCCGCAGGACGGATGCTGGCCACCCGGCGGGGCGTGCTCGCCCGTACCGTGGGCGCGGAAGCCTTGGCGATCGGAGCCGTGGGCGCAGGCGCCGTCACGATGGGCGCCGGCGTCATGGGCGCGGCGGCGATGGTGGCCGGCTCCTCGGCGATGAGGCCGGCTCGCGGTTGCAGGGTGAAGTAGGCGACGCCGGCCAGCAGGACGACGGCGGGGATCGCGATCATCGCGATGGGAGCGATGGAGCGGCCCGACGACTTGGCGGCCGATTTGGCGGCCGACTTGGCGCCCTGGCCGTAAAGCGGCGCGGCGGCGAACATCGAGGCTTCTTCGCTCGATTGTTCGGTCGTTTCGTCCATGCGGGCCAGGTCCGGATCGACCATGGCGGCGCTCGGCGCGTCGTCCGACGCGAAGCTGCGGGTTTCCGACGCCACACGGGGCGCGGTGTCGAAGGTCGTCGCCGGATCTTCGCGGGCGAAATCCTCAGCGGTGAACTTGGGGCGGGCGAAAGGGCTATACTCAGTGGACATATCAGACCTCCCAGGTCGTTGGTCGGAGATGAAAACGGCGTGCGCGTTCACAAGTTCCGTGATTTCCAACGTCAAGCTTGATCATAGATGTGTCTAATGGGTCCCGGTTCCTGAAATTATACTGTTTTTTACCCTCAAGAATTTTCCAACGGTGAAGTTACATTTCAATCACGCGTCATGATACTTCCTGAATTGCGCCACAGTCCCGGCGATTGTCGCCCCCTTCAAGCCACATTTGACGGCTGAGCCTGCGGGTCGTCAGGATATTCTTGACGCTTCAAATGTAAGGGATTACCTGACAGTCAGGACATACCTGACGAGGCCTCACCATGAGTGAACCGACCCCTGGCAAGTTCCTGTTCGGCGAGGACGCCGCGTCGACCTTCTATTGTTCCTTCTGCCTGAAGTCGCAGCACGAGGTGGAGAAGCTGATCGCCGGCCCCGGCATGATCTTCATTTGCGACGGCTGCGTCGGCCTCTGCAACGAGTACCTGGCCGGACGCACGCCCGACCTGTCCGGCTTTCCGACGCCGGACCAGCTTCCCGCCGAGCGCCTGCTCGCCCAGCTTCCGGCCGTCGAGGCCGTGCGCAAGGGCAAGGGCAACCAGCTCCAGTGGGTGGTCGACCAGCTCCGGTCGCGCGACGTCAGCTGGGCCCAGATCGGGGAGGCCCTGGGCATGTCGCGCCAGTCGGCCTGGGAACGGTTCTCCTAGCCGTCCAAGCTTCCGACGCCGCGCGGAGCGGGTGAGTCCTTTCCGCAACGGTCGCACTCGCCCGCGACGGCTGCGACGGTTCGCTTCGACGGCTCAGCTTGACCCGCACTCGCGCGCCCCGCCAAGGTGAGTGCGTTGGAGGGACTGCATGCGTCTGAAAGCCCGGCTCGAACGTGACTGGCGCTTCATGCGCGGGCTCAACCGAACCTTGAAGCGCGTGAAGACCATCGCGCCTTCCTCGCCAAACCTGATCTGCGACGACCTACAGGCTGCGGTGGAGACCTGGCGCGACCGGCCGGCCCTGACCTTCGAGGGCAAGACCCTCACCTATGGCGAGATGGATGCGGCGGCCAACCGCTTCGCCCACTGGGCCAAGGGGATGAACATCCGCCGCGGCCAGACGGTGGCGCTGTTCCTGCCCAACCGGCTGGAATACTTCCCCATCTGGTACGGGCTGTCGAAGGTGGGCGTGGTCACCGCGCTGATCAACAACCAGCTGTCCGGCCTGCCGCTGTCCCACTGCCTGAACATCTCGGGCGCGGCCCATGTGATCGTCGACGGCGAGACCTCGCCGGTGTTCGAGCAGGCCAGGACACTGCTGGAACGTCCGATGCAGCAGTGGGTGCTGGGCCAGGCTCATGGCGACCAGCGCGATCTGGTCCAGGCGCTGAAGAGCTGCAGCCAGCTGCCGCCGGACCGATCGGTGCGCGAGGGCATGACCGCCAAGGACACCGCGCTCTACATCTACACCAGCGGCACGACGGGTCTGCCAAAGGCTGCGCGCATCACCCATGTCCGCGCCCAGCTCTACATGCGGGCCTTCGCCGGCGCGACGGCGGCGACCGAGAAGGACCGCATCTATGTGGCCCTGCCGCTCTATCACGCCACGGGAGGGCTCTGCGGCCTGGGCGCGGCCCTGCTGAACGGCGGCTCGGCGGTGGTGAAGAGGAAGTTCTCCGCCAGCCATTTCTGGTCCGACGTCGTCGCCGAGGACTGCACGATGTTCGTCTATATCGGCGAGCTCTGCCGCTATCTGGTCAACCATCCGCCGGTGGAGGACGAGGGACGTCACAAGCTCCGCCTGGCCTTCGGCAACGGCCTGCGGGGCGATGTCTGGGCCGAGATGAAGATGCGGTTCCGCATCCCCGAGATCCTGGAGTTCTACGGCTCCACCGAGGGCAACGTCTCGCTGTTCAATTTCGACGGCAAGGTCGGCGCGATCGGCCGCGCGCCCAAGTGGCTGCGGGCGAAGTTCAGCGTCCGGCTGGTCCAGTTCGACGTGGAGACCGAGGAGCCTGTGCGCGGCCTGAACGGCCTCTGCGTCGAGTGCGGTCCAGGCCAGGTCGGCGAATGCCTGGGCCAGATCGGCGGCGATGCCCGCACCGCCTATACCGGCTATGTGGACAAGACCGCGTCCGAGAAGAAGATCCTGCACGACGTCTTCGAGCGCGGCGACGCCTGGTTCCGCACCGGCGACCTGATGCGCATGGACGCCGACGGCTACTTCTATTTCGTCGACCGGATCGGCGACACCTTCCGCTGGAAGGGCGAGAACGTCTCCACCGGCGAGGTGGCCGAGCGGCTGGCCTCCGTGCCGGGCGTGACCGAGGCCAATGTCTATGGCGTCGCCGTCGAGGGCGCCGACGGGCGCGCGGGCATGGCGGGCCTGGTGGTCGAGGCGGGCTTCGACATCAAGGTGTTCGGCGAGCAGGTGGCCCGCGAGCTGCCACCCTACGCCCAGCCGGTCTTCGTGCGCATCCTGCCGGCCATCGAGACCACCGGCACCTTCAAGCACCGCAAGATGGACCTGGTGGCCGACGGGTTCGATCCCGGTAAGATCAAGGGGCCGATCTTCTGGCGCGATCCGGCCAAGGGCTACATCAAGCTGACCAAGCAGGGGTTCGAGAAGCTCTCGGCCGGCGGGGTGAAGCTTTAGATCGCGTCCTGCGCGCGAGGCCGGACTCGCCTATATCTGCCGCATGACCGTCGACACCGACATGAAGACGCCCCTCCAGGGCGCCGCCCTGATCAAGGACGAGGTCCGGCGCCTGCCCGACGCGCCGGGCGTCTACCGGATGATGGGTGAGGACGGCGAGGTGCTCTATGTGGGCAAGGCCCGCTCGCTGAAGAAGCGCGTGCTGCAATACGCCCAGGGCCGTTTCCACACCCAGCGCATCGCCCTGATGGTCGACCTGACCCGGTCGATGGAATTCGTCACCACCCGCACCGAGACCGACGCGCTGCTGCTCGAGATCAACCTGATCAAGCAGATGAAACCGCGCTTCAACGTGCTGCTGCGCGACGACAAGAGCTTCCCCGAGATCGTCATCCGCCGCGAGCATCCGGCCGCCCAACTGCGCAAGCATCGCGGGGCCCACACGATCAAGGGCGACTATTTCGGCCCCTTCGCCTCGGCCCATTCGGTGACCAAGACCCTGAACACCCTGCAGAAGGCCTTCCTGCTGCGCTCGTGCTCGGACAGCGTTTACGAGAGCCGCACCCGGCCCTGCATGCTGCACCAGATCAAGCGGTGCGCGGCGCCCTGCACCGGGCTCATCAGCCTCGAGGACTATGCCGGCCTGGTGGACCAGGCCGAGGACTTCCTGCGCGGCAAGAGCCGGCTGGTGATGAAGAAGATGTCGGACCAGATGCAGGCCGCGTCGGACGACATGGAGTTCGAGCGCGCCGCGCGTCTACGCGACCGCATCCGGGCCCTGGCCTCGGTGGCCCAAGAGACCCAGGTCAATCCCGAGACCATCGAGGAGGCTGACGTCTTCGCCCTGCACGCCGAGGGCGGCCAGGCCTGCGTACAGGTGTTCTTCTTTCGGGCCGGCCAGAACTGGGGCAACCGCGCCTACTTCCCCCGGGTCGACAAGTCCGACGAGGACCTGGACGTGATGAGCGCGTTCCTGGGCCAGTTCTACGACGACAAGCCGATCCCGAAGCTGATCCTCACCAGCATCGAGCCCGCCGAACGGGAGCTGCTGGCCGAGGCCTTCGCGCTGAAGGCCGGGCGCAAGGTGGCCATCGAGCGGCCACAACGGGGCGAGAAGCGCCAGATCGTCGACCATGCCCTGACCAACGCCCGCGAGGCCCTGGGCCGCAGGATGGCCGAGAGCTCGGCCCAGTCGAAGCTGCTGGCGGGGGTCTGCGAGGCCTTCGGCCTGGACGGGAACCCCGAGCGGATCGAGGTCTATGACAACGCCCACATCATGGGGACCAATGCGGTCGGCGGCATGATCGTCGCCGGCCCCGACGGCTTCCAGAAGAGCCAGTACCGCAAGTTCAACATCAAGGGGACCGAGCTCACCCCCGGCGACGACTACGGGATGATGAAGGAGGTCATGCGCCGCCGCTTCGCCCGCCTGGTCAAGGAAGAGGAAGCCGGGGAGGGCGCCGTGCGTCCCGACCTGGTGCTGGTCGACGGGGGCGCGGGCCAGCTCGCGGCGGTGACTGAGGTCATGGCCGACCTAGGGGTCGACGACATCGCGGTGGTCGGCGTCGCCAAGGGGCCCGACCGCGACGCGGGGCTTGAGCGGTTCTTCATCCCCGGCAAGACGCCCTTCATGCTCGAGCCGAAATCGCCGGTGCTCTATTACCTGCAACGCCTGCGCGACGAGGCGCACCGGTTCGCCAACGGCAGCCACCGCACCCGCCGCTCCATGGACATCAAGAAGAACCCGCTCGACGAGATCGAGGGGGTCGGTCCTGGCCGCAAGCGCGCCTTGCTGCACGCCTTCGGCTCGGCGCGGGGCGTGTCGCGGGCCTCGGTGGACGACCTGGCCAAGGTCGAGGGGCTCAGCGAGCCCCTGGCCCAGCGGATTTTCGACTACTTCCGCAAAGGTTGAGCGGGAACGTTTGGCCCGCCCGTACGCTGCGGTAAGCTGAAGCTCGACTCCGCCGGAGACAGACCATGCCCACCCCCCGCGCCATCCTCGCCCTCGCTGCGGTCGCGGTCATGGCGCCCACCGTGGGCCATGCGAGCTCGCCCGGCGCTTGGGACGCCTTCCGCGCCGACGTGCGGGCCCGCTGCCTGGCCGCGGCCCAGGCCGGCGGGATGAAGGCGCCGGAGGTCCTCGTCCATCCGATCGGCACCCAGGCCTACGGCATAGCCGTGCTTCGGGAGGGCGCCGACAAGCGAATCTGCATCTATGGGAAGCAGACCAAGACGGTCGAGCTGACGCCGGCCACCTGAGGACCATCATGAAGGCCCTGCCCAATATCCTGACCTCGCTGCGGCTGGTCCTGACCCTGTTCGTCTTCCTCGCCCTGGCCGCGGCGGCGGGCGCCGTGCCTTATGTCAGCGAAAGGCTGACACCGGAGATGCAGTTCGGCCTGCAGCGCTGGGCCTTCTGGTCGTTCGTGATCGCCGCGGTCACCGACTTCTTCGACGGCTGGCTGGCGCGCAAGCTGGACGCCGTCACTGTCTGGGGCGCGATCCTCGACCCCATCGGCGACAAGGTGCTGGTCTGCGGCGCGATCCTGGGACTGCTGGCCCTGGGCGGTCAGCCGATGGTGGTGCTGCCGGCAGGCCTGATGCTGTTTCGCGAATTCACGGTCAGCGCCTTGCGCGAGGTCGGCGCCGGAAGGGGCGTGAAGCTGCCGGTCACCCTGCTCGCCAAATGGAAGACGACGCTGCAGCTCACCGCGCTCGCCGCCGAGATGTTGTCGTCTTCCTGGGCGGCCTTCGACCTGCCCGCCGATCCGTCCATCCAGAGCCCGGTGACGCTGTTCGCCCACACCCTGATGTGGGTGGCCACGATCGTCACCCTCATCACCGGCGCCCAATACTGGGAACAGACGCGCAAGGCGCTGTCGGCGCAGGGGTGATCCTCAAGGTGTCATCCCGGTTCGCGCAGCAAACCGGGATGACAGCCGCCGGTGTTAGGCCGGCGCCTTCTCGGCGACCCGGGCCTTCACGCGCTCCACCAAGGCGGCGATGTTCTTGTTGTCGGGGTTGAGCGGCTGGCCGACCGTGCCGCCGAATTCGACGAAGCAGAACAGCAGGATGTCGGCCAGGCTGAAGCGCTCGCCGGCCACCCAGGTCTTGCCGGTCATCAACCCGTCCAGCCAGGTCAGCTTTTCCTGGGCCAGGGACTTCAAGTCGGCCGCCGCGTGCGGGATGGTCCGCATCCGGCTCTGGAACAGGGGCAGGCCCTCGGCGAAACGGAAGCCGTTGACCAGGGGCTCGCAGATATTGAGGTCGATGCGGCGCAGCCACATGCGGGTCTCGGCGCGCTCTTCAGGCGTCGAGCCGATCAGCGGCGGGTTGGGGAACTTCTCGTCCAGGTACTCGCAGATCGGGATGATCTCGGCGAGGTGGCCCCCGTCGTCCAACTCCAGGCAGGGCGACTGGCCGGCCGGGTTTTTCTGCATGTAGGGGGCCTGGCGGTTCTCGCCGGCCATGATGTCGACCTTGACCGTGTCGAGGCTGACGCCCTTCTCGGCCAGGAACATGGTCACGACGGCCGGATTGGGGCCGATGGAAGTGTAGAGTTTCATGCCGTCCTCCCTAGGATTTGGTTGGCCAAGGATCTGATTGGCGAGATTCATTCCAGGCTTACGCCGGGGCGTTCAAGCCGAAATCGCCGCCTCAGGACATCGGATTGGCCGGCGTGGGCGAGGGCTCCGCCGGCAGTGGGATGAACTCGTCGTGGTCGGCGTCCGGCAGTTTCATGTGGCCCGCCCGCCAGTCGGACTTGGCCTGCTCGATCCGGTCCTTGGAGGACGAGACGAAGTTCCAGTCGATGAACCGCGGCCCCACCGGCTCGCCGCCCAGCAGCATGACGATGGCGTCGTTGATCGCGGTGAACAGGACCGGCTGGCCCGGCGCGAAGACCAGCATCTGGCCCTCGTGGAACTGGCGGCCGTCCACCTCGACGACGCCCTGGGCCACATAGGCGGCGCGCTCGGGATACTCGGCCGGAAGCTGAGCCTGGGCCCCGGGCTTCAGGGCCCAATGGACATAGAACATCGGCGAGTGCGTCTTGACCGGCGACTTGGCGCCGAACGCCTGGCCGGCGATCAGCCGCGCCCACATGCCGTTGGCCTCATAGGTCGGCAGGACGTCGGGGTCGTGGTGCTCGAAGCCGGGTGCGGTCTCCTCGTCCTCGGTCGGCAGGGCGACCCAGGCCTGGATGCCGTTCATCGATCCGCCCTGGCTGCGCAGGGTCTCGAAGCGCTCGGAATGGGTGATGCCCGAGCCGGCGGTCATCCAGTTCACCTCGCCCGGCCGGATCGGCTGGGTGACGCCCACGGAGTCGCGGTGGGTCATCTCGCCCTCGAACAGATAGGACAGGGTCGACAGCCCGATGTGCGGATGGGGGCGGACGTCCACATTGGTCGGGAAGCCCGCCTCGAACCGCGCCGGGCCCATGTGGTCGAAGAAGATGAAGGGCCCGACCATCCGCCGCCTGGCGTAGGGCAGGACCCGGCCGACCTCGAACCCGCCCAGGTCCTTGCGCCGCTGGTCGATGACGAGGTCGATCATGGGTCCGGGCTCCAACTACCTGCCATCCAACATTGCCCGATCAGGGCGGCGCGGAGAAGGCGCCCACCTCCAGATCGCTCAGGCGTTGCCGATTTGCGCGAGATCAAAGCGTCCGCACCATCCGTAATGATGTTGAACAGTATGTCTCTCTCGAACTCCAAGACAGCCTATGGCTGGGTGGCCATCGCCCTTCATATTGCCGGTGCGCTCGAGCACTCGGCCTTCGACCGAGATCGAACGCTGCAGAGGATGCTCTGGGTTCGCAGGACCTAGGGCCGGCGCGATCGCCAGCGAGCTGTTGAGGGATGGATGAGCCGATTGCACAGAGAATTTCACCTGATCGAGCGAGTCGGCTGGCTCCGCGCCGCGGTCCTGGGGGCCAACGACGGCATCGTTTCAACCGCCAGCCTCATCGTGGGGGTGGCGGCGGCCTCCCAGGGGCGCAGCGAAATCCTGGTGGCGGGCGTGGCCGGTCTGGTGGCCGGCGCCATGTCCATGGCGGCCGGCGAGTACGTGTCCGTCAGCTCCCAAGCCGACACGGAAAAGGCCGACCTGGCCCGGGAAGCGGCCGAACTGTCCAGCCAGCCTGAGCTCGAACTGCAGGAGCTGACCCGCATCTATGCCGACCGCGGTGTGGAGCCGCAACTCGCACGGACAGTCGCCACTCAGCTCATGGCGAAGGACGCGTTGGGCGCCCATGCCCGGGACGAGCTCGGAATATCAGCCGCCACCACGGCCAGGCCCATCCAGGCGGCCGTCACCTCGGCCCTGATGTTCGCCGGAGGCGCGGCGCTGCCTCTCGTCGCGGCCCTGGTGTCCCCGTCCCCTGTCGTCGTGCCGGTCGTGTCGGCCACCTCGATCGCGTTCCTGGCGCTGCTGGGCGGCGTGGGGGCGCAGGCGGGTGGCGCGCCCTTGCTGAAGGCGATCGTGCGCGTGACTTTCTGGGGAGGTTTCGCCATGGCGCTCACCGCCGGCGTGGGCGCGATCTTCGGCGTCGCGGCCTGAACCGCGCGCGGCCCGGCCGTCAGCCGTGAGGGTTGTCGAAAATCTGCTCCACCGCGAGGCCGAACGCCGCGGCGATCCGATAGGCGAGGTCGAGCGATGGGTCGTGCTTCCCGCTCTCCAGGGCGATCACCGCCTGGCGCGAGACCCCCACGCGGCGTCCCAGTTCCTCCTGGGTCCAGCCGCGCCCCGTCCTCAGGGCCCTGAGTTGATTGCGCATCAGCGGCTGGTGCGCACGAACGGTGAGATCACCCCGAAGGCCGCCCAGAACAGCAGGTACACGTACCAGCCCGGCGCGTGCGGCGCGTCGGCGTAGCTCTCGAGATAGCCCCAGGCGCTGAAGCCGGCCATCGCCACGCCGGCGGCCAGGATGAAACGCTTGGCGGTGATGGCCCGCACGAACTCGTCGCTGTCATGCATCAGGGCGAGTGTGGCCCACATCTGTCCGGCGACCGGCGCCGCCACCACCAATCCCAGCAGCCAGGCGCCTGGGCGGGTCAGGTCGTCGAAGGCGCCGCCGATCGCGGCGACGTTGACGGCAATGTAGCCGCCCATGAACAGAAGGGTGCGGACAAGATATCTGCGGTTCGGACGGTCGATGGCCATGACGGGGCTCCAGCGCATGTAAGGTCAACCTTACATGCGGATCATGTCAGGTCAACCTTACATTTGTCGGAGGCGGCGGCGGTCAGCCGTGCGAGCTCACATACGGGCTGATCAGTCCGAGCGGCGCGGCGGTGGTGTGCTTCACCGACCGGATGACGATCCGGCTCTCGATGTTGGAGACCAGGCCCAGGGACAGGATCTTCTCGCGCAGGAAGTCGTCGAACGCGTGCATGTCGCGGGTGACGATGCGCAGCTCGTAATCGGCGGCCCCGGTGACCGTGGCGCACTGCACCACCTCCGGCAGCTTGCCGATGGCGGTTTCGAAGGCGTCGAGGTTGTCCTTGGTCGGCAGCGACAGCTTGACGGTGCAATAGACTTCGAAGCCGAGGCCCAGAAGTTCGCGGTCAAGGATGGTCACGCGGCGCTGGATGACACCTGAGTCTTCCAGGCGTTTGATGCGCCGCCAGCACGGGCTGGAGGACAATCCGACCCGTTCTGCGATCTCGGCGACAGAAAGGCCGGCGTCATGCTGGATCAGATCCAAAATCTTGGCATCGACCGCGTCGAGGGCCTCGGACAAGTTTTCCTCCTTCATATGGCGCAAATGAGCGTCATTCTTGCCCCGGAACCCATGACGGGGGGCACGCCTTTGGCAAGCAATTGCATCGTACTTATATGATCTTCTATTCGCACTAGGGAGCCGAAAAGGAAAGATATTGCTATGCGCCACGCCGATGTGACGCTCGACGACAAATTCCTGCTCAAGGAAGGTCGCGTCTTCATCACCGGGGTCCAGGCGCTGCTCCGCGTCATGATGGATCAGCGCCGCCTTGATGAAGCGGCGGGCCTGAACACGGCCGGATTCGTCTCGGGCTATCGTGGTTCGCCGCTCGGCGGGCTGGATCAGCAGGCCCACCGGGCGGAAAAATTCCTCGAAGAGGCCCAGGTGGTCTTCAAGGAGGGCCTCAACGAGGACCTGGCCGCCACGGCCGTCTGGGGCAGCCAGCAGGCCAACCTGTTCCCCGGCGCCAAGTTCGATGGCGTCACCGGCATGTGGTACGGCAAGGCGCCC
Organism: Phenylobacterium sp.; assembly: GCF_030698145.1. Classification (GTDB taxonomy): domain Bacteria; phylum Pseudomonadota; class Alphaproteobacteria; order Caulobacterales; family Caulobacteraceae; genus Phenylobacterium. Next base: position 63,898 of record NZ_JAUYNW010000046.1, on the reverse strand, counting down.
GGCGTCGACCGCACCGGCGACGCCTTCAAGCACGCCAATTTCGCCGGGACCTGGTCCAAGGGCGGCGTCATCGCCGTGGCCGGCGACGACCACAACTGCAAGTCCTCGACCCTGCCGTCACAGTCGGAGTTCGCCTTCCAGGACTTCGAGATGCCGGTGCTGTCGCCGGCCGACGTCCAGGAGGTGCTCGACTACGGCCTGATGGGTATCGCCATGTCGCGGTTCTCCGGCCTCTGGGTCGGCCTGATCGCGCTCGCCGACACCATGGATAGCGGCGTCACCATCGATATCTCGCTGGACCGCCACAAGATCGTGGTCCCGACCAATTTCAAGCTGCCCGCGGGCGGCGTCGGCATCCGGCTCAAGGACCAGCCGCTGGACAAGGAGCGCCGCCTGCGGACGCTCAAGATCCCGGCGGCGCTCGCCTTCGCCCGCGCCAACCGCATCGACCGTATCATGCTGGGCTCAAGCCGCCCCCGCCTGGGCATCGTCTGCCAGGGTCAGGCCTATAAGGACGTGATCGAGGCCTTCGCGGCCATGGGCATCACCGGCCAGCAGGCCTCCGACCTCGGCGTGGCGATCTATAAGGTCGGCATGCCCTGGCCGCTGGAGCCGACGGGCCTGCGATCGTTCGCCGCCGGCCTCGAGACCATGATGGTCATCGAGCACAAGCGCGCCCTGATCGAGACCCAGGCCCGCGCCGCGCTCTACGACCTGCCGGCCCACGCGCGCCCGAAGATCGTCGGCAAGACCGACGAACAGGGCCACCCGCTGCTGTCCGAGCTAGGTTCGCTGTCGGTGGCTGAGGTGGCGCTGGCCATCGCCGACCGGCTGCCGCCCGGCCCGCACATGGAGCGGGTCCACGACTATCTCTCCCGCGTATCGGCCGCCTCCATGGCCGCCGTGACGCTGGCGGCGGAGCAGCTGCGCAAGCCGTTCTTCTGCTCGGGCTGCCCGCACAACTCCTCGACCCGGCTGCCGGAAGGCTCGCGCGCCCTGGCCGGCATCGGCTGCCACTACATGGCCAGCTTCTCCGATCCGCAAACCGACCTGAACAGCCACATGGGTGGCGAGGGCCTGACCTGGGTGGGTTCCGCCCCCTTCACCACCGAACCGCATGTGTTCGTGAACCTGGGCGACGGCACCTACAATCACTCGGGCTCGCTGGCGATCCGCGCCTCGATCGCGGCGAACAGCCACGTGACCTACAAGCTGCTGTTCAACGACGCCGTCGCCATGACCGGCGGCCAGGCGGCCGAGAGCGGCTTCACCCCGGCCCAGATCACCCGCCAGCTCGCCTCCGAAGGCGTGGCCAAGACCGTGATCGTCGCCGACGACCCGACCCGCTATGCAGGCGCTGTCGATCTGGCGCCCGGCGTGGCGGTGCGGCCGCGCTCGGAGCTGATCATCGTGCAGAAGGAGCTGCGCGACACGCCCGGCACCACGGTCCTGCTCTATGACCAGGTCTGCGCCAACGAGAAGCGCCGCCGGCGCAAACGCGGCAAGATGGAGACCGCGACCAAGCGCGTGTTCATCAATCCCCTGGTCTGCGAGGGCTGCGGCGACTGCTCCAAGAAGTCCAACTGCGTCTCGGTCGAGCCGCTGAACACCGAGTTCGGCCGCAAGCGCCGGATCAATCAGTCGAGCTGCAACACCGACTATTCCTGCCTTGACGGCTTCTGCCCGTCCTTCGTCACCATCGAGGGCGGCGAGAACGCCCAGGCCAAGGCCATGCCGGCGCTCACCGCCGACTCCACGCCGCTGCCGGTTTTCGAGCCGCTGGAGGGGGTGCGCAACATCGTCTTCACCGGCATCGGCGGCACGGGCGTGACCACCGTCGCCTCGATCCTGGCCATGGCCGCCCATGTGGACGGTCGCGCCTCGTCGGTGGTGGACATGACGGGCCTCGCCCAGAAGGGCGGGGCGGTGTTCAGCCACGTCCGGATCGGCGAGACCGAGGACAGCGTGGTCGGCGGGCGTGTCCCGGCGGCTTCGGCCCACGTGTTGATCGCCTGCGACATCCTCTCGGCGGCCGGCGCCGACGCCCTGGCGCTCTACGCCAAGGACCGCACCGTGGCCTGCGGCAACGAGGACTTCTCGCCCACCGCCGACTTCGTCACCGACCGCGACGTGCGCTTCGATTCCAGGAGCATGTCTGGCCGTATCAAGGCCGCCACCAAGTCCTATGACGAGTGCCCGGCCCACCACCTGGCCGAGACCGCCTTCGGGGACGCGATCTATTCCAACATGATCATGGTGGGTTTCGCCTGGCAGAAAGGCCTGATCCCGCTGTCGTCGCGGGCCATCTACCGCGCGATCCGGCTGAACGGCGTCCAGGCCGAGGCCAATTTGCAGGCCTTCGAACTGGGTCGCCGGGTGTCCCATGATCCTTCGGCGCGAGGCCAGGCCGAGGCCGACGTCCCGACGCCGGAGACCATGCCGCTGGCCGAGCTGATCGCCCATCGCGGTCGTGAGCTCACCGCCTACCAGAACGCCGCCTACGCCAAACGCTACCTGTTGCGCGTCGAGGAGACGGCCAAGGCCGAGGCGGTCTTCGGTTCCGAGGCTCTGACCCGCGCGGTGGCGACCAACCTCTACAAGCTGATGGCCTACAAGGATGAGTACGAGGTCGCCCGGCTCTATACCGACGGCCGGTTCGCCGCCGAGCGGGACGGGACCTTCAAGGGCGGCAAGACCAAGGTCTGGCTCGCCCCGCCGCTGATCGCCCCCAAGGGTCCGGACGGCAAGCCGAAGAAGATCGAGTTCGGCGGCTGGATGCTGGACGCGGCCTTCCCGGTGATGGCCAGGATGAAGGGTCTGCGCGGCACGACCCTCGACATCTTCGGCCACACCGATGAGCGGAAGATGGAGCGCGGCCTGATCGCCTCCTACGAGGCCGGTCTCGACAAGGTCCTGGCGGGCCTCACCGCCGCGACCCTGCCGACCGCCATCCAGATCGCCGCCGTGCCCCAGGCCATCCGCGGCTTCGGCCACATCAAGGACGCCTCGGTGAAGATCGCCAAGGCCGATGAGGCCAAGCTCTGGACGCAATGGGAGAAGGCGGCGGCCTAGGACCTACCGGACGGCGGCGGCGCGGATCGCCGCGGTCAGCTTTCCGCGCGCCGCGTTGAGCGCGGCGGTGTCGGCCGCGGGCCAGGCGGAATTGACCACGATGATCAGCCCGTCCTTTGGGAAGGTGGTGATCGACTGGCCGAAGATGCCCAGGGCCTCGTAGCCGTCGCCGCCGGGCATGATCCACCAGAAATAGCCGTAGCCGCCGTATTCGGGATGGGCCGGGCTGACGGCGATGTGGGCGCGGGTGGCGTCGGCGGTCCAGCCCTCGGGGACCATCTGTTTCCCGCCGGCCTTGCCGCCGCCCAGGATGAACATCCCGATCCGGCCATAGTCGCGCAGGGTCATGGACATGCAGCAGCCGCCGCGTTCGTGGCCCGCCACGTCCTCGATCCAGATGGCGTCCTGCTCCATGCCGAACGGCGCCCAGATCTTCTCCGACAGGTATTGCGACAGCGGCTTGCCCACCGCGTTGGAGACCAGGATGCCCACCAGGTCGGTCTCGCCGGTGGAATAGTGGAACTTCGAGCCGGGCGGCACGTCGCGCGGCAGGCGGCGCATATAGCTGACCACCGGATTGACCCCCGGCTCGATCACCGAGAGCCCCACCTTGGCAACGTCGGAGTCGAGGCTGGTATAATCCTCGTTCCACTTCACGCCCGAGGTCATGGTGATGAGCTGGCGCACGCTCACGCCCTCATAGCCGCCGCCCTTGAGTTCGGGGATGTAGGTGGTCACCGGATCGTCCAGGCTCCTGATGAACCCGTCCTGGATCGCCGCCCCCACCAGGGTGGAGGTCACCGACTTGGCCACCGAGAACGAGGTCCAGCGGTCGGCGGGCGTGCGCTCCAGGCCGTAGCGCTCCAGCAGCACCTTGCCGTCCTTGATCACCAGCAGGCCGGAGACCCGGTAGGCCGCCATGAAGCTCTCGATGTCGTGCGGCGTCCCGGCGATTTTCAGCTTCGGATCCAGCGGCGCCCCGGCCGGCAACGGGAAGACCGTGGGCCCGCGTTTGACCACCTCGTGGGCGGCCAGGGTCTCCATGGCCTTGTAGCCGGCCTGCTGCTGTTCGGGGCTCCACATGAGGATCGAGGCGCCGGCCGGGGGCGGTGAGGCCTGGGCGAGCGCCGCCACCGGAACCAACGCCGCCGCCACGGCCGCCAAGGCCAGTCTCATCCCACGCATCGTCCCGCTCCCCAGCTTGTTCGTTGCGGTGAGGCTAGAGGCGGGGCGGCGGTTTGCCTATGGCCCTAGTGGGTTTGACTAAGTGTCACGGTCCTCGAGAAATCTCCGGTTCGCGCGTCTGCTTCGCGAATGAAAACGTAAAACATTCCGCCGTCCCCCCAGTTCATCTTCAATTTGGAGTCTGAGTCGATTTGGGCCAACAGCCGCCACTCCTCAGACGCGGCTTCGATTTCCGGAGAGACCGGCTTGCCGAACCGATACTCGAGCCCGCGAACGGCGTGCTCGCAGGAGAGAGCCATTTGTTCCTCCTGAATCTCGTCCGGATAGCCGCCGAGCTTGTGCGTTGGTCCGCTCCCAAGATCGGCGCTCGGAAGGTTCGCGAGTTCATCCAACTCGCTTTCTGAGACGTCGATCGTGCGTACGTCTTCGTTCAACCAGTCGAGGCTCGGAGTCGACGTCAGCCTGATCATCTCGACGCGACGTTCAAGATAGCGCAGTTCAGGCTTCAAACGTGCCGGTGGAGTCCGCGGCGCATCGGGCTCGTTGGTGGAATGGACGATCCGGACCTGGTCATTCATGCCCCACCTCTCGTCGTGAAAGACGTAGATCGCGCCAAGTCCCGGCAGCCACTCGGGCCCCCCGGACGCGCGCGCTAGTTGAAGGTCGAACTGTGCGAGGAATGCGAGCGGTCCTTCTGGCCCCTCCGGCCAATCAAGCCCGTTCGGGAGCTCAGGATGACCCCCAAGCTTCGAGAAGTCGGGAACCACCGCTGGCGCCGCCACAAGGGTCGGCGCGGCCATGTTCTCCATGCGCCCGCGGATTCGCACGAAGTCGTCGGAGGGTTCGCTGGATTCGGGGCGTTTGAGCCGCCGTGGGATCGTCAGGCGGAAGTAGAGATAGATCCCCGCAAACACTGTGGCGATCACGGCCAAACCAATCAGCGCCATCAGTCCCAACCTCTACCGTTTGCGCATACCTCATCACCGCGACCTTGAGTTGTCCAGAACAAAAAGGGAACCGATGCCATCGTTCGCAATCGGCCGCATCGCTATGGCTGAAATTGGAAGCTGGGCTTGCGCCACGTCGCGCTTCGGCTAACCACGAACCATGGCGGATTTCGATTTCGATGCGGTGGTGGTGGGCGCGGGCGCGGTGGGCCTGGCCTGCGGGTATGCGCTCTCCAAGCGCGGCCTGGTCGTGGCGGTGCTGGAGGCCGGACCGATCATCGGCGAGGGGGTCTCGGCGCGCAATTCCGAGGTGATCCATGGCGGGCTCTACTACGCCACCGGGTCGCTGAAGGCGCGGCTATGCGTCCAGGGGCGGCGCGCCCTCTACGCCTTTCTCGACAGCCACAAGGTGGCCTACGACCGTTGCGGCAAGCTGGTGGTGGCCACCACGGCCGACGAGGTCGCCCGGCTCGACGCCATCCTCGACCAGGCTCAGGCCAATGACGTCGAGGGCATGGAGCCAATGACCAAGGCCCAGGTCCTGGCCCTGGAGCCGGAGCTGGCCTGCGAAGGCGCGCTGATCTCGCCGCAGAGCGGGGTTTTCGACAGCCACGGCTACATGCTGGCCCTGCAGGGCGAGATCGAGGCCGCCGGCGGGGCGGTGGTGACCTCCACGCCCTTCGAGGGCGCAAGCCCGCTGGACGGCGGCGGCTTCTCGGTGCGGGCCGGCGGTGAGGAGCCGACCACGCTCACCTGCCGGCTGCTGGTCACCGCGCCGGGGCTCTCGGCCCAGGCCGTGGCGGCGACCATCGAGGGCTTCCCCAAGGCGACCATCCCGCCGCTGCACTACGGCAAGGGGGTCTATTTCCGGCTGACGGGGAAGGCGCCGTTCGCGCGGCTGATCTATCCGCCGCCGATCCACGGGGCGCTCGGCACGCACTACCGCCGTGACCTGGGCGGCCAGGCGGTGTTCGGCCCGGACTTGCAGTTCGTCGACACCCTAGACTACAGCGTCGATCCCGACCGGGCTGGCGAGTTCTACCGTTATATCCGCAAGTTCTGGCCCGGCCTGCCCGACGGCGCCCTGGCCCCCGACTACGCTGGCATCCGCCCCAAGCTGCATGGCCCCGACGAGCCGCAGCCCGACTTCCGCATCGACGGGCCCCAGGCCCATGGGCTGCACGGTCTGGTCACGCTGTTCGGCATCGAGAGCCCCGGTCTGACCTCCTCGCTGGCGATCGGCGAAGAGATCGCTGGGCGGCTCGGGCTCTAGGGCTTCGGGATGACCTTCAACACCCGGCCCTTGGCGTTGTCGGTGGCCAGCCAAACCGCGCCGTCCGGGCCGACGACGACGTCGCGGATGCGTTCGCCCAGTTCGGTGAACAGGTGCTCTTCGCCGACGACCTTGCCGTCCTTCATCGCCAGGCGGACCACCCGCTTGCTGGAGAGGCCGCCGATCAGCGCGCTGCCCTTCCAGGCCGGGAACCCCTTGCCGTCATGGAAGGCTAGGCCCGCGGGCGCGATCACCGGGTCCCAGTAATAGACCGGCTGTTCCATCCCCGCCTTGGCGGTGAGCCCGTCGCCCACCGGCTGGCCGGAATATTCCTCGCCATAGGTGACGGTCGGCCAGCCGTAGTCCTTGCCCTTTTCCGCCTGGTTCAGCTCGTCGCCACCCCGGGCGCCGTGCTCGACCTCCCACAGCTTGCCGGTCTTGGGATCCAGGGCCGCCGAGAGGATGTTGCGGTGGCCGATGGACCAGATCTCGGGGTGGACGCCGGCCTTGCCGACGAAGGGGTTGTCCTTGGGGACCGAGCCATCGGCGTTGATCCGCACGACCTTGCCGATCGTCCCGTCCATGCGCTGGGCCTGGACTCGCCCGGTCAGGATCGAGCGCTCGCCCAGGGTCACGAACAGGGTCCCGTCGCGGGCGAACACCAGCCGGCCGCCATAGTGCAGGGTCGAGGCGATCGACGGGGTCTGGCGGAAGATCACCTGGACGTTCTCGACCCCGTTCCCGGTCAGCCGGCCCCGCGCCACCGCGGTGTGGTTGGCGCCCTCGGCGCCGGCCTCGGCATAGGCCCAGTAGATCAGGCCGGTGCGGCTGAAGGCCGGATCGACCGCCAGGCCCAGCAGGCCGCCCTGGCCGCGCGCGTCGACGGCCGGCAGGCCCGCCACCGGTTCCGACAGCTTGCCGTCGGTCGCCAGGATGCGCAGGCGGCCCGGCCGCTCGCTGATCAGCAGCCGGCCGTCGGGCAGGAAGGCCAGGCCCCAGGGCTTGTCCAGCCCCTCGGCCATGGTCTGGATCTCATAGGCGACGTTCGACTTCACCTCCGGCGCGCGGGTCTGGCCGGCGAAGGCGGGGGCCTGGCCCTCGGCGTTGGGCGGCCGGGTCTCCAGGGACGTGGTCTGGGTCTGGGTCTGGCCGACGGTTCCGCCGCAGGCGGCCAGCACCGTCGCGAAGGCCGTGGTCACAAGGAAGCTGCGCATGGGGACTCCGAGATCGGAAAGCCATGAAAGGCCGAGAGGGTCAGATCGTTCCGGTCACGGCGGCCAGGGCGTCGGCGGGCGCGGCGCCTTCCACGTGGATCAGCGACCAGACCGCATAGAACAGCAGCGGCCAGCGCTCCCCGCCATCGGCCGAGAAGGCCGCCTCGACGGCCTGCGGGCTGCGCACCCGGCGCACGGCGCCGAGCTTGGCCACCCGCGCCCCGATCGCCTGGGCGCGGGGCGCGATCCAGGCGTCGACCGGCACGGTGAAGCCCTGCTTCCGCGCCCAGGGCTCGGCGGCGGGGCAGGCGCGCTCCAGCCATTTGCGCAGCAGCCACTTGCCGTAGCGCCCGCGCACCTTGAACCGGTCGGGCAGGGGGAAGGCGAAGGCGGCGACCTCCGGATCGAGGAACGGCGTGCGGCCCTCCAAGCCATGGGCCATCAGGCAGCGGTCGAGCTTGGTCAGCAGGTCGTTCGGCAACCAGGTGGCGATGTCGGCCCACTGGGCCTGCTGCAGACGGGTCAGGCCCTCCGGCGCCTGGGCCGCGGCGCGCCAGCGGGCGAGGACCGCGGGCTCCGCGCCGCGCGGTTCGGCCAGGCGTCCGCCCAGCCAGGCGGGCCGCAGCGCCCGGCGGTAGCGGCCATAGCCGCCGAACAGCTCGTCGCCGCCCTCGCCGGTCAGGATCACGGTGAGCGTCCCCTTGGCGGCCTCGGCGAGCTTGTAGGTGGGCAGGGTCGCGTAGTCGGCGGTGGGGTCGTCCATGGCCCAGGCGACCTGAGGTAGGATCCGCCAGAAGTCCTCCTCGCCGAAGCGGGTCTCGCGCCAGTCGAGGTTCAGCGCCTTGGCCACCCGTTCGGCCTGCGCCCGTTCGTCGCGCGCACCCGGCGCGTCGAAGCCGCAGGTGAAGGCGGTCACCGGGCGTTCGTTCAGCCGCGACATCAGGGTGGCCACCGCAGCCGAGTCGATCCCGCCCGACAGGAACAGGCCATAGGGGACGTCGGAGCGTTGGTGGACCCGGACACTGTCCTCCAGAACCGTGTCCAGTCGGTCGATCAACCGGGCCTCGTCGTCGCCTCGCGAGAGCTTGGCCGGAACGGCGATCCGCCGCCCGCGTGGGACGGCCTTGCCGTCCACGATCTCGACGATTTCGCCCGGCGCCAGGCGGCGAAGCCCCTCGAAGATGGTCGTCTCGCCCAGGGTGTAGTTGAAGGCCAGCAACTCGCGCGCCCGGTCCTCCGACAGCTCGGCCCCGATCAGGCCGGCGGCCAGGAAGGCCCGCGGCTCGGAGGCGAAGGCGACCGAGCCGCCCTGCTCCAGCAGATAGAGCGGCTTGATCCCGAACGGGTCGCGAACCAGCCAGGTCCGCCCGTCGTTCCCGATCAGGCAGAAGGCGTACATGCCCCGCAGGCGCTCGAAGGCGGCGGGGCCCTCCTGCGCATAGAGGTGCAGCAGGGGCTCGAAGTCCGAGCCGGTGACCAGGCGTTCGCCCAGGTCGAAGTCCCGGGTCAGTTCGACATAGTTGTAGATCTCGCCATTGCCGATGACCGTCGAGCCCGCCCCGTGCAGCGGCTGCCAGCCGCCTTCCAGGTCGATGATCGACAGTCGCGCATGGGCCAGCGACCGGCCGGGCGTCTCCTCCACGAACACGCCGTCAGGGCCGCGGTGGGTGATCGCCTCGATCAGCGGCCGGGCGGAGCCGCCCGGGCCGATCACGCCGGCTATGCCGCACATCAGATCGCCCCGTAGTCGGCGAACAGCTGCCGCCACTGGGCGACCACGGCGGCCTGGGAGAATTCGGCCTCCACCCGCGCCGCGCCGCGCTTGGCCAGACCCGTGCGCAGCATCGGGTCGGTTAGCAGCCGGTTGACCGCCTGGGCCAGGGCCTGGGCGTCGTCGACCGGAACCAGCAGGCCGTCCTCGCCGTCGCGAATCAGGGCGGCGGGGCCCTGGCTGGCGGCGGCGATCACCGGCAGGCCGTGGGCCCAGGACTGGATCACCACATTGCCCAGGGGTTCGTAGCGCGAGGGGAAGACGCAGATATCGGCGGCCCGGTAGAGCGCCGAGGCGTCGTTGCGCCAGCCCAGGAACCTGACCCGGCCCGCCACGCCCAGCGCCTGGGCCATGGCCTTCAGCTTGGCCTCCAGAGGGCCGGCCCCGGCGATCCACAGGTGGGCGTCCGGGGCCTGGACCAGGGCGTTGAGCGAGACGTCGTGGGCCTTGGAGTCGTGCAGCCGGCCCATGGCCAGCAGCAGCGGGACGTCGCCTGGCGTGTCCAGCGCCGCCCGGTCGGCGGGGCCGACCTCGGCGGGGGCCTCGGCGAAGTTGGGGATGTGGCGCACCTTGCCGGCCGGCCAGCCCTGGCCCACCACCCAGTCGGCGATGTCCTCGGTATTGGCGACCAGCTCGTCGAAGCCCTTGTAGTATTTGAGGTTGTAGTAGCCGCCCAGCCGCCCGATCCGCGCCCAGGGGCCCTTGGGCGTGTGGCGCGCGGCGCGGTTCATCCAGGCCAGGGCCAGCTTCACGTCCTGCTTGCGAGCGAAGCCGGCCAGCTTGGGCTTGGTCAGGATGTCGACGGGCCCGCCGAACCGGAACACCCCGGACGGCGCGCCGAGACGCTCCAGGGCCGCCTCGCGGTTGGCGTTTGCGCGGATGGCGCAGGCCTGTTCCACGCCCGCCCGCGCCAAGGCGCCGACCAGGTCGAGGAAGTAGGTTTCCGCGCCGCCTTCGCCGGCCGTTCCCAGGAGGTGAAGCACGCTCATGCCGGAGAGAGCCTAGCTGGGTAACGCGCCGCACCCAAGCCGCTTGAAGCGGCGAAAAACCCACCCTATAACCCGCCCCTCGCCGAAAGGCCCGGCGGCTGGGTAGCTCAGATGGTTAGAGCGGTGGATTCATAACCCACAGGTCGGCGGTTCGATCCCGCCCCCAGCTACCACTCGATACAACCCCTGTTGGGGATAAGTATCGTCCTGCCGACGCATGAAGGCGGCGAGGGTCCCATGCAGGGTCACCATGACCGGGGCGTCCTTCTCGTAGCCGACGACCCGGACATCGATGTGGTCGACCAGGGCGCGAACGGCCTCCATCAGCGCCATCGCTTCCGGCGTGTCGAGTTTGGCCTGGCGGGTTAGCAGCGCCTGCAGGTCATCGACGCGGCGGGCGTATTGCTCGGCGGCCCTGGGGTGGAGCGTGAGCGGCGGCGGGGCGTTGGCTTGGGCGATGGCGAGGCGGGACACGACATCGGCCTTCTCGGCCTCCTGTGCGGCCAGTCTTTCGCGCATGGCCGGCGAGGCCGTCCCGTCGCAGATGGCGTCGACTAGCCGTTCGATTTGCCGGGTCAGCTCGCCGACGCGTCGCGCCAGGGGGGCGATCTGGCTAGTGCTGGCGGACCGCCTGGCCTCCCATGCCTGATGATAGGCCAGGACATAGGCCTTGACGGCCGCCGGGGTCAGGAGGCGGTCGCGGAGGGCCGTGAGGACCCGGGACTCGACCTCCTGGCGGGCGACGCGGCGATCGTTCGTGCAGACCGCCGGTCCTTTCTCGCGGTGTGCGGCGCAGCCCAGGCGGCCCCGGCTATCCGTCACAGTCATGCTGGCGCCGCACTCGGCGCAGCGGATGAGGCCGGAGAATACATGCTTGGGGCGGGGCGAGCGGCTGAAGGCGGCGCGGCCATCGCGCCGCGCCCTGACGGCCGCCCAGAGGTCCGGCGGCACGATCCGCAGATGGGGGACCGCCACGCGTTTCCACTCTCCCTCGGGCCTTGGCTTTGAGATGCGCTTGCCCGTGCGGGGGTCCTTGCGCATGTCGATCCGGTTGAAGACCTTCACGCCGGCATAAAGCTCGGTGTTGAGAACTCCGTTGGCCCGCTGCTTGGAGCCGGCGATGGTCGATGTGTTCCAGGTCCCGCCGCGCGGACCGGGGATGCGATCGGTATTGAGGCCGGCCGCGATCTGGCGGGCGTGCGCGCCCTGAGCGCATTCCTGGAAGATCCGAAGAATGACGGTGCGTTCCGTTTCGACAATGGCCATGGCCCCGCCGGGCTGGGAGGCGTAGCCGTAGAGCCGCGAGCCCGTGGCGAGACCCTTCTCGGCGTTGGAGTGCATCCCGCGTTTGGTCTTGGCCGAGAGGCCTTTCAGGTAGTCCTGGCCGATGAGGCCCTTGAAGGCGACGCGCATCGTTTCGACCCGCTCGACTTCCAGGGTGGCTAGCCGGGCTCCGGCGAAGTCGAGGCGGCTGACGACGTGCGCCAGATGCTCCAGGCTCCGGGCGATGCGGTCTTCATCCTCGGTAAGCAGGGCGTCGATCTGGCCGTCCTCGGCCGCTGCGACGGCGGCCAGCAGGCCCGGCCGATTGGCCATGGCTGCGCCGGAGATCGCCGCGTCCAGGAAGGTGTTGACGATCGTCCAGCCCTTGGCGCGAGCGTGACGGGTGCAGAGTTCGACCTGGTCCTCGATCGAGCGAGGGTTTTGCTTGTCGTCGGAATAGCGGGCGTAGATGGCGACGCGCATGGATCAGGCACAGGCCGGCGCGGGGTCGGGCATGTCGGACGCTCCCAGGCGACCCTCGGCCGCGGCCGCATAGTCCTCATCGGCATGGGCGCGCGCAAGGGCCTGGATCAGGCGCAGCAGTTCGGGCGCGACGTCGTCGGCCTCGGGCTGGGGATGCGCCGCGGCCCGCATGATTAGGCCGCAATCTCAAAAGGGGCGTTGATCCCGTGCTTGCTCCGGAAGGCGTTGATCGCCGCGCGCTGGCGCTCGATCTTGGCGTCCAGCGCGGCCAGCTCGCGGCCCCGCGCGAAATGCAATGCGACCAGGTGCTGGTCCATCGCGTGGGCGTCCGCCTTGCTCCAGCGACTGGAGCAAGGGAAGTGGGAGGACCGCCGAAACTCAGGGTGGCGAGCCTGGGCGTGCGCCAGGGCGGCATCCCGCATCTGCTGGCCGATCGCCCGGCGATGGCCGAACACGCCCTGCAGTGCGCGCTCCATGACCGCCAGGGCCTGTTTGCGGGTTAGATAGTCCATCAGTCCGGCCGCTTCTCTTTGTGGGAGTAGGGCCGAACGCGAGCGTCCATGCTGTAGCGGTGCTTGCCAGGATGGCCGGCGGCCCTGATGCACCTGAAGTCCCGGTTCGGCGCGGGGGGCTCGTGCATACAAAGCGTCTCGATCGGCACGCTGTACTCGTCTGAGAGCCACACGAAATCAGTCATCGCGCCCGCGCCGCCCTGAGCGCCCTGATTCGCGGTGCGTCCGGGACGAACTGGCCGAGCCGGCCTTCGCCCTCGGCGGTCCAGCGCTTGGCCTCGTCCCAGGCTTCGATGCAGTCCAGCCAAAGGGCGTCCCGCTCGCCCTCGCCCCGGCGCCAAGCCCGCCAGCACGCGTTGATCTGGGTCCGGAGCGGCATGGGGAGCCGCTTCCAGTGGTCCGTGCACATGAACTGACTGGATCGGCGAGTGCAGGCGCAGCCGACGGCCTGGCAGATGATCGCGGGCATCAGTGCATCGCTCGGGTTGCGGGCCGCTGGCGCAGGATCGCCAGCGCCTGGCGGGCGCGATCGGCCCGGTCATGGCAGCAAGGGCAGGTCGTCTCTTCCTTCGCGCTCTCCTGGACGACCAGGTCGAGGAAGGTTTCGGCGGCGAACTCCATCGCCTCCAGGCCCGCGCCTTCGACGCTGTAGGCTCCGATCACACCGGGCGTTCCGGTGTTCGGTGCGACCAGGACCGCACAGATGCCCTGGCGGGTTTCGCGATGCAGCTTGCGCAGGGTGCGCACGAACAGATCGGCTGCGGTTCTCATCAGAGCGCTTCCTTTTCGATGCGCTCCGCGCGGAGCGTCGTGATCCGGTGATCGAGGGTGGAGATCATCGCCGCCAGGCGGTCGGGCTGGGTCGCCAGGTCGATCCAGGAGACGGTTTCCGATGCCGCCGGCAGGTTGGGCCAGACGACGTCCGGACGGCCCTGGGCGAGGACGTGGACGCCGTCCATGGTTAGGGTGAGGGTGACCCGGTTCGCGGCGGCGGCGGCATGGGCGGCGGCCGTCGCCAAGCCGATCAGAGCGGCGCTCATGCCGCCCTCCTGGCCGTTTGGCGGGCCATGGGCTCGGCGGCGTCCAGGGCGGCCTGCAGGGCCTCCCAGTCGCGGCCGTTCAGCCAGGCGTAGCCGATGAAGCGGGTCCGCTGGCCGACCTGGTCTTCGCCGTAGACGGCGACGACGCGGCGGATCGAACCGTCGAAGGCCAGGTGGACGCGGTCATTGCGGAGCTGGAGGGCTTGGCCTTGCCGGTCGCGATGAATGCGGCGGGCCAGGGCCGACAGGTCGGCGAAGACCATCGGCTTGGTCAGGGGGTGGAGGTTGGCCAGCAGCGCGTAGTCGTAGGCGGCGCGGGCGCCGGGGCACCAGGCCCGATGGGTGGCGACGGGCGCGGTCATTCGCCGGCCTCGAACGGGGGTTCTTCGCGGAGATCACGGGCCTGGTCGAACCGGAGCTTGGCGTAGTTGGGCGCGACCATCGGATAGTCGGCCGGCAAGGCCCATCGGGTGCGGTAGGCGTCCGGAGTGAGGCCGTAGGCGGTCCGCAGGTGCGGCGCGAGCGAGAGGACGCGCCGGCCATCCTCAAGACAGGTGATCGTGTCAGGGGTGATCGAGCGCCGGATCGGGACCTTGGGCTCGCGGTCGGTGCGCTCGCCGGAGGCCTCCATGGGCATGTCCCACTCGGCGATCGTGGCGTTGAGGGTGGCCATGACCAGCAGGACGCGAGCCCGGACCAGTTCGGCCGGGTGCTGGCCATCGCTGTCGACGGTCAGCAGGGCGTCGCCGTTGGCGTCGAAGATGACCCCCAGGTCTGGCCCGGCGCCCGCCCGCAAGGGGAAGGCCACTCCCGCGCTGGCGAAGACAGCAGGGCGGTCAAAGTCGTCCCATTGGTCCAGGGCCTTGCTGACCGCGTGCAGCGCCTTCAGACCTTCAGCCGCGGCGGCCTCGTCCTCTTCGTCGCCGGTTAGCTCGGACTCGTCCCGGGCCACCTGGGGTGCGGCGACATCGTCCACGTTGAGCCAGGGCGTCCCGAAGGGTTCGACCGGAAGGGGTTCGAGGCCGATGGCCTTACGGGCGTCCATCAGGGCGTCGGCGTCGGCGGCCTGCGTTTCCAGCCAGGCGTGGCCGGCCTCGGTAAGCGCCGCGTGCGGACCGTCCGGCCACTGATGGCTGACCTGGATCAAGCGCAGGTCGCTCGCGAGCTGGGCGCAGGTCTTGTCCAGCCAGTACTTCCGCACCTGAGCCCAGGGCACGCCGGTGACCATCGCGCGATAGATGGTCGGGTCGTTCTCCAGCTTGAGGGCCAATTCGAGCATTGCAAGACGCTCGTGGGGATCTAGTTCTCGGGTCGGCAGGACGACGGGGGCCGGCGCTTGCGGCGTGGCCGTGGCCCTCCCCTTCTTCGGCGGCTCTTCGTAGTCCAGCCAGGACTGCGGAACCTGCAGCAGCGGAAGGTCCGGCCACACCTCCTTCGCCCGGTTTTCGCGAAACTGGGCATCGATGAGCGCCGGCCTGTTCTCCTTCTGGTGGATCAGCCAAACGATATGGCGGGTGATCCCCTCAGCGAAGGTTCCTGGTCCCCTGACGCCAAGGCAGGAGCGATAGCCGGTGTTGCTGAGAAATGGCGCGTCCAGGTCGGCGATGTTGAGATCGGCATCGCCGCCCGGGACGTACTTCGAAAGCCGCCCCTTGGCCTTCACGATCACGGCCATGCCGTTGATATCGAGCTTGAAGAGGCCGGACTGCCCGTACATGGGCGCCTCGCCGATCGGGGCGGCCAAGGCCTCGGCGACTTCGGCGCAAGCCGATTGCCGCCCGTCATCGCGAGGGGCGGCCGAACCGATGCTCTCGCCGCCGTTGAAGGCGTAGACGACCTGGTCGTACTCTTCAGCGAAGGCGCCGGCGGCGTCCGTGTCGCGCCTGCGGATTGCAGCGTCGTAGCTGACGAGGGCGATCCTCGCGGTCTCCAGGAGCGCGGCCCGTTCCTCAGCGGTCAGCTCGGCGGCAACCTCTTCGATGTCGGTCTGCACCGGCTCAACCGGCGTCGGGGCCTTCACACTGTCGCGCAACCTCTCCCAGGTGAAGTCCTTCGGGTCGGCCTCATGGCGGGCGATGTCCTCGGGCGAGGCCTCGCGCAGGACCTTCATCATCTCCTGGACGGTGCGGGGATCGCGGCCGGTCTTGAGCGCCGCCTCGCGGGCGCTGCAGCCGGTTTCCTCGATCATGCTGGCGTAGGCGCGGGCCTCCTCCATCAGAGTTAGGTTCTCGCGCTGGCGGTTCTCGACCAGGGCCAGGTAGGCGACCTGACCCGGCGAACGCTCGCGGATCAGCGCGCGCAGAGGGCGGACCTGCGGCCAGAGCCCTCGCTCGATCAGCAGGCCGACGGCGCGCCAGCGGCGCTCGCCGGCGGCGATGTCGTGGACGCCCTCAGCGTCGGCCGGGAAGGCCACCAGGTTCTGAAGGACGTCGCCGGACTCGTGGATGGTGGCGGCCAGCTCCTCCAGGGCCTGCTCGTCGAAGTGCTGCCGCGGCTGACCCGGGTTGGGCCGGAGTTGATGGTGGCGCAGTTCGATGATGTCGGAGGCCCCGGACGGGCCAAGGCCGTCGGCGAGGTTGATGGCCCGCAGCGCCCGGCGTCCCGTGTCGGTCAGATCGAACGGCTTGGCGTCGGTCACCAGCCCGTCGCGCTGCATCAGGCTGACCTGGCGGCCGATGTTCTTGGAGTCCATGCCGCTGGCGGCGGCGATGTCCTTCAGGCTGTCCAGGGGGCCGCCGGCGAAGGCGCGGAGGATTTCCTGGTTCCCCACGGCGACGACCGTGAGGGCGGACTGGGTAGGTGATTGAGCGTTCATGTGGGGTCCCGGTGAGTGGGACGCGGGCGACCGAAGCCGCCCGCGTCGGGTCAGGCTGCGGTCAGGGCGCTTTCGCTCCACCAGGCTTCGACCAGGCGGCCGTCCCCAGCGACATAGCGAACGTAGTAGGAGGGCTCGGACGTCAGGTACTCGGCGCGCCCGATGACTTCGCCGTTCTCAGCCGGGCCGAGACCCACCTTCGCCTTGAGATCGAATTTGAATTTGGTTTCCATGGGTGCCTCTCAGGTGCGCCGCGCTCATCCCCGGCGGCGCGTGGGGATGGCGTCAGGCGGCGATGTCGAGTACCGGCGGCGTCCAGCCGGCGACGTGCAGGTCCCGCAGGATCGCCTTGAGCTGGGCCTCGTCGGCCCCCTCCCAGAAGATCGCGACGGGGACCGGGGCGTCGCCGGTGGACAGGTGCGCGGCGAGGCGTGCCGGCGGCTCGATGAGCAGTTCGACGTCGCCGTTGATGACGGTGGACAGCTCGATCGCCGCCGGCGCGATCTGGAGGCGCTTCAGCAGCGCGCGGGTCACCCTGGCGAGGTCCTGGTTCCAGAACGTCTTCCAGCGTTTCGGGTCTTCCAGCCCGACCCGGTCCATGCCCGGAGCGAACTGGGTCAGGTGGATGCGGATGACCTGCTGGGAGGTGCGAGCGGCGCTCGCATGGTCCGGGCCGCTCACCGCCAGAACCCGAAGCGACGGGCGTCAGCCGGCGGCGCGCCGCTGCCGAAGGTCAGGTGACAGGCGCTGGCGCGCTCATCGGCATCGTTGGCGGCGCACTCCAGGGCGTCGGCGTGTTCGGTCGCCTCGAGATAGGCGCCGTCGGCCCGCAGGCATCGGGCGAGGAAACGGGCTTCACCGGGGGTGAAGACCTCCCGGCCGCCGTCGTCCAGGCGGACGATAACCTTGGCCTCGACAATGGCGCCGGTGCGGACACCGAGCGCGGTCAGGCTCAGGCTGGGCGCCAGGGAGGTTTCGAGACGCAGCAGGATCGTCGCGATGCGCTCGGCTTCGCTGCTGATGGGTGAGTGGATGGGCTGGGCCATGTGGCGCTCCTGGAAGGGTGCGCCTCGCGAAAGACCGGACTCGAAGCGAGGCCGGGGGATTTGTGCGTATTACGCACCCTCTGGCAAGAGGATTTGTGCGTAACACGAACTTTCGTCGTTTGGACAGCCGAAATCGAGTTCTGGATTCACTTCAATTTGTGCGTGGCAGCGGTTCGGACGAGCCGGTCTAGCTACTTCTGGTAATGGGCGCGCACGGGCCGGGCGCTGTGCAACACCACGTCTTCGATGGGCGGGCCGTTGGGGCTCTCAAGGGTATAGCGTCCCGGCTCTGATCCCCGCCGAACTCGTTTGACCAGGCCCAAGCCGTCGTCAGTTTCGACGACGCACATCCGCCCCAGGAACTCATCTTCCTCAAGGCGCTGTTCGCCACGGATGACCAGGTCGTCGCCGTCGTTATAGACCGGATAGCAGGACGTACCGGAGACCTGCAGGGGGATGGCGTCACCCCAACTCGCCGGAACCTCGACATATCGCCAAGGCGGGTTTTCTATGGCCTCGATCCGCGCGCCAGCTCCGACCATGCCGCGGACGGCAACCATTCGTGAGTCAACGTCGCCATAGCGAAGGAACGCAGGCGTGACGCCGAACACCTGACCGGCCCGTTCCACGACATAGTCGGGCAACTGGTGATCGCCGGTCTCATATTTGGAGATCATCGGCCGCCCGACGCCCAGGTGGTCGGCTAGCTCCTCCTGGCCCATCTTCGCACCCTTGCGAAGCGCACGAAGGCGTCCCCCGGCCGTGGTTTCATCCACCGGCAGGGAGGGGCGTCCAACAGAAGCGGACTTCGCGCGAGCGACCATAAATGGGGCTATCGCGACAATGTGCGCGGTGCGCACGTTCATAATCCGAACGAAATCCCTAGCCAGTTTGTTCGAATCACGCACAAAACCTTAGCCATGGCTAGCGAATCTCCCATCCGACATATCCGGCGGGCGGTCTTTGGGGTGACCCAGGACGAACTTGCCACCATTGGAGGCGTCAGCCGCCCACGCGTCTCGCGCTATGAGACCCAAGCGGACACGCCGACCTTTCCCTTCATGCGGCGGGTCCGCGAAGAGGCATTGCGGCGCGGCCTCGCTTTCAGCGGCGACTGGTTCTTCGAACACCCTGCGGCCCGCCTGGGCGACGCCGCCTCGGATGAGGGGACGGGCCAGTGAGCTACGCCGCCCGCCGCTTCCGCAAACCGGCCGTCCCGACCGAAGCCGATCTCGCGGTCCTGCGCCGCCTGGTTATCCGCGCCCGTCGGGTCGCCAACGCACCGCTGGACGAGAAGCATCGGCTGCGCCTGCAGCGGACTTCCGACCAGGCCCGCCGCGCGGTCCTGCCGATCGGCCATCAGAGCCGGCTGAGCGCCTTCGTGAAGCTGATCGCCCTGGGTCAGACCTGGTGGCGGCTGTCGGAAGCTGACCGGCGCATTCGGGCGGCCGAGCTGGCCGAGTACGCCGGGGAGTGCGACGCGGCGCTGGAGGCGCCGTCAGGCCCCACCCGAACGCGGGCCGACATCCATGGGTGAGATGGCCAGCGGATATCGCAACGCCGTGGCCATCGCCGTTCGCAAGGGCGAGCTGACCGCCGAGGAATTGGCGCTGGCCGCCGCCTGGCGCGCCCAGCGCATGAGCTGGGGAGCCGTCGCCCGGGCGCTGGGCCGATCCGAGCCCGACGTGCGCCGGGAGTGCGACGCGGCCTGGGCGACGCGCTGATGGCCCGCCCTGCCGCCCATAGGGCCGTCATGGCCTCCCGCGAGCCTGGTCTGGACCCGGACGACTTCTTCCCGACCGGGCCATGGGGAGGGCGGGCGGGCGGCGAGATCATCAAGCGCCTCGATCCCAAGGCGCGATCGGCGGGCGAGTTCGCCTGCGGCGCCGGCCACATGGTGCACGCGCTGCGGGACTACTTCCCCATCGTCCGGGCGTCGGACGCCTACCCCTACGACGGCAATGTCATCCACGACTTCCTGGGCGAGGCGGACCCGCCCTGGGAGGTCGATTGGATCGTGAGCAATCCGCCCTTCGCGGACGGCAAGGCCGAAGCCTTCATCCGCCGCGCCTATCCGCTAGCCCGGCGCGGCGTCGCCATGCTGCTGCGGGTGGGGATGCTGGAGAGCGCCACCCGCTATCCGCTGCACATGGAAGACTGCCCGCTGACGGTCTTCGCGCCGTTCTGCGAGCGCCTGCCGATCACCAAGGGGCGCTGGGAGCCGGACGGCAATTCGGCGGCTTTCTACGCCTGGTTCTTCTACCTGAAGCCGGTGCTGCGCCCTCGGCGCTTCATGGCCCGGATCGGCGAGACCTATCACCCGGCGACCTATCTGATCCCGCCCGGGACTGAGGCGCGGCTGACCCGCGAGAGCGACGCGCGGTTATTCGGCGCCGTCGACCGGTCTAAGGTCGGGGGCCGGCGATGACCGCCTATGCGAACGGCGCTCGCACGGAATCCATCTTCGACGCTGCGCGCAGGGCCGTGGCGATCGAGGACCTGGCCAGCAAGGCCGGGGTGAAGTTGATGAGGGCCGGCCGCGAGCTGCGCGGCCCATGCCCGATCTGCGGGGCCGGTTCGAAGTCCAAGTCCGGACCCTTCGCGTTGCGGGCCGACAAGCAAACCTTCCGGGCCTACTGCGGCTGCGACCTGCGCGGCGACGTCGTCGACCTGGAGCGCGCCCTGGGAGGCGGGAGCCCGCTGGAGGCCGCGCGACGCCTGGTGGGCGGCGAGTACCGCAGCACGCCCAGGCCGGTGCGGGAAACGCGCCCGGAACCCCAGGGGCCGTCCGTTTCCGATCGGGTGGCGCTGGAGCTGTGGAACGGCGCCCATTCGTCGATCCGCGGCACTCTGGCCGAACGCTACCTGCGCCGGCGCGGGATCGCCGCCGAAGTGGTCGCCATGGTCGGCGAGCGCCTGCGTTTCCATCCCCGGGCCAAATGGGGCTGGGATGACGAGGCGCGGGCCTGGGTAACGGCCCCAGCGATGCTGGCGCGGGTGGAGACGGACTCAGGGCCGACCGGGGGCGTCCACGCGACCTATCTGACGCTGGAGGGCCTGAAGGCGCCGCTGTCGCCGGCGAAGCGCATGTGGGGTCCTCAGGCCGACGCGGAAGGCCGCCCCGGCGGCGCCTGGCTGATCGGGCCGTCCGGAGAGGGAGACCTGGTCACCGGGGAGGGGATCGAGACCACGCTGGCCGTGGTGACCCTGGGCCTGGGCAAGGGGTTGCCCCTGAGGGCCTGTGCGGCCCTATCGCTCAATCGCCTCCAGGGCGGGGTGGAGCGCGACGAAGAGGGGCGTATCGATCCCTTCAATCCCAAAGGTGACCCGACGAACCCCGCTTTCACCTGGCCGGCGCCGCCCGACGCGCCCTGGTCGGAAGTCCTGGTGGCCGTCGATCGCGACATGAGCGCGATCCGCGTAAAGGGCCGAACGGCGCGGGGGCGGACCTGCTGGTTCGAATTCGGCGCCGAACAGCGCGCGAGGATGTGCGGCCGACTGGCCGTGGCCGCCTGGCTCGCCGCCGGCGCGCCAAAGGCGCGGGCGATCGCCCCGCCTCCTGGGTCTGATTTCAACGACGAACTGCGCCGCGTTCTGGCGCTGGGGTGTGGGGCGTGAGTGGGTTCGATGACTATGACCAGGTGGCCGGGGGCGAAGACGCAGCAGCGGAAAAGAAGCTGGGCGTCTTCCCCAATCCCGACGTCAAGGAATGCCCGGTCGTCCCTTTGGGGTTCGAAGGGCCGCGCGTGGTGTTCGCCATGCCGGAGGGCGAAATCCGGAAGGAGCTGGCCGCCAAGATCGGGACCATGCTGAAGACGGATATCTTCGCCTGCCAAGCGGGGGCCGCCTTCCTGGTCAACTGGCGCGACCCAGACGACAAGTTCGTCCGCGACTTCGCCGCCATGTGGTTCGTGCGAAAGTGCCGAGAGGCGGGCCTGTGGGACTCCAGCCGGCCGATCCGCTCGCTTGGCGTTTGGCCCGGCGACGCGACCAGCATCGTGTTGCACGTCGGCGATGAGGTCTGGCGCTACAGGGTCTCCGGCGAGGTCGAGAAGCTGCCCGTGGCCCAAGCGCTGCGGGAGCGACGCGGGCCGCTCTATCGGCTGCGCCCCCCGGCCCCCCGGCCGGATGGCATGGCGTCGGCCGCCGACGGACTGTGGGCGCGGGACCAGCTCGATTCCTGGCGTTTCGAGCCCATAGGCGAAGATGGGCTGACCGGGGCCGACGTTACCGCCGGTTGGGTCATGGCGGCGCAACTCGGCGCCGTGGCGCCGTTCCGGGGCCACCTCCTGGTCAATGCCCTCCAGGGATCGGGGAAGTCGACCCTGGTCGAGTTCGCCCAAGCCCTGCTGTCGGCCCAGGCCGGGCCGGTGATCGACAGCTTCACGGAAGCGGGCCTCAGGAACGACCTGGCCGGAATGGCGCGCGCGGTGCTGCTGGACGAGGCTGAGGGCTCGCCGTCGACCCATGGGCCAGGCGTGGTGGAGCGCGCCCTGGAGATGCTTCGCCGGATGGCCACGGGGTCAGGCGGCACACGGAAGATGGGCGATATCGGCGGCGGGTCGATCACCCAGACCGCCGTGGGGGCCGTCATGCTGGCGGCGATCAATCCGCCAAGGTTGGGGCCGGCCGACGCCACGCGGATTGTAGAAGTGCGGCTGTTGCCGCTCTCCGGATCGGATCTCGAAAAGGACGTCGCCAAGCCGCAGTTGGTCACCGATCTCCAACTAGCCGGAGCGATCGAGAAGGCGCATGCCCTGGCGCCGGCCCTGCTAGCCCGGGCGCTGGCCGGGGCCTGGCGCTACAAGGCCGATGTCGCGGAGGTGAAGGCGGCCCTGCTGCGGAGCGGAGAGTCGCCGCGGGCGGCCGATCTGATCTCCATGCTAGCCGCTGGGCGCCTGCTGCTGCTGAGCGATGATCCCCTGACGCCGGAGACGGCCGACGAACAGGTGGACTTCTGGCGGCCCCTCCTGGTCCAGCGCGAGTCCAGCGAGATCGTCTCCAACGCCGGGGCCGACTGCCTGGCGCACCTGATGGCGGCCGACTCCGGCCTGCATGTCCGCGACAAGCGCCAGACCATCGGGGAGCTGCTGCAGCGCTGGCAGAACAACGAGCGGGAATACGAGGAGCTGCTGAAGACCCTCGGGATGCGCATCTGGGAAACCGACGTCAGGGGGCGGCCTGGGCCGTTCCTCATCGTCGCTAACCATCACCCGTTCCTGGAGCGGATTTTCGAGAAGACCAGGTGGGCGGACTGGCGACGGACGCTGTCCTACCTCGACGCCCTGGGACCCGAGTTCAAGACGGCCGCCACGAAGAAGCAGCGCTTCGGCGTCGGGGTGGAGCAGCGCGGCATCGCGATCCCCCTCACCCCCTGGTTTGAGAAGCCGTTTCGCGGGGTCGTGACGCCCGGTTCCGGCGGCGTTCCCACTGGCGTTCCGGGGGGAGACCTTGATTGGCCTGACTAAACCGCCGGCTGGGAACGCCGGAACGCTCGGAACGCACCTAGGCCCCCTGCACAAGCGAGCGGGCGCAGGACAGGCGCAATGCGTTCCATGCGTTCCGACCGTTCCGCTACCTCTTTTTCCTAACACTTTCAGAAAGATAGACCGGAACAGCAGCGGGAACGCTCGCGGAACGGTCGTCCCATCGCCCTTCGGAGCCCACCATGGGTAAGTCGCACGCTCTCTCGAACCGCAAGCGCCGCCTGGCTTTGAAGGGCGTACCCAAGCCGGCGAGAGCTGCTGGCCTGACCGTGACCGTAGCGGCGAAGGCCCAGGCTGAGCCGAAGGGCATGGCCGCCCGGGTGGCCCAGCAGGATGAGGTCGCCTATCGGCAGGCCGGCATGGTGGCCCAAGCCCTACGGGAGGACGCCGTGGGTGAGGTTGGCCCCCTCGACCCTCGGCAGGCCGTGGCCGAAGAGTTCGGCGTTGAGGTGGTGGATGGACGTATTCGGATCAGGAACCGCGATGGCCTGGCGCTGCTGCATCGGGCCAAGGGTCTTACCGATGACCAGGCCAAGGGCGGGCTGGCCTTCCGGCTCTGCTACGAAGCCCAGGCTGGCGGCCTGGCCAGCGGCCTGGGCAATGCAGGGCAGGGCGGCGGCGGTCGGAAGGTGACATCGTCGGTGATCGTCCAGCGCAGTGCCGCTGAGCTGCATCGGGTCTACATCCTGGCCCGGCTCAACCAGATGGAGCGCGCGGTGAATGCTGCGATGGTCGATGGGCGCGAGCTGCATGCCCTGCGGATGATCGCCGGAGAGGGCCGCACGGTGCGCGAGATCGCCGGCAGCAGCGGCCACGCGAGGGAGGCCTACCGGGCCGCCTTGGTCCGGGCTCTCGACGCCATCGTTCAGGCCTTGCGAATCGCAGGCCATTAAGTTCATACAAAGGACACCGCTGAACTTGCGACTGAAGCCCGCCCGGCCCCGCCGAGGCGGGCTTTCCATTGGCCCTCACCTCACATCAAACCCTTGCCCAGCAAGGAGCCGTCGCGACCCGCCGCCCTCGGCGAGGGGTCGCGGGTCCTCCCCAGGGGGGCGGCCCCCTATGCGGTGGGGCTGAGCGCGAAAGTCCGTTAGTTCCGGCCCTGAATTCAATTTGAACTCGGTGAACCATGGCCCTTCTGATGAGCCAGACGGAGTTCGCCGCCCGCCACCAGGTGGGAAAGCCGGCGGTCTCGAACTGGAAGGCGAAGGGCCTGCTGGTCTTCGCGCCCGATCCCGCCCGCCCGGGCAAGCAACTGGTCGACGCCGAGAAGTCGGACCTGCTGGTCCGGGGCACGATCGACCCGACGCGGGGACGGCCTCGCACGTCAGATCAGGGCGAGGCCTCGGCGGCCCAGCCGGAGACGACCAGGGCGCCGCCGGCGCCGACCGCGATCGAGGCCGCCCGCCTCGACGAGATGCAGCAGCGGACTCGCCGCCGCCGGATCGAGACCGAACAGCTTCTGGGCAATCTGGTCCCGCTGGCCGAGTACGAACGCCGGGCCGGCGACATGGCCCGCCTGGTGAGGGAGCGGACCCTGGCCCTGGTCCGGCAGCACGCCGAGCGCCTGGCGGCCGAGACTGAGCCTCGGACGATCATCTCCATCCTGGGCGAGGCCTTCGACGCGATGTTCGACCAGCTCGCCGCCGACATCGACGACCAGGCCCGGGCCGAACGCGAAGCCGACCACACCTTGGCGTCGCTGGACGACGAAGAGGACGAACCCCCGGAGGACTGACCGCGTGAACATGCACGTCC
The DNA here is from genome assembly GCF_030698145.1 of Phenylobacterium sp. Classification (GTDB taxonomy): domain Bacteria; phylum Pseudomonadota; class Alphaproteobacteria; order Caulobacterales; family Caulobacteraceae; genus Phenylobacterium. The sequence goes on along the minus strand of NZ_JAUYNW010000046.1, from coordinate 39,044 downwards.
GGCCCTTCGGCTACGCGGAGCCGGTCCTGGATGCGAACGCCGCTCGCATCGACCGGGCCTTCGCCGCCTCGCTCCGCCCGCCGCCCCGGATCAGCGTCGCCGACTGGTCGGCCAAGCACCGCCACTTCGGCGACGACAGCCCGTATCCCGGCAAGTACGACGCGACCCGCGCGCCCTACCTGGTCGAAATCCACGACAAGCTTTCGCCCTTCGATCCGACGAGCGAAGTCCCGATCATCAAATGCGCCCAGTCGGGCGGCTCGGTGACCGCCGAAAACTGGATCGGCTACATCAGCGACGTCGCCCCCGGCCCGCTGATGTACGTGCAGGCGACGATCACGGCGGCCAAGGATTGGCTGGCCGAGAAGTTCTGGCCGATGGTCGAGGCCACGCCGCAACTCAATCCGGAGCGCCGCGGTTCGATCATGCCGAAGCGCTCCCGCGAGGGAAACGGGACCACGGCGCTACGGGTGCGGTTCAAGCGCGGCGGCTGGATGCTGATCGCCGGCGCGAACTCCGCCGCCACCCTTCGCCAGCACTCGATCCGCTACGCGATCGAAGACGACCTGGACCAGTTCCCCGACGACCTGGACAACCAGGGCTCGCCGGAAAGCATGGTCGACGCCCGCCTGACGACCTTCACGCGCCAGGGCATCGCCAAGCGCCTGAAGATCAGCACGCCGACGAACAAGGGCGCGTCGAAGATCGAACGGGCCTACGGGCTCAGCGATCAACGCCGCTTCTACCTGAAGTGCCGCCAGTGCGGCGACCGGTTCGATCCGGTGTGGGACGACCTGAAGTGGCCGGACGGGGAGCCGGCCAAGGTCCACCTGAAATCGCCCTGCTGCGGCTATCCGGCCGCCCACTGGGAAAAGGCCCTGATGTCGCTCGCCGACGGATGGGTCCCGACGGTGGAGATCGACGGCGAGAAGCCGCCGCGGGTGATGTCGGAAGAGGACTTCCAGCAGGCCCGCGCGCGCGATGTGAAGGGCCGCCAGCCCGGCTACCACATCACCGGGATCATCACGGCGTTCATGACCTGGGCGACGCTCTGCACGGGCTTTGTGGCCGCGCAGGGCGACGTCAACAAGCTGCGGACCTGGACGAACCTGCAGCTCGGCGAGGTCTTCGCCCTGAAGGGCGACGCGCCGCCGGCCGAGAGCCTGGAAGTCCTTCGCTCTCAGGACTGGGACAAGCATCAACTGCCCTGGGGTCCGGTCGTCTTCACGCTGGGCTGCGACATCCAAGGTGATGGGATCTACTTCGAAGCCCTCGGATGGGCCTATGGGCTTGAGAACTGGAGCCTCGACAACGGCTTCCTGCCCGGGCCAACCGACGTCCCCAGCCAGGGCGCCTGGGCCGTCCTCGAGGACTATGCGAAGCGGACCTTCGAACTGCCGGGTGGCAAGGCCTACGGCTTCGATCAGATCGTTGTCGACGCCGGCTACAACACCGAAGCCGCCAAGGCGTTCTGCCGCCGATCGCACAAGCGGCTCCCGATCTTCGGCCGCGATGGTTGGACGTTGCCGATCCTCGGCCGCAGCCAACCCATCCACTACGACCAGGGCAAATCGAACCGGGTGAAGCGCCGGAAGAAGAAGGCCGGTGAGGACGCCCACTTCGTCGGGACCTACGGCGCGAAATACAGCTTCTTCGGGTTCCTGCGCGCCTCGATCCAGTTCGCCGAGCGAGAGGCGAAGGGCGAGCGGGCCGAACGTCTCCCCGGTCGCATCCATTTCGGGCGTCACGCGACCGCCGACTACTTCGACATGCTGACCAGCGAGAGCTGCGTCGTGGAAGTGAAGGCCGGTCAGCCTCGCCGGGTGTGGAAGGTCGAGAGCGGCCGTCAGAACCACTGGCTGGACTGCCGCATCTACAACCGCGCCGCGGCCGAGGCGATGGCCTTGGACAACCGATCCGAGACGGACTGGATGGGCCTACAGGCCGATCGTTACGCCTCGCCCGACCCCCTGCAGGGCGACCTGGTCGCTCGGATGATCAACCCGATCCCGGTGACGCAGCCTCTCCCCACGAGGGCTGACAATCCGGGGGCAGCGCTCGCCGTCGCACCTGCGCCGGCGGCGGGCGCGCCAGAGCCGTCCACCCCATGGATTCCTGCCCGAGAGGACTGGCTTAGCTGATGCCCGCACCCGACTACGCGACCGAAATCTCCGGCCTGGTGAACGCGCTGGCGTCCGGGGAACTGACGATCGAACAGAACGGCGAGCGCGTGACCTATCGGAGCGTGAAGGAAATCCGCTCGGCCCTCGATCACTTCCGCGACCTGGCCGCCTCCGCGTCGACCTCGGGCCAAGGCCAGTTCGGCTTCAGCGCGCCCGCGCACAGCCGGGATTAGGCCATGACGCTTGGCGAGGTCCTGGACCGGGTTATCGAACCCTTCGATCCCGCGCGGGTGCGTCGGCGGATCGCCGAACGCATCGCGGTGCGGGCGATGCGGGACTACGAGGTCGCGACCTCGGGCCGGCGGACGCAGAATTGGCGTCGCCCGTCGTCCAGCGCCGACCGCGAGGGCGCCCGCGCGATCGAGAAGTCCCGCAACAGCGGTTTCGACCTGGTCCGCAACAACAAGCACGCCGCGGCGATCGATATCCAGCTCACCGCCCACCTGGTGGGCGACGGGATCGCCGCCAGCGCCGTCCACGAAGACCCGGGCGTCCAGGCCCGCGCCCAGCAGGAATGGGACGCGTTCGCAGGCTCGAAAGTCGACGGTCGCCAGGACATCTATGGCGTCCAGAAACTGGCCTGCAGCGGGATGGTGGTCGGCGGCGAGTCACTGATCGTCTGGCAACCGGACGCCAAAGGCCCGGACGGCCGCTGCAAGGTCCTGGAAGGCGCCTTCCTCGACCACACGAAGAACCGCGACGTCGCCGGCTCCAATCTGATCGTCCAGGGCGTCGAGTTCGACGCCGCCGGCGACCGGATCGCCTACTGGATTTTCGACCGCCATCCCGGCGACATCGGCTTCCGCGCGAACCAGTCGACCCGTTTCGAAGCCGCGCACGTCGACCACGTCTACGAAGAGCGCCGCGCCGGCCAGACCCGGGGCATCTCCTGGCTCGCGCCGGTGGCCACGACGCTTCGGGACGTCGCCGATTGCGCCGACGCTCAGCTCGTGCGCGAAAAGGTCGCCGCCTGCCTGGCCCTGGTCCTGACGCCTGGTGAAGCTGGAACGCCAACCAGCCCGTTCGACGACACGACAAGTCAGGCGATCCCGGCCCCGGGCGAGGCGAAATCGCCCGACACGCTTCGCCCCGGCATGGTGTTCCGCGCCCGCCCAGGCGAGACCGCGACCGTTCTCAATCCCAATACGAGCGTTGGCGGCGCCCAGCTCATGAAACAGGAACTGATGGGCGTCTCGGCGACGACGATCCCGTACCACATGCTCACGGGTGACCCGAGCGAGGCCAACTATTCCAGCCTGCGCGCCCTGACCAACCCGTTCCACGCCCGCCTGGACGATGTGCAGCAGAACATCTTGGTCCCGTTCGTCGCCGCGCCGGCCTTCGCCCGCCGGATGCGCCGGCTGTACCTGGAAACCGGCGACAAGCGGTTCCTGGAGGTCAAGGCGACCTACGCCTTCCCGGTGCGTCGTTCGAACGATCCGATCAAGGATTCCGCCGGCGAGCAGATGGATATCCGCGGCGGCCTGAAGTCGATGTCCAAGGCGCTGTCGGAACGGGGCCTAAAGCCCGCCGATCACCTCGACGAGATCGCCGAGTTCAACAGGATGGCGGACGAGAGAGGTCTGGCCTTCGACACTGATCCCCGCCGTCTGACGGACAGCGGCATCCTGCAAGCTGCGGTCGGCTACATCGCCGGCGGCGCGAACCAAGGGAAATAATCCATGTCGGCGATCCAAATTCGGCGCGAGGTCCGCCTCGCGGTGCAGCGTCGTGAGTCCCAGGCCACCAGCTACGACCCGGACAAGCACACCGTCGACCTGACCGCCGCGACAGGAACGCGCGTTCTGCGCTGGTCCTGGACCCGCGACTACTACTGGGAAGTCCTCGACATCTCTGCGTCGGCCGTCGACCTGGGCCGCGTCGAGAAGGGCGTCTGCCCGCTGCTGGACAGCCATTCGCGTTGGAGCGTGAAGGACCAGCTCGGCGTCGTCACCGGCGCCCGGTTCGACGCCGGCCAACTCGTCCTGCCCGTCAAGTTCGGCGATTCCGACCCGGCCCGCTCGGCGGAAGGAGACGTCGCCGCCGGCAACGTGAAGGGCGTGAGCATCGGCTACCGGATCACGGAACTCACCCTGACCGAACACAAGGAGGGTGATTACCCGGTCTACACCGCCACCCGATGGGAGCTTCTGGAAGTCTCCCTTTGTCCCGTTCCAGCCGACCCGGATGCAGGGGTCCGGTCGGACGATGGATTGAACCCCTGCGTCATCATCACAACGGAGAACCGGCACATGGACCCGGAAGATATCGTCAACCCCGGCCCCGCGCCGGCTCCTCTGAACCGCGCCGATCCGGTCGCGCCGCCGGCTCCCGCGCCCGCGCCCGTTCCGGCTCCGGCGGCCGATGCGAGCGGCGCTCGCATGACCCCGGCCGAGGCCCTGTCGTTCGTCGAGGACGCCCGCGCCTTCGGCGACGCCATCGCCGTCCAGGCCCGCACCTGGGCGACGGACATGACCCCGGAAGCGGCGCGTTCGCACCTCCTGCGCACGGCCGCCGACGCCCAGCGGACCCAGGCCCCGCTGCAACCCGCCCATTCGGGTGTCCGCATCAATGTCGATGAGCGCGACACGATGCGGGAGGCGATCGCCAGCGCCCTGGCGCACCGCCACGACCCGAGCCAGGAGCTGACCCCGGCCGCCCGCGAATGGCGGGGGATGAGCCTGCTGGAGATGGCGCGCCGGAACTTGGAAGAGAACGGCGAGAAGGTGCGGGGCCTTGGCAAGCGCGAGCTGGCCGACCTGGCGCTGCGCATCCATTCGACGTCGGACTTCCCCCACGTGCTGTCGAACGTGGCCGGCGCGACCCTGCGCCGGGGCTACGAGGAAGCGCCGCAGACCTTCAAGGCCTGGCAGCGCCGCGCGACGGCTCCGGACTTCAAGCAAATCTCCCGCCTGCAGCTCGGCACGGCGCCGGCCTTCCTGCTGGTTCCGGAGGGCGGTGCGTTCAAGATGGGGACCATCGGCGAGGGCAAGGAAGTCTACGCCCTGGCCACCTATGGCCGCCGCTTCGCGATCACCCGCCAAGTCCTGATCAACGACGATCTGGACGCCTTCACCCGCATCCCGCAGATGTTCGGTGCGGCGGCGGCCCGGTTCGAATCCGACGCGGCCTATGCGCCGCTCATCGCCAACCCGAACATGGCCGACGGCGTGGCTCTCTTCCACGCGACCCACGGCAATCTGGCGGGAGCGGGCGGCGCGATCTCCGAAAGCACGCTCAACGCCAGCGACGTGGCCATGGGCAACCAGGTGGGCATCGGCGGGGAACAGTTGAACCTCGCGCCGAAGTTCCTGCTGGTCGGCCGTAAGGATCGGGTGGCGGGTCAGAAAATCCTGTCGGGCATCCAGGCCACGACGACGGGCGACGTGAACGTCTTCGCCGACTCCATGAGCCTGATCGTGGAGTCCCGGCTCAACCGCAGCTCGGGCGCTACGCCCTGGTTCACGGCGGCCGACCCGAGCATGGTCGACACGATCGAGTACGCCTACCTGGAAGGCGACGACGGCGTGTTCATGGAGGAGCGCGTCGGTTTCGAAGTCGATGGGATGGAGTTCAAGGCGCGCCTCGACTTCGGCGTGAAGGCCATCGATCACCGCGGCCTCTACATGAACCCGGGCACCTAAGCCTGGGGATCTAGACCCACGACGGACAGGGCCGCCTTCGGGCGGCCCTTGTCTTTCCGGACCAGCGAACGCCCCCGACGCCATCCCGATGCGATGGCGCCCGGTGTCTTCGCCGGAGACCCCGGCTCCTCCAGCAAAAGGACACTCAGACCATGAAGACCCAGATTTCCGAAGGCTCGCCCATCGACATCACCGCTCCCTCGGGCGGCACCACTTCGGGCGTCGGTGTGCTGCTGAACCTGCTGTTCGGCATCGCGGTGACGACCAATGTCGCCGGCGACGCGGTGGCGATCCACGTCAGCGGCGTCTTCGACCACATCGCCGAGGGCGCGGGCTCGGGCCAGGCCTTCGCGGTCGGCGAGCTCGTCTACTGGGACAACACCAACAAGCGGATGACCAAGACGTCGACCAGCAACACCAAGGTCGGTGTGGCCGTGGCCGCCAAGCTCACCGCCGACACGACCGTCCGGCTTCGCCTGGTCCCGACCATCTAGGACCCGGCGCGGGGGCGTCGCCTCACCCTTCCTTCCACTAATCCAGGAGAGCTTCGATGCTCCGTATCCACCTCATGGCGGCCTGCGCCGCCGCCGCGCTGTCGCCCGACAAGGACGCCGGCCACTCCCCCAAGCCGGCTGCGCCGCCCGCCGCCGGGGCCGATCCGGTCGCCAAGGCCGACGCGGCTCCGGCCCCGCTCAGCGCGGACGAGGTTGCTCCCGCCGAACCGAGGGCCGATCCCGCGCCGGCGGCCGAAGGTAATGCGGCCGGGGCCGACGTCAGCGCGCCGACGAACGCCGCCGACGCGAAGAAAGCCGCCAAAGCGGCGAAGGCTGGCGACTCCAAGTCTGTCGTCATGGTCTGGGCGCAGCCCGGCCATGAGACCTTCGGCATCGGCATGATGATCCGCACGCCGACCGAGCTGGGCGAAAACCTCCGCAGCGCCGGTCGGGCTCGCTACGCTTCGGAGGCCGAGATCAAGGCCGCCGGGGACGCCAAGCGGGATATCCCGGACGTCGAAGGCCTCTAAGGCATGTCCGCCCTCTCTGAGCGCCGCGCCAGGCTGCTGGGCGCGCTGTACCGCGCGTACGGCGAGCCTGCGTCCTGGCAGCCTCAGGGGGGCGGGCCGGCTATCCCCCTGACCATCCGCCGCCGCAACGGCGAAGACGTGATCGGGTTCGGCGACAGCACGGCGATCGTCGCGGTCGGCGAGTTGCGAGTGCGAAAATCCGAACTGACGACGGCGCAGCAGGACGACCTGGTGACCATCACCGAGACCGGCGAAGTGCTGAAGGTGAGCATCGAGCCTCGCCTGACGACGACCGGGCTCGAATGGCTCTGCGAGCCGATCCCGGTTCCCTGAGGCCATGCGCCAACGGGTCGGAATGACCGACATCGCAACCCTGCTGGCCGGCACGGAAGAGGACATCGCCGAAGTCCAGACCCGGGCGATGGAAGAGGCCGGCGAGCTGCTGAAGGACGACTGGCGCGGCGTGATCGAGGCCGCCGGACTTGGCGCGCGGCTGGCGCGGACTGTTCGAAGCCGAGCCTATCCCGCCAAGGGTCAGAACTCCCTGGACCCCGCCGCCTTCATCTGGACGAAGGCCCCCAAGATCATCGACGCCTTCTCGCGAGGCGTCACCATTCGCGCCCGGGACGGAAAGTGGCTTGCCTGGCCGACGCCGGCCGCCGGCGCCCGGCGGATCACCCCGGCGGTCTGGGAGAAGCGCAAGGGCGTCAAGCTTCGCTTCATTCCGCTGCGCGGCGGCAGATCAGCCATCCTGGTCCTCGACAATGCCAGGCTGACGGGCCGGGGGCTCGCGGCGCAGAACCGGTCGACCTCGCGCAACGGCGGCGGCTACACCCGGCTGGCGGGCCGCGCGACGGTCGTGATCTTCGTCCTGCACCGGACCAGCAGGGTCAAAAAGCTGTTCGATCTGGAGACCCTGGCGACCCGTGCCGCAGCGCGGATGCCGGCCCTGATCGACAAGCACTGGTCGCGGATGCCCGACCGCAACGCTCCCATGCTGATGGACGATAGTGGACGCCCGATCGCGCCCTTCAAGCCCTGGAGCGGCCCCAGAACGAAGGGAAGCGGCTGGTGAGCAGCAAGCGCGAACAAGTCCTGGAGGGCGTGAAAGCGATGTTCATCGCCGCCCTCGGCTCTGGCGCGGATGTCGCCCGGAACCGGGATGCTCCGCAGCGCGTCGGACCGGGCGGCAACGTGATCATCCGCGACGGAGACCCTGGGGAGCCCGACGTCCAGCTCTCGCCGCTCAGCTACACCTATGCTCACCGGATCGTCTTCGAGCTGGCCGCCTACGAGTCGACGCTGAAGACCCGGGAAGAAGTCCTGGACGACATGCTGGGCGCGATCGGCGCGGCCGTCGCCGCCGATCGCACCCTGGGCGGGCTCTGCGAATGGCTGGAGCCGGAAGCGCCCTCACCAGATGACGCCGACCCGATGGGCTCGGCCGCGATCCGCTGGACCTCAGCGGGCCTGATCGCCGTCTACTCCACGCCGAACCCCCTCACCTGATCGGAGAACGACCATGGCTCGCGCACGCGGCGCCAACGCCATCATGGCGCTGGAATTCAATGGGGGCGCCTATGGCGCAATCCCGACCGGTAACTGGCACAAAATGCCGTTCGTCTCCTCCAACCTGGGCGAGGAACAGGCGCTGATCGAAAGCGACCTGCTGGGCTATGGCCGCGCGCCGCAGCCGCCGAGCAAGGACGTGATCAATGATGACGGCGACGTCCAGGTCCCGGTCGACCTGCGCAATTTCGGCTATTGGCTGAAGCTGCTGCTTGGCGTTCCTGCGACCGCCGCCGGCGTCGCTGCGAGCGGCGCCTACGTGTTCAGCGCCCAGCCCGCAAACAACGCCATCATCACGGTCGGCGGCCAGGCCTTCACGTTCGTCACCGGCACGCCGGCGGCCAACCAGATCAAGATCGGCGCGACCCTCGCCGATACGCTCTTCAACGCCGTGCTGGCGCTCAACGCCAGCGTCGTCGCCGGCGTCGCGGTCGCCAGCTACAGCCTGGACCTGGCCGGCACGACGATCACCATCACCCACGACACGCTGGGGACCGGCGGCAACGCCTTCACGATCGTCGCCGGCAGTTCGCCCGCCACGAACGCGACCCCGTCGGGAGCCACCCTCGCTGGCGGCTCGGCCAGCGGTCCTTTCAACAACGTCTATGAGGCCGGCGCCCTGACCCTGCCGGACGCCTGCATCGAAATCGGACTTCCGGACGTGCCCTCCTATGGCGTGAACTTCGGCTGCCTGGCCAATACCCTGGCGATCGAGGTCCAGCGGTCGGGGCACCTGTCGGCGGCGATCGGGCTGATCTGCCAGGGCGAGACCCGCCTGCCCACCAGTTCGGCCGGCACGCCGACGGAACAGGTGATCGAGCGCTTCAGCCAGTTCACCAGCCAGATCGAGCGCGCCGGCACCCTGCTGGGCGATATCGTCTCGGGCGGCCTCAACTTCTCGAACGGCCTGGATAAGGTCGAGGTGGTTCGCCAGGACGGCCGGATCGCCGGGGCCGACCCGGGCATGATGTCGGCGACCGGTAATGTCGTGGTCCGGTTCAAGGACAATGTCATGTTCGACCTGGCGATCGCCGGGGAGCCTATTGACCTGGCCTTCGGCTGGCGGATCAGCGCCAGCAAACGGCTCCGGATCGTCCTGCACAGCGTCTTCCTGCCCAAGCCGCGCCTTCCGCTCAGCGGTCCTGGCGGGGTCCAGGCGACCTTCGCCTACCAGTCCTCGGCCCAGTCCGGGACGTCGCTGTTCCTCACCGCCACGCTGGTCAACGACATCGACCACTCGGCCTAACCCGGATGCGAGCGGCGCTCGCATCCCAGGACCCCCCATGCTGACCGTCAAAAAGAACCGCGAGCCGGTTTGGATCGTGCTCACTCTGCCCGACGCGCCCGAGCCGTCGAGACTGTTGCTCAAGCCCTGGACGTCGCTCGGGATCGGCGCCGGCCGCGAAGAGCTGGAACGGGCGATCGCGGCCGGCGCCACGGTCGGGGAGGCCAACGTCGCCTTCTCGATCGGGATGGCCGTCTGGGCCGCGCTGGCCTGGGAGGGGGTGGGCGACGAAGAGGGCGATCCCCTCGACATCACGCCCGACGGCGTCAGGGAGCTGCTGGAGCAGAACCAAGGCGCCTACGACGCCGTCGACCGGAAATACGTCGTGCCGGCGTTCCTGGAGGAGCACGAAAAAAACGGATCATCGCCCTTGCCGCGTGGCACTTCGCCGGCCGGGGCGCTGACCCTGAAGAAGACCAAGGCCCGGAAATCCCGTGGGGCGGCCGGGACTACTGTGAAGCGTGCGGCGAGACCTGCCCCGCCTGCCCCTACGAGCTGAACAAGCCCCGCACGGACCTCGGCAAGGCGACCTGGCGGCTGGTCCTGGCCTGCAAGGCCCAGCTCCGCGCGGTGGATAGCGGGGTCTTCGGGCTCGACTTCCCAGCCTTCCTGACGATGGCCGCGATCGGCGACGTCGATCAGGCCTTCGTCGCCGACATCCTGCCGGCCATCGAACCTTTCATCGTGACCGCCTGGAGGCGGGAGGAGACCTGATGACGACGCGCCAGGTTGCATTCCGCCTCAAGAGCGACGGCAAGGCGGAGGTGAAGCGCGATCTCGGCGAGATCGGCCAGGCCGGCAAGTCGGCTTACGGCGCGATCGCCCAAGGCGCCGACGAAGCCAGCCGCGCCAGCGATCGGCAGATGGCGAAATATCGCCAGATGGCCGAAGCCGCCCGGCAAGCCGGTCGGGCGGCGGATGAGCAGCGGAAGTTCAACGCCATCCTGGGCGTCGATCGCCAATCGAAGTCTGCCCAGGACAGCGCCGCGGCCTTCGCCGGCGGCGGTCGCGGTCGCGGCATGTCGAACATGACGCGTCAGACCATGATCTACACCGGGTCCGATATCGTCGCGTCGCTGGGCTCGGGCATCAGTCCCGCCATGATCGCCCTGCAGCAGGGTCCCCAGGTCCTGCAGGCGATCGCCATGGAAGGGGGCAACGCCATTGGCGTCATGACCCGCCTGGCGCTCAGCATCGGGCTCCCGGTCACGGCGATCGCGCTTCTGACCGGGGCATGGCTCTCCAACAAGGAAGCCTCGCGCCAGATGCAGATCGCCGTGAGCGGGATCGGCGCGGCGTCCGGCGCGTCGGCCGCCGAACTGATGGCTCTGGCCGAGGCCAACCGCGAGGCCGGGCAGGTCAGCGGGGGCGCGGCGCGTGAGATGGCGGGCGCCTACGCCGAGACCGGGCGGATCGGGAAAGACGTGATCGGCGGACTGATCGCGCTCACCCGAACCTATGCGACCGTCACCCGCCAGGACGCCAAGGCCGCCACCCAGGAACTGGCGGTCGCCTTCGCCGATCCGGCCAAGGGCGCCGAGGTGCTGAACGCCAAGATCGGGTTCCTGGACGACGGGACCTATCGCTATGTCCAGACGCTGCTGGAACAGAACCGGGTCACAGACGCCCAACTCGTGCTGTCCGATGCGCTCTCGCGCAAGCTGACTTCGGCGGCCAGCAATGTCAGCGTCCTGGGCGCCGCTTGGGACAGCGTGAAACTGAAGGCCATGGGGGCCTGGGACGCCATGGGCCGGGCGATCGACCGGGCCATCTCCGGCGGCAGCGCCCTGGAGCAGTTGAACGCGCTGCAGATCAAGCGCGCGAACACGGTCGCCGGCCTGAATGTCGGGCCGAACCTGGTCCAGGCGGAACTGGCGAAGATCGACGCGGAGATGGCCACCCTGCGATCGCAATTGGCGTCCCAGCAGCGATCGGCCCAATCCACCCGCGAGAACATCCTGGCGCAGGACGCCCGGGCCGTCCGCGACCGGATCAATCCGGGCGCCGGGCGACTGGGCGGGCTGCGAACCGACGCCGCGAAGCTGCAGGAGGCGATCGACAAGGGCCTGATGTCCGACGGCGCGAAGGCGACGAAGGACTTGGCCGCCCTGCGCCGAGAAATCAAGGCCGTGGAAGCGGGCTACTCGTCCGCCAGCGCCCAGGCCGCCGCCCTGACCCGCGAGGGCCGGTCGGCCGCCACGGAAGGCCGTAAGGCGGCGCGCGAAGCGGCCCGCGAAGCCGAAGAGGCCCTGCGCAACGCCGAGCGGCTGACCGACCTCAAGCTTCGCGACCGGCTGAACATCGCCCGGCTGCAGGACAACAAGTTCCTGGTCGAGGAGCTGGAGACGGAAGTCCGGCTGCGAGCGCTGATCAACGATTATGAGAACGCCGGCGTCGCCGCGGCAAAGGCCCGGCTCATCGCGCAGCAACAGATCGGCGCGGAGACCCGCGCGGAGTACGAGACCCGCCGCAAGCTGTTGACCGAGACCCCGCAGGGCTTCGAGTCGACCGAGGACCTGCAGCGCCGCCTGGCGAGCCTGCGCATCGAGGCGAACGACAACGAAGCCGCCGCCCAGACCATGAAGGGCGCCTATATGAGCGCATTCGACCGGGTCGCCGATCGGCTCGCCTCCGGCGGACAGGCGTGGGGCACGTGGAAGGACACCGCCCGCGAGGCGATCCAGGACATCATCGGGGATCTAGTCCGGCTGGCCGCGATCAATCCGCTGCGGAACATGCTGTTCGGCACGAGCGAACCGACCCTGGGCAGCGGCGGCATCTTCGGCGCGCTGTTCGGCGGCAAGGGCGGCGGGGGTTCTTCCAGCTTCGCACCCCTGCAGGAAGGTTCTGTCCCGAAGGGCCTGCCCAACATCTTCGGCAAGCTGGGCGAAATCTTCAGCGGCGGCGGCTTCAAGATGTACGCCAACGGAACGAACTATCATCCCGGCGGCTGGGCCTGGGCGGGTGAGCGCGGCCCGGAACTTCTCCGGCTGCCCGGCGCGACCCAGGTCTTTGACGCGAACCGAAGCCGGGCGATGGCGGGCGGCGGCGCGCCGTCGATCTACATCACTGTGAACGCCCAAGGGGCTGGCCCGCGCGAGGTGGACCTCATCCGGACCGAGATGGCGCGGCTGAAGGCTGAGCTGCCGACCATCATCGTGACGACCACAAACGACGCCCGCGCCCGCCGGATGGCCGCCTGATGGCCCTGACGTTTCCTTTGGCGATGCCGGCCAACTGGGTCGGGCAGCAGGTCTTCGAGCCTTCCCGCCTCGACTATGCGAGCCCGGAGACGGGCGGGCGGTTCGGCGGCGTTACCGCCGGTCCGCCACGCTGGGCCGCAGAGTGGTCGGTGGCGAACGCGATCACCGATGTCACCTCCGACCAGGTCAGGGCTTTCGTGGCGGCCTTGCGGGGCGCTCAGAAGCGCTTCTACGGCAAGGACGTCTCGCGGCCCTATCCGCGGCTCTACATGGGCGGCTTTACGGGCCTGCTGCGCGCGGGCGGGGGATCATTCGACGGATCGGCCACGACCTGGTCCCAGTCGACCGGAGCGGGCGGCCAGGCGCTGCTGACCTTGACCAATCTGCCGGCGGCATTGCAGCTCTCGATCGGCGACTATGTCGGCCATCGTTGGACGACCGGGAGCCTCGCGCGCCGCGGCCTGACCCGGCTGCTGGAAAGCGCCACGACCGATGGCTCGGGCAATGTGACTGTGGCGATCGAGCCGGCGATCCCGGGCCTCACGCCCTCCGACGCGGTCGCCTATCTGGACAATCCGGTCTGCATCATGGGGCTGGTCCCCGGCGAGACCCGGCTGACCGACATGGATCGCCGCCGTCGGGTCGGCGGGCGGATCGTCGCCGTCCAGGAGATTCTGGAATGAAGGCCTACAGCGTCGATTGGCAGGCCGCGCTGGACCTCGGCGACGCCATGACCGCCGGGGCGGTGAAGATCGCCACGTCCGACCCATTTCGGGTCTGGACGGGGGACGGCTCCATCACCCTGGACGGTGAGGTCTATGTCGGGATCGGGTCGGCCGGGATGATCCGCGCGACCGGGTCGCAACTCGGTGGCGCGGAACAGGCGATCGAACTGATCCTGTCAGGGGTCGATCCCGACATCATCCCGTTGATCGAGGCGGCGGACGTCCGTGGGGCTCGGGTGACGGTCTGGCGTCTCGGTTTCGATGGCTCAGGCCTCAACCTCCTGGACGCCAACGTGTTCGCGCGGGGCAAGGTGGACACCCTGCCGCGGGAGGAAACACCGGGCGGCACGGCGACAATCCGCTGCCTGGTCGAGACCGCCGCGCGGGGCCTTGGCCGCAACACCGGACGGATGCGCTCGGACGCCGATCACCGGATGGTCGAGGCGACTGATGGGGCCTTCCAGCGGGTCAGCCAGGCGGCGGAACTGACCCTGGCCTGGGGTGGCAAGCCGCCGGCCCGCGCCGGCGTCGCTCTGCCCAATGGCCAGACGGTCGGCGGCGGCGCGCTCGGCGGTGGCCAGACCGGCTTCGGGAACTTCAACCACTTCGTGTGAGGTCCCATGCGCGACCATGACGCCATGATCGCCCTGGTGGAGAGCCGGGCGCGAGCGCCGCTCGCATGGGGCGACCAGGCGAACGACTGCGTCTCCTTCGCGCGGGCGGTTGTCACGGCGCTCATCGGCCGGGACCCTCTGGCGGGCCTTGGCCACCACTGGACGAGCCAAAGGGGCGCTCAGCGCGTCCTGAGGCGGCTGGGCGGCCTGGAAGCCGCCGTAGACAGCGTCCTGCCCCGGATCGCGCCCAGCATGGCCAAGCGCGGCGACGTCGGCCTGGTCACGATCGGCGGGATCGACAGCCTGGTCGTGGTCGAAGGCGATACGGTCGTCGGCCCGGGCGACCATGGCCTGGTCCGCCTGCCGCGTCGGGTGATCACGGCCGCCTGGAGCGTCGCGTGATCGGCTTCTTCCTGGCGGCGCTGGCCATCCTGCTGGTCCTTCCGACCGTCGCGCACGCGGAACCGGTCTCGACCGCCATCGTCAGCTTCTTCGCCCTGACCGGCACCGCCGCGGCCGTCGCGACCTTCGTCATCAACGCGGTCGTCTCACTCGCCATCTCGGCGATCGCCAACCGGCTGCTCTCGCCCTCGCAGCGGACATCAGGTCAGGAACGCCAAGCCAGCGTGATGTCGCTGACGCTGGGCGAGGCCCCGCGAGAGGTGATCTTCGGTTTGTCGGCGACTGGCGGCCAGCTCCTGGACGCCTTCAACTTCGGCGGCCAGTACGGCACAGACTGGGAAGTCCAGATCGTCGCCGTCGCCGACCACAAGTGCGAGAGCCTGGAAGGGTTCTTCATCGGGGACACCTACTACGCCTACGCCGCCGACGGCGTGCAGTCGGGCTTCAACAGCCAACTCGAGGTCTACTGGAAGGACGGGTCCTGGGCGCAGGCGGCTAGCAGCTACCTCGTGACCAATTCGAGTGGACGCTGGACCTCGACCGAGCGCGCCGCCGGCGTCGCCTACATCGTGTTCGCCTACAAGGCCGATGCGCCGAACGCGACCAGCCCAGTGTGGTCGACGGGGCGTCCCAGCTTCAAGGCCCTGGTGAAGGGCAAGCGTTGCTACGATCCGCGCTTGGACACGACGGTCGACGGCGGGTCGGGCGCGCACCGGTGGGACGATCCGGACACCTGGGCGTGGACCGACAACGCGGCGATCTGCGCCTACAACTACCGTCGCGGCGTCTATGCCGGCGACCAGGTCGAGGAGCCGGAGCAACTGCTAATCGGCCGCGGCCTGACCGCCGAAGAGGCCCAGCCGGTTCGGATCTTCGCCGCGGCCAATCTCTGCGACGAAGCCGTGACCCTGCTGGCCGGCGGAACCGAGCCTCGATATCGCGCCAACGGCGTCATCCGGGCCGACGAGCCGTTCATCGTGGTCGAAGAGTATTTCGCCGCGGCCATGGCCGGCGTCATCGTCCAGCGCGACGGCGGCGTTGAGATCGAGCCCGGCGCGGCCAAAAGCGTCGTCACGACGATCACCGATGCCGACCTGGTCGTGGGTGAGGCGGTCCAGGGCGAGGACTTCCTGAGCGACACTCAGCGGGTCAACCTGGTCACGCCGCGCTACATCGCGCCCGACCAGCTCTGGCAAGACCACGCAGCGCCGGTTCGCCGGTCTGTCTCGGACATCGTGGCGGATGGCGGCCAGCGGGCCAAGACGCTGACCCTGTCCATGGTGACCAGTCAGACCCAGGCGCAGCGCTGCGGCGAGATCGAGCGCCGCCTGGGCCGCCAGGAGCGCCGATATTCGCTGGTCCTTGGCCCGCGGTTCTCATGGCTGGAAGACGGCGACTGGCTCGCCTGGCAGTCCGACCGGCGCTTCCTGGGTTCGACCATCACCTTCCGTGTGGAGAACGTGGTCGTCGGCGAAGACCATCGGACCAGCCTGGTCCTGCGGCAGATCAATTCGAGCTGTTACGCCTGGACGGCGGCCACGGACGAAGGAACGCCGGGCGCGGCGCCGGTCGATGAGGCCGGCTCGCTGGACCCGCTGGAACTGGACGGCGTCGATATCGAGACCTTCCAGTATGTCGGCGACAACGGCCAGGAGGCCCCTGGCGTAATCGCCCACTGGGACACGCCTGTGGACGCCGCAATCATGGGCGTCCGCCTGGAAGTCCGGGTGCTGGGCTCGGCCGAGGTCGCCGCGACGCTTGCGAATGATCCGGCCGCCGGCGTTATGACCTCGACCAACGGGATCGCCCCGGACACCCCCTGCGAGGGCCGCCTGGTCCCGATCAGCACCGAAGGTCGGCGGGTCACGGCCTCGTCCTGGATCGCCTTGGCGCCGGGCGATCTGGCGGCGCGATACCTGCTGAGCGCCGGCGGTGCGCTGAAGACCTTCGAGGAAATCTCGGCGGCGCTCTCCAGCATCCCAGCGAAAAACCTCCTCCGTAAGCAGGACTGGGTCCCATTCGCGACCGCCGTCCTGGTCGACCCCATGACGGTCGGCGACGCCAAGTGGGGCTTCACCCTGCCAGGCAATTCCAATGCGCGCGTCGAAGGCGGTTCTGGCAGGGATTTCGACCATACCGGCGAGGACTTGCTTGCGGCCTATTCGGCCAGCTTCAAGGCCAAGGTCAGCAGCGGGACGGCCACACTTCGGGCCGGCTGGCGGGACGCCTCGGGCAATGCGCTGTCGGACGTTCCTGATCAGACTTTCCCCCTGACGACGACGGCCAAGCGCTTCACCTGGCCGGGCATGCAGTCTGCGGACCCGGACCTGAATTCGGGCCACTTCCGGCTCTTCGTGACCCCGGCCGACGCGACGGGCGGCCAGACGATCAGCGTCACCGACCTGCAGATGGAATTCGGGCCGACCACGACGAACGGCTGGCGGCCCTCGCCCGATGACGTCGATCTGCTGCGCTACGCCGGCTACCTCGGAAGCCTGATCGCCACCCGAAACGAAATCTTCCGCCAGTCGACAACGCCGGCCTCACCGCAGAACGGGGACGTCTGGGTCGATACGACCGTCTCCGGCGGCGACGTGATCAAGGTCTATAGCGGGGTCACCTCGACCTGGTATGTGGCCTCGACGGTAGGCGGGGCCTTCGGATCGAACCTCTATCACACGCCCGGCGGGACCCTGGCGACGCTGTCGAACTTCCTGACCAGCGTCGGGACCTCGGCGGCATTCACAGGTCAGGCGGCCTGGGCGACGCATACAGCCAAGACGCCGGCCGGGTCGCTCCAGTTCCTGGGCGAGGACGGCAAGATCAGCAACGTCCAGGGGTTAGGGGCGGTCACGTCGGGCTTCGGCCAGGCCCTGGTCCTCGACCACTTCCCTATGACCGCCGACGACACGCACATCTACATCGACAGCTTCGTGGTCAAAGGGTTCCCCAGCTACACGCGCTCGATCTCGGGCTACACCTTCTCCTCCATGCCGCCGGGAAATAGCTGGCACATCCTGCTCTATTGGCCGACCGGCGGCTTCGGCCTGGCCAGCAACGTCGATCTGAACGGCTACCTGGCGACCGGCGACTGGCTGTTCCTGGGGACCATGGCCACGTCCAGTTCCGCGGTGTTCCCCCCGCCGCCGGCCAGCCCGCCCGGCTACTACGGCGGCGGGGCGGGCGACCCTTACGTCTTCCAACCCTAGGAGGCCCGAATTGGCCGATCCGATCCCCGGCGGCGAAGTCCCTTGGGTGCGCGCCCTGGCCGCCGTCAGCCCGCCTGAGGACATCACCGAAGTCCTGGCCCGGGCTGACGAGAAGCCGGAGAACCGCATCTATCGGACGGCGGACGGCCACCACGTCAAGATCAAGACGTGGCAGGTCGAGGCGGTCCAGGCCGGCGTCGACAACTACTTCATGAGCGGTTCCCTGTGCGACGAGACCGGCACGGCCCTAGTCGGAGACGACGGCCTTCCGCTCATCGTCGGGAATGGCCAGGGGATCGGGATCACCGAACTCTGGCGGTCCAATCCAAAGACCAAGGCCGAACAGGTCGAGGAAGCCCGCCGGGACTACGTGCTGCTGCTAGAGCGGGTGGCGAAGTCGCGGGTCGCCGCGCCGCCCGCGGGGGTCGCAAAGTCGGACATGGACGCCATCCGAGCCCAGCTCGCGGCGACCCTCTCGGCGCCTGAGCCTGAGGTCACCGCCGAGGTGGCGGCGACACGGGCCAAGCCGGTCCCCATGCCGGTGCTCATGGACCTGGAGGAGGCCCGCACCGCCCTGCGGAGCTTGGACCGGACGGAAGGCTTCGGCGGTCTTGCCGGAGACCTGGCGGCGCTCCTGATGAAAGCTGCCGCGTCCTTCTCCCCAGTGGACGGGATCAGCCAGACTGCCGAAATCATCTATGCCCGCCGCGATGAGGTGACGTCGGAGCTGCTGGCGCTAGGCGCAGGTCTCGCCGCCTTGGCCGCCACGCACGGCTATCAGGGGCTAGGCCTCGCCGGCCGGGGCGCGGGCATCTCCGCGGCCCTGCGGCGGGAGGCCGGTGAGCCTCATCCCATTGAGGGGATGGCTTGGCCGGAACCGACCGCCGACCCTGTCCCACTTCCAGAACTCGCCCGACCCAAGACCCCCTGAGGCGGCCAGGTGCGAGCGCCGCTCGCATCCCATCCCATCAACCCGAGGATATCCCCATGCGTCACCGCATCAGAGGGCTGGTTGCGCTTGCGGCCATGCTCAGCGTCGCCCTTGTGCCCCCGACCTGGGCTGCCGAACGATCCGTCGGCGAAACCGCCCCGGCGAAGACCTATGTCGAGGTCGTCTCGGTCGATCCGCTGACCGGCGAATATGCGCCAGGCGCGGGCGGCGGCGGGGGCGGGGCGACGACGATCGCCGACGGCGGCGACGTCGCCCAGGGTGACCGGGACGACGCGGCCTGGTCGGGCACGGGCAGCGGGACGTCGATCGCGGTCCAGAAGGCGATCCGCAACCTGCTGGCGGGCACGCTGCTGGTCGGGGACGGCTCCGGCGCGTTCACGGTCGACGGCACGGTGGCGGTCACCAGCACGCCGCTCAGCAACCTGGACACCGACATCGGGGCGCCGGGCTCGTCGTCCTGCGGGACCGACGCCGGCACGTGCGACGCCATCGCCCTCGACAAGCGGCGCAACGAGCGCCTGACTACGCTGATCGGTCACGCCGACGGCCTGGAAGGCCAGCTCACCACCTTGGACGGCCGGGTCGACGGCCTGGAGGGGTTCCTCGACGGCGTCGAGACCGCGATCGCCAGCACCAACACCAAGCTCGATACGCTGGATGGCCGGGTCGACGGCCTGGAGACCTTGGTCACGTCGTCGAACACCAAGCTCGATGCCGCCATCGCCGAGCTGGTGGCGATCAAGACCGCGACCGATCCGGTGACAACCCAGCCCCGGGCGGCCACCACGACCGATGCATCCTCCACGGTGACCACGGGCGGGACCTTCCAAACGGTCTTTGCGTCGTCCGCCAGCCGGCTGGGATGCTTCATCCAGAACCCCATCACCGCGTCCGAGACCCTGTTTGTCTATGAGGGAACCGGGACCGCGACGACCGCCAAATCCATCAACCTCGCGCCAGGCGCGGCCTTCAACTGCAACGCCGGCGGCATCGTCGTCACCGGCCTTGTCCAGGTGACCGCCGCGACCACGGCCCATGCTTTCGTGGCGAAATCCCAATGATCCGTAACCTCATGATCGGCGCCCTGGCGGCGCTCGCCCTGGCCGGCTCTGTCTGCGCCCAGAGCATCACCAATCCGCCCGGGTCTGGGGGCGGCGCGCCGGCGACCGGCGCGGCCAACACGATCCTGGCGAACCCGACTGGATCGTCAGGGTCCTACGTCGCGCACGCGGCCCCGTCCTGCTCGGGCGCGACCGACGCCTTGATCTGGACGACCAGCACGGGCCTGGGCTGTCACTCGATCTCCGGCGGTGGCGGCGCGACCCTCGGCGCCAACACCTTCACTGAGACCCAGACCATCACCCCGGCGGCCGGAACCTCCGCCCTCGTGTCGACCGGCTACAACCTCACTTCGGGCACTACGGCCGTGGTTGACCTGGCCGGGACGCTCAACAACGGCTCGACCAACTTCGACTGGGTTGCGTTCCGCGCGACGATCACTGGGACCGGATCGTCAACCAAGCTGCTCAACATCTATGGCGGCGGCAGCGGCACGACTTCGGTGTTCAGCGTCGACAAGATTGGAACCGTCACTGTCGGAGCAGGGCTTTCCGTCGCCTCGACCAGCGCCCTGTCCTTCAGTTCGCGAACCAAACTGTTCGCTTCGGCGGATGGGGAGTTGCGGATTCGCAACAATGCCCAATCGCAGTCTTTCATCCTGACGGCGGCGGGTGCTGATGCGACGCCCGTCGTGCAGCTTGGCGCGACCGATGCTGCTGCGCCCGTGGCGCAAGTCCTACGCGCGCAAGGGGTCGCGACCGGAACGTCCGACACGGCCGGACCGAACTTCACCGTGCAGACCCCGGTCGGCACCGGAACCGGCGGCGGCGGCGCCTTCATCATCCAGACGGCTCCGAAAGCGGCCACCAGTTCGACGCCCAACACGGTCCGGTCGGTGATGAGCATCAACCACGCCGGTCACATCAATTCGCTCGGCACGATCCCGGCGCTGTCCAACTGCGGAACCTCCCCGGCAATCACGACGGGTTCGACTGACACGGCGGGGGAGGTGACCGAAGGTTCCGGGGCCAGCGCCTGCACCATCACCTTCGCTACCGCCTACGCGGCCGCGCCGTTCTGCACGGTGACCAGCCAGGGCGGCCTGGTCTTCAGCTACGCAGTCTCGACCACGGCGATCATCGTCACCAACGTCGGGGCGCTGTCGTCCACCAAGCTCAACTATCATTGCATGGGGGCCTGATCGGATGACCAGGTTCCAATGGCCTCTGCGGGCCTTGGCTCCCCGGCCGTCGGCCCGGGTCGGTGTCGACGGGTCGGTCTCACTCGCTTTGGCCGTTCCCTCGGTCGCGCTGAGTTCGCGCGAGAGCCTGGGCGGGATGCGTCGGGCGGCCCGGGCGGCGGCGGGACCCGCCCGACCGCCCCGGCCGCGCTGGTCGGAAGAACCCAGCCGCCGCCCGCTGGATGAGGCTGCTGGATTCAGCCGGAGTCGGCGCCGTTTCCTGGGCGCCGCCCTGGCGGTGGCCACCCTGGCGTCCGCCGACGCCGCGGCGGCCGGCGGCTGGCGGATGCGTATGAAGCGCACGGTCGCCCCTGTCGCCCCGGCCGGCAAGCTGGCGCCAGGCCCGCTCTACAACGGGACGCAGGGCAGCGGCTGGACGGTCGGGACCGAGCCCGATCCGGAATTGCCGCGCACGACCGCCAAGCCATGGTGCGTGCCCCTGTTCGTGCCCTACATGACCATCGGCGGCGAAGTCACGATCGTCTTCGATGCTGGGGCCAAGGGCGGACTTGAGAAGCTGGTCGGCCGCTGGGAGGGCGGCGTTCTCGACGTCACCGAAGAGACCTGGCACGACGACATCGATGAGAACGGCCTGCCGGTGCGCGTCGGCGGATACTGCATCACCCTCGATTACGATGCGGCCATGGCCGCATCCGCTACGGGCGACGCTCGGCTCTATGTCGACGCCATCGCGCTCGATCCCACCATGGAGGTGCGCACCGAGGGGCCGTTCGTCTTCAGCCCGCGCGCACCTGGTGTCGGCGCCAACAAGGTGTTCGATGTCGAGTACAGCCTGGAAAAGACCCCGACCGAGGTGACCGACACCCGCTATCGGACGCCCAAGGCCTGCCTGGACCGGGCGATGGCGACAGGGAAAATTCGGCCGCTGATCACCTGCCACGAAACGGGCAACTATCGCCTGGATGCGGTCGCGAGCGACCACAAGCCCGCCGTGACTTGGGCCACCTTCGCCGCCGCCGGCGGGTCGACCATGACGGTGGGCGACCATGAGCCGGTGATGGCCAACTCAACGATGAAGTATGACGGCCTGCGGTTCTTCGGCCTAGGCGTCGTGGTCGACACCGCCGCCATGAACCCGGCGCTGGGCGCGATCCTGCGGACCCAGACCGGGTCCAACCGCATGAACCATTTCGCCGGCTGCGAGATCAAATGCGGGTCGCCGAACCCGGCCTATGGCGGCTCCGGCTCCGGCATGGCGGCCCTCAATGAAGGCATGAGCGCGCGCGGCAACTGGATCACTCACCAGTCGAACCTGCGCGGCAACACCTATTTCACCAACGTCTGGGCTCACGACCTTCCGGGATACGGCCTCAGTTTCTGCGCCCTGGTGTTGAACTGCCTGACCGAACGGATCTCCGGGTCGGCGCATGAAAACGTCCACGGCGCCATTCATGGCGGCTGGACGGCTGAGATCGGCGGGGTCCTGTCGGGCCTGCGGGTTCCTGAAAACGCATTCCAGATCAGCAGCTCCCTCGGGTCCTGCCAAATGGAGATCACGGGCAACCTGGGCAGCGGCTCCGGCATGGGAAGCTATCGCCGCTTCCGGCTCTATGAGAGCGCCGTGCAGGTGCTTGAGGTCATCCTGGACAAGACCGCTGGGGCGGTCACCCAGGTCCAGGACGTGGTCGATGCGGTGAACGCCCTCACGGGTTGGACGGCGACCGCTTCGCTCACCTTGCGCGCGGCGACCTTCCTGACGATCGCGGGTGAGACCACGGCCAATCCGGTCGCCCTGCGCACGGTCAATTCCACGCCGACCCAGATGGTCGCCTGGATGGACATTCACGCCGATGTGCTGGTCTGGCATGGGGCGGTGTTCGCGCCCTATTACGACGCCTATGAGAACGTGGCGGTGCGCTTCCATACGGCCACCAACTATGTCGGCGCGGCCTGGGTTTCGTTCAACAGCGACGCCCCGGTGCGCGACTTCGGACTGCGCAACATCTCCGGCCTCGACAACTCGGCGGCCTATGGCGTGGGCGTTTCCGGCGCCTATGTGTCCTGCGACTTCGCCGAGCATCTGGTCTGGCTCCACAGCAGCCAGGTCGGGGGAAGCACGAACTTCACCACCAGCTTCGAACCCGACAGCTATTGCCTGTTCAGTCACCTGCACATGGAAACCCTGGCCTGGTCGACGCGGGTGGGCGGGGTCTATCCGGACCTCGACATCGTCGGCCTGAGCGTCCGCACCGGGGCCCTGCCGCTCGGGTCGGACGCCACGTCCGTCGCCCAGGGCGGACTGGCCGCCGCGTCGATCTTCGCGGACCTGACGCCGGCGGACCCCAGCTTCCTGCCGATCGGCGGGGCGCTGGTCCTGAGCGACACGACGGTCGCCGGGCGCTACCTCGCCAGTGGCCAGCAGCAGGGGATGCCGCTGGCGGCCTAGGCGCGGGCGGCGGCGGCCAGCCTGGGCCGCCGCCGCAGGGCGGTCCCGACCAGACCAAAGCCTGTGATCATCAGCGCCCAGGTCGCGGGCTCGGGAACCATGGGCAGGTCGGGCGCGACGACGCAGGCGTCGCAAGAGGCTTGGTTCACCCCGTCATTGAGGCGCACGCCGTTGTCGCCGGGGCTGAAGTAGAACACCTGATTGCCGCCCCCGAAGTCCAGGAAGAACCCGGCGGGCCGGGGCGTCGTGGTGGGCGTGAACGTCAGGTATGAACTGGCGATGACGATGTCTTCTTTCAGGAACCCGTGGCCGGGCGAAAAGTCCAGCTCGACCGGAACGAGCGCGCCGAAGCCATCAAGCTCGGTCGTGAACGACCCGGTCAGGCCAAACTGATCGGGCAGGCCATAAGGTCGTGGATCGCCGGAGGGCGCCCAGAGACCGCTCACGACGCTGAAATCGATAATCCATCTCGCGGCCTGAGCCGGCGCCGCGGCGGCCAATAGCAGGCAGGCGGCAGCCGCCGCCGACATGATTTTCATGTCCAAGTCCTCTCCAAGTTTGCGCGACCCTTCGCCCTAGCGTTGTCCCTGTCAACCGGATGCACGCGCCTGGCGACAAGCCCGTGTGCGCCCAAATCTCCCACCCTCAGACGCGGAGTGACCATGTCCCCGCTTACCCAGCTCTCGCCGGCAAGGCGATCAACTGGCCGATCGGCCGTGCCCAGGGAGTACAAGCCGATGGCCCGCCGCCCTGTCCCGCCCCGGCGGCCGACCGGCCCGCTCGACCAGCTCGCCGGCCAGATTACGGCGCTGCGGGACGATCTGCGGGGCGACATTGCGCGCCTGGAAGAGCGCGTCGAGCGCACGGATGCGAGGGTCGACCTGGGGATCAAGGGCCTGGGCGAGGACGTCGGCCGCGAGATCAGCCACCTCAACAATCGGATCGAGCGCTTCCACGACGCGGCGCTGCGCGAGATCGAGCTGGTCCGGGCCGACCAGGCAGACCACGAGCTGCTGACCGCCGAGGGGGCCGCGCGAGGGGCCGCCGCCGGCGTGGCCAGCGTGAAGTCGTCCAGGACGATCGGGTTCTGGAGCGACTGGAAGGGCTGGGCGGTGACGGTCTGCGCCTTCCTGATCACGGCCGGGACACTCGCCGAGAAGCTGCCGAAATTCATCAAGTTGATCGAGGCCCTTTGGAAGGCCGCAGGAGGTGGAACATGAGCGATCCCGACATCAACACGCCGATCTCCGTCCGGGAGAGCCCGGCGGTCGACCAGATCATGGCGGCGGTGCGCCAGGTGCTGGTCGCGCTGGGCGGTTTCGCGGTCGGCAAGGGCTGGGTCGATGAGAGCACGGCCTCGGCCGTGACCGGCCTGGTCCTGGTCGTCGGCCCCATCGTGTGGTCGCAGATCGCGGTGCGCGGCCGGCACGCCAAGCTGGTCGTCACGGCCGAGGCGGCGCCGAACGCCGTGGCGACCGTGGATCGGGGCTGATGGTCGCCACCCTGATCTCGGCCGCGCAGCTCCGGCTCTTCGCGCCACGTTGCGACTACCTGGTGATGGCGCCGGCCATCGACGCCGCCTGCGTCGAGTTCGCCATCACCACGCCGCCGCGCATCTGCCACTTCCTGGGCCAGTTGCACCACGAGAGCGCCGGGCTCACGCGGTTGGAGGAAAACCTGAACTACTCCGCCGAGCGCCTGATGGAGGTTTGGCCGACGCGGTTCCCGACGCTCGAATCCGCCACGCCTTTCGCCCGCAATCCCCGCGCCTTGGCCAACAAGGTCTACGGCGGGCGACTGGGCAACAACAAGGTCGACGACGGCTGGAAGCATCGAGGCTCTGGCCTGATCATGAACACCGGCAAGGCGAACCATCAGCGCGTCGGCGACCAGATCGGCGTTGACCTGGTCGCCGCGCCCGAGCTGCTGCGTCAGCCGAAGATCGCCGCCCGCGCCGCGGGGGCCTACTGGGCCGATCGGGGCCTCAACGCCCTCGCCGATAGCGAGGACCTGGCTGGGATCACCAGACGCGTCCAGGGCGGCTCCCTAGGCCTCGCTGAGCGCGGGAGAGCCGTGCGGCGGGCCAACGCCATCTGGCGGCCGAACTACCGCCCCTAGGCCGCTAGCGGGGGCTCCCCGTCGCCGGCCGCTGAAAAAGGATCCGAAAATGAAGACCATGCTCTGCGCCGGCGCGCTGGCGCTCGCGTCCGTCGCCCTATCCGGCTGCATCACCGAGGCGGGCCGAGCCGCGTTCCCGAACCTCAAGCAGATCGAGCTGCGCATCCAGTCCAACCAGAACTGCGGCGACGTGGCGGCCGGCGTGGTCGCCGCCACGGACGAGGGCGAACTGTCGAACAAGGCCCTGGTCGCGCTCTTCAAGGCCTGTACGGCCTGGCAGGGCGGCCAGACGATCATCCTGGACCCGGAAGCCGCCCGGAAGTCGATGCCGGGGCTCTAGCGCCTCGCCAGAACGACCGGGCGGACCTCCCAACGCCCCCCTGCGCCCCTCGGCTCCGGCCGGGGGGCGCTTTTTCGTTGCGTGGTTATGTGCGGATTATCCGCACATGGGCCGGCGCAGCCTCTACGACCTCCTGGAGGGCCGCGCGAACATCGACGCCGTGCTGGCGCTGAAGCTGGGAAAGCTGGTGGGATCGACGCCCGAGTTCTGGATGAACCTGCAGCGGACCTATGACCTGGCGATCGCCCGCGAGAAGCTGGGCGCCGACTTGGACGCGATCCCGACGCTGACGGCCGCCTAGCGACGCGTGGCGACCGATCCGGCGCTAAGCGGCGGCCTTCCCGGGTTGGGTCTTGGCGTAGGCCTCAGGCGTTCGCGCGGCGCGAGATTCTGCGAGAAGTGCTTCAGCCAAGGCGGTCTGGGTCAGTTTTGCCTGTGCGCGGGCTAGTTGGCCGTTGAGCTCGAGAAGCGACTGAATGCCGACGAAGGCCGGGTGAAGGCGCTGAAAGACAACCCCCACCCCGGCGCCGGCCGCCCCGACGCACAGCGTCGTCGCATCCTGATCGGTGAAGGTGAGCTTCGGCAGAGCGAGTGAAAAATCCACTCCCGTGGTGGAAAATATCTTGGCGCCGACGATCGCAACAGTGGTTGCCAGCGCAGCGAGAAAGAGGGTCGCCCAGAACACCATCTGCGCCTGGAGCGCGGCGGTGTAGCTGTCCACCCGGTGCACGGACATACCGTCACCGCGCAAAATGGTCGCGGTCAGGATCATGGCTGGGAGAAGCCCCGCCATGAGGAGGGACAGGAACGCGATGATCTCTTGGGTCGCAGCCAAGACACCCAGGCGCGGAAGGGCGAGCGCGAACGCACCGCCCAAGATTCCCGCGATGAGCGCCCTGACAATTCCCATGACCTAGTCCAGATCGATCGAGCCCTTGGCGGCCCAGGCGTTCATCGCCGAAACGAGCGCATAGGTTGCCCGTTGCCAATCGATGAGGCCGCCTGTCTCCAGCACCTCGGCGCTATGCATTAATTGTACCAGTTTGCCGTCGGTCTTCCCATCGCTCGAAAGAATATGAACATCGCCCTGGTTGGTGAGTTCCGCGACGGCCTGCTGGAGGGCGTCCGGATGCACGTCAGCGGTCGTCTTGCGTCGCACGCTGGCGATCGAGACTTCTAGCCGGGCCTTCAGCGCCAGCTCGGGGCTCATGTTCGCGCGCAGCGCCTCAAGCTTCGTCTCGTCGGCGCCAGCCGCACGCATCATGTCCAGCACACGCCAGCCTTCGGCGGCCATCTCGTCGAACTTGCGCGATTTGGGTCGCTCTGCAGCCAAAGGGAACCCTCCGGGACCATCGGTAGGCCCCTCTCCGACTGCCAGCCCCCGGGCCTTGAACACAAGCTTCTTGGCGCTGCCGCCGAGTGACGCTCCGCCTTCAATTTGGATCTTCGGCTGAAGCTTCCATTCCGACCCGGGGTCGAGCTGCGAGCCGGCCTTCAGGAGCGCATTGATGTACCTGGCCAGACTGATCGTCCGGAACGCCATGCGCTCAATCGCGGCGACGTGGTTGCCCCGGACCATGAGGTAGACAGGCTCGCCAAGCGACGCCTCGCCTTCGGCCAGCGTCCTTGGGATCACTTCTGCGACGGGCCGGGGCTCCTTCGGGTGAAGCCAAGTGGGCAAGGCGCTGCGACCGTCCAGGTGCATGATGTCGGCGAGGAAGGCGGTTCCGTCCTCTGAGAAGTTCAGGCAACCGCGGTGCTGGCCGTCGTCTGAAATGTGGAAGACCCGCTCGCGGGCATCCAGCCCGAGAGGACCTGACATGACCGCATGGATACGCTGCTGGAGGGTCTGACCGGTGCTGTCCGGGCCGGCGAGTTGAGCCAGCCGATAGTGGACCTTTACGGTGCGTGCCGTGCCTGTCGTCATATAAATCCCCCTCAACCGGGAGGAAGTGGCGCTTGGACGGAACTACGAGTCAAGGGTGTGGTACCGATCAGCGGTCCCGCAGGTTGCAGGCCAGGCTGGGTCTTTGCGGCCAGGGGATCGAGCATCGTCACTCGGCTGACCGTGCCTGCCAGGCCGCGATCCGCGCTTTCTCGCCGACGTGGGTTGCGGCGCGGTCCTGGCGATGATCGACCCAGGCCCCACTATGGCCACAGGAGAAGGTTGCGCGCCGCGCCAGTTCCGCCATCGTCATTTGCTGCTCCATCTCTCGGAGTTGGTCGACGTTCAGGAGCGCGCCCATCTTGCCGCCGTGGCCGCAGGTTGAGCAGGTCAGCATCACCTTCCAGCCCTTCTCAATACAGAGCCCGATTGTCGTATTGCGAAGGGAGGCCTCATAGGCCTCGTTGGCGTTCTGGAAGGCCACGGCTCAGTCCTCGACGGCCCGCAGGCTCCAGGCCCGCGCTCGCACGCGAGCGGCTTCCTCGGGCGGCAGGATGGCCAGGAAGTTGACCACATCGTCGGCGCCGAGCTGGGCGACGTACATCGGGCGATCGGCGGTCTCGGCCGGCTTGGCGTTGTCGTTCGCGCTCATCGGCCACAGACCTCGTCAAGGTCGACGCCGTCGACTGCGGCCCAGAACCGGGCGGTTTCGTCCAGGGAGAGCCAGCTCACCTGGCCGTCAGCCCCGAACGACAGGACCGGCGCGAAGCCGGGATCGGGCTGGGGTGGGGCAGGATCGGGCGGGTTTCGGTCGGGCATGTCAGCCTCCATAGCGAAGGCCTGGACTCATGACTCACCTTCGCGATGTTCGCAATATGTTCTCATTGCTCGAGGTGGATGCGAGCGGCGCTCGCACGGGCGCGCGACGCGGTCATCCGGTTGACAGGCCAAGGTAGAAGCAGAACTAGTCTCGCATGGGTAAGCCACTAGCGCGCATCACCTGCCCGATCTGCGACACGATCGAGCGCATGGAATTGACCGGTCCCCTGCGGGTCTGGAGCGATGTGTCCCGGCAGGCGATCAGGATCGATCCGAATTGCCATGTCGGGGCGGCGGCGGCGATCTGTCCCAATTGTCAGTCGCCTTTCGGCGTTCTGATCTACTTGGGATCGTCGACGATCCAGCATCTTTTCAATACCAATTCGCCCGAAGAGACCGACGTCGCTCTTCGCGACGCAAGTATTGTAACTGTCCCTCCGTCGGCAATCGCACCTGAGAGTTATCCGAACCTCCCAAAGCTGATCTCGGAGAACTTCGTCTATATCCAGGAGGATGCTCAACGCCGCCGAAATCCGGCAGGAATACTAAGCGGCGCGAGGAGCTGTCTGGACGTCGCCCTGAAGGCGCTCGGGCAGGAGGAAGGTGGCCGTCGTGCCCGGATCAATAACCTGGCGTCGGCCGGGCTAATCACGACAGCTATCGCGGCGTGGGCGCAGACCCTTTGGGAAGAGGGATCTGATGCATCGCATGACCTTCAAGCGAACCTTGATCGGGCAATTGAGCACGTCGATTTTTTGCGGCTCTTCTTCGAAGTCGCGTTTGAAATGCCGGCGAGGGTCGCGCTCTCGTCGCATGGCGCCGTCCCAGTCGAACCAGTAGCCGACTAGCAAGCAATGCGGAGCGCGGGGCTAGGTTGTTCCACGTTGTAGCGCGCCCCAGCTACCAACGCACCTCGCGAGACCTCCCCGACCTAGGCCGCGTCCAGGGCCCGGTTCACGTCGCGCACCAGGTCGCCCGAACCTTCCAGGCCCACGCTCATCCGCACCCAGCCCTCGGTCAGGCCGATCTCCTGGCGCTGTTCCTCGGACATCGAGCGGTGGGTGGTGGTCGACGGATGGGTCGCCATCGACTTGGCGTCGCCCAGGTTGTTGGAGATGTCGACGATGGCCAGGGTGTCGAGGAACCGCCAGGCCGCCTCGCGGCTCCCCAGGTCGAAGGCCACCACATTGCCGCCGCCGCTCATCTGGTTGGCGATGATCGCCGCCTGCGGATGGTCGGAGCGGCCGGGATAGATCACGCGCTTGGCCTTCGAGTGCGCGGCGATGGCGTCGGCCACCTTGCCGGCGTTCTCGGTCTGGCGGCGCACGCGCAGCTCCAGGGTCTCCAGGCCCTTCAGCAGGACCCAGGAATTGAACGGCGACAGGGCCGGGCCGGTGTGGCGCAGGATATCCTTGTAGCTCTCGGTCATCAGCGGCTCAGCGCCCAGGATCGCCCCGCCCAGCACCCGGCCCTGGCCGTCGATGTGCTTGGTGGCGGAATAGACGACGATGTCGGCGCCCAGGGCCAACGGCTTCTGGAAGATCGGGGTGGCGAAGACGTTGTCGACCACCAGCTTGGCGCCGGCGGCGTGGGCGATGTCGGCCACCGCGCCGATGGCGGTCACCTCCAGCAGCGGGTTGGCCGGGCTCTCCACCAGGAAGGCCTTGGTGTTGGGCCGCACCGCGTTCTTCCAGGCCTCGACATCGACAGCGTCGACGAAGGTCACCTCGACGCCGAACCGGGGCATCCACTCCGACAGAATCCAGCGGCAGGAGCCGAACAGCGCCCGGCCCGCCACGATGTGGTCGCCGGCCCGCACCAGCCCCTGCAGGGACACATGCACCGCGCTCATGCCCGAGGCCGTGGCGCGGCAGGTCTCGGCGCCCTCCAGCAGGGCCAGGCGGTCCTCGAACATCTGGGTCGTGGGGTTGCCGAAGCGCTGGTAGATGAAGCCCGGCTCCTCGCCCGAGAAGCGCTTGTCGGCGGCGCTGGCGCTCTCATAGGCGAAGCTCTGGGTCAGGAAGATCGCCTCGGAGATCTCGCCATAGGGCGAGCGGGCCATGCCGCCCCGCACCAGCTTGGTCTCCTGCTGCCAGTCGCGCGGGTCTTCGGCCATCGGGGTCTCCAGTTCAGACGGGGCAGGGCCTTCTACCCGGCGAAAACGCCCGCCGCCACAGCGGAAAAACTGTCGCGGCGCCCAGGGGAACGTGGTCTGCGCCTTGCCAGACTCGTACCGGACGGCGAGTGTCGCCCCGATGATCGACACCCCATCCAAGGACGCCGCCGGCATCCTGCCCTGCCAGTCCATCGACGCGCTGATCGCCGCGGGCGCCATCACGTCGGTCCAGCCCTTCGACCATGACCAGGTCCAGCCAGCCAGCCTCGACCTGCGCCTGGGCGCACGCGCCTGGCGGGTTCGCGCCTCCTTCCTGCCGGGCCTGGGCCGCACGGTGCCCCAGCGCATCGCCGACGTGGCCATGCACGAGCTCGACCTCACCAGGGGTGCGGTGCTGGAGCGCGGCTGCGTCTACATCGCCGAGCTGCAGGAGGGCCTAGCCCTCCCGCCGGGGGTCTCGGCGCGGGCCAATCCCAAGAGCTCAACTGGCCGGGTCGACGTCTTCGTGCGGCTGCTGACCAACAATTCCGTGGCTTTCGACGATGTCGCCGAGGGCTATGCCGGCCCGACCTATATCGAGGTCGCGCCCCAGACCTTCTCGATCCTGGTGCGCACCAACACCCGGCTGAACCAGCTTCGCTTGAAGCGGGGCGCCCCGCCCAAGCTCTCGATCCGCAGCGTCGGCGTCGAGCTCTCCGACCTCACCGACGGCATCGCCGGCTTCCGCGGTCGCCGCCACGCCGGCGTCGTCGACATGGACCACGTGGACGGCCACGACCCGAAGGACTTCTGGGAGCCGCTGTTCCCGCGCCGCGGGGAACTGCTGCTGGACCCCGGCGAGTTCTACATCCTGGCCTCCAAGGAGGCGGTCGAGATCCCGGTGCTGCAGGCGGCCGAGATGACCCCCATCGACCCCTCGGTGGGCGAGTTCCGGGTCCACTACGCCGGCTTCTTCGACCCCGGCTTCGGCACCGAAGAGGCCAAAGCCGTCGGCTCCAAGGGGGTGCTGGAGGTGCGCAGCCACGAGACCCCCTTCCTGCTGGAGGACGGCCAGACCGTCGCGCGCCTGGTCTATGAACCGCTGACCGAGAAACCCACCCGGCTCTACGGCGACCAGGGGTCGCATTACCAGCGCCAGGGTTTGAAGCTATCAAAGCACTTCAAGGTCTGGTCGTAGGCCTTCAGTCCCGGGGGAAGTGTGGGGCGGGTATCGGCGATCTCGAGCGCCGTGGCGCTCCTCCTGAGCCTTCTGCCCGGCTGGGCTGGCGCGGCCCCGGCCATGTGGCTCGTGCGCGACGCCGACACCGAGATCTACCTGTTCGGGACCATGCACGTCCTCACCCCGGCCGCGGCCTGGCGCACGCCGGCCTATGACGCGGCCTACGACCGCGCCCAGACCGTCTGGTTCGAGGCCGACCTCACCACCGCCGATCCGCCCGTGCTCACCGACCTGGTCGCCCGCTACGGCGTCGATCCCAATCGGCCGCTCAGCGCCAAGCTGGCGAGCTGGGAGATGCGGGCGCTGAAGCCCCTGCTCGAACGCGGCCGCGTTCCCCTGGCGCGGATCGAGCATATGCGCCCCTGGGCCGCGGCCCTGATGCTGTCGACCCGCTCCCTGGGCCCGGGTGGTGGGACCGCGGCGCACGGCGCCGACCTGGCCGTCACCCGCCAGGCCAAGCAGGCGGCCAAGACCGTGCGCACCTTCGAGACCGTGGAGGAGCAGGTGCGGATGTTCGCCGGGCTCTCCGAGCCGGGGGAGCTCCAGTACCTCACCGACGTGATCCGCGAGCGCTCCGCCCCCGCGCGTCGGGGCGAGCCCTCCCTGCAGGACGCCTGGATCGCCGGCGACATCCAGCGCCTGGGCCCCGGCCTGGTGGGCGACATGCGCCAGGCCAGCCCCGAGTTCTACGACATGCTGCTGCGCCGCCGGAACCTGGCCTGGGCGCAGACCCTGGAGCGCGAGATCACCGCGTCCGGCGGGGTGCACCTGGTCAATGTCGGGGCCTTGCACATGGTCGGCGACGACGGCCTGCCGACCCTGCTGGCCGCCCGTGGCTACGAGGTCCGCCGCATCCAATAGTTAGGCGTCATCGACATTTTGTCATGGTCGCGTGACACACGCGATGTTGTCATGTTTCCTGGCGATTATATCTTTGACAAACCCACAGGATCGGGTACGTTGATTCCATTGAAGGAATCCGCCGATGTCTGTTCTCTCCAAGCCCTACTTCCACAACGAAGCCGAAGCGTTCGCTTTCGTCGAGTCGGTCCTCTGGGCGCAAGGCCCGGTGTGCCCGCATTGCGGCGCGATGGGCCGCGTCTACGTGCTGGCGGGCGTGCGGACGAAGGCCACCAAGAAGAACCCCGAAGGCGTCGTGCGCGAGGGCCTGAAGAAGTGCGGCGACTGCCGTAAGCAGTTCACCGTCCGCATCGGCACGATCTTCGAGGAAAGCCACCTGCCGCTCCACAAGTGGCTCCAGGCGATCTTCCTCATGTGTTCGTCCAAGAAGGGCGTCAGCAGCCACCAGCTGCACCGCACGCTGGAAGTCACCTACAAGACGGCCTGGTTCCTCTCGCACCGCATCCGTGAGGCCATGCGCGACGGCGAGCTGGCGCCCTTCGGCGGCGGCGGCGGCATCGTGGAAGTCGACGAGACGTTCCAGGGCCAAGACCCCGATGCGGCACCCTCCAAGATGGCGATCCGCAACAAGAACGCGATCCTCACGCTCGTTGAGCGCGGCGGCCGGGCGCGCTCCATCGTCATGCCGGTGGATCAGCTAAACGCGGCGAACATCGCCGAAGTCCTCTCCGTCAACGTCGTGAAGGAAGCTCGTCTGCGCACGGACGAAGCCAAACACTACATCACCCCTGGCAAGGCCTACGCCGAGCATCAGAGCGTCGCCCACGCCCGCGAAGAGTACGTGAGCAAGGACGACCCGACCGTCCACACGAACACGGTCGAAGGCTTCTATTCGATCTTCAAGCGCGGCATGAAGGGCGTCTACCAGCACTGCTCCAAGAAGCATCTGCACCGCTACGCCGCCGAGTTCGATTTCCGGTATTCGAACCGCATCGCCCTCGGTGTGGACGACAAGGCCCGTGCGGTGACGGCGCTGAAGGGCGTGGTCGGCAAGCGTCTAACCTACCGCAGGCCTCACGATGGGCTCAACGCCAGAGGCTAAGCGCAAGCGGCGTCGGTCGCGCTGGCGGACGAAGGGGAAGCGGCGCGGAGCAAGGCAAGCTCTCGCCATTGAAGTCTCGCGGCCTCCAGAGCGGTCCGCGCCTCTTCCTCCGAGGCTGCCGTCACGCCGAACCGCAAGGAACCGTCCGCAAAAATCCCGATCCACCCCCCGCATGATCGGGGCGCGATTCGCGTCAAGTCGCCAAGGCTGGTCATGTTCGTTGTCTCCGACGCTGGCGTAGCGCCGCGCTATGAGGCATTTTTTTTAACGGAAAATCAAATAGATAAGGCCATTACAGAGGGCGCATGGAGTTACAGTGCGTAACGATTACAGCGCATTGACTCTGTATGTAATTGCTCGTAGCTTGTACCCAATGAGATCGGGACAAAGGGCTGAGACCCAATGGCTGTAACAGAACAATCCGCGCCCTACGCGCCGACGTCGGTGATGCTCATGCTCCTGGCGCGCAATCGGGAGAAGGGGCTTCCCAACCCGATCACGACCGAAGTCCTTCAGCGACTCGGCGTGTCAGACAGTCTAGTCCAACGCACGTTCCAAGCACTTAAAATATTTGACCTAATCGAAGACGACGGGAAGCACACGGGCGTCTTCGACGCGCTGCGCCGAGCGCCCGAAGCAGAATACCGCCCGCGAATGGCCGAATGGCTGAAGGGGGCCTACGAGCACACGCTCGACGTACTCGACCCGGCCACGGCGACCGAGATGCAGATCCGAGACGCCTTCCGCCATTACAACCCCCCAAGCTTGCAGCCGCGCATGATCCGGCTGTTCACGAGCCTGTTTGAAGAGGCGGGCGTACGAGAGGCTAGCGAGACAAAGCCGCCGCCGAAGAAGACGGTGACTAGCGGAGGGGCGCGCCTCTTGCCTCGCCCGCAACGGGCCGTCGTTCGCGCGCCGACTTCTAATCAGGGCCGCGCGACGTACGAGCCACCGGGCAATTCAGGCCTACATCCTGCGCTGGGGGGGCTTCTCTCCAGCCTCCCGACATCGGGCCGCGGCTGGACGCAGGAGGATCGGGACCGCTTCCTCGCCGCCTTTAGCGTTGTGCTCGACTTCGCTTATCCGCCGGGGGTGTCTCAATCGTCCAATGACGCTGAGGACGAAGATGCCGAAGCGTAAGAGTTCCGTGAAAACGGAAACCGGGGCCTTGCGGCCCCGGCCCCATCAACCGTCAGTTCCTACGGGCGAATACCCCGAAGGCCGGACGCCGTTGGCGCGGCGAGCCGGAGGGGGGTGGCACATGAGGAGGTAGATAGCCTCACAAACCGCCTCTGCGCCCGGCTCCGCTTGCGGTGTCGGGCGTACGCGTATCTATCATGTCTTCTCGTTGAGAGGAATCCCGTGGCCGATCCGAAGGACAAGCCCCAGCCCGACAAGTTCCGTGACCTCGCCCGCGAGCTAGAGGCCGACGAAGACGAAGGCCGCTTCGAAGAGACGGTGAGGAAGATCGCGCCGAAGGCACCAGCGGCGGACGAGGCCAAGGACCAGTGAGGCGCGGCTTAGTCCTAGTCGCCCTTGGGCTCGCGATATACCCGACGTGGTTTTTCCTCACCGATTTGATCAATCCAAACCCTACCGGGCTTGAGATCAAGGATGGCGCCGTCCTGTCGGCTATCCCCTTCCTCTTGGGCGTCGCGCTTGTCGGGTGGGGGTTAGTCTGCCTCTGGCGGGCGTGGTCGGCGATGAAGCGGCGTTTGAGAAGGTCGTGAAGAAGGTGGCGACCGCGCCGCCTAAATCCGATCCTGAGGACAAGGCTCTTAGCTAGGTGTCCTCCTCTTTGGGACGATCGCCAAGTACGATGCCGGAGTCCCCGCCGAAGATGATGGCGTTCCGCATGGTGCCGCCGCGCTTCATGTGCACTCCGACATCCTGTCCGGTCACGACGAACCCCTCGGCGAGGCCGCCTTCGTCCATTAGGACGCCAGTGCGACGCTGGCTTGCGGGCTCTGGGCTCGCTTCTGGAGCCTTCGCGGGCCGCTCCTTGCTGGGCAGGGCAAGCCGCGCGAGGTAGACGACCGCAGCGAGCGATAAAACGGCCAGCGGCAGGTAGCTCCACCACCCACTCATGGCTTCAGCCAGCCACTCGAGACTAGTGGTGCTTGCAGCGCCCTCGCGAACCGCGATGAAGACGGCTGCGATCCAGGTGCAGGTTGTAGTGAGCGGGTTCGGCGGCGGGATGCGCATAGCTTCAGCATATCACCGCACCCCCGTTCGGGAAGTGGGTTTGTGAACGATATAATCGCCTGTTTCCTTGTCATATCGACAGGGAGACTTGGCATGGCGGCGCGGACGAACGGATGGTGGGGCAGGGCGGTCATCGCGCTGGCGTTGCTGGCCATCGTGCTCTTCTACGCCGCCGGCGCCGCCGTCTTCTGGGCGGAGGCTGACGCTGTGGCCTTGGCCCAGGCCCTGCCGCCCGCCGCCAACCTCATCGTCGCCGTGGCCGATTTCTGCTGGGCGCTTCCGGGCGCTGTGCGCGCCCTCTGACCATGGAGCACCAAGTGAGAAACCCTCTCGCCCAGGTCCCGACCTGGACTTACGGCCCGATCATCATCGCGCTCGGCGCGGGCATTCCCATCGTCGGCAAGCATCTCGGCTTGACGTTCAACCCGTTGGCGACCGGCCTGGTCGCGGCGGCCACCTTCGCCCTGGTGATCGGCGCCAGCGTGGTCTGGTGGCGACGGCTCGACGAGGCCGCCAAGGAAGCCCACAAATTCGCCTGGTACTGGGGCGCCAGCATCGGCATGGCCGCCGCGGCCGTGGGCTTCGTGGCCCTGTTCTCCCATGACGGCGCCCTGCTCACCGCCGGATGGAATGGCCGCTCGACTCCACAGGACTTCGTCGAGTTGGGCGTGATCGGCGTCCTGGTTCCCCAGATCACCGGCTATATCGTCGCCTGGGTGGGCTGGTGGATCTCGAAGCGGTGATGCTGATGAAAAACCGCCTCAAGGTGCTCCGCGCCGAACGCGACTGGAGCCAGGCCGACCTCGCCACGCGATTGGATGTGTCCCGCCAGAGCGTCAACGCCATCGAAACCGGCAAGTACGACCCCAGCCTGCCCCTGGCCTTCAAGATCGCCCGCCTGTTCGAGGCGCCGATCGAGACGATCTTCAGCGACGACTGACGGTGGCGGGGCGGCTAGGCCGCCGCCTCCTCCCGCCGGTAGATCGACCGCTTCGGCGCGGCCACGACGCGGCGTAGCATCGGTTCGAACGCCTCCAGCGGCATGGACTGGTAGGCCGGGTCGAAGCTGTTCTGGTCGTACATGTGGCAGAACTGGGCGGTGTGCTCGAAGTCCGGATGGCCGCGGTACTGGTCGCGCATGTCGCGATCCAAGCCGAGGTAGTGGAAGAAATAGTAGCCCTGGAAGACGCCGTGCTTGTCCATCATCCAGAAGTTCCGCTCCGAGACGTAGGGCTTCATGATGATCGCCCCGATCTCGGCGTGGTTCGACGGGCCCAGGATGTCGCCGATGTCGTGCATCAGGGCGCAGACCACGTATTCCTCGTCGCGCCCATCCTTGAAGGCCCGCGTGGCGGTCTGCAGGGAATGCTCCAGCCGGGTGACGGCGAAGCCGCCGCTATCGGCCTCCAGCATCTTCAGGTGCGCCAGCAGGCGGTCGGGCAGCTCGTTGCGATAGGGGGCGCCGGCGCGGCCGATGGCCTGCCAGTCCTCCAGGGTGCCCTCGGTCATGGCGTGGAACTTGGCGCTGCTCGCGTCGTCGGCCATGACGGCCTCCCTTGGGTTATCGCTGTTCAGGCCATCGTGCGGCGGACCAGGGCGGACGTCAACGAGGGCGCTTGGCCGCGCGCGATCTCCCGTCTATGTTCCGCTCCCGGCCGCCGCCCAAGCGGACCGCATGCGGGCGTAGCTCAGGGGTAGAGCGTCAGCTTCCCAAGCTAGAATTCTCGCTTCTCATAGCTTCTCATACCTGCACCAATCCCTTATCCCCGTTGACTTTGCGGTCTACGGCTCCGCTCATGTGAGAACATGGGTTCTGGCTCTTGCACATTCGATTTGTGAGCCAGAAAGGAGCCAATGGATGGCCCGACTTAAATTGACCGAGCTCTCGGTGAAGGCCCTGATCTTCGCCTGAATTAGTGGACGGGGTTAAGCCGCTCTGCGCACAGCTTCCTGGCCGAGGTCGGCGATGCGCCGCTGGCGGCGCCGGATCAGGCTGTTCTGCGTTCGGCCCCGGCAAGCCCTTATGACCGCAAGTTGCTGATGCTGGCGCTTCTCGCGCCCGACCTGCAGGCTCAGATCTTGGAGGGTCGGCAGCCTCCAGGTCCGACGCTACGCGGACCAATTGCGGCCGACCTTCCCGCGGCGTGGGAAGATCAGCGGCGCCTATTCGCCGACCTCTCCTGAGGCCTCCTGTTCTTGGCGATCGGCTCCCTGATCAGGCCTGCACATTTCCTTGCTGTTAGAAATGAATTCCCTGCTTCCGCACGCAGGGAATTTTCGCTCTCGACGAGCGTAAGCCTACGAGAACAAAGGATATTGTGAGCGGCCTGGCGCCACGAGATGCGCGCCGATTGCGTGCTTGTTCCAAATTCCCTGCAGAATTCCCTGATCGCAGGGAAACTCAACTAGATCGCGGACACGCGGACACGCGGAGACGTTGACCGGGAATGGCCTCGGATTGTCCCGGAGACAGGGCGCAATTCAGACTCGTGACGGGGGTTTCGGCGGCGTTAGTCGCGGAAATTCCGCGCCTTAGGGAATGGCCATACCCGGAGAGACAAGTTGTCGGGGTGGTTGGCGGTGGAGGCAGTCAGGCCAGCAGTCGTCTCTATCCGT
The DNA here is from genome assembly GCF_030698145.1 of Phenylobacterium sp. GTDB lineage: Bacteria > Pseudomonadota > Alphaproteobacteria > Caulobacterales > Caulobacteraceae > Phenylobacterium. Next base: position 247 of record NZ_JAUYNW010000046.1, on the reverse strand, counting down.
CGCGTCGCAAGGAACGGCTCAGTGACACTGGAGGATCATCCAGACCTTCGAGAAGTCGCCGATCCTGGCATCTCTCTCTCGGATCCAGAAGTAAAGCGATCCCACGTCGCCCCACATCATGCCCGCTTCATCATCCGTGTCGAGCTGCAGCAGCAGACGCCAATCTGCCAGGTCGCCGCCCCGTTGGCCCAGGCGCCTAGCGATGTCTTGGCACTCCGCCTCCATGCTGTCGCTCTGAACCGGGCAC
>NZ_JAUYNW010000041.1 GCF_030698145.1 Phenylobacterium sp. | reverse complement strand
TGCTCCCCCTCTGGGGGAGCTCCCGGCCGCATGGCCGGGTGAGGGGGACTAAAATGCCCTTCAACGGAGGTTCGACCGGTCTGAGCAGGAGTCAAAGTCCCCCTCAGGCCCTTCGGGCCAGCTCCCCCAGAGGGGGAGCATCTAAGCTCCGCCGCATATGCGATAGCCCTCCTCTTTATGGGGAGGGACAGGCGGCGAAGCCGACAGGGTGGGAAGTCCGACAGTCTGCGTTGAATCTTCAGAAAGCCCGACCCTCGATCCCTTCGGGATCTGCCCTCCCCATGAAGAGGAGGGAGAAGAGTGTTTCACGTGAAACGCCTTACTTCCCAATGCAGAAGCTGGAGAACACCCGGTCCAGGACCTCTTCGGGATCGATGCGGCCGGTGATGCGGTCCAGCGCCCGGCCGGCCAGCCGCACATCCTCGGCGGCCAGTTCAAGTTCGTCGTCATAGGCTTCGGCGCGGCGCAGGCGTTCCAAGGCTTCGGTGAGCAGCTCGCGGTGGCGCAGGCGGGTGGCGGTGGGCGGCTCGGCCCCGGCCAGGGCCTCGACCACCCGGCGCTCCAGGGCGGCTTCCAGCGCGGCGATGTCGACGGTTTCACGTGCGCTCAGCCGCAGGGCGTCGATGCGCAGGGCCCGGGCCTCCACCAGGGCGTGGCCGGTCTCGGCCCCGGCCGGCAGGTCGGCCTTGTTGATCACACAGAGGTCGTGGGCGTGCAGGTCGCCCGGTGCGCTGGCCTTGGCGTCGCTGGCCCCGTCGACCACCCAGACGCGCAGGTCGGCCTCGTGGGCCCAGGCGCGGGCGCGGCGCACCCCCTCGATCTCGATCTCGTCATGGGTCTCGCGCAGGCCGGCGGTGTCGGCCAGCAGGGCCTTGTAGCCGGCGAACCGCATGGGGACCTCGATGATGTCCCGCGTCGTCCCCGGCGTGGCGGTGACGATGGCGGCCTCGCGGCGGGCCAGTGCGTTGAGGATGGTGCTCTTGCCGGCGTTTGGGGCGCCGATCAGGGCGATCTTGAAGCCCTCGCGCACCCGCTCGCCCCGGCGGGCGTCGGAAAGGGCGTGCTCCAGGTCGGCGATCAGTCCCGCCAGGATCGGCTTGGCGCGGGCCGCGACATTGGCCGGGACCTCCTCGTCGGGGAAATCCACCGCCGCCTCGAACAGGCTGAGGGCCTCGATCAGGGCCTCGCGCCAGCGGGTCTGGGCCTGGCCGAGTGCGCCGCCCAGTTGATCCAGGGCCTGGCGCCGCTGCGCCTCGGTCTCGGCCTCGATGAGATCGGCGACCCCCTCGGCCTGGGCCAGGTCCAGTTTGCCGTGCTCGAAGGCGCGGCGCGTGAACTCCCCCGGTTCGGCCAGGCGCAGGCCCAGCGCGGACAGGGCCTCCAGCAGCCCGGTCATCACCGCGGGCCCGCCATGCACGTGAAACTCGGCGCAGTCCTCGCCGGTGTAGCTACGGGGTCCCTCGAACCAAAGCACCAGGGCCTGGTCGAGTACGACACCCTCATGTTTCAGGGCGCGCAGCGTCGCCTGCCGCGCGCGGGGCCGGGCGCCGGCCAGGGCGTCGACCGCCCTCCCCGCCCCTGGCCCGGACAAGCGCACGACCCCCACAGCGGCGCGGCCCGGGGCCGTGGCCGCGGCGAAGATCGTGTCGGTCATTTCGGGCGGCCCATGCCCGCATCGACGGCCGCCGACATCAGCTTGCGGAACTGCTCCTGGGCGCCCACCCCGAAGGCGGTCCAGTTCTTCATCAGCTCATCGGGCGACAGCATGGCCATGTTGGAGGTCATGCGGCTCTGCATCTCCTCGACCAGCTTGTCGTTGAGGGCGGTGACGTCCGGCAGGCCCAGGAAGGCGCGGGCCTCCTGAGCGGAGCAGTCGACTTCGATCGTCATCTTCATCTCAAGTTCCTCCAGGCGTCCTGACAACATTGTTATGGCCGGTGTCGCCGCCTGCGCGCTAGTAGCCGCATCAAGGGCTTTCACGTGCAACGGGAGACGCCGATGGGCGAGACGATCACGATCAAGGGCGAGGACGGCGACTTCGCCGCCTATCTGGCGCGCCCCGCCAAGACCAACGCCCCAGCGGTGGTGGTGATCCAGGAGATCTTCGGGGTCAACGCCGTCATGCGGGACATCTGCGACGGGCTGGCGGCCGAGGGCTTCCTGGCCGTCTGTCCCGACCTGTTCTGGCGGATCGAGCCCGGCATCGACATCACCGACCAGTCCGAAGCGGAGTGGAAGCGGGCCTTCGAGCTGTTCAACGCCTTCGACGTCGAGGCCGGCGTCAAGGACATCGCCTCGACCATCGACCAGACCCGTGGCCTGGCGCAGGTCAATGGCAAGGTCGGCGCGGTGGGCTTCTGCCTGGGCGGTCTGCTGGCCTTCCTCACCGCGGCGCGCACCGACGCCGACGCCTCTGTCTCCTACTACGGCGTGGGCATCGAGGGTCGGCTGGCCGAGGCCGAGAAGCTCAGCCATCCCCTGCTGATGCACATCGCCGAGGAGGACCAGTTCGTGCCCAAGGAAGCCCAGACCCTGATCCTGGCCGGGCTGAAGAACCACCCACAGATCCAGATCCATTGCTATCCAGGTCGCGACCACGCCTTCGCCCGGGTCGGCGGCGAACACTATGACGAGACCGACGCGCGCCTGGCCGGGGGTCGCACCCTGGCCTTCTTCCAGCAGCACCTGGGAGAGGGCCAATGAAGGCGATCCGCTTCGAGACCACCGGCGGCCCCGAGGTCCTGCAGGTGGTCGACCTGGCCACCCCCGAGCCCAAGGCCGGCGAGGTCCTCGTCCGCCATCAGGCGGTGGGGGTGAACTTCATCGACACCTACCACCGCTCGGGCCTCTATCCGGTCAAGCTGCCCTCCGGCCTCGGCATGGAAGCGGCCGGCGTGGTGGAGAGCGTCGGCGAGGGGGTGACCCGGTTCAAGGCCGGCGACCTGATCGCCTATGCGAGCGGGCCGCTCGGCGCCTATTCCCAGTTTCACGTGGTCAAGGCCGACCGGGCGGTGAAGCTGCCGGCCGGGGTCGACGCCAACCAGGGCGCCGCGGCCCTGCTCAAGGGGATGACGGCGGAGTTCCTGCTGCGCCGCTGCTATCCGGTGAAGGCCGGCGAGACCATCCTGATCCACGCCGCCGCCGGCGGGGTCGGGTCCATCGCCGTCCAGTGGGCCAAGCACCTGGGCGCCACGGTGATCGCCACGGCCGGATCGGAGGCGAAGGCGCAGCGCGCCCGCGACCTGGGGGCCGACCACGTCATCCTCTATCGCGACCAGGACGTGGCCGCCGAGGTCCGCCGGCTGACCGACGGCAAGGGCGTACCGGTGGCCTACGACTCCGTGGGCGCGGCGACGTTCGAGGGCACGCTGGGGAGCCTCGCGCGGCGCGGCCTGTTCGTCTCGTTCGGCAACGCCTCGGGGCCGGTCCCGCCCTTCCCGCCCGCGCGGCTGGCGGCGGCGGGGTCGCTGTTCTTCACCCGGCCGACCATGGGCGATTACCAGGCCACCACGCCCGAGTTGGACGCCAGCGCCCAGGCCCTGTTCGAGGTCATCGCCTCAGGCGTGGTCAAGATCGACATCGGCCAGACCTTCCCGCTGGCGCAGGCGCGGGCGGCGCACGAGGCCCTGGAGGGCCGCGACACGGTGGGGGCGAGCCTGCTCATTCCGTAGACGGATGTTTCACGTGGAATGGTAGTTATTTCAGTGGGTTAGAACTATATTTCCTTTCCTCCCCCCATTCCCGATGGTCATGGGGGAGGCAAAGGCCAACGCAAAAGGGGCCCGCGTCGCCGCGGGCCCCTTCTTCGTGTCGGTGGGTCGATGGGCCGCTAGGTGTTCATCGACTGGAAGAAGTCCTCGTTGTTCTTCGAGGTCCGCAGCTTGTCGAGCAGGAACTCGATCGCGTCCTGGGCGCCCATCGGGTTGAGGATGCGGCGCAAGATGTAGGTCTTCTGCAGATGTTCCTTCGGCGTGATCAGCTCTTCCTTCCGCGTGCCGGACTTCAGCACGTCGATGGCCGGGAAGATGCGCTTGTCGGCGACCTTGCGGTCCAGGATCAGCTCGGAGTTGCCGGTGCCCTTGAACTCTTCGAAGATGACTTCGTCCATCCGGCTGCCGGTGTCGATCAGGGCGGTGGCGATGATGGTCAGCGAGCCCCCCTCCTCGATGTTCCGCGCCGCGCCGAAGAAGCGCTTGGGGCGTTGCAGGGCGTTGGCGTCGACACCGCCGGTCAGCACCTTGCCGGACGACGGCACCACGGTGTTGTAGGCGCGGCCGAGACGGGTGACCGAGTCCAGCAGGATGACCACGTCGCGCTTGTGCTCGACCAGGCGCTTGGCCTTCTCGATCACCATCTCGGCGACCTGGACGTGGCGAGTGGCCGGTTCGTCGAAGGTGGAGCTAATCACCTCGCCGCGCACGGTGCGCTGCATGTCGGTGACTTCTTCGGGCCGCTCGTCGATCAGCAGGACGATCAGGTAGCACTCGGGATGGTTGGCCGCGATCGACTTGGCGATGTTCTGCAGCATCACGGTCTTGCCGACCCGGGGCGGAGCCACGATCAGGCAACGCTGGCCCTTGCCGAGCGGGGCGACGATGTCGATCAGCCGGCCCGAGCGGTCCTTCAGGGTCGGATCCTCGATCTCCATCTTCAGCCGCTCGTCGGGATAGAGCGGGGTCAGGTTGTCGAACAGGACCTTGTGCCGGACGTTCTCGGGATTCTCGAAGTTGGTCAGGTCGACCTTGGTGAGCGCAAAATAGCGTTCGCCTTCGCGGGGCGCGCGGATGGCGCCGTCGACCGTGTCGCCGGTGCGCAGGCCGAACTTCCGGATCTGCGAGGGGCTGACATAGATGTCGTCAGGGCCCGGCAGGTAGTTGGCTTCCGGCGAGCGCAGGAACCCGAAGCCGTCTGACACCACTTCCAGGGTGCCCGAGCCGGAGATCTCGATCCCCTCCTCGGCCAGGGTCTTGAGGATCGCGAACATCATGTCCTGCTTGCGCATGGAGTTGGCGTTCTCGATCTCCATGGTCTCGGCGAAGGCCAACAGGTCGACGGGCGACTTGTCCTTCAGCTCCTGTAGCGACATGCGGGTGAGGCCCATGGCGGCGATGGCCGCGGAGACCTCGGAATTGTCGTCGTCGCCGTCGTCTTCCTGCGTCGCGTCAGGCGCGCCGAGCTGGGCGTCCTCGACGGCGGATTCGGCTTCGATCTCGGTGTCGACCAGGTCGGTGGGGGTGTCTTCAGTCATGGAAGTTCTCTGGGAAGTTCTCTGGGATAGGTCCCCGCCGGCCGAACGGTTTTCGGGCGCGGGGAGAATCGTCGGGGGCGTTCGGAGACGCCGGTTTATTTTCGAGGGCCGGGCCGGTGCGGCTTTGACAAGCGCGCGGCGCACGGAGGTAGGGCGGGGCGCAGCTTCGGAAATCCGACTCCACGTGGGAGGAGCGGAACCACATGCGAGGCCCGCGGTCAAGCGTGGGCGCAGTAAGATTAGATCCTCCCCCAGCGCGCAGCGCGATTAGGGCGAGGTGGCGCGTCGCCGCTCTTCGGCGACGTGACGGAGGGGGTTGGGCCCCAAACGAGAGTCAAAGTTCCCCTCAGTCCGCCATTCGGCGGACAGCTCCCCCAGAGGGGGAGCATCTAGGGCCGAGCTATCTCGTGAAGAACTCCGTCGTCACGGCGATGACCATGACGATGGCAGCCAGGAAGGGGAGTTCGTTGGTCATTTTCCAGAAGCGGGCCGGGCGCTTGTTCTCGCCGGCCGCGAAGCGCTTTCGCGCCGCGCCCAGGACGTGGTGCCAGCCGGTCAGGAACACAACGCCCGCCAGCTTCGCGATCATCCAGGGCTGGGCCAGGAAATCCCAGCCGCCGCGTATCTGGGTGGCGTTGACGTAGATGAGCGCCAAGCCGAACACCCAGGCCGCCACCATCGCCGGCCCCATGATGATCCGGTAGAGCTTGAGCTCCATGGTCTGGAAGGTCTGGTCCATCTCCGAGCCGGGGACGGCCTCTGAGTGGTAGGCGAAGAGCCTGGGCAGGTACATGATCCCGGCCATCCAGGCGATCACGGCCAGGATGTGCAGGCCCCTCAGCAGATCGTAGTTCACGCCGTCGCTCCCTCAGCCGTTCGACAGGCGCATTTGGCATGGTCTTGCGGACAGCGCCACGGGCCGTCGGGCCGAGCTCCGCCGGAGCGTCCCAGGGCATTGGTCACCGCAGTGGTCAGGGCGTCGATGAAGCGCGGGGCGACGCCCAGCGCCGGAGCCCGCAGATAGGGCGCGCAGCCGACCTGATGCGCCAGCTCGCCATATTCGTGGTCCAGTTCCACCAGGGTCTCCACATGCTCGGAGACGAAGGCGATGGGGCAGACCACCACCCCCAGCCCCTCGGCGCCGGCGCGGCGGATCTCGTCGTCGGTGGAGGGGCCGATCCATTTCAGCGGCCCTACCCGGCTCTGGTAGCAGATCTCCCAGTCGGTGAGCTCGGGCAGGCGGAAGGCCACGGCCTGGGCGGTGGCGCGGACCTGCGCCTGATAGGGGTCGCCCGCGGCGATCACCTTTTCCGGCAAACCGTGGGCGGAGAACAGCAGGCGGATGTTCGTGGGCTTACCGGCCGCCTCCCAGGTCGCGCGAACGGCCGCAGCGTGGGCGTCGGTGAGGCCAGGCGCGGTCGGGAAGCAGCAGACCGTCCGGCTTGTTCCCGGACCGGCATAGGCGGCCTCCCAGTCCTTCAGGGACGAGGCCGTGGTGGTGGTGGAGAACTGCGGATAGAGCGGTAGAAGCACGATCTGGTCGGGCGCGAAGGCCGCGACCTCCTTGGCGGTCTCGGCCGCGAACGGCTTCCAGTAGCGCATGGCGACGAAGACGCGGGTTGTGGACTCGGGTCGGGCCGCCGCCAGGTTGGCCTCCAAGGCCTTGGCCTGCCTGCGGGTCTCCGGCAGCAGGGGCGAACCGCCGCCCATCAGGGCGTAGTTGGCCTGGGCGGCCTTCTCGCGGCGCTTGGCGATCCACCAGGCCAGGGGGCCCCGCGCGATCGCCGGCAGGTCAATGATCGCGCGATCGCTGAACAGGTTCTGGAGGAACGGCCGCACCGTGGCCTGGCCGTCCGGGCCGCCGAGGTTGAAGAGAACGACGGCAAGTTTGGTCATGGCTGCAGCGCCGTAGAATCAAAGTCCCCCTCAGTCAGCTTCGCCGACAGCTCCCCCAGGAGGGGAGCATCTAGGTTCTTAGATCCTCCCCCAGCGCGTAGCGCGATTTGGGGGAGGTGGCGCTCGGAGCGAAGCGGAGAGGGACGGAGGGGGTCTTTCACCGCCCGGTCACCCGCCGGATGGTGCGTTCGATGTGCTCGATCGGGGTGTCGGGCAGGACTCCGTGGCCGAGATTGAAGATGTAGGGCCCGCCGTTCCACTGCTCGATCAGGGCGTCGACCCGGGCGTCCAGGGCCGGGCCGCCGGCGCGCAGCAGCAGGTTGTCGAGCGCGCCCTGGATGGTCTTGCCCCCCGCCTGGATCTTGCGGCCCAGAGCGGCCGAGGCCTGGGTGTCCAGCGCCACCGCCTGGACCGGGACCTTGGCGGCGTAGGTCTCCACCAGGGCGCCGGCGCCGCGGGGGAAGCCGATGAACGGGGTGTCGATCCCGGCGGCGCGCACCTTCTCGATGATCGCGATGTGCGGTCGAATGACGATGCGCTCGAAGACGTCCTCGGCCAGGCCTTCCGCCCAGCTCTCGAACAGCTTCAGCACCTGGGCGCCGGACCTGGCCTGCATGACCAGGTAGCGCGCGGTGGACTCCACCAGGATGTCCAGCAGACGGTCCAGCTCTTCCGGGTGCTGATAGGCGTATGTCCGGGCGCCGGAGCGGTCCGACCCGCGGCCCTCGATCATGTAGGTGGCCACGGTCCAGGGGGCGCCGGCGAAGCCGATCAGGGCGCGGTCGGGCTCCAGCTCGGCGCGGACCCGGCTGAGGGTCTCGCCGATATCGCTCAGGCGTCCGGTGGAGGCCTCGATCTGGTCCGCCAGGCTTTCCAGCGGCGGCAGTTCGCCGAGACGCGGCCCCTCCCCGGTCTCGAACCAGACCTCCTGGCCGAGCGCCCTCGGGATCAGCAGGATGTCGGCGAAGACGATGGCCGCATCCAGCGGGAAGCGGCGCATAGGCTGCAGGGTCGCCTCTGCCGCCATCTCCGGATTGTGACAGAAGGCGATGAAGTCGGCCGCCCGGGTGCGCAGCTCCCGGTACTCCGGCAGGGAGCGCCCAGCCTGACGCATGAACCACACCGGCGGCCGGTCCAGGGTTTCACCGGCGAGCGCCCGCAAGAGGCGCGGTTTTGAACCTTCTGACATGGGCGCCGTTAAACCGGCTTACCGCGCCAGGCTCAAGGCCTGGGCTCAACCCCGCCTGCCTTCTTCCTATCTAGAATCTTGAATCTAGATTGAAGCAGTAGATGGAGGGCGGTGAATCAATGGGGACAAGTCGGCCGCCGCACACGCCGCAACCCCCTTGCCCACAAGCCATGCGACGGATTTGCGACGCTCACGGCCAAGCCTGTGAAAAACGGGGATCGTCGTTAACCCCTCGTTAGGGTTTACCTTTTGTTAACCCCTGGACGGGCGCCGACCGGTGACCGAACGGCGGTCGTCCGTTAACGCTTCGGTCATACCTTGGTAAGACTTCATTAACCTCCTGGGCCGTGGATCGGTCGGGCCTAAACCGCCTGGGTTTTCCCGTCCGTCCACCGGGGCGGCCCAAAACCCGCGCCTATCCCCAATTTCATTCGCCTTCGCTAAGAAGGTATCGACTCTTTGATCCCCAGATTTCGCCAAAGCCATATCGTCACAGCCAGCCCTAGGATCCGATGACCCCGCCCTCGCGCATCGCCACCTATTTCCATGTGCACCTGGTGTCGGACTCCACCGGCGAGACCCTCAACGCCATGGCGCGCGCGGTCTGCGCCCGGTTCGAGAACGTCCTGCCCATCGAGCACATCTACGCCCTGGTCCGCTCGCCCCGGCAGTTGGAGCGGGCCCTGACCGACATCGAGGAGGCGCCGGGCGTCGTGATCCATACGATCGTCGACGACCAGCTGCGCACCGCGCTCGAGGAAGGGGTACGGCGCATGGACATGCCCTGCATCGCCGCGCTCGACCCGCTGGTCTCGTCCATACAGCGCTATCTGGGCGCCTCGATCAGCCGCCGGGTGGGCGTGCAGCACGCACTCGACAACGACTATTTCAACCGCATGGACGCGCTGAACTACGCCATCGGCCACGACGACGGCCAGGGCGGCCAGGACCTGGAACAGGCCGACGTGGTGCTGGTGGGCGTCTCGCGGACCTCCAAGACCCCGACCTGCATCTACCTGGCCCACCGGGGCGTGCGGGCGGCCAATGTGCCGCTGGTGCCGACCAGGCCGCCGCCGGAGAAGCTGTTCGAACTGAAGAACACCATGGTGGTGGGCCTGACCATCTCGCCCGACCGGCTGATCCAGATCCGCCGCAACCGCCTGCTCAGCCTCAAGGAGGACCGGGAGTCCTCCTATATCGACATCGAGGCGGTGCGCGAGGAGACGGTGAAGGCCCGGCGGCTCTATGAGCGTCAGGGCTGGCCGGTGATCGACGTCACCCGCCGCAGCGTCGAGGAGACGGCCGCCGCGGTGATGAACCTGCTGCACGGCGGCCACGGCCAGGTCGAGGTCCTGGGATGAGCGAGGCGATCATCCTGGCGTCGAAGAGCGCGGCGCGCCGGGCCGTGCTGACCGGGGCGGGCGTGCCGTTCGAGGTCTCGGTGGCCGGGGTCGACGAGGACGCGGTCAAGGCCGCGATGCTGACCCAGGGCGCGAGCCCCCGCGACGTGGCCGACGCCCTGGCCGAGCTGAAGGCGATCCGGGTGTCGCGTTCGAAGCCCGGCTTCGTGATCGGCTCGGATCAGACCCTCGAGTTCGAGGGCAGGCTCTACGACAAGGTCGAGACGCTGGAGGCCGCCGCCGAGCGGCTGAAGGCCATGCGCGGAAAGCCCCACAAGCTCCATTCGGCGGTGGTGGTGGCCAAGGACGGGGCGCCGATCTGGCGCGAGATCGTCTCTGCGACGCTCACCATGCGCGACTTCTCCGACGCGTTCCTGGCCGACTACCTGGCGGCCGAGGGCGACCAGGCCCTGGGCTCGGTGGGCTGCTACCGGCTGGAGGGGCCCGGCGCGCAACTGTTCTCCAAGATCGAGGGTGACTATTTCGCCATATTGGGCCTGCCCTTGATGGGCCTGCTCGACCTCTTCCGCCGGCATGGGGCGCTCAAGGCATGATCAGTGGCGCGACCCTGGTGGCCGGGGTGGTGGGAAACCCCATCGCCCACTCCATGAGCCCGGCCCTGCACAACTCCTGGCTGGCGGCCGCGGGGATCGACGGGGTCTATGTCCCGTTCCGCGTGACGCCGGAGCGGTTCGGCGACTTTGTCGTCGCCCTGCGCGGCGCCTCGGTGACCGGGCTCAACGTCACCCTGCCCTTCAAGGGCCAGGCGCTGGAGTTGGCCGACCGCGCCAGCGACCGGGCCTCCATGGCCGGGGCGGCCAATGTCCTGGTCTTCCAGGCCGACGGCACGATCTTCGCCGACAACACCGACGGTCTGGGGCTGCTGGCGGCCTTCGCCGAGCAGGCGCCGGGCTTCGACCCCACGGCCGGGCCGGTGGCGATCCTGGGCGCCGGCGGCGGCGCGCGCGGCGCGGCGGCGGCCTTCACGGCGGCCGGCTGTCCGCAGGTGCGCATCGTCAACCGCACCCAGGCCAAGGCCCAGGCGATCACCGATGTGCTAGGCGGCGAGGCCTTCGGCCTGCATCGCGCCGCGGTGGCCTTCGAAGGCGTCATCGCGGTGGTCAACGCCACCTCGGCGGGCCTGGCCGGCGAAGGCGACCTCGACGTCCCGCTGGAGGCGACGCCGTCCGGCGCCGTGGTGATGGACATGGTCTATAAACCGCTCGTCACGCCCTTCCTGGCGCGGGCCCGGGCGCTGGAGCGCCGCACGGTGGACGGTCTGGCCATGCTGATCGGCCAGGCGGTCCCCTCCTTCGAGGCCTTCTACGGGCGGCCGCCGCCCAGGGAGGCCGACGTCCGCGCCCTGGCGCTGAAGATCCTGGAGCGTTCGTGATGCTGCGGCTCGGCCTGACCGGCTCCATCGGCATGGGCAAGTCCACCACCGCGGCCATGTTCCGAGAGGCCGGTATCCCGGTCTATGACGCCGACGCCGCGGTGGCCGACCTCTATGTGACGGGCGGCGCGGCGGTGGCCCCACTGGAGGCCGAGTTTCCCGGCGTGACCAAGGACGGCGCGGTGGATCGCGAGGCCCTGCGCAGCCGGGTGCTGGGCGACGACGCGGCCATGGCCCGGCTGAACGCCATCGTCCATCCCCTGGTGGGCGCCGACCGAGTGGGGTTCTTCAAGGCGGCGACGGAGTCGGGCGCCGACATGGTCGTGCTCGACATCCCCCTGCTCTACGAGACCGGGGGTGAGGCCAATATGGACGCGGTGGTGGTGGTCTCGGCCCCGGCCGACCAGCAGCGCGCGCGAGTGCTGGCCCGTCCCGGCATGACGCCCGAGCGCCTCGACGCCATCCTCTCACGCCAGATGCCCGACGCCGATAAACGCGCGCGGGCCGATTTCGTGGTCGAGACCGGCGATGGCCTGGAGCCGGCCCGCCGCCAGGTCGCCGAGATCATCGCGACCATGCGCGATCCACAGAAGCGTCCCGCGCGACGATAAGCCCTTTCCTTCGAACGAAAGTCGTTCGAAGGATAAAAAGGGCTTACATTCATATACTTAGAGCGCGATGGGCGCCGAAACCGGCTTCCACCTTCGGCTATCGCGCTCTAAAGCCCCGCTTGAAGCCTCCGCCAAACGGGGCGATTGATCGGCCATGGCGCGTGAGATCGTCCTCGACACCGAAACCACAGGCTTCGAGCCGCACCTGGGCCACCGGCTGGTGGAGCTGGCCTGCCTGGAGATCGAGGATTTCATCCCCACAGGGCGGACGTTCCACGTCTATATCGACCCGGAGCGCGACATGCCGCCGGAGGCCCAGCGGGTCCACGGCCTGTCGGCGGAGTTCCTGCGCGGCAAGCCGAAATTCGGCGACCTGGAAATCCACCACGCCTTCCTGGACTTCGTCGGTGACGCCCCGATCATCGCCCACAACGCCGGCTTCGACCGCGCCTTCGTGAACCACGAGCTGACGGTGTGCGGCCGCCAGGTCATCCCCGAGCATCGCTGGATCGACACCCTGGCCCTGGCCCGGACCCGGTTTCCGGGGATGCACAATTCCCTCGACGCGCTCTGCAAGCGCTTCAAGATCTCCTTGGCCGACCGCGAGAAGCACGGGGCGCTGATCGACGCCCGGCTGCTGGCCGCGGTCTATCTGGAGCTGAAGGGCGGCCGCGAGCGGCGCCTGGAGCTGACCACCAGCCAGGCCTTGGCCCAGGCGGTCGCCATCGCCACCCAGAGCGCCTATGGCGCGCGGCCCCGGCCGCTGGCCTTCCGCTCCACCGACGCCGAGCGCGAACTGCACGCGGTCTTCATCCGCGAGGCGGTGAAGAGCGAGACGCTCTGGAAGAAGCACGGGCTTTAGACCTCCCTCCTCCTTGTGGGGAGGGAAGACCGCGCAGCGGTCGAAGGTGGGGCAGTCTGAAGCTTTCGAGCCGATTGCCGGACTTCCCAACCCTGGCGGCTCCGCCGCCGGTCCCTCCTCATAAAGAGGAGGGAGAAGAGCCGCTCTTAGGCGTTGCCGACGGTCGGGCCGCTGATCTCGCCGCCAGCCTTGCGCGCGGCGTAGACGCCGGCGAAGTCGATCGGGTCCAGCAGGAAGGGCGGATAGCCGCCGTCCGAGGTCACGTCGGCGATCACCCGGCGCGCGAACGGGAACAGGAACCGCGGGCATTCCACCAGCAGCACCGGCTCGATGTCGGCGGGGGCGACGCCGGTGATCTGGAACACGCCGCCATAGAGCAGCTCGACATGGAACACCGGGCCATCCTCGCGGGTGGCGCGAGCCTGGAGCTTCAGATCGACCTCGAACAGGCCGTCTTCGCGACCGCGGGCGTTCATCTCGACGCCCATGTCGATCTGCGGCTGGCCGACCGCTTGGGTGCGCAGGGTCTCCGGCGCGCGCGGGTTCTCGAAGGACAGGTCGCGGATAAACTGGGCCAGGATACGGATCCCGGGCTCGGTCGGATCGGCGCCATTGGTCTCGGGGGCCGCGTCGGTGTCGGTCATGTTCTGGAAAATCCGGTTGGTCGGACGTCCATTCACGTCCTGTTTGTGGCGCGGGCTGCTATCATGAGGCCCAGACCGATGCAACGTCGCCCCTGACGGGGGCGTTCCGCTGTCCTATATTGCGCCTTCAACGTTCCCGCGAGCCCTATCCTTTGTCCAACGTCCTCGAGCTGATCATCTTCGCCGGCCTGGCTGCCGTGGTGCTGTACCAGCTATATTCGGTGCTGGGCCGGCGCGTGGGGCGCCAACCGGAGGACACCGCCGCCGACAACGCCGCGGTCACTGGGCCGACGCCCACGCCGGCCCTCGACGCCCCGGACGACGACGGGGTGGGCCTGACCGGCCTGCCGGCGGTGAAGCACCGCGATCCCTCCTTCGACCTTTCCCGGTTCCTGGCCGGGGCCAAGGGCGCCTATGAGATGATCGTCCGCGCCTTCGCCGCGGGGGACCGCGAGATGCTGACGAACCTGCTGGCTCCCAATGTGATGTCCAGCTTCGAGGCCGGGATCGCCGCGCGGGAGGCCGACGGGACGACCGAGACGGTGGAATTCCTGCACGCGCCGCGCGCCGACCTGGAGCGGGCCGAGCTGGTGGGCGACGCGGCCCGCATCACCGTGCGCTTCCTGGCGGAGTTCCGCAGTCGCTCGAAAGGACCGGAGGGCGAGGCCGTCGACGACAAGCGCACCGCCGAGCTGTGGACCTTCGAACGCAATCTGAAGAGCCGCGATCCGAACTGGATGCTGGTTCACGTCGACGCCGCCGAGGCGTAGACCCAGCCCCTTTCCGACCTGTCGCGCAGAGGGATGATCTTGGCCCCCAGATTCTTGGCCCGCAGATTCTTGGCTCCCAGACTCTCGGCCCGCCGGCCGCTCCTCGCCGCCGTCCTGCTGACGCTCGCCCTGGCGGGTTGCGCTACGCCGCGTCCAGGACCGAGCCCCGCTGGCCCCCGCCCGTCGCCCGTCAGGCCCCTGCCCACGCCCGCGCCCACCCCGCCGCCCGAGCGGTTGGAGCGCTTCGAGGACCTGCCTGGCTGGGCGAGCGACGACCACGCCGCGGCCTTCGAGGCCTTCCGCGCCACCTGCGGGATCGCCCGCGATCCGGCGCTTGGCGAGGTCTGTCGTAGGGCGCGCGCCCTGCCGCAGCTCACCGCGCTGGCCGCCCGAGCCTTCTTCGAGGACAGTTTCCGCCCCGAACTGGTGGCCGGCGAAGGAGTGTTGACCGCCTATTTCTCGCCGGTCTACGAGGCCCGCGACCGGCGTGACGCCGAGTTCTCCGCCCCGCTGCGGCCCAAGCCCGCGGACCTGGTGACCTCAGGTCCCGGCGCCAAGGACGCCATGAAGCGCGGGGCCGACGGCAGGCTCGCCCCCTATCCCGACCGGGCCGCCATCGAGGGCCAGGCGGACGGTCCGGTCCTGGCCTGGATGCGGCCTGAGGAGAAGTTCTTCCTGCAGATCCAGGGCTCGGGAGTGCTGACCTATCCCGACGGACGGCGGTTGAAGGCGGTGTTCGCCGCCACCAACGGCCTGCCTTTCGCCGGCATCGCCAATCCCATGCGCGACCGCGGTCTGCTGGAAGCCAACAACACCGCGGGCGACGCGATCCGCGTCTGGCTGGCCAGCCACCGGGGGCGCGAGGCCGCCGAGGTGATGGCGCTCAATCCCCGCTATGTCTTCTTCACCCTGGCGCCGGACGACGGGCGACAGCCGGCGGGCGCGGCGGGCGTGCCCCTGCCGCCTGGCCGGGCGATCGCCGTGGACGTGACCCGCAACAGCCTGGGCGAGCTGTTTTTCATCGACGGTGTCGCCCCGACGCTAAGCGGCGCCTTCCCCAGTTATCGGCGCACGGTGATGGCGCTGGACGTGGGCGGCGCGATCAAGGGCCAGGTGCGCGCCGACCTCTATCTGGGCCAAGGGCAGGACGCCGGCGTCGAGGCCGGACGGGTGCGCCATACCCTGCGGATGCACCGGCTGGTCCCGAAGGTCGGTCCGGGCCGGTGAAGCGGCCAATCCGGCCCGACGAGCACAGGCTCTGGTCGATGGTGGCGGCCACGGTCCACCCCCTGCCTGGCCGCGAGACTGCGCCGGTCCCGAAGGCCGAGTCCGGGCCGATCACGCCGCCCAGGGCCGCGGCCGATCCGCTTCCGCCCCCGAAGTGGGATGGCGCGGCTTTCATGGTCGGAGAGCTCGCCGGCCGCCGGCTTCCGCTGCGTGGGCGCCCGACCGAGGACAAGGGCATCGAGCCGCGCCGCAAGCACCGCATCGCGAAGGAACGCGACCCCATCGGCGGCCGCATCGACCTGCACGGCATGACCCAGGACCGCGCCCGCGCGGCGCTCGAGGCCTTCCTGCGGCGTAGCCACGACGACGGCGCGCGCGCCGTGCTGGTGATCACCGGCAAGGGCGTGCAAGGCGACGGGATCCTGCGCCGCCGGACGCCGGAATGGCTGGCCGCCCCGGGCCTGGCCGACGTGGTGGCCGGGATCTCCGAGGCCCACCGCCGCCACGGCGGCGAAGGCGCGCTCTATGTGGCGCTGAAACGCAAGGCGCGGGGCTGAAGCCATCGCGCCGACAAGGCGTTATACCCCGACCAGGAGGAGCCCCCATGGCCAAGCCGATCACCGTCAGCATCCCCCACGACCTCGGCAAGGCCGAGGCGCGCAAGCGCGTCGAGGAGGGGATGGGACGCATCCTCCAGCAGTTCGGCGAGGGTGTGAAGATGACCCACGCCTGGGAGGGCGACCGGCTGAGCTTCGCGGCCAAGGTGGTGGGTCAGGCGGTGTCCGGCCGCCTCGACGTGCTGGAGGAGGTCGTGAAGATGGAGGTCGACCTGCCGCCTTTCTTCGCGATGATCGCCGACAAGGTGAAGGGCCGCCTGAAGAAGGAAGGCCAGCTCATGCTGGAGAAGAAATAGCGCCCGTGATGTGGGGCCGCCGACGCAGGATCTCGACGATCCAGACGGTGTAGGCGGCCAGGGCCAGCTCCCCCATCACCTCGTCCATGCCGCCGGCCGCCGGCGGATCCTCGGGCAGCATCGGCGCCTGGAACAGGGCCAGCATCAGGTTGGCCGCCAGGTGCGCGCCGATGGCGAACTCCAGCCCGCCCAGCCGCAGGGCCGCCCAGGCGAAGGCCGCGCCGGCCAGGGCGCGGGCCGCCAGGGCCGAGGGGTCGAACTCCAGGTGGAAGAGGGAGAACAGCACCCCGTTGACGGCGACGATCACCCAGATGTTGCGGGTGAAGGCCGCGGTCTGCTGCAGCACATAGCCCCGGAACACCACCTCCTCGGCCGCCGCGGCGGCCAGCAGGCCCACCACCATGGCGCAGAGATAGCCGAGCTTCAGGTCCAGACCCGTGGGATCGAGGATCGGGAGCTGCAGGTCGCCGCCGAACACCAGGACGTCGACAGTCATCAGCAAGCCCACCGCCGGGACGGTGGCGGCCGCGCCCAACAGCAGCAGTGTCTTGCGGAACCGTGGGGCGGCGGTCACCCAGGTGGCGACGGGTCGGCCGAAGATCACGCGGGCGGCCAGCAGCACGCCCGCGGCCAGGGCCCCCAGGGTCAGCGCAAGCTGCAGCACGAACAGCGACGAGCGCTGGAGGCGCGGGCCGTCCGGGGCGCCGTCGCCCAGGGCGAACAGGGCGACCATCACAGGGAAGCTGACGATCAGGCCCGCCACCGGGGCGCTGGCCAACATGACGGCGACGCGGATCCACTGGCGGTCGCGCGACGTCAGGGCCTGGAGGAACAAGGAGGTCACCGCGCGACTATGCGGCCGCGCCCGGCCCCGGGTCGATACCGCAAGCGTCCTCGCGCCGACTATTTCACCCGGCCCGGCGTGCCCGGCGTCAGGGATGTTGCGCTGGAAAGTTCGCGCAATAGGCGAATCTGGACTTGACCATGCTGGTCCTCGCGCGGAACGTCGGGCCATGCGAGGGCTGGGCGACCTGAACTTGCCGGAACGGCTGGCCGGCGTGGCGCCGAGATGGGCCGTCGAGGCTGCCTGCGCGGGGACGTGCGTGGCCGCCGCGGGCGTCCTGCGCATGAGCATGGAGCTGTTCACCGCCCAGGTCGCGCCCTTCATCTTCGTCGGCCCTGCGGTGCTGGCCGCCACCCTGCTGGCGGGCTGGCGCGCGGGGCTGGCCTGCCTGGCGATCGGCCTGGCGGGGGTCTGGTACATCGCCCTGCCGCCGGAACGGTTCGGTCCGCTGAGCCTGGACGACGGCGCGTCCATGGTGCTGAACGCCTTTTCCGCCCTGCTGGTGATCGGGCTGGCCCAGCTGTTCCGGCGCGCGGCCTCGGCGGACGGCGACGAGCGCACCGCCAAGCTGGAAGTCCGTGACCTGCTGCTGCGCGAGCTGAATCACCGGGTGAAGAACAATTTCCAGATGGTCGCCGGCCTGCTGGACATGCAGCGCCGCCGTGCCGCCGACCCGGGGACGGAGGCAGCCCTCAGCGACGCCCTGCGACGGGTCCATTCCATGGCCCAAGCCCACGCCTATCTCTATTCGCCCGGCGAGAGCGTGGGGTCGATCGACCTGGCGGCCTATCTGCGAGAGCTTTGCGAGAGCCTGGCCGACAGCTTGCTGCTGACCGGGGCGGTGCGGCTGAGTTGCGACCTGGAGTCGGGCGCGGTGAGCCGCGACCGGGCCGTGGCGCTCGGCCTGGTGGTCAACGAACTGGTCACCAACGCGGCCAAGTACGCCTTTCCCGACGACCGACCCGGGGCGATCCTTGTGGCGCTGACGCGTATCGAGATCGGCCTGGAGCTGACCGTGGCCGACGACGGGGTGGGCATGCCGCCCGAAGGCAAGATCAAGACCACCGGTCTGGGCCGCCGGCTGGTGGAGAGCTTCGCGCGTCAGGGCGGGGCGATCCTGACCCGCGGCGAGGGGCCGGGGACCCGCTACGTGCTGGTGCTGCCGGACTGATGACCCAACCGTAACTTGGCCGCCGCCGCCGCTTTGGGGGACAACCGCGCCATGGTCGCCGAACTCCCCGTCCGCCAGAGCCTGGCCCCCCGCGAGCGGTTCGGCCGCCATCGGCATGCGAGGGCCTATGTCGCCCTGGTGCTGTGCGGCGGCTACGAGGAAGCGGGCGAGGCCGGGCGGCGGCGGCTTGTCGCGGGCGACGTGGCGATCCACGAGATGTTTGACGGACACCTGAACGCCGTGGCCGCCAGCGGGGCGGTGGTGCTGAACCTGGACATGGATGGCCTGGCCGGCGGCTTCGGGCGCATCGCCGATCCGGACGCGGTCGCGCGGCTGGCCGAACGCGACGCCGCCGCCGCCGCGGCCTTCCTGCGGGCGAGCCTGGTCCCGACGATCGCCGAGGCGCCGGACTGGCCCGACCTGCTGGCCCGCGACCTGGCGGCCGATCCCGACCTGGCCTTGAGCGACTGGGCCCGCGCCCGGGGGCTGGCGGCCGAAACCCTGTCGCGGGGCTTTGGCCGCGCCTTCGGGGTGAGCCCCAAGCGGTTCCGCTATGAGGGCCGGGCGCGGGCGGCCCTGCGCGCGGTGATCGGGGGCGGCGGGCCCTTGGCCGACCTAGCCCTGGACGCCGGCTTTTCCGACCAGGCCCATATGAGCCGCGCCGTGAGCGAACTGACCGGGGCCGCGCCCGGAGCCTGGCGGCGATGGTCAAGTGGGTGCAAGACCGCCGCCTGAGCCGCAGGCAAGCTTGGCCCATGCTGAGACGAACCCTCCTGGCCACGTCCCTGGCCCTGCTCGCCGCGCCCACCCTGGCGCAGACCTCGATCCGCACCCGTTGGGTGGTGAAGAGCTCCGAGGGGCTGGACGCGCTGGCCATACTGGGCCCGCTGTCGGGCAAGCCCTTCTATGCCCGCTACTACGAGGCCGAGATGGCGGCCTTCAAGCCGAGGCTCCCCGCCGCGGTGATCGAGGCGATCATGGGGCTGCACGCCGAGGCCGACGCAGCGGGCGGCCTGCTCTGGCCCGGCCTAACCCTAGTCTTCTCCGGCGGGCCGACGGCGACGCTTCGCGACTTGCTGGCGAGCCTCGAGGCCGCCGAAACCGTGCTGAAGCCACCCTTGCAGGCCAGCGTCTATTGGGACGAGGCGGACTGGACCCGCTTCCTGGCCGGGCGCGACCGGCTGCGGATCGCGCTGACCGGCCTGCGCGACGCGGGCTTTCCCGAGTTCCGCAAGGGTCTGGCCGAGGGCCCGGCGGCCAAGCGGATCTCCGAGCTCACCCCGCTGCTGGCGCGCCTCGACATCATCGCCGAGCAGGAGCGGTTGCTGGGCCACAAGCTCGACCCGCAGATCGAGATCGACCTCTCCTGGTTCTGCCGGCCGCACGGCGTGAAGGTGCAGGGCCAGAGGTTCATCGCCCATGTGGGGGCTAGTGACCAGGTCATGGTGCTGACCGCCGCCCACGAAATCCTGCACCCGCCCTTCGACATGGCGGGGCCCACGGCCAAGGCCTGCCTGGCGGTGCTGGAGAAGGACCCCCTCTTCGCCCGCATCCTGGCGGAGAAGGACAAGGGCACGGGCTACAACGAGCTGGACGGGATCCTGAACGAGGACATCTGCCAGGCGCTGGACCAGATCATCCAGGAACGGCTGGGCTATGTGGTGCGGCCGGCGGCGGAGCGCTGGACTAGGAACGACCAGGGCATGCACGTCCTGGCCGCCGGCCTCTACGGCCTGCTGAAGGCCGACGGCTACGACCGGACGGGGGGAAATCTAGAGGCATGGATGTCGGCCGCGGCCAAGGGCGGCAAGCTCGCCCCCGCCAGCCTGCACGCCGCGGCGGCCGGGGTGCTGGGCAAGCCGGCGGATCAGCTGTGGGTGACGCCGATCAAAGCCTGACCCCAACGTTTGTGGCGCCGCTGACCGCCGGATAGCCTCCTCTCCACCCATCTTCCGGGGGGAGAGGGTAGGGTGAGGGGGGCGTTTCCGCTTCTCTGAGCTGGTTGAGGGACCGGATTGCGCCGCTTCGCGCCGCAACCCCTCACCCTACCCTCTCCCCTCTGGGGAGGGCTATCGCATATGGCCGTAGATCCAAGTGGCACGGTGGCCAGATGCTCCCCCTCTGGGGGAGCTCCCGGCCGCATGGCCGGGTG
>NZ_JAUYNW010000040.1 GCF_030698145.1 Phenylobacterium sp. | reverse complement strand
CGCAGCCCAGGATCCACAGCACCTCGCGCGGCGCCTTGTAGGAGCCGTAGTAGAGGTTGCGGATCATGTGGATGTAGACCGCCAGGAAGAACATCGAGGCGCCGTTGGCGTGCATGTAGCGCAGCAGCCAGCCGTAGTTGACGTCGCGCATGATGTGCTCGACCGAGGCGAAGGCGTGATCCACGTGGGGCACATAGTGCATGGCCAGGATGATCCCGGTCACCAGCTGGATGCCCAGGCAGACCGCCAGGACGCCGCCGAAGGTCCACCAGTAGTTCAGGTTCTTCGGGGTCGGGAAGTCGATGATGCTGTCGTACGCCAGGCGCACGATCGGCAGCCGGGTGTCGAGCCAACGCTCGATGCCGGTCTTCGGTTCGTAGTTCGAATGTCCGCTCATCGGTCTCAGCCCACCTTGACCTTGGTGTCGGAAAGGAACGCGTATTCCGGCACTTCCAGGTTCTTCGGCGCGGGGCCCTTACGGATCCGGCCGGACGTGTCGTAGTGCGAGCCGTGGCAGGGGCAGAACCACCCGCCGTAGTCGCCGCCGCCGAAGGTCGGCACACAGCCGAGGTGGGTGCAGGTCCCGACCAGCACCAGCCACTGGGCCTTGCCGGGCTTGTGCCGCTCCTCGTCCGTCTGCGGATCGCGCAGCTCGGCCTTGTCGTCCTTCACCGCCGCGGCGATTTCCGCCCCGGTCCGGCTGCGGACGAACAACGGCTTGCCGCGCCACTTCAGCGTGACCTGCTGGCCCTCGGCGACCTTGGTCAGGTCGAACTCGATGGACGCCATGGCCAGGGTGTCGCCGGACGGGTTCATCTGGTCGATGAACGGCCAGGCCAGGCCCGCGACGGCCCCGCCGGCGGCGACGGCCGCGGCGATGTGAATGAAATCGCGCCGGTTCGGGTCTTCACCCGCGGCATGAGTATCGGGATTTGCGCCCACGACGGTGTCGGCCACCTTAAAGCTACCCTTCGATCAGGGGCCGCGAAGCGCGGCCCTTCGGACCTTCCTGGAAAAATCCCAGTCGATCCCGCCTTCGACCCTGCCCAGACCTTCTGGTAAGGGGCCATCGGAACTTTCAACGCTGTTGCAAGGCCGGACCACCGGAATGCTCGTCGACCGAGGTCGCAACCCGCCTTCCGTGATTCGCCCCTTGCCCCGGCAAATCCCGTGGCTGGATCGCTTAGAATGCTGCTGGCGCTTTTTCAACCGGACATTCCGCAAAACCTTGGCGCGGCTCTTCGCCTCGGGGCCTGCATGGGCGTGCCCGTGCACGTGATCGAGCCCTGCGGCTTCCCCCTGTCGGACCGCGCAATCGCCCGCGCGGCCATGGATTACGGCGATCCGGCCGACGTGACCCGCCATGCCGGATGGGCCGATTTCGCCGCCCAGGCCCAGGGCCGGGTGGTTCTGTTCACCACCAAGGGCGCGACGCCCTTGCACGACTTCAGTTTCGAGACCGGCGATATCCTATTGTTCGGCCGCGAAAGCCTGGGCGTGCCGGATGAGGTGCATGAGGCCGCCGACGCGCGCGTGATCATTCCCCTCACCCCCGGCCGCCGATCGCTCAATGTGACGGTGTCTGCGGCGATTGGCCTCTCGGAGGCGTTGCGCCAGACCGGCCTATTCCCTAAGCCCTAGGCCCCATGACGACCCTGCCCCCCGAGATCGATGTCCGGCGCGGCCGCGCCAAGGAATGGTTCGAAGCCCTGCAGGCGCGGATCTGCGCGACGCTGGAGCAACTGGAGGACGAGGCGCCCGACGGCCTCTATCCTGGCGAGCCCGGCCGCTTCGACATGCGCCCCTGGACCCGTGAGACCGGCGTCGGCGGCGGCATAGGCGGACACCTGAAGGGCCGGCTGTTCGAGAAGGCCGGCGTCCACACCTCCGCGGCCCTGGCGCGCTTCTCGCCCGAGATGGCGGCCACCATGCCGGGCGCGGACAAGGACCCGACCTATGTCTCGGCCAGCATCAGCCTGATCGTCCATCCGCGCTCGCCCCGGACGCCGACCGTCCACATGAACACCCGCTTCCTGTCGACGGCCGAGAGCTGGTTCGGCGGCGGGGCGGACCTGACGCCCATGATCGAGGAGCAGCGCAGCCAGGAGGCCGACGACGCGGTCCTGTTCCATGCGGCCTTGAAGGGCGCCTGCGACGCCTTCGATCCCGAGTGGCATGCGAAATACAAGGCCTGGTGCGACGAGTACTTCTACCTGCCCCACCGCAAGGAGACGCGCGGCGTCGGCGGGATCTTCTACGACCGGCACAACAGCGGCGACTTCGAACGGGACTTCGCCTTCACCCGCGCGGTGGGCGAGGCCTTCCTCGACGCCTATCCCAAGATCGTCCGCCACCGCATGAGCGAGCCCTGGACCGACGCCGACCGGCAGGAGCAGCTCGTCCGCCGCGGCCGCTACGTGGAATTCAACCTGCTCTACGACCGCGGCACGATGTTCGGCCTGAAGGCCGGGGGAAACATCGAGACCATCCTCAGCTCGATGCCCCCGATGGTGAGCTGGCTCTAGAAAGGACCGCCGTGACCGCGAGCCTCGTCGAACGCCTGGGCTATGAACCCGACGCCAGGTTGCTGATCGTCAATTGCGACGACCTTGGCTCCAGCGCCTCGGCCAACCGGGCGACGGAGCAGGCGCTTGCCGGGGGTCTGGCCACCAGCGCCACCCTGATGGTCCCCTGCCCGTGGGCGCTGGACGGCGTGCGCCGCGGCGAGGCCGGCGGGATCGGCGTGCACCTGACGCTCACCTGCGAATATCCGGGCTATCGCTGGCGCTCGCTCACCGGGGCGGCCTGCCTGCACGACGCGGAAGGCTATATGCCGACCACCGCGCAGGCGGTCTGGGAAAAGGCCGACCTGGACGCCGTTCGCGCCGAATGCCGGGCGCAGATCGACCAGGCCTATGCCTGGGGCGTCGACGTCACCCACCTGGACGCCCACATGGGCACGATGCAGTTGGAGCCGGGCTACGGGGCCCTGTTCCTCGAACTGGCGGCGGCCTACGACCTGCCGGTGCGGATGATCGGGGCAAGCGTCGAACAGCGGCTAGGTTTGTCGTCCCGCGCCCAGGCGGACGAGCTGGGCCTGGTCTTCCCCGACAAGCTGGTGACCACCTGGGCCAAGCCTGCCAAGCCCACTTTCGAGGCGATCCTCGAGGACCTGCCGCCCGGCGTGACCGAGGTCTATCTGCACCCGGTCGAGGACGGACCGGAACTGCGCGCCTATGACCCGAACGCCCCGCAGATCCGCGTCGATGACCGGGAGTGCCTGCTGGATCCCGCCTTCAAGGCGCGGGCGGCGGAACTGGGGATCGTGCTGATCGACTTCCTGCCTCTTCGCGAGCTGCAGCGGGCGCGCGGCTGAGATGGCGGCGATCCGGCGGTTCCGGGCGGGTGACCTGCAGGCGCTTTACGACATCTGCCTGAAGACCGGCGACAGCGGCCAGGACGCCACCCGCCTCTATGCCGACCCTCGGATCCTCGGCGAGATCTACGCCGCGCCCTACGGCGTGCTCCAGCCGGACCTGGCCTTCGTGGCGGAGGACGACCAGGGCGTGGCCGCCTATGTGCTCGGGACCCCCGACACGCGGGCCTTCGAGGCGCGGCAGGAGGCCGAGTGGTGGCCCAGGCTGCGGACCCTCCATCCCGAGCCGCCGGGACCGCCCAACCGCGCCTGGACGCGCGACCAATGGCGCGCCTACCAGATGCACCATCCCTTCTCGGTCCCGCAGGCCGTGGTCGAGGCCGCGCCCGCTCATCTGCACATCAACCTGCTGCCCCGGCTGCAGGGCCAGGGCATGGGCCAGGCCCTGGTCGCCACCCTGACGGAGGCGCTGCG
This sequence comes from Phenylobacterium sp., assembly GCF_030698145.1. Lineage (GTDB taxonomy): Bacteria > Pseudomonadota > Alphaproteobacteria > Caulobacterales > Caulobacteraceae > Phenylobacterium. Next base: position 32,433 of record NZ_JAUYNW010000040.1, on the reverse strand, counting down.
CGAGGCTGGAGCCCGCCAGGTCCACCTGGGCTGCGACGCCGCCAACCACCGCGCCCTGCGCTTCTACGACGTCTACGGCTTCAGCCGGTTCGACGAAGGCCGCGACACCGTCTGGATGATGCTCGACCTCGGCTGAGGGATCAGGCCGTCTCCAGGAACCGCTGAAGCCAGCCGCCGACCCGACGGCGGTCGTCGGGTTGTTCGTAGCTCATCACCGCGCGGTCGGCCTCGACGTCGGTATAGCGGCTGCCCCGGCGGTGCTCGATCAGGGCCTTGGCGTAGGCCGGTTCGAATTCGGGGTGGAGCTGGATCGAGATGGCGCGGTCCTGGCCATAGTCCAGCATGCCCAGCGGGCAGAAGTCGTTGCCGGCGAGCACGGTGGCCCCTGGCGGCAGCTCCACCACCTGGTCCTGGTGCGAGGCCGGCGCCGCGATGGGCTCGGCGGCGTCCATCCAGGCCCGGGCCTCGCCGATGCTGTAGCGGTGCAGGCCCACGCCCCATCCCTTGGGGGAGGCGATGACCTTGCCGCCGAAGGCCTGGGCCATGACCTGGTGGCCGAAACAGACGCCCACGAGCGGGACCTTGCCCTTGGCGGCGCGCAGGAAGTCCATCAGCGGGTCGATCCAGGGCAGAGGCTCATAGACGCCGGCCGAGGAGCCGGTGACCACATAGGCCTGGCAGGCGTCCGTGGCCCGCGGCAGCTCACCTGCGGCCACGTCGAAGGTCGCGTAGTCGTGGGCGTCCTCGCCAAACAGCCTGCGGAACATCGACGGATAGTCGCCGAACCGCTGGCGCACCCCGTCCGGCGGCGCGCCGGTCTCGAGGATGCCCAGCCTCAATAGGCCATCCCCTGCGCCACGGCCTTCAGCTTCTCGATGGCCGAGAACTTGTCGTCGATGAAGTCGTGGTCGATCCACCAGTCCTCCACCTCGCGCAGCACCTTCCCCACCATCGGGCCCTTGGGCACGCCGGACTTGAGCACGTCCTCGCCGGTCAGGGGGAACGGCGGCGGGGTCCAGCTCTCGGCCAGCGCCAGCAGGCCGCGCCACTGGTGGGTGGCGGCCGACTTGGTCACCCGCGACCACATGAGCTTGATCCGGTCCGAGAAGGCCTGCACGCCGATCTGGTAGACCATGCGGCGGCTCTCGCGGGGGCTCATCCAGGAGGTGATGCGCGGGGTCTTGCCCATGGCCGCCACCAGCCGGTCCTTGACCTCGTTGGAGAGCCGCAGGGCCTCGGCCGCCTGAGCCACGCCAATCTCGTTGTCGGGCAGCAGGGTGGCCAGGCGCAGGACGGGATCGTTGATGAAGAGTTGGTCGCTCTCGATCTCCACCAGGCCGTCGAAGGCGGTGAGGTCGACCGCCGAAGGTAGCAGGACGCTCAGCACGCCGGTCTTGGCCATCAGGGCCATGGCCGGCCGCGGCTCCTCGGCCGCCACCAGCTTCAACAGCTCCTTGGAGACTCGCTCGGCCGCCAGGCTGGTCACGGTGTCCTTGGCCGCGGCCACAGCGGCAAGGCCCGCGGCGTCGGGCTCGCCCTTGCCGTACCAGGCCAGGAACCGGAAGAACCGCAGGATACGCAGGTGGTCCTCGGCGATGCGCGTCGCCGGGTCGCCGACGAAGACGATGCGTCCGGCCTTGGCGTCGGCCACCCCCTGCCCCGTGGGATCGGTGAGCGCGCCGGCGCGGTCGGCATAGATGGCGTTCAGGGTGAAGTCGCGGCGGCGTGCGTCTTCCGCCCAGTCGGTGGTGAAGGCCACCACCGCGCGGCGGCCGTCGGTGGCCACGTCGCGGCGCAGGGTGGTGACTTCGAACGGCTGGCCGTCCTTCACCGCGGTGATGGTGCCGTGCTCGATCCCGGTCGGCACGGCCTTGATCCCGGCGGCCTCCAGCGCCGAGGTCACCTCGCCGGGGGTCAGGGTGGTGGCGATGTCCAGGTCGCCGACCGGCGTGTTGAGGATCGCATTGCGTACGCACCCGCCCACGAACCGCGCGCAGCCGGCGCCGCCCTTGGCCTCCAGCGCGTCCAGCACCGGCGCCGCCGTCGCCATCCAGGGCCTCAGTCCAATGCTCTGCGTCACTTGGCGGGCGCTTTCTTCTCGAAATGTCCGGGCGAAATATGGCCGCCCTCGGTGACCTCGGCGGGCACATAGACCTGGCCGCGGTTGTCGCCATGGAACAACGCCGTGGCCATCAGCGAAACCCCCAGCAGCACGCCCGAGACGGCCATCAGCCAGGTCCAGGGCGTCGATCCCATCTCCCGGCCGGTGCGGCGGGCCGCCTCGCGCCACAGGAACCAGCCGACGAAGGGTGTCGCCACCAGCAGCAGCCGCCAGATGATCACGCTAAGCAACGGCCGCGCCGTAGAGCCGGTCGTAGAGCGCGCGCAGCATCCCCGCCGTGGCGCCCCAGATGTACTGGTCCTCGTGGGTCATGGCGTAGAACCTGCGTTTCTGACCGTCGGGCGCCTCGCGCTCGTGCTCCTCGTAGTTCACCGGATCCATCAGGAAGCCGAACGGGGTCTCGAAGATGTCGGCCACCTCGTCGGGATTGGCGGTCAGGCTGAAGCCCTCGCGCACGAAGCCGACCACCGGCGTCACCAGATAGCCCGTGCCCGTCCGGTAGGGCGACGACAGCCCCGCCAGGGAGACGAAGTCGGGATGTAGCCCCACCTCCTCGTGGGCCTCGCGCAGGGCCGTTTGCCAGACGCTCTCGCCCGGATCGCAGCGGCCGCCCGGCAGGGCCACCTGGCCCGTGTGGCGGCGCATGGTGTCCGAGCGCCGCGTCAGCAGCACCGAGAAGCCGTGGTCGCGCTGGATCAGGCCCACCAGGACGGCGGCGGGCACCAGTTCGACCGGCTCGTTGGGAAAGGCGTTGGGCGTGAGGTCGAAGTCGGAGCTGGCCTGGGACGCCTCGCGTTCCTCCAGCGGGTCCAGGTGACGCTCGATCCAGGCGCGCAGTTCGCCGGGCGCGGAATGGGGGCTCACAGCCGGTGCGCCCCCGCCGGGCCCACGGGGAACCAGGCCCCGTTCGAGGCGACCCCCAGGCGCGGCCCCTCGGAGGTCTCGCGTTCCTGCGCCATCTCCACCAATTCGTAGAACACCGGCCGGGCGATCAGCGCCTCCAGCCCCCGCCGGACGTGCAGATAGGGCCTGGGCTCGCCGGTGGCCGCGCACATCTCGACGCGGATCTCGTTCTCCGGCCCGGCCTCGATCTCGTCGCCGACATTGGTGAGGAACTTCAGCGCCTCGCCTTCACGATCGACGCGGGTGGCGATGAACGGCGCGTCCTCGACGGTGATCTTCATCTTCTCCACCGGCGTCACCAGGTGGAAACCGTCGGGGTCCTTGCGCAGGACCGTGGAGAACAGCCGGACCAAGGCTTCGCGCCCGATCGGCGTGCCCTCGTGGAACCACAGGCCGTCCTTCTTGATGACGATGTCGATCTCGCCGCAATGGGCGGGATTCCATAGATGCACCGGCGGCAGGCCGCGCCCCGGGGCCTGGGCCTTGGCCGCGGCGATCACGCCTTCGAGACCGGGTCTTTCTGTCGGCTGCGTCATGGGGTGAAGGTAGGGGTCCGCGGGCGCCGCCTCAACGGCCTTGTTCCTGATCGGCCAAGCGCCGCCGCCGGCCTCCCCTTGTGCGCGAGACTTCTGAGGACGTATACTTTCACGTGTGTTGCGCGGTCGCGAATCGCCGCCCGCTCGCAAGGGCGAGATTTGATGCCCCGCGTTGCTGCTTGCCGACGGGGGATAATCTATCAATACAGAAACAATGGCCACGCTTGCCATTGCCTGTAAGACTCAGACAGACATCGGAAGGTTACGCGAGAATTTGTGCTGAAAATCTGTTAAGTATGGACAGGGTGGATGGGGCGACTTCGCCAGGGTGCAGGCAGACCAAGGGACCGCACGAGACTCGCCGCGCTCTCGGCGACGCTGGGCTTCCTTCTTCCGGTCCAGGCCTTCGCCATCGCGCAGGAGCCCTTGGCGTCGAACGCCCTGGCTGAACTGGCGAACCTTTCGATCGAGGAACTGGCCAATATCGACGTCTCGTCGGTGTCGAAGACCACCCAGCCGCTGAGCGACGCGCCCGCCGCCATCTACGTCATCACCCATGACGAGGTCATTCGCTCCGGCGCCACGAACATCCCCGACATCCTGCGCCTGGCGCCAAATCTGCACGTGGCGCAGATCACCGCCAGCAGCCACGCCATTTCGGCGCGCGGCTTCAATGGCAGCGCCGCCGATAAGCTGCTGGTCCTGATCGACGGGCGCAGCGTCTACACCCCCTTCTCCCACGGCGTGTTCTGGAACGCCCAGCACGTCCTGCCCGACGACATCGAGCGGGTGGAGGTGATCAGCGGCCCCGGCGCGACCCTGTGGGGCGCCAACGCGGTCAATGGCGTGATCAACATCGTCACCCGCCGATCGACCGAGACACAGGGCGGGGTGCTGGAGGTCGGCGCGGGCGATCTCGAGCAGCGCGCCAGCCTGCGGTACGGCGGCCCGCTCGGCGAAGCCCTGACCTACCGCGTCTACGCCGACGGCGTCGACTTCGCCCATGGCGAGACCGCCTCGGGCGCCGACGCCCGCGACGGCTGGCGCAGACGCCAGGCCGGCTTCCGGCTGGACTGGTCGGGCTCGGACAAGCTCATCACCCTGCAAGGCGACGCCTATCGCGGGACGGAACAGGCCGCCTCGGCCCATCAGGAAATCTCCGGCCACAACCTGATCGCCCGCTGGACCCATCCGACGCGCGGCGGCGGAACCCTGCAGGCCCAGGCCTATTACGACCACCTGGAACGCGCCGTACCCGGCCGGTTCCACAACCGCCTGAGCACCTACGACCTGGATGTGCAGCACAGTTTTTCGTGGGGGCAGGCCCACCAGGTCGTCTGGGGTGGCGGCTATCGTGTCACCAAGGACCACTTCCCCATCACGCCCACGCCGCCGCGCACCCAGTTCTTCGCTCCCGTCGGCCGCCGGCATGCCCTGACCAACCTGTTCGTCCAGGACACCGTCACCCTGAACCCGGCGCTCAAGCTGACGCTGGGACTGAAGCTCGAGGACGACCCCTATAGCGGCCTGGAGGCCCTGCCCACCGCGCGCCTGTCGTGGAAACCGACCGACACCTCGCTCGTCTGGGCCGCGGTCTCCAGGGCCGTGCGGGCCCCCTCGCGGCTCGACCGCGACTTCGTCGAGCTCACGGGCCTGTCGAGCACCTCGACGGTTCGGCTGACGGGACGCGATTTCCAGCCCGAGACCGTGATCGCCTACGAGCTCGGCCTTCGCGCCCAACCCTCGGCCCGGAGCTCCGTCTCGGTCTCCACCTTCTACAACGTGTACGACGACCTGCGCAGTTTCGAGCTTACGGGCGGCAGGCTGCCGATCGTGTTCGCCAACCGGATGGAGGGCGAGACCTATGGCGTCGAGGTCTGGGGCGCCTATCAGGTCACCGACTGGTGGCGGCTCTCGGGCGGCGCGAACTGGCTGCGCAAGAGCCTCCGCTACGAACCCGGCGCCAGCAAAATCGTCGGTACGCAGATCGCCGGGAACGATCCGACCTACCAGGCGTCGATACGCTCGATGATGGACCTCGGCCGTGGGGTCAGCCTGGACCTCGACCTGCGCAAGATCGGCGCCTTGCCCAACCCGGCGTCGCGGTCCTACGCCGAACTGGGCGCACGGATCGCCTGGGCGGTCTCGAGATCGCTCGAGATCTCCATCACCGGGGCCAATCTCCTCAACGATCATCACCCGGAATTCGGCGCGAGCAGCGCCAACGTCCAGATCGGCGCCGTCGGCGTCGAGTCCGGCCGCAGCCTGTTCATCGACCTGCGGTGGGGGTTCTAAGGTGGCCCCACGAAGTCTCCACCGCGCTCGGCGGGCGGTCTTGCTGGCGCTGATCGGCGCCATCGCCTCCGGAACCCCGGGACGGACCCAGACCAACGCCACCGAGGCCGCCGTCAAGGCGACCTATCTCTATAAGTTCGCGCCCTTCGTCCGCTGGCCGGCCTCGGCCTTTCCGTCACCGTCGAGCCCCTTCTACCTCTGCGTCCTGGGCAACGATCCGTTCGGCGCGGTGTTGAACCAGGCGGTGAGCGGCCAGCAGCTCGACGGGCGCCCGATGGCGGTCCGCCGGCTCCGGGGCGGCGAAGGCGGCGGCGGGTGCCACATCCTCTATCTGGGGGATGCAGGCGGCCGATCCACGGCGGAGGCGCTTCGCAACGCCAAGGGCGCGCCCGTCCTGACAGTGGCCGATCAGAACCAGGCCGTCCCGGGGGCGGTCATCCAGTTCATGGTCCGGAACGGCCGGGTACGCTTCGACATCGACCCCGCCGCGGCCGCCGCCAACGGCGTGACGATCAGTTCGAAGCTGCTCAGCCTCGCCGTCTCCGCCAGGCCGGGAGGATGAGGATGACCCTGTCCCCAAGCTCAAGAGCCTGGAAGCAGTGGAAGCCCGGCCCGGGCATCGTGATCGCCCTTGCGATCAGCCTGGTCCTCGCCGGCCTGTCCATGGCTGTCTACAACGAGCACCTCGCCGGCGGGCAGAAGCTCCGCGCCGTCACCGTCCAGGCCGAGATCCTGTCGGGCAGCGTGGCCGCGGCCCTGGCCTTCGACGATCGCGCCGCCGCCGGCGAACATGTGGCGGCGCTGGGCGCCAATCGCGACGTGGAGGCCGTCGGCGTCTACGATCTGCAGGGCCGTCTCGTCGCCGGATATTCCCGGGCGGGGTCTGCGCTGCCCGCCACCAACCGGGTGGGCCCGCCGTCGTTCGAGGGCGACCGGCTGGTGGTGACGCGCGTGGTGGCCCAGGGCGCGACCCAACTCGGCTCGGTCTATCTGCGGACCATCAGCGAGCCGTTCGCCCGGCGCGCGGCGCGCTACGGCGGCATCGCCATGCTGATTGTCATGGCCTCGCTCGTGGTGACCGTCCTAGGCGTCTCGAACGCATCCCTGGCCGACGCGCACTGGGCGCTGCAGGCCGAGATGGAGGAGCGCGGCAAGACCGAGGAAGCGCTGCGGCTCAGCCAGGAGATGGAGGCGGCGGCCCAGCTCAGCCTCGCCACCGAGCGCGGCCGCACGGCGCTTCGCCAGTCCGAGCAGCAGCTGGAATTCGCCTTGCAGGCCGGCCGGCTGGGCAGCTGGGAGCTGGACCTGGAGACCCGTCGCCTCGCCGCCTCGGAGGTCTTCCTCGCAAATTTCGGTCTCGGCCGCGACGACACCCTGGACCGCTACGAGCAGCTTTTCGACCGCGTCCACCCCGACGACCGCGACCGGCTGCAGCGCGCCGTGGACCGCGCCATCGCGCTCGGCTCGGACCTGGAGACCGAGTGCCGGACGCTCATCCAGGACGACGAGATGCGCTGGGTCCAGATCCGGGGTCGGGCGGTCTATGACGATCGCGGCGCGCCTGTGCGGATGGCCGGCGTGTCGCTCGACATCACCGAGCGCAAGCAGGCCGAGGAGCGGCAACGCGCCCTGCTCGACGAGCTGAACCATCGGGTGAAGAACACCCTGGCGACGGTGCAGTCGATCGCCATGCAGACCAGCCGGACCGCCAAGACCGTGGGCAGCTTCGAAGACGCCTTCCTGGCGCGGATCGGCGCCCTGGCCCGCGCGCACGACCTGCTGACGGAGGTCGCCTGGGACGGCGCGTCCCTGACCAGCGTCATCGACCAGACGCTCGAACCCTATGTGGCCCAGGGTCAGCTGGACCGCGTGGTCCGCTCCGGCCCCGACGTGCGTCTGGGTCCCAACGCCGCTGTCACCCTCACCATGGCCTTCCACGAACTGGCGACCAACGCGGCGAAGTACGGCGCGTTCTCGACCCTCACCGGCCAGGTCCAGGTGACCTGGAGCATCGACAGCTCCAGCGATCCCGTCGCCGTGGAGATCGACTGGCGCGAGATAGGCGGGCCCCCGGTCGTCGTACCGAGCCGCCGAGGCTTCGGTTCGCGCTTCATCGAAAGAGGTCTGGCCCGGGAGTTCGACGGCCAGGTTCAGCTCGCCTTCAGCCCGGACGGGGTCTGCTGCCACATGCGGCTGCCGATCTCTCCAAAGCTGCAGATGGCCGCCTAGCCCATGGGATCGGCCCTCGCAGGACTGCGCCTTCTGGTCGTCGAGGACGAGGCGATGGTGGCCTTGATGATCGAAACCATGCTGAGCGACCTCGGCTGCGTCGTCGTCGACGTGGCCGGCACCGTCTCGCGAGGTCTCGCCCTGGTCGGCGACGACGGCCTGCGGCTCGACGGCGCCATCCTCGACGTCAACCTGGGCGGCGAGAAGGTCTATCCCATCGCCCAGGCGCTCAGCGACCGGCACGTGCCGTTCATATTCTCCACCGGCTACGGGATCGACGGCATCACGCCGCAGTTCGCCCATGTGCCGGCCCTGGCCAAGCCGTACGAATGCTGGGCGCTGGAGGAGATGCTGATCTCCACCCTCGTCCCCGGGGCCCCTGGGGCGGGTTGAGGCCCAGCTAGGCCGTGACTGGACCCGCCAGCAGTTCGGCCCCACGGGCCAGCACCCGACGCTGATCGACGGGCCCCGGCATGCGAACCTGCCGCGCCGGAGCGGCGGTGAAACCGAAGCGGCCGAAATAGGGCTCGTCGCCGACCAGCAGCACCACCGGGAAACCGGCAGCCTCGGCGGCCTGGACAGCGCGCTGGACCAGCAGCCCGCCGGTCCCGTGCTTGCGCGCGTCGGCCTCCACGGCCAGCGGACCCAGGAAGAGCACCGTGGCCGCGCCCACATGGACCTTCCACATCCGCACCGAGCCCACCAGGCGCTCACCGTCCCAGGCGCAGACCGACAGGTCCGGGCGGAACTCGGCGATCTCACGGACTCGCTCGGAGACCTTGGTGAAGCGCCCGGGACCGAAGGCGTGGTCCAGCAGGGCCTCGATGGCCTCGGCGTGCTGGGATTGTTCGAAAGTGAAGCGAAGCGCCGGTTCGGCGGAGGGTTGGGCGATCATCTGCGACTTTTTGTGTGAAGCGTGGGCAAGGGGCCCGCCGCCTCGCATCACATGCGCCGGCGCCGGGAGCTCTAGACGGCGCGGCTCGCGCGCCCGGTTCGTCGCAGTCGTCGCATGAGACCGATCCCGGAAACTTCAAGAGACGCGGCGCATAAGGCCATGACAGCCCCCCGTCAACGACGCTTTCGCCGCACGGGCCGAGACTTCATGCCCCAATGGGACAGGCGCCAACCTCTGCTCAATTGGAATCGGCTAGCAGCGCTTCCGGCAGCTCGAGCCCGAGATCGCGCCGCAGGTGGGCGCGGGTGGCGGCTTCGAAGGCGTCGGGCCAGACGGCCCCGACCTGCCTCGCCAACGCCCGCGCGCGGGGCAGGAACAGCTCGGCCAGGACAAGGTTGGCTACGATCACCGACGCCCGATCGGCGGCGGCGTGGGGCAACCCGGCCAGGGTGTCGATATCAGCGGGCGGCAGGATGTCGGCCAGGTGCAGGGCTCCGGGCGGCAGCGGCGGCCGGGTCTCGGCGATCATCAGCTCGATGAGCAGGCCGCGCAGCAGGCCCACGCCGGTGATCCCCAGCACGTACTCCCGGCGTCCCATGCCCACGACCAGCAGGCCCATGACCCGCAGGAACTCCACGATCATCGCCTCCAGCTTCGCCGGATCGATCGACCTGGGCTCCATCCGTTCCGGCAGGGCGTCCCAGACCCCGGCGCGGTCGAACAGCGGCTTCAGGCCGGCGCGCGCGCCGGTCACCCGGCCGGGGACCGTCACGGTGATGTCGAACCGGATCCAACCGGGCGTGATCGCGTGGAACAGGGGAAGCCCCGGATAGACCTGGCGCCAGAGGACCGGGGCGGCGATCTCGCCCGCCCAGGCCCGGACCTGCTCGACGAAGGCGCCGTGATGCTCCGGCGCCAGGACGACGATCAGATCGGCGTCGCTGTAGGCGTCGCCGCCCCCGGCGCCCAGGCTGCCGCCCAGCAGGAGCGCGAGCACCCGGGGGTCGGCCTCCGCGTGGGCGGCGAAGGCGGCGATCAGGTCATCGCGGGTCATGGGCCCTCCTTGGTTGTCAGGAGGTTGGTCGGGTGGTCGGGCTGGGGCAAACGACCAATTCGCCCGGTTCTTGTGAGTTCAGGGCCTGGGCCGGAACGCGAAACGGCCCGCCGTCGCCGGCGGGCCGTCAGTCGAGAGCCGACTTGGCGGGCTTAGCGCGAGGCCACCTGGGCCGGACGCGGCGCCTGGGCGATCTGCTGCAGTTGCGCCTTGGCCGAACGGACCGCGCCGGCCACGCAGCTGCGGAACGCCGTGGCGTCCTGGCCCTTGCACACGAGCTTGGCCGCGGCGTCGATGTCGGTGTTGATCTGGACCAGCGAACGGCCGGTGACCGGCACGCGCACGGCCTTGGGGTCTTCGCGGGCGACGTCGATCTGCGTGGCGTTGGCGGCCCGGGCGTGGGCGCGATGGATGGAGGCGAGCTGGGCGTTCGCGTCACGGATGGCGCCGGCGGTGCAGTCGCTGAGCGCCTTGCCGCAGACGGTGGTCGCGGCGGCCTTGATCTCGGCGCTGATCTGCACGTCGGTCTTGCCGGCGAGGGCGATGCGCACCACCGGGGTCGGGGCGCTGGAAACGCGGACGTCGGCCGCGCTGGCGGGCATGGCGATCAGGGCGGTCAGGACCGAGGCGGCGGCGAAAACGGTGAACTTCATCTCGTGGATTCTCCAGGTTGATCAGGCATCGTTTGGTAGCGGTTGTTCGATGCGAGAAATGGCTGGGGCCAGATAAAGTAGGGTTATGATTTGTAGTTAATTGTCAATTTACTATGAGATATTGGCATAAATGACAAAATGTCGCAGGCAGATATCTGACGATGTTGAGAAATTCAACCTTCTGAAGAGCAGAATGCCCAAACAACCATCCATACTTACAATCTATACCTGAAGGACGTCATCCAGCTGGGCCCGCGACGCCCGGGCCCTACGCGCCGCTGGAAGGCTGGCCATGAAGCGTCGGCTTGAGGTCGCGGCCGCCATTGCCGCCCGCCCGTTCTACGGCCAAGTTGCCGGCCCCATGACCGACACCCTCCCCGACGACCAGCCCGCCGCCGTCCGCGATCTTCTGCGGCACGCCGACTTCATGCGCTTCTGGGCGGCGAGGGTGGCCGCGACGCTGGGGGTGCAGATCCAGTCGGTGGCGCTGGGCTGGCAGATGTACGCCGTGGCCCGCGAGACCATGGATGTGAAGCAGGCGGCCTTCTATGTCGGGATGATCGGCCTGGCGGCCTTCATCCCCGTGCTGGTGCTGTCGCCCATCGCCGGCGAGACCGCCGACCGCCACGACCGGCGCAAGGTGCTGCTGTGGTGTTACGCCGGCGAGATCGCCACGGCGGTGATCCTGGCGGCCGCCTCGATCCTCGACTTCGCCTCGATCCCGCTGCTGTTGGTGCTGTCGGCCCTGTTCGGCGCCAGCCGCGCCTTCATGGGACCTTCCTCCACGGCGCTGGGCCCCACGCTGGTCCCGCGCAGCCTGCTGCCCCGCGCCATCGCCTGGAACTCTCTGGCCTGGCAGGGCGGGTCCATCGTCGGCCCGGCCATCGGCGGCCTGCTCCTGACCCACTCCACGGGCCTGTCCTACTCGGTCACCGTCGTCCTCTACGTGCTGGCGGCGGGTTGCGTCTTCCTGATCAAGGGAAACGCCCAGCCCGAAGTCCAGGCCGGCTCGCGCTGGGCGCTGATCAAGGAGGGGCTGGCCTATACCTGGCGCAACAAGATCGTGTTCGGGGCCATCTCGCTGGACCTGTTCGCCGTGCTGCTGGGCGGCGCCACGGCCCTGCTGCCGGTCTTCGCCCGCGACGTGCTGCATGTTGGGCCGGAAGGCTTCGGCCTGCTACGCGCCGGTCCGGCCATCGGAGCGACGATCGTCGCCTTCATCCTGGCCAGCTATCCGATCCGGCGCTTCGCGGGCGTGACCATGTTCGCCGGCGTGGCGGTGTTCGGCGCGGCCACCATCGTGTTCGGCCTGTCGAAATCCCTGCCCCTGTCGGTGGCGGCGCTCGCCGTGCTGGGCGGGGCCGACATGCTCAGCGTCTATGTGCGCCAGACCCTGGTGCAGATCGTGACGCCCGATCACATGCGCGGTCGGGTGGCGGCGGTCTCGTCGCTGTTCATCGGGGCCTCCAACGAACTCGGCGAATTCGAGAGCGGGGTGGTGGCGCGGTTCTTCGGCCCGGTGGGCGCGGCGGTCTTCGGCGGGGTTGGCGCGTTGATCGTCACCGGCGTCTGGGCCAAACTCTTTCCCGCCTTGCGCAAGGCCGACCGCCTCGAATAACAAACAAGCATTATTCTTAGGGAGATAGATCCATGGGCGCTCTTTCAGGCAAAGTTGTTCTTGTCACCGGAGGCGGCAACGGTATCGGCCGCGATTGCGCGCTGATCGCCGCGCAGGAAGGCGCGAAGGTCGTGGTCAACGACCTGGGCGGCAGCCTCAAGGGCGAAGACGAAGGTTCGGCGGGCCCCGCCGAGTCCGTCGCCGCCGAGATCCGCGCCGCGGGCGGCGAAGCGGTCTCCAATTCCGACAGCGTCACCGACCTGGACGCCGTCTACGGCATGGTCGAGCAGGCCAAGAAGAGCTTCGGCGGCCTGCATGCGGTGATCAATCCCGCCGGCATCCTGCGTGACGTGATGTTCCACAAGATGACCGAAGCCGAGTGGGACAGCGTCATCGCCGTCCACATGCGCGGCTCGTTCAATGTCGCCCGCGCCACGATCGAGCTGTTCCGCGAACAGAACGACGGCGCCTACATGTTCTTCACCTCGACCTCGGGCCTGTTCGGCAACATCGGCCAGGCCAATTACGGCGCGGCCAAGATGGGCATCGCCGGCCTCTCGCGGATCATCGCCATGGAAGGCGCGCGCAACAATGTGCGCTCCAACTGCGTGGCGCCGGTCGCCTGGACCCGCATGACCCAGTCGGTGCCGATCAAGGACGAAGCCGCCGCCGCCCGTCGCGCGGTGATGGCCGAGAAGATCCGCGCCGACCAGCCGGCCCGCTTCTCCGTGGCCATGGTCTCCCCGGCCGCCGCCAGCGTCTCGGGACAGATCTTCGGCTCGTCGGGCGAGAACATCATCCTCTATTCGCAGCCGCGGCCCATCGAGACCGTGACCAAGGAAGAGGGCTGGACCGTCGACTCGATCATCAAGGAAGCCATCCCCAAGATGGCCCCGAAATTCTACGACCTGGGCCGCGCGGTCCTGCCGGGCGCCACGGCGCCCAAGCCCGCCACCGCGAGCTGATCCTTTTTCCCACCTCCTTGTGGGGAGGGAAGACCGCCTAGCGGTCGAGGGTGGGGAAGTTCGGCGGCGCGCGATGTCGTCTCAAGGCTTCCCCACCCTCGCTTGCTGCGCAAGCCGCCCTCCCCACAAGGAGGAGGGATGGGACGCTACAGCACGTGCCGCCGCATCCAGGCGTCCCGTGACAGCTCCCAGTAGATCGAGCGCCGCGTCGTGCCGTCCGGGCGCACGCTCTCGACCTCGCCCATCCGCTTGAAGCCCGCCCCGTCGATGGCCTTGGCCGAGCGGACATTGTCCAGGGCCGCGGTCAGGCCGATCAGCCGCACCCCCAGCACCTCGAACATCCAGGCGATGGACCGCGCCACGCCTTCCCGGCCGTGGCCGCTGTTCTGGCGATCGGCCCGCGCCGCCCCGGCGAGCTCCGCCGAGGACCGTTCGGGCCAGACGGTGATCCGCGAATAGCCCGCCACCTGACCGGCCTCGTCCAGGTTGACGCTGAGGATGCAGCGGCCCTCCTGGCGCAGGGCCTCGCTGTCGGCCACCCACTTCGCCACGCTCTCGGGCGTGAACGGCCGCGGCAGGTCGTAGATCGGATCCGACACCCGGGGATCGGAGAACAGGGCCAGCAGGCCCTCCACGTGCTCCGGGCCGGCGACCACCCGGTCAGCCGAGATCCGCGCCGCTTGGCGGATAGCGGCAGCCTCCTCAGGCGTGGCGGTGAGTACGGTCTTGGGCGGTGCGCTCATGGCGGCTCCGACCTTGCTTAGCGGTTGCGAACACGGTGAGGTTAGCACCTCACTGGAGGTTCGCGTCGTGGTCTATCTGGTCGTCAAGGCGCTGCTCTCAGGGCTCATCATCGCCGCGGTTTCCGAAGTCGCCAAGCGCAGTCCTGGTTTCGGCGCCCTGATCGCTTCCCTGCCCCTGGTCTCGATCCTCGGCATGATCTGGCTGTGGCGCGACACGGGCGACACCCCGAGGATGGCCGCCCACGCGGAGGCCACCTTCTGGTTCGTCCTGCCGTCCCTGCCGATGTTCCTGCTGATCCCGGCCCTGCTGCGCAAGGGCGTCCCGTTCTGGGCGGCGTTGGCCGCGGGCTGCGCGCTCACCATCGCCCTCTATCTGGCCATGACCTGGCTGGGGCCCCGCTTTGGCCTGAAGCTCTAGCCCGCCGCCATCGCCTTGAGCGGCTCGCCGGTCAGCCGGCGGACGATCCAGTCGGTCTGGGCCGTGGCGCCGAGGCTGTCATAGAAGGCGATCGAGGGCGCGTTCCAGTCCAGCACCGCCCATTCCAGCCGCGCCAGCCCCTGCTCCTCGCAACGCTGGGCCAGCCGGCTCAGCAGGGCCTTGCCGGCCCCCAGGCCCCGGGCCTGCGGGACCACGAACAGGTCCTCCAGATAGATCCCGTGCCGGCCCCGGAAGGTCGAGTAGTTGTAGAACCAGATGGCGAAGCCCACCGGCTCGCCGTCCGCCTCGGCGATGTCGCAGTAGAGGCGCGGATTGTCCGCGAACAGGTGGCCGGCGAGGTCGGCCTGGCTGGCCTCCACTTCGTGCAGCAGCTTCTCATAGTCGGCGAGGGCGCGGACGAAGCCATGGATCAGGGCGGCGTCGGCGGGAACGGCGGGTCGGATTATGACGGTCATGACCCTATATTCGCAACGAGCCCTCGGAGCGCAACATCTTGGCCGTGTCCCCCGACTATCTCGCCTACGTCCTGGAGCAGCTCGAGCCGATGGGCGGGATCACCCACCGGCGGATGTTCGGCGGGGTCGGCCTGTCGCGGCATGGCCTGTTCTTCGCCCTGATCGCCGAGGACACCCTCTTTCTGAAGGTCGACGACCTGAGCCGCGCGGAATTCGCGGCGGCCGGTTGCGAGCCGTTCCGGCCGTTCGGCGGCGACAAGCCGATGAGCTATTGCGCCGCCCCGCTGGAGGCCCTGGAGGACCCCGACGCCCTGGCCGAGTGGGCCGGCAAGGCTGTCGACGCCGCGGCGCGGTCCAAGGCGCCGAAGAAGCCCAGAGCCTAGCCGACCACCACCCCCGGCGGCGGGACGCTGTCGGCGGGGACGAAGAAGTCCGGCATCAGCCGAGTGGTCGGGTCGACCCGGTACTTGTCGAAGTCCCGCTCGCCCTCGGCGTAGAGGAAGCTGTCGTCGATCAGGAAGTTGCCGCTGAACGCGCGGGCGGGCTTCTCGAAGATGGCGTGGGCGGCGTCGGCCATGATCTCGGGTGTGCGGCACTGCTTCATGCCTTCGTCCCCAGCCAGGGCGAAGCGGATCGCCGCCGTGGCGATGCCGGTGCGCGGCCAGAGCGCGTTGAAGGCGATCCCGTCGGCCTTGAACTCCGCCGCCATGCCCAGCACGCACATGCTCATCCCGAACTTGGCCATGGTGTAGGCCGTGTGGCCCTCGAACCAGCGGGCCGACATGTCCAGCGGCGGCGAAAGCATCAGCACGTGCGGATTGGCGGCGTTCTTCAGGTGCGGGATGCAGGCCTTGGAGGTGAGATAGGTCCCGCGCGCATTGACCTGGTTCATCAGGTCGTAGCGCTTCATGTCGGTGGCCAGCGTGCCGGTCATCGAGATGGCCGAGGCGTTGTTGACGCAGATGTCGATCCCCCCGAACCGTTCGACGGTCTTCTGCACGGCGTCATAGACGCTGGCCTCGTCGCGCACGTCGACGATCAGCGGCAGCGCCTGGCCGCCGGCCTCCTCGATCTCCTTGGCCGCCGTGTAGATGGTCCCCGGCAGCTTCGGATGCGGCTCGGCGGTCTTGGCGGCGATGGCGATATTGGCGCCGTCGCGCGCGGCGCGCAGGGCGATGGCCAGGCCGATGCCGCGGCTGGCGCCGGTGACGAACAGGGTCTTGCCTTGCAGGCTCATAGCTTCACTCCGGTGGTTTCTTCCGACAGCGCCCAGAGGCGTTCGGCCGATTCAGGGTCCAGGGCGTGGGGCATGACCCCGTGCGCCGGGTCCGCCTTGGTCCAGGGCCCGGCCTCCTTGCAGTCTTCCAGATAGAGGCCGCCGATCCCCTCCAGCTCCTCGCCCACCGCGGCCCAGACGCTGGTGGAGGCGCCCTGCTCGGTGGTCTTGAAGCCCTCGCGGACATTGCCCTCGGCGTCCATCCAGCCCATGGCCACCATCTCCTCCTTTGGGAGATAGCGCTGCAGCGGGGTCATGATCCCGCCCGGCATGACCGCGTTGGCGGTGATCCCATGCTCCTCGAAGCGCGCGTTGAAGCCCACGGCGAACAGCGAGTTGGCGGTCTTGGACTGGCCGTAGGCCTCCCACTTGTCGTAGGGCCGCGAGCGATAGTGCGGGTCGTCCCAGTGGATGTCGCTGCGCCGGTGGCCGATGGAGGAAAGCTGCACCACGCGGGCCGTACGCTCGTCCTCGGCGGCGTTCATCAGCGCCCGCGTCAGCCCCATGGTCAGCACGAAATGGCCGAAATGGTTGGTGCCGATCTGCAGCTCCAGGTCCTCGGCGGTGTGCAGCAGGGGCGAGGCCATGACGCCGGCGTTGTTGATCAGGATGTCCAGCGGCTGGTCGCCCCAGGCGTCCACGAACGAGCCCACCGAGCCCAGGCTGGCCAGGTCGAGCGTCCCGGCCAGCACCCGGTCGGCGCCGATGGATTGGTTGATCTCACCCGCCACGCGTTCGCCCGCCACCCGGTCGCGGACGGCCAGCATGACGTCGGCCCCCGCCCCGGCGAGCGCCCGGGCGGTCTCGACCCCGATGCCGCTGGCCCCGCCGGTGACGATGACGTTGCGGCCCGACAGGTCATGATCCCCGGCCACGATGCGGGCGGGGGTGAAGGCGCCGAAGCGGGAGCGGATCATCAGGCCACCCCGGAGAGCTTTGGGCTGAAATCGGGGGCGCGCTTCTCGGCGAAGGCGGGGATGGCCTCCTTGGCTTCCGGCGAGTTGAGCTGGGCGGCGAAGTGGCGGCCCTCCTCGTCCATCCGCTCGGCGACGCCGAGGCCTTCGCGCATCAGGGCCTTGGTGATGACCACCGCGGCCGGCGGGCGGGCAGCCACCGCTTGGGCCGCCTTCAGCGCCTTGGCGCGCAGGCCGTCCAGCGGGACCACCTCGTTGGCGATCCCCCAGTCCACGGCCTTCTTCGCGTCCACCGCCTCGCCCAGCACGAACATCGCGAACGCCCGCGCATGGCCGATGCGGCTCGGCAGGGTGATGCTGGAGGCCGCCTCCGGCACCAGGGCCAGGTTGACGAAGGGCGTGGTCAGCAGGGCGTTCTCGGCCACATAGACCAGGTCGCAATGCATCAGCATGGTGGTCCCCACGCCCACCGCGCGGCCGTTGACCGCGGCCACCAGCGGGGTCTTGGCCCGCGCCAGGGCGGCCAGCAGCGGATTGCCGTCGCGCCGCGCCTCGTTGGCGCTGGAATCGCCCGAATTGACCGCGGCGAAGTCGGAGAGGTCGTTGCCGGCGGTGAACATGTCGCCATTGGCCTGGATCAGCACGCAGCGCACGTCGTTGTCGAACTCGGCCTGGTCGATGGCGTCGCCCAGGGCCTGGTACATGGCCCGCGTGAGCGCGTTCTTCTTCTCCGGCCGGTTCATGGTGAGCGTCAGCACGCCGCCGGATTTTTCGATGAGGATGTGGTCGGTCATGATCTGCGCTCCAAGGGCTTACAGCGTACATCTACGCCGCCGCCGCGCGGCGTGAAAGGCGCTTCATCCGGTTTTCGCACGGAGCCTGCGCGCCGTCCTTCACCAGATGGCCGAGGGGGACTTTGACTCTTGTTTGCGGGCTGCAACCCCCTCCGTCACGCCGCCTCTCGACGCTAGGCCACGGCCCGATACCAGATGACGCCGGCCTCGTCGGTGTGGGCGCTCGCCTGGCCGCGGGCCATCAGGCAGTTGAGATGGGCCAGGCTCTCGCCGGTGGCCAGGCCCAGCACCCACTGGTCGATCTTGCGCCGGAACAGGGCGGGGAAGACGTCCACCGCCCGCTTGGGCTCGGCCAGCAGCCGCGTCAGCCGCGTCAGCCCGCGCTCGTGCCCGGCGATCAGGTGGTCCAGCCTGGCGTGCAGGCCGTGGAAGGGGTCGTTGTGCGCCGGCAGCACCAGCACGTCGTCGGGCACCTGGTCCTTGATCGCGGCCAGCGAGGTCAGCCAGTCGGTCAGCGGGTCGCCATGGGGCTCGGTCGGGAAGACCGAGACATTGGACGAGATCTTCGGCAGCACCTGGTCGCCCGAGATGAACAGCTTCAGCTCCGGGCACCACAGGCAGGCGTGCTCGGGCGAATGGCCCGATCCGACCACCACGCGCCACAGCCGCCCGCCGATGGTGATCTCGTCGCCATCGCTCATCCGCTGGAAGCTGTCGGGCAGGGCGTGCAGCGCCCGGCCGAAACCGCCGAACTTGGCGCGGTAGTTCTCCAGCGCCTCCTCGTCCCAGCCGGCGGCCTTGTAGAAGCTGAGCGCGTCGGCCGGCGCCTCGCGCCCGGTGTCGGCGGCCAGCGAACGGCACATCAGGAATTCCAGCCGGCTGATCCACAGCCGGCACTGGAACTTGCGGGTCAGCCAGCCGGCCATGCCGATATGGTCGGGATGCATGTGCGTCACGAAGACGCGCGTGACCGGCCGGCCGCCCAGGCTCTCGGCGAAAGCCTTGCGCCAGGCCTGCTGGGTGTCGGACCCGCCCATGCCGGTGTCGACGATGGCCCAGCCGCCCTCCTCCTCGATGGCCCAGACATTGATGAAGGCCAGGGAGCCGCCCAGCGGCATCCGCAGCCACCTCACCCCCGGGGCGATCTCGATCGCCTCGCCGGACTTGGGGCCGTGCTCGAACGGGTACTGGAGCCTGGGCTTCGGCGCCTCTGTGATCGTGTCTTCAAAACCGTCGCGCACGGCGCCGCCCTCCTCATCGCAAGGCGCCTAGTTTCCGACGTGCGGCCCGCCGGATCAAACCCTCATCGCAGACGTTCACTCGCGGTTCACGCCGCGCTTGCCCTTTGACGGCCCTAAGGTTTATGTCGCCCCCAGAGGGAACACCCAGGAGTATGAGGACCATGAGGTCATTCGGAATCGCGCTGGCCGCCGTGTTGGCCGTTCTGGCGCTCGCGCCCGAGGCCGTCTCGCAGGGCAAGAAGGCCGCGGGGATCGACGAAAAGGCGCGGACCCAGGGCATGGCCGAGGCGCCCGCCCTGGCCAAGACCGCCGGCGTGGCCTGCAGCGTCACCGACGCCCGCTTCATCGGCAAGACTGACGACAAGAAGGCCAAGACCTCCATCAGCTATTACGAGATCGACTGCGACCAGGGCCTGGGCTTCATCGTCTCGGCCCCGTCGGCCGGCGCCCCATCGGTGTTCACCTGCATCGAGGCCAACACGCCCCAGGCGGACGGCAAGCCCTCCAGCCTGCCCTGCAAGCTGGCCGGCAACGCCGATCCGAAGTCCGACCTCGCCCCGCTGCTGGCCGCCGGCAAGGCCCAGTGCGTGCCCGAACAGGTCCGCGGCATCGGCCAGACCGCCACCGCCACCTATCTGGAAGTGGCCTGCCAGGGCTCGGCCCAGGGCTTCATCGTCAAGGCCAGCGCCCCGGTCGACGCGGCCAAGCCCGTCGAGGCCACCGACTGCCTGCTGTACGACGAGTCCGAGAGCAACATTAAGTGCACCCTGCGCGACAAGGCCGCCCGCCTGACGGTGATCGACGCCTACGTCGCCGTCGCCGCCAACGGCTGCACCATCAAGGACAAGAAGTACGTCGGCGTGTCGCAGAGCGGCTCGACGTTCTTTGAAGCCGCCTGCACCGACGGCAAGGGCTACATGTACAAGATCGACGGCGGCAAGTTCACCCAGGCGATCGAGTGCTCCAAGGCCACCATGATGATGGGCGGCTGCACGCTCACCGACGCCAAGGAAGCCGTCACCGAGCAGAACGGCCTCTACACCCGTCTGGCCAAGGCCGCGAACTTCAACTGCGACGTCTCCAAGTACGCGCCGTTCCCGGCGGCGGCGGGCAAGGACATCGTCGAGCTGGCCTGCTCCAACCGTCCCGACGGCGGCGTCGGCGTGTTCGGCGGTCCCAAGGACAAGCCCCAGGTGATCGACTGCGCCCGCGCCCCGATCGCCGGCTACCGCTGCAGCTTCACCAAGCCGGAGGCCGGCTACAAGACGGTCACCGCCGACCTCAAGAAGCTGGGCAAGATGGAGTGCGAGGTGTCCGCCACCCGCTTCATCGGCCGCACCGCCAAGGGCACCGGCTACTTCGAGGTGGCCTGCTCGGACGGCCTGAAGGGCTACATCATGGAATACCAGCCCGAGACCCTCGACGCGCTCAACGCCGTCGGCTGCGCCCTGACCAAGGACTGCAAGCTGCCGGGCAATATCTAGGCGTCCACCGCCTTCGAAACGAGAAAGGCCCGCGGGTTTCCCCGCGGGCCTTTTTCATGGGCCGGCGAAGGCTGGCCTCAGGCGTATTGGGCAAGGCCCTTGGCGCCAAGGCGGGCGAGCAGCTTGCGCGCGAAGTCCCGGACCGCGTGATAGACGGCCACCTGGCTTCCGGCGTTCTCGAAATCGGCGAAGAGCATGATCGTATCCTTTCGACGGATGCGATCTATGGTGCGACGCAGCAAAAATCAATACCGCAGTGCAAAATTGATTGAGCGTTGCGATCAGGCGGCGGATGGCCGCGACTTGCGCGAGAAGGCGCCCGCCAGGACGAGAGCCCACAGGATGATGGTGCGCGATCCCCTGTGCAGGTCAACAGCGGTCGAGACGGCTCCCGGGCCGCTGGCGAGGTCCAACCCACCCATCCGCGCGGTCCAGAAACGTCATGAGAATGGGTATAGTGCCGCTTACGCCCCAACCTCTCGTCGCGTCACCGTCGTCCTGGAGCACACCGCATGGGACCGATTTCCCGGATCGTCTTGACCGCGATACTGCTCCTCCTGGCGTGGACCGGCGTTGTTGTAGCCGGGACCCTGGAGGGGTGGTGGCGGAGGCCGCTGGCGCCGGCGGGCGATGCGAAAGCCCTCATGAAGGCCGCGGTCACCAGGATTGAAACCGCTCGACCCGGCGCGCTCGCCTTTGTCCTGATCGAGGGCGGACAAGTCTCCGACACCCATTTCCGCTCGGCGGACCAGCCGGTCGACGCCGACACGCTCTTTCAGGTCGCCTCGATGAGCAAATGGGTGACCGCCTGGGGCGTGATGACCCTGGTCCAGGACGGAAAGCTCGATCTGGATGCGCCGGTGTCGACCTACCTGACCCGGTGGTCTTTGCCGCCGAGCGAGTTCGACAACCGCCAGGTGACGGTCCGCCGGCTGCTCAGCCACACGGCGGGGCTGACCGACGGCCTCGGCTATGGCGGATTCGCGCCGGGCCGGCCGGTCCAGTCGATCGAAGCCTCCCTGACGCGCGCCGCCGACGCCTCCCCGAACGCCGAGGGGGTGGTGCGGGTCGGCATAGAGCCGGGTAGCGGGTTCGAATATTCCGGCGGCGGCTACACGCTGCTGCAACTGATCATCGAGGAGGTCTCCGGCCAGGACTTCAACGCCTACATGAAACAGCGGGTGCTGGCGCCGCTCGGCATGAAGCGCTCCACCTTCGACGTCGATGCGGACAAGGCCGCGAACCTGGCGGGCTTCTATGATGTGGATGGCGACCCGGCGATCCACTATCGGTTCACCGCGCGCGCCGCGGCCTCGCTCTACACCTCGGCCGCCGACATGACCCGCTTCCTGCAGGCGCACTGGCCGGGGCCGAGCGGCCAACCCGTCGGCCGGGGGGTGCTGAGCGCGCAGACCCTGAAGACCATGCGCCAGCCGCACGCCGCCCAATTCGGAGCCGACATCTGGGGCTTGGGCACGGTGCTCTACGCGCCCAACAACCGCGGAGACTTCATCATCGGCCACGACGGCAGCAACGATCCGGCGATCAACACCTCGGCGCGACTCGATCCCGACACCGGGGACGGCGTCATCGTGCTGGAGTCCGGCGACCGGCTGCTGGCCACCGCCGTAGCCGGCGAGTGGGTGTTCTGGAACACCGGAAACGTGGACATTCTGATGCTCACGATGGAGGCCGGGACGCTGCTTAAGACCCTCGTGGCCGGCTGGATCGCCATCCTCGCGGCGGCTGCCTTCATGGTTTGGCGCTCGAAACGCGGGGCTAGGCGCCCGCCCGCCTAGGGACTGGCATCCGTTGGATTGGCCAGGATCCAGCCGTCAGGCCGGGGCGCGATGGCCGAACCGCTCCGCGGAGCGGCGTTTGGCCTTCTCCGCCTCGGTCTCGCGATCCCGCGGTGGTGCGTTGGTCTCCAGGGAGCCCAACAGGCGGCGGCCCGCCAGGAACACCTCCTCGACCGCGGCGTTGAACGCCGCCGCATTGGCCTTGGACGGCGTATTGAAGCCGCTCAGCTTGCGCACGAATTGAAGCGAGGCGGCGCGGACCTCGTCGTCCGTCGCGGCCGGCTCGAAATTGTAGAGAGTCTTGATATTACGGCACATGCGGCAGCCTCCATTCGCACCAGGATAGGGTCGCGGGGCGCCATAGAAAAGCGAAGCCGGAGAGGTCGTCGCGTCGTTGTAACTCGACCGGCCTATTGAAGCGCAGCATTCGGGGCCCGCCCGCGTGCGTTCACCGCAGCATCGGGCGAACGGTTCACCGAACCTTGACCCATGGCGCCTGACCGCCGAACCTCCGGGAGATGAATGGGTTGGAATTCGAGGTGCTGGGGCCGCTTTCCGGCGGCGGCGGGGGCGCAACGGTCGAGCTTGTACGCGCCGCCGGAAGACTGTGGGTCCTCAAGCAGCATCGGCCACGCGAGGCGGCGGCCGAGCGCCGGTTCCATCAAATCCTTCGGCAAAACGGCATCCCGAGCCTGCACCTGGAAGACTGGCCTGGCCTCGGGTCCGACCAGCTCCTGTTGGAGTATGTCCAAGGTTCGCCGACCATCGGCGGGTCGCCGTCCCCAGCCCTATGCCGACGCTGGGGCGCCGCCGTAAGCGCACTTCACTGGATCCGGTCCGACAGTTTCAAGGTCCTGGACGAGCAAGGCGATGCCGTCCCTGCGATCTGGCGTGAGTTCATCGCGGCGCGGATCCGCGAGGCGATCGATCGTCACCACAGCATCGGCACGGACTTGCCGCAAAGCCTCCTGGATAAGGCGGAACACCGCCTGGCCTCGCTGCTGTCGCTCGATCCGGACTCGTTCGTCCTCACTCACGGCGACCTTCACCTCAACAATGCTTTGGTCCGCGGCGGCGAGATCGTGCTGTTCGACAAGCCGGCGGATGTCTGGGTCGCGCCTGTGGTGTTCGATCTCTGCCTCGTCTTCTCCGAAGCCTTTCCCGGCGCCCGCTATGGCGCGGACCGCCCAGGTGACGGGGACAGGCTAAGCGCCTTCCTGGACGGCTACGGCGAATTCCCGTCCGAACAGAGCCGATGGCTCGAACACTTCGTCCTGCTGCGCTCTCTGAGTCGCTATCCCAGCCCCTTTGTGCCCGAGCTGCGATCCATCATCGAGATCGCCCTGGATAGGCTGGACGACAGCCTGTCCTAGCGAGCGACGAGCAGGCGCCCCTAGATCGCCGCCTCGATGAACTTCGGCCCCGGCTCGTTCATGGCCCGGGCGAAGGCGGCGTCGAACTCTTCGGCGGTGGTGCAGCGCACGGCCGGGAGGCCCAGGCCCTTGGCCAGGGACACCCAGTCGATCCTGGGGTTTCCCAGGTCCAGCAGCTTGGAGGCCGAGGGGCCGGGATTGCCGGCGCCGGTGCGGCCCATCTCGATATTGAGGATGCGGTAGCTGTGGTTGGCGAACACCACCACGGTCACGTCCAGGTTCTCGCGCGCCATGGTCCACAGGCTCTGGACCGTGTACATGCCCGCCCCGTCGCCGTTCAGCGACACGATCTTGCTGTCCGGCGCGGCCACGCCGGCCCCGATGGCCAGCGGCATGCCGACCCCGATGGCCCCGCCGGTCAGCGCCAGGACGTCGTGCGGCTGGGCGGTGCCGCAGGGCACGGCGACCCCGCCGCCGGAGGTCACCGAGTCGTCGCAGATCACTGCGCCTTCCGGCAGGTGGCGGGCGATGGAGAGGCCAGCCGATTGCGGGGTGAGCTGGCCGGTGGGCGAGGCCTCGGCCACCTTCAGCGGTTGGACCGGACCCGAGGCCGGGGCGCCCAGGGCGTCGGCCAGGGCGGTGAGCGCCGCGACCGAGTCTTCCTGGCGGGTGGAAAGGGTGAGCGTCTCACAGCCTTCCGGGACCAGGACGCTGGGCCGGTCGGGATAGGCGAAGAAGGCGACGGGAATGACCGTGCCCACATAGATCATCAGGTCGACGCCCGCGAGATCGGCCAGGGCCGCCTCGCCGAAATACTGCATGCGGCCGGGCTGAAAGATCCCCGCCCCGCGCGGCTGGCGGGCGATGAAGGTGTCGGTGAGCACGCGGTAGCCGGCGGCCGCCAGGCGGCTGGCCTGGGCCAGCGCCGCGGCGCTGGTCGCCTGGCTGCCCAGCAGCAGCACCGGCTTGGCGGCGGCCTTCAGGGCCTTGGCCGTGGTGTCGACGGCGTCAGCCGACGGCGCGGCGCGCACCGGGACGTCCGCCTTCACCGGCTTGGTGGTCGCCTCCAGCCAGGCGGAGTCGGCGGGCAGGATCAGGCTGACCGGGCCGCCCGGGGGGCCATAGCTGGCGGTGACCGCCTCGGCGGTGATCGCGGCCACGCTCTCTGGCGTGTCGGCCGACTTCACCCACAGCGAGTTGGGGCCGACGATGGTCGGGATGTCGGAATTGAGCGGCGCGTCGTACTGGCGGTGATAGGTGGCGTGGTCGCCGATCACGTTGACGATCGGCGTGAAGCCGCGCCTCGCATTGTGCAGGTTGGCCAGGCCGTTGCCGTAGCCGGGACCCAGGTGCAGCAGGGTGCAGGCGGGCTTGCCGGCCATCCTGCCGTAGCCGTCGGCCGCGCCGGTCGCCACGCCCTCGAACAGGCACAGCACCGGACGCATGGCCGGCTGGCGGTCCAGCGCGCTGACGAACTGCATCTCGCTGGTGCCGGGATTGGCGAAGCAGGCGGTGACCTCGTTGGCCACCAGGGTCTCGATCAGGGCGTCGGCGCCGTTCATGGATGGTCCTTGGCTTACACTCAGATGCGCCGGTCGAGGCCTTCCCAGAACGGCTCGCGCAGCTTCCGCTTGAAGATCTTCCCCGAGTCCTCGCGGGGCAGTTCGGCATGGAAATCGACGCGCTTGGGGACCTTGTAGCCCGCCATCCGCTCGCGCAGATAGGCCCGAACCTCGCCCTCAGTGAGGTCTGCGTCGGGGGAGAGCTGGACCACGGCGCAGACCGCCTCGCCGAACTCCTCGTCGGGAATGCCGAACACCCCGCAGTCGGCGACGCCGGGCATCTTGTGCAGCTCGGCCTCGATCTCGGCGGGATAGATGTTGGCCCCGCCGGAGATGATCATGTCCTTGGCGCGGTCGCACAGATAGAGGAAGCCGTCAGCGTCCAAGTAGCCGATGTCGCCGGGCGCGATCAGGCCGATCTTCTCGGACGCCGCTCGCTTGGCGTCGTCGCCATGATAGGTGAAGTCGGCGATGCCCGCCGTGCGGGCCACCACCTCGCCGATCTCGCCGGGCGGCAGGCTGTTTCCCTCCGCGTCGATCACCCGCACGTCGGAGCCCGGCATGGCGCGACCGACGGTTCCGGGATGGGCCAGCCATTCCTGCGAGTCGCAGAACACCACCGCGCCGGTCTCGGTCGCCCCGTAGTACTCGTTGATCACTGGCCCCCACCACTCGATCATCGCCCGCTTGATCGGCGCCGGACAGGGCGCGGCGGCATGGACCACGAACTTGAGCGAGCTGAGATCGTAGCGGCCGCGCACGTCGTCGGGCAGCTTCAGCAGCCGGTTGAACATGATCGGCACCATGTGCAGGTGGGTGACCCGATGGGCCTCGATCATCCCCAGCAGCTCTTCGGGGTCGAACCGCGCCTCCAGGACCACCTTGCCCCCCAGTCCCGCCATCACCATGCCGTAGGCGTTGGGCGCGGAGTGGTACATCGGCCCGGTGACCACGGTCACGACCTCCGCCGGCCGGTCCATCCAGTCGGCGAAGCCGAAGGCGCGGGCCAGCATCCCGGCGGTGACCGCCGCCTGTTCGGGGGTCGGGGGGTGTCGGCGTACGCCCTTGGGATTTCCGGTGGTGCCGGAGGTGTAGATGATGGTCCCCGGCGGGGCGGCCGGCGGGCCGTCATAGGGCTCGAAGCCCTCCAGCCAGGCGCTCCAGTCGGTCATGCCCGGCGGCACGGGCGCCTCGTCGAGGCCATAGGCCTGGGCGATCTCGGGCGGGGTGGCCGCCACCAGGACCGGAACGTCCTTCGGCAGGACCTCGCGCACCCCCTCGACCAGGTCGGCGTGGATGACGATGGCTCGGACGCCGGAGTTCTCGAACAGGTAGCGGGCCTCGGCCGGAGCGTAGTGCCAGTTCACCGGGGTCGGATAGGCGCCCAGCAGGCTGGCGGCCCCGCTCGCCTCGAAGAAGGCCAGGTCGTTGCGCAGGTAGATGGCGATCAGGTCGCCGGGTCTGACGCCCAGGGACGCCAGGCCGCTTGCGGCCCGCGCCGCCCGGCCCTGCAACGCCTCGCTCGAGAGCCTGCGCTCCCCGCTGACGATCTCGCCCATGGCTTCCTTCCCGCGCCGGTTCTGCGTCCGGTCTGGCCAGCCTAGTCCGGCCTCAGGGGAAGGTCATCACCCCGTCTCCCGGCGACTCAGCGAACAGCGCCTCGACGGTCTCGGCTCGACGGGACCGGGCCAGCGCCTGGGCGATATAGCCCTTGTCGGTGATCTCTCCGGCTCCGGCGTCCGGCGGACCGTCCAGCACCAGGGCGCGCCGGATCTTGCCCCCGGCGCCCTTGGCCCGGGCATTGAGCCGCGCGATCGCCGCCCGAACGGCCTCGACGACCTCCGCGCGGTCGAGGCTAGGGTTGGGATAGAACATCAGGCCGACGCCCTCGCGGCCCTCGCCGCAGACCACCGCGTCGGTGACCGCGTCGCCCACCGCGTCGACCGCCGAAATCCGCAGGTCGCCCACCCCCACGAAGGTGCCGCTGGCCAGCTTGAAGTTCTCCGACAGCCGGCCGTCATAGATCATCCCGCGGGTGGGATCGGCCTCGTCCACGAAGCGGGCGGCGTCGCCCAGCTTGTAGAAGCCGTCCTCGTCGAAGCTCTGAGCCGACAGCTCCGGGCGGTCCAGATAGCCGGAGGTGACCTGCGGTCCCTTGACCCGGAACTCCAGCTTGCCGGCCTCGGGGACCAGCCTCACCGAGGTTCCCGGGACTGGCAGCCCGATCATCCCCATGCGGTCGTTGGGCCAGTGGACGTTGCAGGCCGTGGGACCGGTTTCCGTCGCCCCATAGCCCGACGCGAAGCTGATCTTCTCGCCCACCGTGGCCACGGCGATCGCCTGGATGCGGTCGCAGAAGTCCTGGCCCAGCGCCGCGCCGCCGTACTGCAGCACCCGAACCTTGGCGAAGAAGGTCGCCGCCAGCTCGGCGTCACGCTCCAGCTCCCCGGCCAGCAGCATCCAGCCCGCGGGCACCATATTGTGGTAAGTTGTTGATATTTCTTTCAAATTTCTGACCGTCTCGCCAAACCGCCCCGAGGTCGGCTGCCCGGCGTCGACATAGACCGTCCCGCCGCGATGGGCGGCCATGTGCAGGATCGAATTGGCCCCCAGGCTGTGGCTCCAGGGCGCGGAATTGACCATCACCGGCGGCTCGTCGTCGGCGAAGCAGGCGGCGATCTGGGCCGAATTGACCGCGATGTTCCGATGCAGGCAGATCACCGCCTTGGGCAGGCCGGTCGACCCCGAGGTCAGCAGGTACTTGGCGTGGTCGTCGGCCCGGGCCGTGGCTGGCGCCGGGGAGCATCTGATCAAGCGTCCAAACTCGGCGTCCCCGGGCCGGGCGTTGGCGCCGGCGATCACCGGCAGGCCGGCCAGGAACGGCGCTGCCAGGGCCTCGCCGAACAGCGCGGCGTCCTCGGTGTAGACCGCGGCGGGGTTCAGCACCTCCACCGCGTGGGCCAGCCGCGCCAGGTTCGCCCCCGGCAGCCCGTACTGCGGCGAGACCGGGGCCACCGGCATGCCCTGGCTCATGGCGGCGTACTTGATCAACGCATGGTCGATCCCGTTGCGCGCCAGGATCAGCAGCGGACGGGTCCCGACGACGCCCAGTTCGCGCAGCCCTCCGGCCAGGGCGGCCACGGCCTGGGCGGCCTCGGCGTAGCTAAGTTCGCGCCAGCCCTCGCCCGACCGCTCGGCCAGCCAGGTCCGTGACGGCGCTTCAGCGGCCCAGCGATCCAGGGCCTGGGTCATGGTGGTGAAGGCCGTGGAGAACGGCGTCGGATTGGTCAGGATCAGCTCGCCGTTCGGCCGGGCCTCCACGGCAAGGGCGCGCGGGGCGTAGCGGGCGTCACGGAACGGGGCGGTGGAAAGGTCGAGGGCGGCGTCCATCCCCTAGGCTTAGCCGCCCGAGGCGAGGCTCGCCAGCCTGCGTTGGAGGTAGAGCCGCTCGGCGGGCGCCAGGGCGGCGCAGACAACTGCGCGCGTCATCCCGTGGCGATCATGCGACGCCCTCTACGCCGGAGGCGCCTGGCTGCTGCGCAGGCTCGATCTGTACTGAGATGGCGTCATACCGCGCCACCGTCGGAAGGTTCGGCTGAAATTCGACGTGTCGTGAAAGCCAAGATCCGCGGCGATCTGTTCGACGGGGCCCGCCGTGTTGGCAAGCCGCCAGCATGCCACAGCGGTGCGGGCCTCATCGACCAGCCCCTGATAGCGTAGTCCTTCAACTTTCAGCCGCCGGATCAAGGTTCGTGGCGAAACCGCGAGCGATGCGGCGACCGCCTCCAGGGTTGGATATGCGTCGCCCGCCTCCGCGAGGCGACTTCTGATGAGCGAGGCGATGTCGCCGCTCGAGCCGAAGTCGACCTCCCAGACCTCCTGCTGGCACTCCCGCAACGCCGCCGCTCGAGCCTTGGCGTCGGCAGCCAGGCATCGCGCAGCAAGCGCCGCGCGAGGTGTCCGGATGCGAAGCGCTGTCGCGCCATATTCGATCGCGCCCGGAAAGCACGCGCCGTACCGGTCGGCCCACGGCGGCGGCGGGTAGGGAAACTGGAACACCGTCCCTTCGGGCGTCCGGCCCACAACGGCGGTGATCATCTTGCCCACCTGCATGGCGGTGGACTCCAGGACAATGAGGCGCATGTCCTCGTATTCGAAGCTCTCGATGAATTCCATGTCGCCAAAGTCCCGGGCCAACCGGTAGCGGAAGCGCCCGGCGCTGAGGCGGGGGCCGCCGAAGTCTGCGAGACTTCGCAGCGCCTCGTCGAGCGTCGCGCTCGCGGCCATGGCGACACCCAGCGGCCCATGGACGGTTGACGGGGCAAGCTCGCCAAGCTCCAGACCAAACCCCTCGCGCGACTGCGGCGGAAGCGCCAGGATCAACCGCCGCAGCACACCGAAAGGCACGAGCCCGACCGCAGATTCAAGGTCGGCCACACAGACTCCGACCTCGGCGAGGACGTCATCAACCGGAACGCCCGCACGTTCGAGCAAGATGAGGACCAACCGCGCCTGGGTGGGGTGAATTCCCGGGGATTGCCAGTCGATGGGTGTGCGCGGCGGGTGCATGGCCGGGCATTGTCACGAAAAGACGACTTGTTGTCACCTGCTGCGGTGGTGGAGCGGCGGCCGGGCCGACAATGTCGCGCGTGGTGGTGAGTACCGTTCGCGGTGATCGGTCCTAGCGCCTGACAGCGAGCAAGCACGATGTCTGATCAAGCAGTTCTGTCTGCATTGTCGCCGGCGGACGAGAAGGCGTGCGCCAAGGCGTTGTCGCCCGCGGTCGCCTGGCCGACCCTCGCGATGGCGGTCGCCCTTCCGATCGCCCAATGGACCATTGTCGGACTGGGCCTGGCGCGCATCCTGCCGCTTTGGGTCTGCGCGGCGGTCCTGACCTTCACGTCCTATGCGCACTACACGCTGGTCCATGAAAGCATTCACGGCAATCTGGCGCCGGGCTTCGCCAAGCTTCGCTGGCTCAACACGTTGGTCGGTTGGGTCGGCGCGCTGGGTCTCAGTTTCAACTGGCCGATGCTGATGCGCGGTCACGTCCTGCATCACGCGCACACCAACACCGACAAGGACCCGGACATCCACGTAAAGGGGACGCTCGGTCAGCTTGTGGCCAAGTGGCTGGTCTTCGTTCCGATGTCACTCGTGCCGCCGTTCGTCCTCAAATACGTCGCGCCGGCTCAGCACCGCGAGATCGACAAAATGCTGATGGGCAGCGAAATGCTCCAAGCGTCTGCAGTGTCCGTGAGCGTCCTGGTGCTCCTGGCGGCGTCGGTTCCGACCGGCCATGTGCTGGACTGGCTGTTCCTGCTGTTCATACCGAGCCGCGTGGCCGGCCTGATTCTGCAGATCTGTTTTTCCTGGCTGCCCCATCATCCGTTCGATCAGACGGAACGCTATCTCAACACACGCATCAGCCTTTGGTCGGGGGGAACGATCCTGTTGCTCCAGCAGAACCTGCACCTGATGCATCACCTCTGGCCAAGCGTTCCGTTCTACAACTACGCTCGGCTCTACCGTCGCCTGCGTCCGACGCTCATCGCCAAGGGCTCGCCGATTCAGGGGCTCATGGTCGGCCGATACGCGAAGGATCTCACTCACGCGTGAGTTTGAGATACCGGGGATTCGACAGTCTTCGAGAGAAACTAGCCCGCCAGGGTCTCGGCGAAGCGCACCGGCTCGCCGCGGCCCTCGGCGACCACCTCGTCGTCGCGCATGACCACCTCGCCGCGGATGATGGTGGCCTTGGGCCAACCGGTGACCTCGAAGCCGTCGAAGGCGGTCCAGCCGGCGCGGTTGGCCATCATCTCGTGGGTGAGAGTCCGGCGGGCCTTCAGGTCGACGATGGTGATGTCGGCGTCGTAGCCCACCGCCAGCCGACCCTTATCGGCCATACCGAAGATACGGTTGGCGCCATGGCTGGTCAGGTCGACGAAGCGCTCCAGGCTAAGCCGACCCTCCGCCACGTGGGTCAGCATCAGCGGCACCAGGGTCTGCACGCCGGGCATGCCGGACGGCGAGGCGGGATAGGGCCGGGCCTTCTCCTCCTTGGTGTGCGGCGAATGATCGGAGCCCAGCACGTCGGCGACCCCGGCGGCGACGCCGTGCCAAAGGCCCGCCTGGTGATAGGCGTTGCGGATCGGCGGGTTCATCTGGGCGTAGCCCTTCAGCCGCTCATAGGCCTCCGGCGCGGTGAGGGTCAGGTGCTGGGGCGTGACCTCGACGCTGGCCACGTCCTTGTGGCCGGACAAGAAGGTCATCTCCTCGGCCGTGGTGACGTGCAGGACGTGGATCCGCTTGCCGAGCGCCTTGGCGATGCGCACCAGGCGGTGGGTGGATTCCAGCGCCGAGGCGGCGTCGCGCACCTCCTCGTGGCTGGTCCAGTCGCCGGTGCGGGCCAGCGGCCGGCGCTCGGCCAAACGGTATTCGTCCTCGGAGTGGAAGGCCGCGCGGCGGTTGACGTGGCGCAGCACCTGCTCGACCCCCTCGTCGTCCTGCACCAGCAAGGTGCCGGTGGATGCGCCCATGAACACCTTGACCCCGCAGCAGCCCGGCAGCCGCTCCAGCTCGCCCAGGAACTGCGCGTTCTCATGCGTGCCGCCCACATAGAAGGCGTGGTCGCAGTGCATGCGGCCCTTGGCGCGGGCCAGCTTGTCGGCGAGCGCGTCGGCGTCGGTGGTGGTGGGCTCGGTGTTGGGCATCTCGAAGACGGCGACCACGCCGCCAAGCACGGCGCCGCGCGAGCCGCTCTCCAGGTCTTCCTTCCACTCCAGGCCAGGCTCGCGGAAGTGGACCTGGGTGTCGATGACGCCCGGCAGCACAGTCAGGCCCTTGGCGTCGAACACCTTGCCTGCGGAGGCCTGGGAGAGGTCGCCGATCTCGACGATCTTGCCGTCCCGCACGCCCACGTCGGCCAGACCGCGGCCAGCGTGGTTCACCACCTCCCCGCCCTTGACGATGAGGTCGAAGGTCTGCGGCATGGGACGTCCTATTTCTGAGTTTGCGCCAACAGGTCCTTGGCGGCGGCGGTCACGTCGCTGACCGGCAGGTCCATCATGTGACAGAGCGCCT
>NZ_JAUYNW010000039.1 GCF_030698145.1 Phenylobacterium sp. | reverse complement strand
GATCTCGTGGGACTTCATCCAGTTGATGTTGCCCTTGACGGTGTTGATCTCGCCGTTGTGGGCCAGCATCCGGAACGGCTGGGCCAGCCGCCACTCCGGGAAGGTGTTGGTGGAGTAGCGCTGGTGGAAGATCGCCACCGCCGCCGAGAACCGCTCGTCCTTCAGGTCGGGATAGAACTCGTCGATATGCTCGGCCAGGAACATGCCCTTGTAGATCAGCTGCCGGGCCGAGAACGAGCACAGGTAGAAGTCGCGGATCGCCGCGGCCGCCACGCGCTTCTCGATCCGCTTGCGGCAGAGGAACAGGGCGCGCTCCAGCGGTTCGCCCGACAGGCCGGCGGGCGGGGAGAGCATGATCTGCTCGATCTCGGGGCGCGTGGCGTTGGCCTTCTCGCCGATCACCGAGGTGTCCACCGGCACCTGGCGCCAGCCATAGATGTAGAAGCCGAACCGCAGGGCCTCGGCCTCGACGATGGTGCGGGCCGCCTCCTGGGCGCCGAGGTCGTTGCGCGGCAGGAAGACCTGGCCAACCGCGATGGGGCCGGGGCGCACGCGCTGCCCGATGCGGGCCGCCTGGTCGGCGAAGAAGTCCTGCGGCACGCTCAGCAGGATCCCGGCGCCGTCGCCGGTCTTGCCGTCGGCGTCGATGGCGCCCCGGTGCCAGACGGACTTCAGCGCGCGGATGGCCAGCTCCACCACCTCGCGGCGCGGCTGGCCGTCCAGGGCGCAGACCAGGCCCACCCCGCACGCGTCGCGCTCGTCGGCGGGGTTGTAGGCGTGGCCCTCGATGAGCTTCTCGCGGTTGGCCAGATAGCGCTGCATCTCGGTTTCAGGGGAATGGGTCATGTCGCTCACTCCGCCGCGACCAGCGCGGGGGCGCTGACCTGGGCCTGAAGGTAGGAATGGATGGCGTCGGCGGCGTCGCGGCCGTCGCGGATGGCCCAGACCACCAGGGACGCGCCGCGCACGATGTCGCCGGCCGCGAAGACGCCGGGCAGGCTGGTCTCGAGGGTCTTGAAGTCGGCCTTCAGCGTGCCCCAGCGGGTGACCGCCAGGTCCGGCGCGGAGAAGGCGCTGGGCAGGTCCTCGGGATCGAAGCCGAGCGCCTTGATGACCAGGTCGGCCGGCAGTTCGAAGGTCCCGCCCTCGACCTCCTCGGGCGCCTGGCGGCCGGTGGCGTCGGGCGGTCCCAGCCGCATGCGCGCGGCGCGCAGGCCGGCGGCGCGATCGGCCTCGCCCAGCACGGCGCGCGGGGCGGCCAGCCATTCGAACACCACGCCCTCTTCCTCGGCGTGGGCCACCTCGCGGGCCGAGCCCGGCATGTTGGCGCGGTCGCGGCGATAGAGGCAGGTGACGGACTTCGCCCCCTGGCGCACGGCGGTGCGCACGCAGTCCATGGCGGTGTCGCCGCCGCCGACCACGACCACGTCGCGGCCCTGGGCGTTCAGCTCGCCGCTCTCGAAGGCCGGCACGCTGTCGCCCAGGCCGATCCGGTTCGAGGCGATCAGATAGTCGAGGGCCGGCGTCACGCCGGCCGAGCCGGCGCCGGGCGTGATCAGGTTGCGGGCCGCATAGACCCCGGTGGCGACCAGGACGGAGTCGTGCGCCCGCCGCAGGTCCTCCAGGGTGGCGTCGGCGCCGACCTCGAAGTTGAGCTGAAACTTGACCCCGCCCTCGGCCAGGCGGCGGGTGCGGCGCTCCACCACTTCCTTCTCCAGCTTGAAGCCCGGGATGCCGTAGATCAGCAGGCCGCCGGCCCGGTCGTGGCGGTCATAGACCGTGACCTCGTAGCCGGCTTCGCGCAGGCGTTCGGCGGCGGCCAGGCCCGCGGGGCCCGCGCCGATCACGCCCACCGACTGGCCGCGCGCGGGGCCGGCCCGCAGGGGCGCGACCCAGCCTTCCTCCCAGGCCTTGTCGGTCAGGTAGCGTTCCACCGCCCCGATCGTGACGGTGCCGTGGCCCGACTGCTCGATGGTGCAGGACCCCTCGCACAGCCGGTCCTGCGGGCAGATGCGGCCGCAGATCTCGGGCATGGAGTTGGTCGCCTGGGACAGGTGATAGGCCTCTTCCAGCCGTCCTTCCGCCGTCATCCGCAGCCAGTCGGGGATGTTGTTGTGGAGCGGACAATGGGTCTGACAGAACGGGATGCCGCATTGCGAGCAGCGCGAGGCCTGCTCGGCCGCCTTGGCGTCGATGAAGTCGGCATAGATCTCGTGGAAGTCGCCCGTGCGCGCGGTCGCCGCGCGCTTGGCCGGCGTGATCCGCTCGACGGTCGTGAATTTCAGCATCCGTTCGGCCATGGCGGCGCCTCCCGCCCGACCTGGGCGCGGCACGTATCTACAGAAGAACTCGCCCCGCGAAAACCACATGATCCATAAATTAGACCATATCACCTATGGAGGCGCATGACTTGGTGTCGATGGCGATCCTGGGCATCTGGATTAGTCCACTAATTGGATAAACGTCATGTTTACCGTGTTCGAGGCCTTGTCCTTCCTTGTTCCCGCATGGAGTTCCGCCGTGGCCGATTGGATCTACGCCGTCATCCTCGGCCTCGTCGAAGGCCTGACGGAGTTCATTCCGGTCTCGTCAACGGGGCACCTGCTGCTGACCAAGACCCTGCTGGGCCTGCCGGACGGCTTCTGGGACACCTTCAGCGTCATGATCCAGCTGGGCGCGATCCTGGCCGTCGTGGTGCTCTACTTCCAAAGGCTGTGGGATGTGTTCCTGCGCCTGCCCAGCGACCCCAAGGCCCGCTGGTTCGCCGCCAGCGTGGTGATCGCCGTGATCCCGTCGGCCGTGGTCGGCTTCGCCCTGCACGATTTCATCAAGACCGTGCTGTTCGAGAGCGCCGGTCTGATCTGCGTCTCGCTGGTCCTGGGCGGGATCGCCCTGATCGCGGTGGACCGCTGGGCCCCGGCCCCCAAGGAGACCGATTCCATGGCGCTCTCCTGGAAGCGCACCCTGGGCATCGGCCTCTGTCAGTGCCTGTCGATCGTACCCGGCGTCTCGCGTTCGGGGGCCACCATCGTTGGCGGGGTGCTTCTCGGCATCGACCGGCGCGCGGCGGCCGAGTTCTCGTTCTTCATGGCCATCCCGACCATGGTCGGCGCCTTCGCCCTGGATTTCTGGGAGAACAAGGACGTGCTGACCGGCGACAATCTGGGGATCATCGCCGTCGGCTTCGTGGTCAGCTTCATCTCCGGCCTGATCGTCGTGCGGACCATGCTGGACTTCATCAACCGCTTCGGCCTGACGCCCTACGGCTGGTGGCGGATCGCGGTGGGCGTGGTGGGGCTCGTGGCGATCCAAATCGCCGCCTGAACCCAGATGCTCCCCTCCTGGGGGAGCTCCCGGCCGAATGGCCGGGTGAGGGGGACTTTGACTCTTGTTTGTGGGCTTCGGCCCCTCCGTGTCGTCGCCGAAGCAGGCGACGCGCCACCTCCCACAAAAGGGGAGGATCCAGACGGTGCTAGACCGCGCCCGATTCCGTCTGGTCGGCGAACTGGCCGCCCTTGCGGAAGCGGTAGAGAAAGGTGGGCGTGATCGCCTCGGCGGTGGTCGCCGTGACGCCCAGCTCGGCCAGGCCCGGCAGCGCCCCCGAAACCACGTTGTCGGACTTCAGCAACTCGACCTGGTCGGCGGTCAGCGGCGGAGCCCACGGAGTGAAGACGGCCAGCGGCGCGCAGAGCTGGCCGATGATGCGCGCGATCGGGAAGGGCAGCGGAATCAGGACGCGGCGGCGTTCGATCACCCGCAGGATCAGCCCCAGGATCTCGCGGAACGAATAGACCACCGGGCCGCCCAGTTCGTAGGTCGCCCCGGCGTGGCCGGGCTCGGAGACCGCGCGGGCCACGGCCTTGGCCACGTCGCCCAGGAACACCGGCTGGAACTTGGTCGCGCCGCCGCCGATCAGCGGCAGGGCCGGGCTGATCACCGCCATCTCGGCGAACTTGTTGAAGAAGTCGTCGCCCGGGCCGAACACCACCGAGGGGCGGACCACGACGGCGTCGGGAAAGGCGGCGCGCACGGCGGCCTCGCCGGCGGCCTTGGAGCGGGCGTATTTCGAGGTCGAGGCGGCGTCGGCGCCCAGGGCCGAGATCTGCACCAGCCGGGTGACGCCCATGGCCTTGGCGGCCACGGCGACGTTGCGCGCGCCGTCCACGTGGACGGCGTCGAACTTCTGGCGACCGGTCTCGTAGAGTACGCCCACCAGGTTCACGCAGGCGCCGGCGCCGGCCAGGGCGCGACGGACCGAATCCTCGACCCGGACATTGGCCTGCACCACCTCGATCTGACCGACATCGCCCAGCAGCCGCATGGTGTGGGCCAGGTGCGGCTGGCGCACGGCGACCCGGACCCGCAGGCCCTGGCGGGCCAGGGCCCGCACCACCTGGCTTCCGACGAAGCCCGACCCGCCGAAGACGGTGACCAGATCCTGCATGGCGCCTGCTTGAAACAGAAGAGGTAAGAAGCCGCCCGGATAGACGATGCGCCGCGCCGCCGCAATGCGAGCGATCCCCGCGGGCGCTTCAGGGGTTATGATGCGGCGTCAGGAGGATGCCATGTCTGTCATGAAGATCGGTTCCGGCGAGCCCTTCGAGGAGGTCTACGGCTATTCGCGGGCCGTGCGGGTCGAGAACCACGTGTTCGTCGCCGGCACCACCGCGCGGGCCGCCGACCTGGAGGGAAACGCCTATGTCCAGGCCCGCTCGGCCCTGGCCATCGTCGCCTCGGCGCTCTCCGAGATAGGGGCCCAGATGGGCGACGTGGTGCGCACGGTGACCTATGTGGTCGACCTTGCCGACCTCGACCATGTGGCCCGCGCCCACGCCAAGGTGTTCGGCGCCGCCCTGCCGGCGGCCACCCTGGTCCAGGTCTCGGGGCTCGTGCCCTCCACCGCCCGCGTCGAGATCGAGGTGACCGCCGTCATCTCGTCGCAAACGGGCGTTGACCCGGCCAAGTCGGCGCCCTAAGGAACGCCCCTCGCGCGATCCGGCGGATCGGGCCCAGGTGGCGGAATTGGTAGACGCGCTGGCTTCAGGTGCCAGTGGCCGTAAGGTCGTGAAGGTTCGAGTCCTTTCCTGGGCACCATCCTCCTCTCTATACTGAGAGGACTTAAGTCAGATCCGGAGCGTGAGAACCCGTGGCCAACTTCCTGCACGAAGGCGATCTGCCGGCGGGCGTCCTCCTGGACGCCGAAGCCGTGGCCATCGATTCGGAGACCATGGGCCTGCGGCTGGGCCGCGACCCCCTTTGCGTGGTGCAGCTTTCCGACGGCAAGGGCGACGCCCATGTGGTGCGCCTGTCGCGCCCCGACTATGACGCGCCCAATCTGAAGCGCCTGCTGACCGATCCGAAGATCGTGAAGATCTTTCACTTCGGCCGCTTCGATATCGCCATGTTCCACCTGCACCTTGGGGTCATGACCGCCCCCGTCTACTGCACCAAGATCGCTTCGAAGCTGGCCCGGACCTATACCGACCGCCACGGCCTGAAGGACGTCTCGCGGGAGCTGCTGGGCGTCGACATGTCCAAGGCCCAGCAGAGCTCGGACTGGGGGGCGGCCAAGCTCTCCGACGACCAGATCGCCTATGCGGCCTCCGACGTCCTGCACCTGCACGCCCTGCGCGCGCGGCTGGACGCCATGCTGGTCCGCGAGGGCCGCGACCACCTGGCCCGCGCCTGTTTCGAGTTCCTGCCCCACCGCGCCGTGCTGGACGTGGCGGGATGGGAAGAGGTCGATATCTTCGCCCACGCCTGATCTTGAGGCCCTGCCGGTGAACGCCGCCACGATCTCCGCCGAACCAGGACAGCGCCGGGACTTCGCCCGGTGGCGTCGCCGCTCGCGGCTGATCCGGCGGCTTCGCATCCTGCTGCCGGCCGCCATCGCCCTGATCCTGCTCTCCATGGCCGGCTTCGTGGTCCACGCCACGGTGATGGGTGGTCGCGCGCCGCCGTCCGAGGGCGATGAGCCGATCCAACTGGTCAATCCGCGCTTCGTCGGCCGCGACGATAAGGGCCGCGCCTTCGTGCTGACGGCCACCGTGGCGGTGCGCGACGAGAACGACTACCAGCGCGTGGTCCTGGACAAGCCGACCCTGATCCTCGACGAGGAAGGCGCCAATCCGACCCGCATCACCGCCAAGTCCGGGGTCTATCGCGAGGACCGCCGGGTGCTGAACCTGGACGGCGGCGTCAAGATGAACGGGTCCAACGCCAATTTCGACACCGCCAGCTCGATCTTCAACACCGCCACCGGCGAACTGGAGGGCCAGGGCCAGATCTCGGGCGTCGGATCGCTTGGCGAAATCACCGCGAAGTCCTATGGCGTGTACGACAAGGGCGAGCGCCTGGTCTTCAAGGGCGGCGTGCGCGGCCGGATGAATTCGAAGTAGACTTCCTGAGACTGGGTTTGGGGCGTTGGGCTTCCCACATGGGCTTCATGAGCATGAGCAAGCTTGAGACGATACGCTGGGCCGCCGGCGCCTGCGCCCTGGTCCTGCTGGCCGCGGGGCCGGCGAGCGCCCAGCTCTCGCAGAACGCCGACGCCCCGGTGGACATCACCGCCGACGCGCTGGAGGTGGTCAACACCCAGTGCCTGTCGATCTGGAGCGGGTCGGCCGAGGCCCTGCAGGACCGCACGCGCCTGCGCGCCGACGTGCTGAAGACCTACAACAAGAAGGCCCCCGCCAAGGGCGGCGCCAAGGGCGCCAGCTGCGGCGCCCTTGATCGCATGGAAGCCATCGGCAACGTCTACTACGTGACCCCCCAGCAGCGGGTGCGCGGCGACGCGGCCGACTACGACGTGGCGGGCGAGACCATCGTCATCACCGGCGACGTGGTGGCCGTGAACGGCCAGAACGTGCTGCGCGGCGAACGCCTCACCGTCAATGTCGCCACCGGCGACGCCCAGATGGAGGCCAACTCCAAGGGACGGGCGGGCAAGGCGCGGCCGCGGGCGGTGATCTATCCCAGCCAGCAACCGGCGGGGCAGTCCGCCCAGCGGCGTTAGGGTGCGACCCGAGCGCTTCGCCACCCTGCCGGAACTCGCCGGCGAGGGCCTTGTCGTCGACAATATCGGCAAGTCCTTCCGTGGGCGCCCGGTGGTCAAGGGCGTCTCCCTGCGGCTGGCGCGCGGCGAGGTGGTCGGCCTGCTCGGCCCCAACGGCGCGGGCAAGACCACCTGCTTCTACATGATCACCGGCCTGATCCCGGCCGACTACGGCTCGATCTATCTGGACGGCGAGAACATCACCGCCCAGCCCATGTACCAGCGCGCCCGAATGGGGCTGGGCTACCTGCCGCAGGAAACCTCGATCTTCCGCGCCATGAGCGTCGAGGAGAACGTCATGGCGGTGGTGGAGCTGCGCCAGACCAATCCCGCCCGCGCCAAGGCCATGGTGACCGAGCTGCTGGACGAACTGCGCATCGAGCACCTGCGCAAGTCGCCGGCCATCTCGCTGTCGGGCGGCGAGCGGCGGCGGGTGGAGATCGCCCGGGCCCTGGCCAGCGAGCCGTCCTTCATGCTGCTGGACGAGCCCTTCGCCGGCATCGACCCCCTGGCCATCGCCGACATCCGAGAGGTGATCGCCTATCTCAAGGGCCGGGGTATCGGCATACTGATCACCGACCACAATGTCCGCGAGACCCTCGACATCATCGACCGGGCCTCGATCATCCATGCGGGCGAGGTGCTGTTTGAGGGCTCCCCCGCCCAGATCGTGGACAATCCCGAGGTTCGCCGCGTGTATCTGGGTGAACGCTTCGGCTAATTGACACGCTCGTGCGTTAGGCTGGCGACGACGCTTTTCGACCCCATCCGCAACACGCCCGCGCCTGGCCCCCGCCCCAGGCCGCGGCCGCAGGAGTCCCCGTGCGCCTCTCCATCCTGACGCGGCTGAGCTACGAGGTCCGCGCGCCGGCCACCTTTATCTTCGCGGTCCAGTGCGGCGGCGGCTTCGGCGAGACTGTGCTCTCCGAGGAGATCGAGCTGCCGCCGGGGGTGGTGGCCGATTTCATCATCGATGCGACGGGCCCAAACCGGCTGGTGCGCTTCTCGGCCCGGCCGGGCGCCTTCGAACTGGTCTACCGCGCCCAGGTCGAGACAGATCATGTCGCCGATCATCGGCGGTTCCAGGGCGGGGCGGTGATCGAGGACCTGCCGCCCGAGGTGCTGCCCTACCTGCTTCCCAGCCGATATTGCCAGTCCGACCTGCTTACCAACTTCGCCCGCAGCGAGTTCGGCGGCTATCCGCAGGGGATCGGTCAGGTCCAGGCCATCGCCGACTGGATCCACCGCCACGTGAGCTATTGCCGGAATTCCTCGCCCGAGGGGACCTCGGCCCTGGACACCCTGGTCAGCCGCGCAGGGGTCTGCCGCGACTTCGCCCACCTGGGCGCGGCGATCGTCCGGGCCCTGGACATGCCCGCCCGCGTCGTCTCCTGCTATGCCTGGAAGCTGGCGCCGGCTGACTTCCACGCGGTGTTCCAGGTGTTCCTGGGCGGCCAGTGGGTGACCTTCGACGCCACCCGCCTGGCCCCCATCGATGGCCTGGTGCAGATCGCCTCCGGCCGCGACGCCGCCGACGTCGCCTTCGCCAGCTATTTCGGCCAGGTCACCCCGCGTGACATGGCCATCTCGGTCACCGCCGGCTGATCGCCCGCTGGCCGTCTGGACAACACCGACCTGAGGTCTGTCTATTGGCGCCGCCGCAATGGAGCGGCCGGGACCACCTGTTCATGCGTTCGATCAGCCTGCTCTTCGCGGCCTGCGCCGTGCTTTCCACCACCCCCGCCATGGCCCAGACCGCCGAGGGCCCCACGCGGCTGTTCACGCCGCGCGACCTGTTCGGCCTGGAATACGCCTCCGATCCGCAGTTCCGCCCCGACGGCGGGGCCATCGCCTATGTGCGGGTGGCCAACGACATCATGACCGATCGCGGCAAGCGCTCGATCTGGCTGGTCGATCCCAAGACCGGCGCCCAGACGCCGCTGGTGTCGGACGAGCGGGCCAACAGCCGCCCGCGCTGGTCGCCGGACGGCCAGCGCCTGGCCTATGTGGTCTCAGGCCCCGACGGGGGCCCGCAGATCCACGTCCGCTGGATGACCATCGGCCGCTCGGCCCAGGTCGCCACCCTGGAACAGGCCCCGGGCGACCTCGCCTGGTCGCCCGACGGCAAGAGCCTGGCGCTCACCATGCTGACCCCGGACGAGCCGGCCAAGCTGGCGGCGCCCATGACCAGGCCGGAGGGCGCCAAGTGGGCCGCCCCCCTGCGGGTCGAGAGCCGTGTCACCTGGCGGGCCGACGGCGACGGGGAGCTGAAGCCCGGCTTCTCCCACGTCTTCGTGGTCTCCGCCGACGGCGGGACGCCGCGCCAGCTCACCTTCGGCAGGTTCGACCATAACGGGCCCCTGACCTGGAGCCGCGACGGCCGCCACGTGCTGTTCGCCGCCAACCGCGGCAAGGGCTGGGAGCGCGACCCGAATGAGAGCGAGATCTGGCAGGTGGCCGTGGCCGACGGGACGCTGACCGCGCTCACCGCCCGGGTGGGCCCGGACGCCGCGCCGGAGGTCTCGCCCGACGGACGGACCATCGCCTATCTCGGCTATGACGACGCCGCGCGCCGCAGCTACGAGAACGTCCA
Source organism: Phenylobacterium sp. (assembly GCF_030698145.1). Taxonomy (GTDB): domain Bacteria; phylum Pseudomonadota; class Alphaproteobacteria; order Caulobacterales; family Caulobacteraceae; genus Phenylobacterium. The sequence goes on along the minus strand of NZ_JAUYNW010000039.1, from coordinate 9,764 downwards.
GCTCTATGTCATGGACCGCGACGGCAAGAACCCCCGCTCGATGACCGCAGGCCTCGACCGCACCATCGACGCAGCCCAGTGGTCGCGCGACGGCCGCAGCCTGGTGATCAGCTATGACGACCATGCGGTGAAGAAGCTGGCCAGGATCGGCCTGGACGGCAAGATCACGCCGCTGGCCCAGGGCCTGACCGGAAACGCCCTGGACCGGCCCTATACCGGCGGCGCCTTCTCGGTGGCCGACACCGGCGCGGTGGCCTTCACCCAGGGCGCGGTCGACCGCCCTTCCGACCTGGCGGTGGCGAACGGCGGGAGCGTGCGGCGCCTGACGGCGCTGAACACCGACCTGTTCACCGGCAAGACCCTGGGCAAGGTCGAGAAGCTGGCGGTGACCTCGGCCCATGACGGCAAGGCCATCGACGCCTGGATCGTCACCCCGCCCAATTTCGATCCGACCAAGAAATACCCACTGATCCTCGAGATCCACGGCGGGCCGTTCTCGGCCTATGGCCCGTCCTTCTCCACTGACAACCAGCTCTATGCGGCGGCGGGCTATGTGGTGGTCTATTCCAACCCGCGCGGCTCCACCGGCTACGGCCAGGCCTTCGCCAACGAGATCGACAAGAAATATCCCGACCACGACTATGACGACCTGATGAGCGTGGTGGACGCCGGCGTCGCCCGGGGCTTCGTCGATCCCGGCCGGCTCTATGTGACCGGCGGCTCGGGCGGCGGGGCGCTGACCGCCTGGATCGTCGGCAAGACCGACCGCTTCCGCGCCGCGGCCACCCAGAAGCCGGTGATCAACTGGGTGAGCCAGGTCCTGACCGTCGACGGCGCGGCCTTCATGGCCAGCTACTGGTTCGGCAAGATGCCGTGGGAGGATCCCCAGGGCTACTGGGCCCGTTCGCCCCTGTCGCTGGTCGGCAATGTGAAGACCCCGACCCTGGTGGTGGTGGGCGAGAAGGACCTGCGCACCCCGGTGGGCGAGTCCGAGCAGTACTATCAGGCGCTCCAGCTTCGCGGCGTTCCCACCGCCCTGGTCAAGGTGCCCGACGCCTCGCATGGCGGCATCGCCATCCGCCCCTCCCAGTCCGGCGCCAAGGCCCAGGCCATCCTCGCCTGGTTCGAGCGGTACAAGAACTAGCCGCTGGCGCGAACTTCATCCTCCCCCGTAGCTACGCGATAGGGGAGGAAGAGGCCGCCGACGTCGAACGCGGCGGCGGCGCTCGGTTGGGGATGCTGGCGCGCCACTTGGCGCGCAGCACGGCCGGACGCTCAGGATAGCGGTCTTCCAGGAAGGCCGCCTCCTCCACCCGGTCGGTGCGGAAGCTGCGGAAGTCCTGGCGCAGCTCGCACCAGCCGATCAGCAGGCGGACGGTCTGCATATAGCCCACGGTGATCGGCCAGATCAGCCGTTCGGTCGCGCGTTCCTGCTCGTCGCGATAGTTGAGCTTGATCTTGCGTCCGCCACGGATCGCCACCCGCACCTGGCCCATGTCCAGGCGGTCGGGCTCGGTCATCCAGGCGGGCGGGACCCGGCTGGTGGGCTCCAGCGCATAGGGGCGCAGGCGTTCGGGTACCGCCGCGGCGATCTTGGCGATCAGGTCCTGCGCGGCCCGCGCCAGGGCCGGGTCGCCGCGGCCGATCACCCACTGGGCGCCCAGCACCGCGGCCTCGATTTCGTCGGGGGTGAGCATCAGCGGCGGCAGATCGAAGCCTTGGTCCAGCACATAGCCCATGCCGGCCTCGCCGCGGATCGGCACCCGCTGGCCCATCAGGGTGGCGATGTCGCGATAGACCGTGCGCTTGGAGGTCTCCAGCTCCTCGGCGACCTTGTCGGCGGTGATCGGCCCACGCGAGCGGCGCAGGATCTGGATGATCTGGAACAGCCGGTCGGCGCGTCTCATGGAAATCCGCTTCGTCATGTCCGCAGCATGCCGCCACACTGCTGACAGCATGGTGGCAGCAGACGGTCGGTAAGCCTAGGGGGTCAAATCAAAGGAGGGACCCCAATGATCACGCTCCACGGCTTCGGCGCCGGTTTCGGACTTCCGGAAATCAGCCCCTATGTCACCAAGACCGAGGTTCACCTGCAGATGGCGGGGGTCGCCTACAGCCGCGTCGCGGCCCAGCGGGAGAGCTCGCCCAAGGGCCAGCTCCCTTGGATCGAGGACGACGGCGAGATGATCGCCGATAGCCATTTCATTCGCCTGCACCTCGAGCGGAAGTACGGGGTCGATTTCGACGAGGGGCTCTGCCCGGTCGAGCGCGCCCAGGCCTGGGCGATCGAGCGGATGATCGAGAACCACTTCGCCTGGACCATGGCCCACGTGCGCTGGCTGACGCCTGAGAACTTCGCCAAGGGCCCGGCGATGTTCTTCAAGGAACTGCCGCCGGAGATGCAGGAGGACCTGCGCAAGCAGATCCAGCACGAGATCGCCGGCAATATCCGCGCCGTCGGCGTCGGTCGCCATTCCGAGGCCGAGATCCTGGGCCTGGGCGTGCGCTCGCTCTCGGCCCTGTCGGCCTTGCTGGGCGACAAGGTGTTCCTGATGGGCGAGCGGCCCACCGGCGTCGACGCCATCGCCTTCGGTGTGCTGGCGGGACTGATGACGCCCTTTTTCGACGCCCCGATCCGCGAGGGGGCGATGAAGTTCGACAACCTCGTCGCCTATGTCGATCGGATGATGGCCGGGGTCTACCCCGACCACGAATGGACCCCGCTGTTCCGCGCGCCCGAAAGGGTCGCTGCGTGACGGTGGCGCGCGGGCGCCGCTCCCCCGGCGCCCGCGCGGCAATTCTTAATTCGCGGAGTTAACCAATCGGTGGGGATGGGCGCCCTAGCCTGGAGCAAGATTCAGGCCAGGAGGCGGATTTGGCGCTCGGCGCGCGATTGGAACTTCGGCAAGGGCAGGGGCTGGTCATCACCCCCCAGCTGCAGCAGGCGATCAAGCTGCTGCAATTGTCGAATCTCGAGCTCGAGGCCTATGTCGAGGGCGAGCTGGAGCGCAATCCGCTGCTGGCCCGCGACGAGACCGACCACGAGCCCGACCGCGAAGAGGCGCCCCGCGAAGACGGCGACTTCTCCACCGACCAGATCCCCGACAGCGGCGCCGAGCCGCACATGGATATCACCCACGACCAGGCCTCGCCGGGCGAGGTCGCCACGGGCGACTCCGAGGCCCAGCAGGCCGGCGGCGCCATCGACTGGTCCAAGGCCGGGTCCGGCGGCGGCGGCTTCGAGGACGGCGACGACTTCGAAGGCCGGCTGACCAAGGACAAGACCCTCAGCGAACACCTCCACGACCAGCTCGCCGTGGCGGGCCTGTCGCCGGCCGAGCTCGTGGTGGCCACCGTACTGATCGATTCGGTCGACGAGGGCGGCTATCTGCGCTGCGACCTGCAAGACACCGCCGAGCGGCTGGGCTGCGGCCTGCCGATGGTGGAATCGGTGCTGACCGCCCTCCACGGCTTCGAGCCCACCGGCGTCTTCGCCCGCGACGTGCGCGAGTGCCTGATGCTGCAGCTCAAGGAGCTGGATCGCTGCGATCCGGCCATGATGGCCCTGCTGGACAATCTCGAACTGCTGGCCAAGCGCGACATGCCGGCCCTGCGCAAGATCTGCGGGGTCGACGACGAGGACCTGCGCGAGATGGTCGCCGAGCTGCGGGCGCTGACGCCCCGTCCCGGCGCGGCCTTCGGCGGCGAACCTTCGCAGCCGGTGGCCCCCGACGTCCACGTCCGCGAGGGCCAGGGCGGCCTGTGGCACGTGGAGCTCAACACCGACACCCTGCCAAAGCTGCTGGTCGACCAGCGCTACCACGCCCGGGTTTCCGGCGTGGCGCGGACCGACCAGGAGAAGGTCTTCGTGGCCGACTGCATGGCCAGCGCCAACTGGCTGGTGAAGAGCCTGGACCAACGCGCCAAGACCATCCTCAAGGTGGCCTCCGAGATCGTCCGCCAGCAGGACGGCTTCCTGGCCTATGGCGTCGAGCACCTGCGGCCGCTGAACCTCAAGACCGTGGCCGACGCCATCGGCATGCACGAATCCACCGTCAGCCGGGTGACCTCCAACAAGTACATGGCCACCCCACGCGGCATGTTCGAGTTGAAGTTCTTCTTCACCTCCTCGATCGCCTCGTCCTCGGGCGGCGAAGCCCACTCGGCCGAGAGCGTGCGCCACAAGATCAAGCAGCTCATCGACGCCGAACGCACCGACGGCGACGTTCATTCCGACGACACGATCGTCGATATCCTGAAAGAGACGGGCGTCGACATCGCCCGCCGCACGGTCGCCAAGTACCGCGAGGCCATGCGCATCCCCTCCTCGGTGGAGCGCCGGCGGATGCTCAAGGAAACGGCCTAGGAAGCGCTGCTCCCATTCCCATGGGTCGTACCACGGCGCGGTTCAGCCGGCGTTCTGAGATCCCCCTCCTCCATGAATGGGGGAGAAAAAGTCTTACCCCGCCAGCACTTCGGCGATCTGCACCGCATTGAGCGCCGCGCCCTTCAGGAGTTGGTCGCCGGCGATGAAGATCGACAGCGTGTGGCCGGTGGGGTCCGAGAGGTCGGCCCGGATGCGGCCCACCGAGACCTCGTCGCGGCCCGAGACCTCGTTGGGCATCGGGTAGTGGTTGGCGGCGTGGTCGTTGACCAGCTTCACTCCCGGCGCGTCCGAGAGCCAGGCCTCGGCCTGGGCGGGGGTGACCGGGTTCTCGAACTCCATCACCAGCGACATGGAATGGGCCCGCAGCACCGGCACCCGCACGCAGGTGAAGGAGAGCCGCATCTCCGGCGCGCTCATGATCTTGCGGATCTCGGCCATGGCCTTCAGCTCCTCCCCGTTATAGCCGCTGGCCGCGTCGACCTCCGCGTTGTGGCTGAACAGGTTGAAGGCGTAGGGGTGCGGCAGCGCCTGGGGCGCATAGGCCTCGCCCGCCAGATAGGCGGCGGTGGACTGCTCCAGCTCGGCCATGGCCGCGGCGCCGGCGCCGGAGGCGGCCTGGTAGGTCGCGCCGATCACCCGGACGATCCTGTTCCGCGCGTGTAGGGGCTGCAGGGCCATGACCGCGATCGCGGCCACGCAGTTGGGATTGGCGACGATGGACGGCCGGGCGGCCAGCAGCTCGCCGTTCACCTCCGGCACCACCAGGGCGATGTCCTCCTGCATGCGGAAGGCCGAGGAGTTGTCGACCACCAGGCACCCGGCCGCCGCGGCGATCGGCGCGTACTGGCGGCTGATCGCGCTGGAGGAGGCGAAGATGGCGATGTCCACGCCGGTGAAGCTGGCTTCGTCGAGCGCCTCGACGGCGATCTGACGGCCGTCGAAGACCAGGGTCTTGCCGGCCGAGCGCGGTGAGGCCAGCAGACGCAGGGTGCGCACGGGGAAGCTGCGGCGCTCCAGGCAGCCGATCACCTCGCCGCCGACCGCGCCGGTGGCGCCGACGACCGCGACATTGAACAGCTTCTGGCCGGCGGGGCGGGCAGGGGCTTCGAGTGTGGACAGCATCAGGTCTCGTCTCCAGTTGAGCCGGAGGAGGGGGAGCCTGTCTTCGAAGGAAATCGGCGACCCCGTCCTGGCGGCGGGGTCCTTTGGGGTGCTACGCGGCGGGCGCGCGCAAAACCCCAGGCCCCGCGGGCATGGTGGTTTTAATCGCGCTTTTGATCATCGAACGACGCATGGCCGCGAAATAGTTCAAAGCTGGGCTGCTTGTAAACAGGCCAAAGCAGCGCAAATCCATTTCATGGCTGGCGCGTTGTCGCAGCGCCACGCTCTTTGAGCGGACGATTGAAGGGTCTTGAGGAGTCATATGCCGCCGGTTGCGACAGACCAACGAAAACCGATCTCCATGATCCTGCGGGAGGTGGGTCAGCAGGAGACCGTGGCGGTGGGCGAAGTCGTCGACCTGTTCGGCCGCCGGGCCTTCGGGGCCCTGATGTTCGTCTTCGCGATCCCCAACCTGCTGCCCCTGCCGCCGGGCTCCTCCACGCTGCTGGGGGCGCCGCTGTTGCTGCTGTCGCCCCAGGTGGCCCTGGGTGTCTCCACCCTCTGGCTTCCCCGAGCCATCGATGCGCGCACCATGGCGGGCTCCAGCCTCGAGCGGATCTTCGGACGCTTGCTCCCGTGGGTGGAGAGGATCGAGAAGGTGTCCCGGCCGCGGATGACCTTCCTGTTCGGTCCGGTCGGCGACCGGGTGATCGGGGTGATCTGCTCGCTGCTGTCGTTCGTGCTGATCCTGCCGATCCCGCTGGGCAACCTGCTGCCGGCCCTGACCATCGGCGTGCTGGGGTTTTCGCTGTTCCAGAGGGACGGCGTGTTCGCGATCGTCGGCTACGTGCTGGCCGCCGTCAGTGGCGCGGTTTTGTTCGTCGCCGCCGACTTGGTGATCGATGGCGTTCGACATCTCGTGAACTGGTTCGGGGCCGCTTGACACCAACCGCGCGCAGGCGCGTTGTTCTCCTCATGCAAGTCCTTGTTTCCGGCAAGCATGTCGCCGTTGGGGAGGCCCTGCGCGAGCGGGTCACCGACGAAATCACCGGTTCTATCGGCAAATACTTCGATCGCGGCGGTGACGCCGATGTCGTGGTCAGCCGAGAGGGCCATTCCTTCAGAGTCGACTGCGCGGTGAAGCTGGCCTCAGGCCAGGCTTTGCAAAGTCATGGCCTGGGCGGCGACGCCCACGGGGCCTTCGACGCCGCGATGGTCAAGATGGAGACGCGCATCCGACGCTATAAGCGTCGGCTGAAGAGCCACTCGACCGCGGCCTCCGCCCGACAGGCTGAGACCGCCTCCTATTTCGTGATCCGAGCGCCCGAGGGCGAAGAGGACATGGATTGGGACGAGGGCGAAACGCCGCAGTCCAGCCACACCCCGCCGTCGGGAATGGTAATCGCCGAAACGGAAAGGCCCGTTCGCGAGATGACCGTTTCCAGGGCGGTGATGGAGCTGGACTTGACGGAGTCTCAAACAATCGTGTTTAGGAACGCCGCTCACGGGGGTTTGTCCGTGGTGTACCGCCGGCCCGACGGGAATATCGGCTGGATCGACCCAGAACGCACCAAATCCGTGAATGGGAACGTGGTGAACGGCGCCGGCGTCTAGGCCGCCGGTTCCGCAACGTTTCCGATCTCGGCGGTGCGGTCGGGGCCTCTTTGTTTGGGCGTCACACACTATGCAGATTGGCGATATCCTGGACCGCGTCGCGATTGCGGCGCGCGCCTCAGCGCCGAACAAGCGCCAGGTTCTGGCCGTGGTCGCCGAGGTCGCGGCCCGCAACTTCGGCATCGACGCCGGGGTGATCCTGGACGCGCTCGCCGAGCGTGAGCTGGCGGGCTCGACCGGCGTCGGCTACGGCGTCGCTGCGCCCCATGCGCGCCTGGACGGCCTGACACGCATGCGTGGGGTCTTCATCCGGCTGGACCAGCCGGTGGATTTCGACGCGGTCGACGACCAGCCGGTGGATCTGATCTTCGCCCTGTTCGCGCCGCCCAGCGCCTCGACCGAGCACCTGCGGGCGCTGGCCCGGGTTTCGCGCCTGCTGCGCCAGGGCGACCTGCGCGACCACCTGCGCAAGGCGCGTACGCCTGACGCCATCCATGCCTTGCTGGTGCAGGAGCGGCCCTCGGCCGCCGCCTAGACGCTCAAGTCCCCGCCTCTCGGCGGGGACGAGCTGTTCCCCACGAACCTAGTGGCCAGAATTCCTAGTGCACCGAGACCGGCGCCAGCTCGTGGGCGAGCGCGGCGGCGACGGCGGATTCCTTGTCGGTGAGCACCGCCAGGCGCTCCCCATCGGCCCGGTGGACCGCATAGAGGGTCTGGTCGGGATCGAGATCGAAGCCCTGGATCTGGGCCGCGGGGGTCGAGGCGATGATCTCGGCGGCCTTGATCGGCCGAACATAGACAAGATCGGGACCGCCAAGAGCGGCGAAAGCTTCGGTCGTAAGATTCGGCGTCATCATGACCACCTCCGTAAAACTCAACGCATCCGACGGTCGCAAGTTCAGCCGACCGTCTAGCTGGGCTGGATTATCCGCCGGCGCGGATGGGAATCCGCTGAACCAGCCGTTCAGGTTCCGGTCGGGTTAGGTCGATATGCAGCAGGCCGTGCTCCAGCAGCGCGCCCTCCACCTTCATGCCGTCGGCCAGGACGAAATTGCGGACGAAGCCTCGCGCGGCGATGCCGCGATGCAGATAGGCCTCCTCGCCCGCGCCTTCGCGCTTGCCGGCGACGATGAGCTGGCGATCCTCCACCGTCACGTGCAGCTGGTCGGGGGTGAACCCTGCCACGGCCAGCGTGATGCGCAGGGCCCCGTCGCCGCGATCCTCCACATTGTAGGGCGGATAGCTCTCGGCCGCGGCCTTGGCCGCGCGCTCGATCAGGCTACGGGTATGGTCGAAGCCCAGCAGGAAGGGGCTGTCGAAGACGATCGGCCGATTCATTCCAGAGTCCTCGCTCCAAGCGACTCCCCGAAACCTCGCCCGCAATCGGCGCGAAGCCCCGGATGGACTCCATTTGGTGACCGATCGGTCGGGTTTCAACCTCAGCCGGCCGTGGCGTTTGGTCCGACTCGACGCTTGATCTAGCCTAACGGCTCTTCGGGAGGCCGCTATGTCCGTCGAATTCTGGTGCCTGTTCCTGGCCCTGGTGCTGGCCCTGGTCCACCTGAGCGCCGCGTCGTTCAGCTTCAAGGCGCAGGTCGGCAACCGATATTCGGTCGGACCTCGCGACGAGGGTCTCCTCCCGTCGGGATTGGCCGGCCGGCTTGACCGCGCGCAACGCAACTTCCTGGAGACCTTCCCGGTCTTCGTCGGCGCTGTGCTGATGGTCCATGCGCTGGACAAGGAGGCCTGGCTCAGCGCCGCCGGCGCGGTGACCTATGTCGCCGGCCGCGCCCTGTTCCTTCCGCTGTACGCCGCCGGCCTGCCCTGGATCCGCACCTTCAGCTGGAACCTGGCGACCCTGGGACTGGTGATGGTCATGGTCCAGGTGTTCGTCTGAAGCCCACGCCGGAAAAGGCGAAGGCCCGCAGCTTTCACTGCGGGCCTCCATGGTGGAGCTAAGCGGAGTCGAACCGCTGACCTCTTGAATGCCATTCAAGCGCTCTACCAGCTGAGCTATAGCCCCGAGGTCTCGGGTCTCTGGCGGGGTCCCCGCCGAAGAGGCGCGGAACCTAGTCTGAGAGTTTGACGCGATCAACCCGCCCGGAGGCTTTTTTTCGGGGCGGGTTGTCGCGCCTCGATTTCCTAGCGGTCGTCGTCGCCCTCGCCGGGCAGACCTTCGATTTCGGTGTCGTCGAAATCGTCCTCGTCCTCGTCTTCCAGGAACGGCACGTCGGCGTCGTCCTCGTCCTCGAGGTCGTCGTCCTCGGTGAATTCCGAGAGCTGGTCTTCCGGCGCGGCGTCGGGCGCCTCGTCGTCGTCGTCGGAGATGAGCGGAACGTCGGCCACCGCCTCGTCGAGTTCGGGGGTGACGACTTCGTCCTCCTCTTCCTCCTCCTCGGCCTCGGCCTTGGCGCGGACTTGATCTTCGGCCTCTTCGGCGTCGTGATCGACCGGCGCCGCGCGGGCGCGGACCCGGCGGTTGCGGACGGCTTCGTCAGGGTCGAATTCGTGGTCGCACTTCGGGCAGTGAGCCGGGCGACGGGTCAGGTCGTAGAATTTCGCTTGGCAGTTGGGGCAAAGCTGTTTTGCACCCAGTTCGGGATTGGCCAAGGGCGGGCCTCTGGACAGGGGTTCAAATGAAGCCGGCTCCCTTGCCACGCGC
>NZ_JAUYNW010000032.1 GCF_030698145.1 Phenylobacterium sp. | reverse complement strand
GGGGCTGGAGGGCAAGGAGCACGACCAGGTGCTGCTGGGGGTCACCGGTTCCGGCAAGACCTTCACCATGGCCAAGGTCATCGAGCAGACCCAGCGCCCGGCCCTGATCCTGGCGCCCAACAAGACCCTGGCCGCCCAGCTTTATTCCGAGATGAAGAGCTTCTTCCCCGAGAACGCGGTGGAGTTCTTCGTCTCCTATTACGACTACTACCAGCCCGAGGCCTACGTCCCCCGGACCGACACCTACATCGAGAAGGACAGCTCGATTAACGAGCAGATCGACCGGATGCGCCACTCGGCGACCCGGGCGATCCTCGAGCGCGACGATGTGATCGTCGTGGCCAGCGTCTCCTGCATCTACGGCATCGGCTCGGTCGAGACCTATACAGCCATGACCATGACGCTCGAGCCCGGCCAGCGGATCGACGAGAAGCGGCTGATGGGCGACCTGGTGGCCCTGCAGTACAAGCGCAACGACGCGGCCTTCGAGCGCGGATCGTTCCGCCGCCGAGGCGACACCCTCGAGATCTTCCCGGCCCACTACGAGGACCGCGCCTGGCGCATCAGCCTGTTCGGCGACGAGATCGAGACCGTCACCGAGTTCGACCCCTTGACCGGCAAGAAGACCGCCGACCTGGAGGGGGTAAAGATCTACGCCAACAGCCACCACGTCACCCCGCGCCCGACCCTCAACCAGGCGGTCATCGCCATCAAGGCGGAGTTGAAGGAGCGCCTCGACTGGCTGGTGGCCAACGGCAAGCTCTTGGAGGCCCAGCGCCTGGAGCAGCGGACCAATTTCGACATCGAGATGATCCAGGCCACCGGCTCCTGCGCCGGCATCGAGAACTACAGCCGCTACCTGTCGGGCCGCCGCACGGGCGAACCGCCGCCGACCTTTTTCGAATACATCCCCGAGAACGGTCTGCTGTTCGTCGACGAGAGCCACCAGTCGGTGCCCCAGATCGGCGGCATGTACCGCGGCGACTACCGCCGCAAGTTCACCCTCGCCGAATACGGCTTCCGCCTTCCCTCCTGCCTCGACAACCGCCCGCTCAAATTCGAGGAGTGGGACGCCATGCGCCCGGCGACCGTCCACGTCTCGGCCACGCCCGGCAATTGGGAGATGGAGCGCACCGGCGGGGTCTTCGCCGAGCAGGTGATCCGCCCCACCGGCCTGATCGACCCCCCGGTGGAGGTGCGCCCGGTGACCACCGGCGGCTTCAGCCAGGTGGACGACGTCATCGACATGGTCCGCCAGACCACGGCAAAGGGCTATCGCAGCCTGATCACCGTCCTGACCAAGAAGATGGCCGAGGACCTCACCGAGTACATGCACGAGCAGGGCCTGCGCGTCCGCTACATGCACTCCGACATCGACACCATGGAGCGGATCGAGATCATCCGCGACCTGCGCCTGGGCGCGTTCGACGCCCTGGTGGGGATCAACCTGCTGCGCGAGGGCCTCGACATCCCCGAATGCGGCCTGGTGGCCATCCTCGACGCCGACAAGGAGGGCTTCCTACGCTCCGAGACCAGCCTGATTCAGACCATCGGCCGCGCCGCGCGCAACGTCGACGGCCAGGTGATCCTCTATGCCGACCGCATCACGGGCTCCATGGAACGCGCCATGGCCGAGACCAGCCGCCGCCGGGAAAAGCAGGAAATCTACAACCTCGAGCACAACATCACGCCCGAGAGCATCAAGAGCTCCATCAAGGAGATCCTGGCGAGCGGCTACGAGCGTGACCGCCCCTTGGTCAGCGCCGGGGTGGCGGAGGACTCCAAGCCGTTCCTCGGCGACAACTTCAAGGCCACCCTGCGCGACCTCGAAGCCAAGATGCGCCAGGCCGCCGCCGACCTGGAATTCGAGACCGCCGCGCGGCTGCGCGACGAGATCAAGCGGTTGAAGATGCTGGACCTGGAGTTCGCCAACGACGTGCTGACCGCGCCTGGGGAAGAGGTGGATCGCGGGGCGGTGAAGCGGGTTAAGGCGGAGGCTCGGGCGGAGGCGCAGGAGCGGTTCCGGAAGGGGAAGCTGTAGGGGGATTGCTCGCCCAATGTCGGACCTTCGCTCCACCTAAACGCGCGAAGCTCCGCCATTGCCTGTCACCCAAATTCCACACCCGGCGAATAGTCGTGCTTAACGCCACGCCTCGGCTGGCGGGGACGGAACTTCGCACCCACCTCAAGCGTAGGCACTTCAAAGGGCGTCCCAAGTCGAAGCGGTCCATGGGGGACCTCAGGCACGCCTCGGGGATAGACATATGTCGCCTCCTCTTTCAGTCGTGGCCGACAACTCGGCCGCCGAATCCAAGACCGCACCGAAGCTCAACGACCTCTCCGAGCGCATCCGCCGCCTGCAGGCCGAGGCCAAGCATCTAGCCCGCGAGCACATCCGCAGCCTGGAAGCCGCCCTGATCGAGGTCGAGCGCGTCTCGGCCGAGATCGCCGACGGCGGCGAGGCCTATCCCGCCGGGGTGCGCGACATCGCCCGCCGGCTGGCCGAGGACTGCGAGCACAAGGTCCAGGCCATCGAGGCCATCGCGTCCCGGAACTGACGGCTCGTTCCTAGATCCTCCCTCAGCGCGGAGCGTGTATTGGGGGAGCAACCGTAGTTAGGCTGGCGCATGTCTCCAGTCTGTGTTGTCGCGGATCATGGCGTTGAGGGTGACGAGGAGCCGTCGCATGCAGGCGGTGAGGGCGAGCTTTGTGGGCTTTCCGGCCTGGACCAAGCGCTG
>NZ_JAUYNW010000025.1 GCF_030698145.1 Phenylobacterium sp. | reverse complement strand
GCCGCGGATCTGGCGCTGCGAGATGGCAGACTGGGACAGGTCGTACAAGGTGAGCATTTCGCGAAACGCGGGAAGTCCTTCCTGGACCAGCGAGTGGTGATTCAAGCTCAGGTGCGAGATGAGGCGCCATTGCGTTCCGTGGCCCCACGCGAACCGGCGCGGGGCACTTGGCCTGCGCAACAGGCGAATGGGATTGCCGCCGAAACTGGCTGGTGGAAAGAGATCGCCGCCTTCGCGCCCGCCGTTCAATTTCGTCGGCAGTGCGCGGTTGCTGCAGGTGAGGTCAAGGGAGACGGTTACTTTTTCGATGGCCAGCGGCTTGAAGTCGATATCGACAAAGCTGATCCTTCGTTCGTGTCCGGGGCTTCGAAGCAGGAGTGCCTCGTCGCGCCGCACCACATAATAATGCCCCTTTCGCCCGTCGCTTTCGCCGTGGTTCAAGGCGTAGAAGGGCCGGAACTCCGTCACCGCCTGGTCGCGTTCCGACTGGCGCATCAACTGCACCGAGTCGACCGTATAGACCTCGAAGGAGCGCGCATGAATCGCATCGGCCAGGATGGCGTAGTCGGCGCTCTGGTGGGTGAGGGTGATTGGCACGCCCGGCTTCTTGAACAGATTGACGACCGGCGCGCAGCCAAGCAGCAGATTGGCCGGCGACAGGCTGGCGAGCATGCGGGCGACGTCGGCGTCGACGCGCATGCCGGTTACTGCCAAATGGAGCGTCAGGCGCTGGCCGTCCGGCGGCAGATGTTTGGTCAGGGCGGCCAGGTCGATGTCGAAAAAATTGAACTTGTCCGGACAGCCAAAGTATTCGGTCAGCACAATGTAAGCCGGGTGCGAACGGGCAGGGAAGGGAATCAGGGCATCGCCTTCTGCGAAGCCGACGGGCGCAATGGGGATGGCCGGAAGGCGCTTCCACTGGCCATCGCCAACGTCGACATAGGCGCAAACGGTCTGCATGAAAAGGGCGTCGCGCATGGCTGCGCAAAACGAGGGCTCACCGTCGATGAACACGCGCAATGCCTTCAGCTTCATCTGGGCAAGCCCCATCTTGGATGATGCGCCTTCAAGGGTGATGCGGATTCCGGAGGTGACGTCCGCCGGAAGGCGCACGGCGCCCGGGGCGTTCATGACGACATCGAAGCGCGCGGCCGTCAGCATGACCGGCGCTGCGGTAATGTCGTACGCGGTGCGGAATGTGCAGGGCACGCCTTGAATGGGAGCGGAGACCAGTTCCGTGCCGCGCGGGATTGTCTTTACCTCTGTCATTTCGGCTTTATTGGCGGCGCTGATGTCAAGATGCGCGATGGCAGTCGATGGAAACGAGCCCAGGTAGTGCGGCATCAGCACGTCGAGCAGCAATTCGGTAAATTGGGGGTAGTCGTCGTCGAGCCGTTTCGACATGCGCGCGGCAATCAGGGCGAACGCCTCGATCATGCGCTCGACGTGCGGATCGCCGCTCATGTCGCCGCTCATGTGCAGGTTGCTGGCTATCCTTGGATAGTTCGCCGCGTACTCGCGACTGAGGGCCCGAAACGCGACCAGCTCACGTTCGAAGTAGGGAAGCAGCTGGTCCGTCGTCATGCCGTTTCAGCCTGTGTTACTGCGCCTGGAGTCTGAATCGAGTATTGCTGGGTTGCGGAGTCGAGCTGGGCGTCGAACTGAACCGGCTCGCTCGCCGCCTGGGTCTGCAACATGGCGGAAATGACAAGGTCGACCCGGTAGGTGGAGCCAGGCGCGATGCGCAATGACGCGCTGACGTTGCTGAGCCGCGGTTCGTGCCGCTCGATCGCCACCTTCACGGCCGCGCAGATCGTGTCCCGGTCAACGCTGCTGCCAAGGCACAGGTGCGAAAAATCGCTCAAGCCATAATTCAGGATGGAGTTGCTGCATTCTGGATAGCCGGCCAGGGCTTCGCGCGAAATGGCCGTGCGGGTATTGAGCAGCGCCTCCAGGTCACGCGCGATGCCACTCTTGAACTGCGCCAGGGTCAGGTCGACGCCGTGGCCGGCGCGCGTGTGTTCGCCGGGGTCGTCGAGAAGGCGGTCGAGAAAGCCAGCCGTAAACAATTGCGCCAAGGCGACCTCCATGCGATGTCGCGCAGCACGGTGTGTGTGCGCGGAAATACCATTATTGTCCCCTTGTTATTCGGCAATTTGCGTTTGCGCAACTGTTGAAACGCGCTTGTTTCGAGACAATGAGTTGGTGGAGGGGAAAGGCAAGAAATCGCCGCGGGTTCGATCCCCGCCATCCGTTGGCCCTGACGAAAAAAAACCACCCAATGGGTGGTTTTTTGGCATGCGTTGGTGGAGGCGGCGGGAATCGAACCCGCGTCCGCAAGCACTCTACAGACAGTTCTACATACTTAGCACTGTCATTTGATTTAACCCCGACGACGCGGACGTGCACGCTTCGTAAAGGCGAGTCACCTTAGATTTAGTGCAATACCAAGTGACCCGGTACTACACGAGTCCCTGTAAATGACTCTACAGCTTTTGACGGCCCACCCCAGGGACGAGGTGTTGTAGAGCTAACAGCGATTAAGCTGCCAGTGCGTACGAGTTATCGTTTGCAGTTAAGTTTTTTCTGGATGTATTTACGAGGTAACCAGTCCTCGGTATGCCCTGCACTGCTTTGCAACCCACGTCGAAACCAGGTCGCCCCCAAACAGAACTCCATTGTAACGCAATCGGTCAGCGGGTGCAGAGCGTATGTAATTACTTGCGGTGGCTCAACTTTGTCTGTCTGCGCTTGTATTTTTGGCACGTTTCCGACTGGCGCTTCATTGGACAACGCAGTTCAGTTAAGGTTCAGCAATGTTGGCAGGCAGGCCGGCCGGGCAGGTGCGCGCGCCCCTACGAGATCAATTCGGCTTGCGTGAGCACGTCGCGGATGGTGTCGAGCAGCGCGAACGGGGTGTCGAGCCGGTAGTCGGCGCCCCAGCTTAACGGTTCCACCGAACCGCAATAGCCCCAGTTGCACGCGACCGTCACCATGCCGGCGGCGCGCCCGGCTTCGACGTCGCGCAGGTCGTCGCCCACGTACCAGCATTGTTCGGGGGCGAGCCCCAGGCGGCGCGCGGCTTCGAACAACGGGGCCGGGTGCGGCTTGGCGTGTGCGGTGGTGTCGCCGGAAATGATGCAGCCGGCGTGCTGCAGGCCGATCTGCGGTATCAGCGGGTCGGTAAAGCGCGCTGGCTTGTTGGTGACGATGCCCCATGCCATGCCGGCGTCGGCAATGCCGGCCAGCAGGTCGGGCACGCCCTCAAACAGGGTGCTGTGCACCGCCATTGCGGCCTGGTAGTGGTTGAACCATTGCACCCGCAGCTCTTCGTAGCCGGCGTCCTGGGGCGTGAGCCCGAAGGCGGCGCCGATCATGCCGCGTGCGCCGGCCGAGGCGGTCGGGCGCAGCACGGCATAGGGCGTCGGCTCGAGCCCGCGCTCGGTGCGCAGCAGGTTGACCGCCGCGGCCAGGTCGGGCGCGGTGTCGGCCAGCGTGCCGTCAAGATCGAACAGGATGGCACGCGGTGCCTGCAGCAGGGTGGGGCGGTTCATATGGTCTTGACGGCTGGGCGCTTTACAGCGGGCGGCTGCAGGCTACCATGTAGTTGACGCTGGTATCGTGGTTCAGCGAGTAGACCTTGGTCAGCGGGTTGTAGCCGAGACCCTTGAGCGCCTCGACCTGCAGGCCGGCTTCGCGCACGTACTGCGACAGCTCGGCCGGCGTGATGAACTTGGCGTAGTCGTGGGTGCCCTTGGGCAGCATGCGCAGCAGGTATTCGGCCCCGACGATCGCAAACAGGTAGGCCTTCGGGTTGCGGTTCAGGGTCGAGAAGAATACTTGCCCGCCCGGTTTGACCAGGGTGGCTGCGGCCTTCACGATCGCTGCGGGATCGGGCACGTGCTCGAGCATTTCCATGCAGGTGACCACGTCGTACTGGCCGGCTTCCTGCGCGGCCATGTCTTCGGCGGCGATCAGCTGGTAGCGCACCTGCACGCCCGATTCGAGGCTGTGCAGGTCGGCCACCTTGAGCGCTTTTTCCGACAGGTCGATGCCGGTCACCTTGGCGCCTTTTTTGGCCATGGACTCGGCCAGGATGCCGCCGCCGCAGCCGATGTCGATCACGTTCTTGCCGGCCAGCGGCGCGCGTGCGTTGATCCATTCAAGGCGCAGCGGGTTGATCTCGTGGAGGGGGCGGAATTCGGACGTGGGATCCCACCAGCGGTGGGCAAGTTCGCTAAATTTCTGGATTTCGAGTGGGTCTGCGTTCATAGGCGGAATAATAGCGGGAATTTAGCAAGCGCGACGGACGCGAGCATAAAAAAACCCCGCCGAAGCGGGGTCAGTGCAGGCACGTTCGGCTGTGCGCACGGGGCGCACAGCGGGCGCGCTTTATTTGCTGCGCGTACCAACCACTTCGATTTCAACGCGACGGTTCTTGGCGCGCCCTGCGGAGCTCTTGTTGTCCGCTACCGGTTGCTTCTCGCCCTTGCCTTCGGTGTAGATGCGGTTCGCTTCAACGCCTTTGGACTGCAGGTAGGCCTTGACGGCTTCGGCGCGGCGAATCGACAGCTTCTGGTTGTAGGCGTCGGTGCCGATCGCATCGGTGTGGCCAACGGCGATGATCACTTCCAGGTTCACGCCTTGCAGCTTGGAGGTCAGGTCGTCCAGGCTGGCCTTGCCTTCCTTCTTGAGCACTGCCTTGTCGAAGTCGAAGAATGCGTCAGCCGAGTAGCTGACCTTTTCCGAGGTCGGTACTGGCGCCGCCGGTGCGGGCACTACTGCAGGCGCAGGCGGCGCGACTACTGGCGGTGCCGGTGGTGGCGGTGGTGCCACGCACTTGCCGTCAACCAGGGTCTCCGGGGCCACGCACAGTGGCGCGTCGCAGCCTGGAACGGCATCGGCCGGGGTCCAGTAGCCGGTGCGCCAGCACAGGCCGGTGGAATTGCGCACGATGACGCCGCGCGAATCCTGCACGTAGGCGCTGTGTGGCTTGGCCGCCTGGATGTCGGTTGTAAGAGGTGCGTTCTGGGCGAACGCGCTGCCGGCGATCGCCGCGCAGGCTGCGAGCACGAGCGTTGTAAGGTTCTTCATATTGTTTTCCTTTCGGGGGTGATATCCGCAGCAATCTGCGCAACTTTTTGTATCTGATCAAGATAATAACATCCCGGCAGACAATGACTGTTTTGCATTGCGAAACAGGCAATTAACTCGTAATCATTCTGCCACATCATGCGAAATATCACGACGCCGGTTAAATCGAACGGCCTCTATTCACGCAACTGACGTTGTTTTCGTGCAACATGATGTTGTTGGGAATGTTCCGTGCTTGACAACACAGATTCGAAGCGCGGTTTCATGCTCCTGGCCGGTTTTGAGGAATTACGCTGCTGCTATGGCGCGCATGCTAAAATCCCCCGCTTGTCTGTCGATCAGTTCAGCGGTTTGCCCCACATGGGGCGGCACGTTGGTCCGGCAGGCTCTGTCATGCCGCAATGCATACAGTTTGCGTACCGATAACATAACCACAGCCTGAGATCAGCCGACCCGCCAATGGATCAATTCGCAAAAGAAACAATCCCAATTTCCCTCGAAGAAGAGATGCGCAAGAGCTACCTCGATTACGCCATGAGCGTGATCGTGGGCCGTGCCTTGCCTGATGTGCGCGACGGCTTGAAGCCGGTGCACCGCCGGGTCCTGTTCGCGATGCACGAAATGAACAATGTGTACAACCGGCCGTATGTAAAGTGCGCGCGCGTGGTCGGCGAAACCATGGGTAAGTACCACCCGCACGGCGACGCCTCGATCTACGACACGCTGGTGCGCATGGCGCAGGACTTCTCGCTGCGCTACACGCTGGTCGATGGCCAGGGTAACTTCGGTTCGGTCGACGGCGACAGCGCCGCGGCGATGCGTTACACCGAGTGCCGCCTCGACAAGATCGCCGGCGAGATCCTGGCCGACATCGACAAGGACACGGTCGACTTCCAGCCCAACTACGACGGCAAGGAAAAAGAGCCGACCGTCCTGCCGACCCGCATTCCGAACCTGCTGATCAACGGCTCGTCGGGCATCGCGGTCGGCATGGCCACCAACATCCCGCCGCATAACCTGACCGAAGTCATCAACGGCGCGCTGCATGTGCTGCGCAACCCGGATTGCTCGATCGACGAACTGATCGAGCTGATTCCTGCACCGGACTTCCCGACCGCCGGCATCATCTATGGCGTCTCGGGCGTGCGCGACGGTTACCGCACCGGGCGCGGGCGCGTCGTCATGCGCGCCAAGACCCACTTCGAGGAATACGGCAAGGACGGCGGGCGCATCGCGATCATCGTCGACGAGCTGCCCTACCAGGTCAACAAGAAGTCGCTGCTCGAGCGCATCGCCGAGAACGTGCGCGACAAGAAGCTCGAGGGCATTTCCGACATCCGCGACGAGTCCGACAAGTCGGGCATGCGCGTGGTCATTGAGCTGAAACGCAACGAAGTGCCGGAAGTTGTCCTCAACAACCTGTACAAGCAGACCCAGTTGCAGGACACCTTCGGCATGAACATGGTGGCGCTGGTGAACGGCCAGCCGAAGCTGCTCAACCTCAAGCAGATGCTGCAGTGCTTCCTGTCGCACCGGCGCGAGGTGGTCACGCGGCGCACCGTGTTCGAACTGCGCAAGGCGCGCGAACGCGGCCACATGCTCGAAGGCCTGGCCGTTGCGCTGGCCAACATCGACGACTTCATCGCCATCATCAAGGCCGCGCCTACGCCGCCGATCGCGAAGGTCGAACTGATGCAGCGCGCCTGGGATTCGTCCCTGGTGCGCGAAATGCTGCTGCGTACCGCCGAAGGCGCGACCGTGGGCGGCATCGAGGCGTTCCGCCCCGAGCACCTGCCCAAGCACTACGGCATGCAGCAGGACGGCCTGTACAAGCTGTCCGACGAGCAGGCGCAGGAAATCCTGCAGATGCGCCTGCAGCGCCTGACCGGTCTGGAACAAGACAAGATCGTCAACGAGTACAAAGAGATCATGGCGCACATCGCCGACCTGCTGGACATCCTGTCCAAGCCGGAGCGCGTGACCACCATCATCACCGACGAGATGACGCTGGTGATGAACGAATACGGCGCCGGCAACAAGGACGTGCGCCGCTCGACCATCGAACTGAATCCGACCGACCTCGAGACGGAAGACCTGATCACGCCGCAGGACATGGTCGTGACGCTGTCCCACACCGGCTACATGAAGTCGCAGCCGATCTCCGAGTACCGCGCGCAAAAACGCGGCGGACGCGGCAAGCAGGCCATGGCGACCAAGGAAGAGGACTGGATCGACCAGCTGTTCATCGCCAATACGCACGACTACATCCTGTGCTTCTCGGACCGCGGCCGCATGTACTGGCTGAAGGTGTGGGAAGTGCCGCAGGGCTCGCGCAATTCGCGCGGCAAGCCGATCGTGAACATGTTCCCGCTCCAGGATAACGAGAAGATCACGGTGATCCTCCCGGTCTCGGGCGAGAACCGCACCTTCCCGGAAGACCATTACGTATTCATGGCGACCAGCCTTGGCACCGTCAAGAAGACTCCGCTCAACGACTTCCGCAATCCGCGCAAGGCCGGCATCATCGCGGTCGACCTCGACGAGGGCGACTTCCTGATCGGCGCCGCGCTGACCGACGGCCAGCACGACGTGATGCTGTTCTCGGATTCGGGCAAGGCGGTGCGCTTCGACGAAAACGACGTGCGTCCGATGGGCCGTACCGCGCGCGGCGTGCGCGGCATGAACCTCGAGGACGGCCAGAACGTCATCGCGCTGCTGGTGGCGGAAAACGAACAGCAGTCGGTGCTGACGGCGACCGAAAACGGCTTCGGCAAGCGTACTCCGATCACCGAGTACACGCGCCATGGCCGCGGTACCAAGGGCATGATCGCGATCCAGACCAGCGAGCGCAACGGCAAGGTGGTGGCCGCGACGCTGGTTGAGGCGAGCGATGAGATCATGCTCATTACCACGGGCGGCGTGCTGATCCGTACCAGGGTGTCGGAGATTCGCGAGATGGGGCGCGCCACGCAAGGCGTGACCTTGATCGCGGTGGAAGACGGCACCAAGCTCTCCGGCCTGCAGCGCGTTGTTGAAACTGACCTCGAAGACGTCGACCTGGAGCCAGCCCCGGAGTAAGTCAAAAAATGGGGTTGAGGGGGGCGCCGAGCCTTTTTTTCGCGGTTTCATGCGAAAATTACTCTGACCCCTTTTTTTGACGGACCGAAGTCGGCGCCGGTGACGGTCCGAATAAATGGGGTCGGAGTTTTTTTCGCCCCATAAAACCGGGCCGAAAAAAAACTCCGACCCCATTTATTCGTCCCGGTGACGTTCCGATCATTTTTTACTCCAAACCTAGAACACACGTGACTCACATCTATAACTTCTCAGCCGGCCCGGCCGTGCTGCCCAAGGAAGTCCTCGAACAGGCCGCCGCCGAGATGCTCGACTGGCATGGCAGCGGCATGTCCGTAATGGAAATGAGCCACCGCGGCCCTGAATTCATCTCGATCTACCGGGACGCGGTGCGCGACCTGCGCGAGCTGCTCGCCGTTCCGGACAATTACAAGATCCTGTTCCAGCAAGGCGGCGGGCTTGGCCAGAACGCCATCGTCCCGCTCAACCTGGCGGGGCGCAAGGCGCAGCCGGCCACCATCGATTTCGTCCACACCGGCTCCTGGTCCGGCAAGTCGCTCAAGGAAGCGGCGCGCTACGCCAACGTGAACGTGGCGGCGTCGTCGAAGGAAAGCGCCTTCACGCTGGTTCCGCCACAGGAATCGTGGAAGCTCACCCCGGATGCGGCCTACCTGCATATCTGCACCAACGAAACCATCGACGGCGTGGAGTACAACTTCGCCCCCGAGATCGCGGGCGGCACGCCCATCGTGGCCGACATGTCCTCGCACATCCTGTCGCGCGTGATCGATGTGTCGAAATACGGCGTCATCTTCGGCGGCGCGCAAAAAAATATCGGCCCGGCCGGCCTGACCCTGGTCATCGTGCGCGAAGACTTGCTCGGCACCTCGCTGCCGGTATGCCCGTCCGCCTTCGACTGGAAGACCGTGGCCGAACACGAGTCGATGTACAACACGCCGCCGACCTACGCCATCTACATCGCCGGCCTGGTGTTCGCGCACCTGAAGCGCCAGGGCGGGGTGGCCGCGGTCGAGCAGCGCAACATCGCGAAGGCGAAGCTGCTGTATGCTGCGCTGGACGCCGACGACTTCTACCAGAACCGCGTGGCGCTGCCTTTTCGCTCGCGCATGAACGTTCCGTTCTACCTGAGCGACGAATCGCTGAACGATAAATTCCTGGCCGGCGCAAAAGCGCGCGGCCTGCTGCAACTGAAGGGCCACAAGTCCGTCGGCGGTATGCGAGCATCGATCTACAACGCGATGCCGATCGAGGGCGTGCAAGCCCTGGTCGATTATTTGAACGAGTTCGCCGGCCGCTGATCCTATTGATCGGGGCTGGCGCCGGGGCGCATGCGCCGACCCAGATAACAGCATGATGTAACGATGACAGACAAACTCAAACCGCTGCGCGAGCAGATCGATTCAATCGACGCCCAACTGCTCGACTTGCTGAACCGCCGCGCGCGTGTCGCGCAGGAAGTCGGCCACGTCAAGGCCGAAACGAAGGCGCCTGTGTTCCGCCCCGAGCGCGAAGCGCAGGTGCTGCGCGGCGTGGCCGAGCGCAATCCCGGACCCTTGAAGGGCGAGCAGGTACAAACGATTTTCCGCGAGATCATGTCGGCTTGCCGCGCGCTGGAAAAGCGCGTTACGGTGGCCTTCCTCGGGCCTGCCGGCACCTTCAGCGAACAGGCCGTGTACCAGCAGTTCGGCAGCGCAGTGGACGAACTGCCTTGCGTGTCGATCGATGAAGTGTTCCGCGCCACCGAAGCCGGCACCGCCGATTTCGGCGTGGTCCCGGTCGAAAACTCGTCCGAGGGCGCGGTCAACCGCACGCTCGACCTGATGCTCGGCACCACCACCATCATCAGCGGCGAAGTCTCGATCGCGGTGCATCACAGCCTGATGACCAGGACCGGCACCATGGACGGCGTGAACATGGTATGCGCCCATTCGCAGGCACTGGCGCAGTGCCAGGTGTGGCTCAACCTGCATTACCCGAATCTCGAGCGGCGCGCCGTGGCGTCGAACGCGGAGGCTGCCCTGATGGCCAGCCAGGATCCGAACGTGGCGGCGATCGCCAGCGAAATGGCGGGCGAGCAGTACAAGCTGGGCGTGGTGCAGGCCCACATCCAGGACGATCCGCACAACCGCACCCGCTTTGCCATCATCGGCCATTTGCAGACCAATCCGTCCGGCGCGGACCAGACGTCGCTGGTGCTGGCGGTGCCCAACAAGGCGGGCGCGGTCTACAACCTGCTGGCGCCGCTGGCCAGGCATGGCGTGTCGATGACGCGCTTCGAGTCGCGCCCGGCCCGCATCGGCACCTGGGAATACTATTTTTACGTCGACATCGAAGGCCATGTGCACGATGCGGCCGTCGCCAAGGCGCTCGCCGAACTGAAAGACAACGCCGCTTTCTTCAAAGTGCTGGGATCTTATCCGCTCAGCCTGTAAACCATTTTTTCGAGATCAACCATGTCCAAGCAATTCGGTCCAGAGTACGTCCGCGCAATCGCTCCTTATCAGGCCGGCAAACCCATCGCGGAAGTGGCGCGCGAATTCGGCCTCGACGAAGCGAACATCGTCAAGCTGGCGTCGAACGAAAACCCGTTCGGCGTGCCCGAGTCGAGCAAGCAGGCGATGGCCGCCGCGGTGGCCGAACTGGGCCGCTATCCGGACGCGAACGGCTTCGACCTGAAGGCGGCCCTGTCGAAGCGCTATGACGTGCCGGCCGACTGGATCACGCTTGGCAACGGCAGCAACGACATCCTGGAAATCGCGGCGCACGCGTTCGTGCAGAGCGGCCAGTCGGTGGTCTATGCGCAGTACTCGTTCGCGGTGTACGCGCTCGCCACGCAAGGCGTTGGCGCACGCGCGATCGTGGTGCCTGCCAGGTCGTACGGCCATGACCTCGATGCGATGGCGGCGGCAATCGAGCCTGACACGCGCCTGGTGTTCATTGCGAACCCGAACAACCCGACCGGCACCTTCATTCCGGCCGCTGAAATCGAAGCCTTCCTGGACAAGGTTCCGGCCAACGTGGTCGTGGTGCTCGACGAGGCCTACAACGAATTCCTGGCGCCCGAACAGCAGTTCGAATCGGCCCAGTGGGTCAGGAAGTATCCGAACCTGATGGTCTCGCGCACCTTCTCCAAGGCTTACGGGCTGGCCGGGCTGCGCGTCGGTTTCGCCATTGCGCAGCCGGAAGCGACCGACCTGATGAACCGCATTCGCCAGCCGTTCAACGTCAACTCGCTGGCGCAGGCTGCCGCCATCGCCGCCCTCAACGACAAGCAATTCCTGGAGCAGGGCGCGCGCAACAACGCGGCCGGCTACCGCCAGTTGGTCGAAGCGTTCGAGGAACTGGGCCTGGAATACGTTCCGTCGTACGGCAATTTCGTGCTGGTGCGGGTGGGCCAGGACGACGGCGCCGGTGCGCGCGTGAACCTGGCGTTGCTCAAGCAGGGCGTCATCGTGCGCCCGGTCGGCAACTACGGCCTGCCGCAATGGCTGCGCATTTCCATCGGCCTGCCGCAGGAAAACGCGATCTTCATCACCGCACTGAAAAAGGCTCTGGGCTGACGTGTTCAACAAGGTTGTCATTTTCGGGGTAGGGCTGATCGGCGGCTCGTTCGCGCTGGCGCTCAAGCAGGCTGGCCGGGTTGGCACGGTGGTTGGCATGGGGCGCTCGCAGCCAGTGCTGGCGCGCGCGCTGGAACTGGGCATCATCGACGCGATCGGCGAATCGGTCGCGGACGCGATGAAAGGGGCCGACCTGGTGCTGATCGCCGCGCCGGTGGCCCAGACCGAAAAGATCCTGTCCTCGCTGCTGCCGTACCTGGAAGCTGGCACCGTCGTCACCGACGCCGGCAGCACCAAGTCCGATGTCGTCGCTGCGGCGCGCCATGCGCTCGGTTCCAAGGTTGCGCAGTTCGTGCCCGGCCATCCGATCGCGGGCCGCGAGTCGAACGGCCCCGATGCCGCCATTCCCGACCTGTACCGCGGCAAGAAGGCGGTGCTCACGCCGCTGGCCGAAAACTCACCGGCCGACGTCGAGCGCGTCGCTGGCGCCTGGACCGCCTGCGGCGCCATCATCCACCGCCTCACCGCGCCGGAGCACGACAAGGTATTCGCCGCCGTCAGCCACCTGCCGCACCTGCTGGCCTTCGCGCTGGTCGACGACATCGCCAACAAGGAGCATGCCGGCTTGCTGTTCCAGTACGCGGCCAGCGGCTTTCGCGACTTCACCCGCATCGCCGGGTCTTCACCCGAGATGTGGCGCGACATCAGCATGGCCAACCAGGGCGCGCTGCTGTCCGAGCTCGATGCCTATCTGGCACAATTGAACGGACTGCGCGCCATGCTGGCGGCGCGCGACGCGGGCGGGATCGAGGCGGTCTACGCGAACGCCCAGCGCGCGCGCCAGAAGTGGATCGCCACCATTGAAACGGCCGAAGCCCCGCCGCCAGACAGCGCCGAATAGTATCGAAGGACTCCAAAGCATGACGCAGCAAAAACATTATCCCGACCACATCGATCTCAAGCCCGTCATGCACGTAGAGGGCGTGGTGCGCCTGCCAGGTTCCAAGAGCATCTCGAACCGCACCTTGCTGCTGGCCGCGCTGGCCGGCGGCAGCACCACCATCATTGACCTGCTGGCCTCGGACGACACGCTGGTGATGCTGGGCGCGCTGCACTCGCTCGGCGTGAAATGGGAGCAGGTCGATGCGCACACCCATGTGGTGCACGGGATCGACGGCGTGCTGCCGGTGCGTCAGGCCGACCTGTTCATGGGTAACGCGGGCACCGCGATCCGCCCGCTGACCGCGGCGCTGGCCGTCATCGGCGGCGACTACACCCTGCACGGCGTCTCGCGCATGCATGAGCGCCCGATCGGCGACCTGGTCGACGCGCTCAATGCCGTCGGCGCCAGCATCGAGTACACCGGCGTCGAAGGCTATCCGCCGCTGCGCATCCGCCCCGGGCACCTGCACGCGCAGCGCATGGCCGTGCGCGGCAACGTGTCGAGCCAGTTCCTGACCGCGCTGCTGATGGCCGCGCCGCTCATGGCCAGGGAGCACGCAGTCGGCATCGACGTGGTGGGCGAACTCATTTCCAAGCCCTACATCGAGATCACCCTGAACCTGATGCGCCGCTTCGGCGTGACGGTGGAGCAGGACGGCTGGCGCTCCTTCACCGTGCAGCCGGGCCAGCGCTACCGGAGCCCGGGCACCATCCACGTCGAAGGCGACGCTTCCTCGGCCTCGTACTTCCTGGCCGCCGGCGCCATCGCCGGCGGCCCGGTGCGGGTGCAGGGGGTGGGGCGCGACAGCATCCAGGGCGACGTGCGCTTCGCCGAAGCGCTCGAGCAGATGGGCGCGACCATCACCCGCGGCGACAACTGGATCGAGGCGCGCTCGAACGGCGTGCTCAAGGCCATCGACGCCGACTTCAACCACATCCCCGACGCCGCGATGACGATCGCGGTGGCCGCGCTGTACGCCGACGGCACCAGCACGCTGCGCAACATCGCCAGCTGGCGCGTCAAGGAAACCGACCGCCTGAGCGCGATGGCGACCGAGCTGCGCAAGCTGGGCGCGCAGGTGGAAGAGGGGCCTGACTTCATCCGCATCACGCCGCCGGCCGAGATCCTGCCGGCCACCATCGACACCTACGACGACCACCGCATGGCGATGTGCTTCTCGCTGGCCGCGCTGGACGGCAAGGCGCGGCGCGGCAACCGCATGCGCATCAACGACCCGAAATGCGTCGCCAAGACCTTCCCCGAGTATTTCGATGCGTTCGCCGGAATCGCACATGACGAGTTATTCTGAGCAGGCAGCCGCACTCAAGGAACTGCAGCGCATTCCCGGCGTTGGCCCCAGCATTGCGCAAGACCTGTACGATCAGGGCTACCGCAAGGTCGAGGACCTCAAGCGTGCCGATCCGGACGCGATGTACGAGCGCCAGGAACAATTGCAGCGCTGCCATGTTGACCGTTGCTGGCTGTACGTTGCCAGATGCGCTGTATACTTCGCGAAAACCGTCGACCCCGAGCCCGACAAGCTCAAGTGGTGGAACTGGAAGGATTAAGACCAACTCCGAAAATGCCGTCGCCATTGAATTCGTCGTTCCCGCGCAGGCGGGAACCCCATTTCGTAGCACACCAATGTAGCCGGCATCAATGGCATGCACAAAAAATGGGGTTCCCGCCTCCGCGGGAACGACGTGGGGCGCGGGAAGTCGGTTTCGCCAATGGCGGAAACGACGTAACCAAACACTGAACAAATAAAAACTCGATGCAACATACCAATATTCCAGTGATCACCATCGA
Source organism: Phenylobacterium sp. (assembly GCF_030698145.1). GTDB lineage: Bacteria > Pseudomonadota > Alphaproteobacteria > Caulobacterales > Caulobacteraceae > Phenylobacterium. Next base: position 51,527 of record NZ_JAUYNW010000025.1, on the reverse strand, counting down.
CGGTCCGACCGCTTCCGGCAAGGGCACCGTCGCCCACAAGGTTGCCGACCGGCTCGGTTTCCACTACCTCGACTCGGGCGCCCTGTACCGCCTGACGGCGCTCATGGCGCAGCGCCGCAACACCGACCTGCACGACGAGCACGCCCTGGCCAAGCTGGCCGAGCACCTGCCGGCCAGCTTCTCGGGCGGCGAAATCCTGCTTGCCAACGAAAACGTGACGCAGGCCATCCGCGCCGAGGAAGTTGGTACTTTGGCATCGAAAATCGCCGCATTGCCTTCCGTGCGGCAAGCCCTGTACGCCTTGCAACTGGGCTTTCGCAAGGCGCCCGGCCTGGTGGCCGACGGGCGCGACATGGGGACCGTCATTTTCCCCCATGCACCGCTCAAGGTGTACCTGACCGCGAGCGTGCAGGCACGCGCGCAGCGCAGATATAAGCAATTGATTGACAAGGGGTTTTCTGCTAATATGGAAGACCTACTGTCCGATTTGCAGGCGCGCGACGACCGCGATACCCAACGCGCGATCGCCCCGCTGGTTCCGGCAGAAGATGCCCGTATCCTCGATACTTCCAACATGACGGCCGATGAGGCCATCGAGGAAGTGCTGAAATGGTATGCGCACCTGAAGAACTGAGGCTGCTTGCATCATCGCAGTTTCAAAGGGTGCCTGCTCCGGCCTGTTGCCGGCGCAGGCCTTGTTTAACCTAACCCAGTTTAAGTCGCATGGTGCGATCTCTGCTGGCTAACTCGTGTAAATCCTATGTCTACAGCAACAACAGAAGCAACCGGTATGGAAAGTTTTGCAGCGCTCTTCGAGGAATCGTTGTCGCGTCAAGATATGCGCTCCGGCGAGGTTATTTCCGCTGAAGTCGTGCGCCTCGACCACAATTTCGTGATCGTCAACGCCGGCCTCAAATCCGAAGCTTTCATCCCCATCGAAGAATTCAAGAATGACCAAGGCGAACTGGAAGTCCAGGTAGGCGACTTCGTTTCCGTGGCCATCGAGTCGCTCGAAAACGGTTTCGGCGACACCATCCTGTCGCGCGACAAGGCTAAGCGCCTGGCGTCGTGGCTGGCTCTGGAAAAAGCAATGGAATCGGGCGAGATCGTCATCGGTACCGTCAATGGCAAGGTCAAGGGCGGCCTGACCGTTCTGACCAACGGCATCCGCGCGTTCCTGCCAGGTTCCCTGGTAGACACCCGTCCTGTCAAGGACACCACCCCGTTCGAAGGCAAGACCCTGGAATTCAAGGTCATCAAGCTCGACCGCAAGCGCAACAACGTCGTCCTGTCCCGCCGCGCGGTGATCGAAGCGTCGATGGGCGAAGAGCGCCAGAAGCTGATGGAAACCCTGAAAGAAGGCACCGTCGTGACCGGCGTGGTCAAGAACATCACCGACTACGGCGCGTTCGTGGACCTGGGCGGCATCGACGGCCTGCTGCATGTCACCGACATGAGCTGGAAGCGCGTCAACCACCCGAGCCAGGTGCTCGCGGTCGGCGACACGGTGAAGGTCCAGATCGTCAAGATCAACCCGGACACCCAGCGCATCAGCCTCGGCATGAAGCAACTCCAGTCCGACCCGTGGGACGGCGTGGAAGCCAAGTATCCGGTGGGCGCGAAGTTCACCGGCCGGATCACCAACATCACCGACTACGGCGCCTTCGTGGAGCTGGAAGCCGGTGTCGAGGGCCTGGTCCACGTCTCCGAAATGTCCTGGACCAAGAAGAACGTCCACCCCGGCAAGATCGTCTCGACCAGCCAGGAAGTCGACGTGGTCGTGCTGGACGTCGATCCGTCCAAGCGCCGCGTGTCGCTGGGCCTCAAGCAGGCCATGGCCAACCCCTGGGACGCCTTCGTGGCCACCCATCCGGTCGGCTCGACGGTCGAAGGCGAAGTCAAGAACGCGACCGAGTTCGGTCTGTTCATCGGCCTCGACAACGACATCGACGGCATGGTGCACCTGAGCGATCTCGACTGGACCGTGTCGGGTGAAGAAGCGATCGCCAAGTACAACAAGGGCGACATCGTCAAGGCGCGCGTCCTCGACGTCGACGTCGAGAAGGAACGCATCTCGCTGGGCATCAAGCAACTGGCCGGCGACCCAATGCAGGGCGACAACTACCGCACCAAGCAGACCGTCACCGTCACCGTCACCGAGATCACGACGGGCGGCATCGAGGTGAAGTTCGGCGACGACGAAGCCCCGATGACGGCCTTCATCCGCAAGTCCGACCTCAGCCGCGACCGGGCCGACCAGCGCCCCGAGCGCTTCGCCGTGGGCGACCGCGTCGACGCTCAGATCTCCAGCATCGACAAGGCCGCGCGCCGCGTCTCGCTGTCGATCAAGGCGCTGGAGATGGTCGAGGAAAAGGAAGCCATCGAGAAGTTCGGGTCCTCGGACTCCGGCGCCTCGCTGGGCGACATCCTCGGCGCGGCCCTTCGCGAGAAGGCCACCGGCGGGAAAGAGTAGAGCTCTCGTCCCACCTGGGATCGAAGCTGGGCGGCGGATCGGGAAACCGATCCGCCGCTTTCTTTTTGGGGTGCGCCGCAACGCCGCAATTCTGGGTAGGCGCGCGCTCAACCCCGCGCCTTCGGCGCCCGGTTCGCGAAAAACCGGCGGCGAAGGCATGGAGATCGTTGCGTAAACCTTGATTGCGCCTTGAACATCCAGCGGGACTCGACCATGGTCCCGCTCGCTCCCGAGCATTACCGTGGTTTTCGAGTTCGACCGCTAAGGCGATGCTCTTGTTGAACTTTCGAAGGGCCGTCGCTCCCACGCGGCTCGGGGATTCGGAAATAGGCATGATCAAGTCGGAACTGATCGCCAGGCTCGCCGAAGAGAATCCGCACCTGACCCAGCGCGATATCGAGCGGGTTGTCGGCGTGATCCTCGAACGCATGATCCAGGCGCTGGAGACGGACGGACGGGTCGAACTGCGCGGCTTCGGCGCTCTGTCCGTGCGTTCGCGCGACGCCCGCGCCGGCCGCAATCCGCGCACGGGCGAGGCCGTCGAGGTTCGCGCCAAGCACGTGCCGTTCTTCAAGAGCGGCAAGGAGCTGCGAGAGCGGCTGAACGCCGACGAATAGACCGCTGCGGTTGACCTGCGGCGACCGATAAGTCGATCCTCCCGCCCCTGGATCAAGAGGGTCGGACAATGAGCACGTTCTCGGAATTTCGCGAGTTCATCGCACGCGGCAACGTCGTCGATCTGGCGGTCGGCGTGATCATCGGCGCCTCGTTCGGCAAGATCGTCGGAAGCCTGGTCGACCAGGTGATCATGCCGCCCATCGGTCTGGCGCTCGGCGGGCTCGACTTCTCCAAGCTGCAATGGGTGCTGCGGGTCGACGACGCGGCCACAGAAGCCAGCGAGCTGGTGGGGATCCAGTACGGCGCCTTCCTCAACACCGTCATCCAGTTCGTGATCGTCGCCTGGGTCGTGTTCCTGTTGGTCAAGGCCGTCAACGCCATGCGCCGCGAACAGGCCGCCGCGCCGGAGGCGGCCGCCGCCCCGACCCCCAGCGAGGCCCTGCTGACCGAGATCCGCGACCTGCTGAAGTCGCGCCCCTAATACCAAGCCCCTTGCGGACAAGGCCTCGATACCCCTAATCCGCCGTCCATGAGCGTGACCGCGAAGATCTGTGGCCTGTCGACGCCCGAGACCGTGCAAGCCGCCCTGGCCGGCGGCGCGACGCATCTGGGCTTCCTGTTCTTCGACAAGAGCCCGCGGAACATCGACCCCGAGACGGCCGCGCGCCTGACCCCGCCGGCGCGGGCCAGGAACGCCAAGATCGTGGCGGTGACGGTCGATCCCGACGACGCCTTCCTGGAGCGGCTGGTCGAGACGCTGCGGCCCGACTTCATCCAGCTCCACGGCAAGGAGACGCCCGCCCGCGCCCGCCAGGTGGCCCTGCGCACCGGCGCCGGGGTGATCAAGGTGCTCTCGGTCGCGGGCCCCCACGACATCGACGCGGCCCGCGCCTACGAGACCGTGGTCGACCACCTGATGTTCGACGCCAAGCCGCCCAGCGACCATCCGCTGCCCGGCGGCGCGGGCGCGCGGTTCGACTGGACCCTGTTGTCCGGACGGCGTTTCGAGCGGCCCTGGTTCCTGGCCGGGGGCCTGGACCCCTGGAACGTAAGCGAGGCCGTGCGACTGTCGGGCGCGCCAATGGTGGACGTTTCCTCTGGCGTGGAGCGCGGTCCCGGACTAAAGGACCCGGCCTTGATCACGGCGTTCCTTGACGCCGTCCGTCGCGCCTGAGGTTCATTTGAACGCGCCTGTGACCCCCAACGACTACACGGCCTATCCGGACGCCGCCGGCCGCTTCGGGGACTATGGCGGACGCTATGTGCCCGAGACCCTGATGCCGCTGGTCCACGACCTGGACGCCGCCTATTCGGCGGCCAAGGTCGATCCGGCCTTCCAGGGCGAGCTCAAGAGCTTCCTCAAGCACTATGTGGGCCGCCCCAGCCCGCTCTATTTCGCCGAGCGCCTGACGAAGCACTACGGCGGGGCCAAGATCTATCTGAAGCGCGAGGAGCTGAACCACACCGGCGCGCACAAGATCAACAACTGCATGGGCCAGATCCTGCTGGCCATGAAGATGGGCAAGACCCGGATCATAGCCGAGACCGGCGCGGGCCAGCACGGGGTGGCCACGGCCACCGTCTGCGCCCGCTTCGGCCTGCCCTGCGTGGTCTATATGGGCGCTGTGGACGTGGAGCGGCAGAAGCCCAACGTTTTCCGCATGAACCTGCTGGGCGCCAAGGTCGAGCCGGTGACCTCCGGCTCGGCGACCCTGAAGGACGCCATGAACGAGGCCCTGCGCGACTGGGTCACCAACGTCCACGACACCTATTACCTGATCGGCTCGGCCGCCGGCCCGCACCCCTATCCGGTGATGGTCCGCGACTTCCAGGCGGTGATCGGGATCGAGACCAAGCAGCAGATCCTGGAGATGGAGGGCCGGCTGCCCGACGCCGTCGTCGCCTGCGTGGGCGGCGGATCCAACGCCATCGGCCTGTTCCATCCCTTCCTCAACGACGAGGGCGTGAAGATCTTCGGGGTCGAGGCCTCCGGCGACGGCCTGCACACCGACCGCCACGCCGCGGCGATCAACGGCGGCCGCCCGGGCGTCCTGCACGGCAACAAGACCTACCTGCTGCAGGACAAGGAGGGCCAGATCACCGAGGCCCACTCGATCTCGGCCGGCCTCGACTATCCCGGCATCGGGCCAGAGCATTCCTGGCTCCACGACGTGGGCCGGGCCAAGTACCTGACCTGCACCGACACCGAGGCCCTGGCCGCGTTCCAGCTCCTGGCCGAGCTGGAGGGCATCCTGCCGGCCATCGAGTCGGCCCATGCGCTGGCCCGCCTGCCCGAGATCTGCGCCGAGGTCGGCAAGGACGGGATCGTGGTGCTCAACCTCTCCGGCCGCGGCGACAAGGACGTCGAGACTGTCGCCGCCCATCTGGGACGCCAGATTTGACCAAAGCCCGCATCGAGGCCCGCTTCGCTCAGCTCAAGGCGGAGAACCGGGCGGCCTTCGTCCCCTATTTGATGGCCGGCGATCCCGACGCCGCCACCGCGGCCGAGATCCTCAAAGGCCTGCCGGCCGCCGGCGCCGACCTGATCGAGGTGGGCTTCCCGTTCTCCGATCCCATGGCCGAGGGCCCGCCGATCCAGCGCGCCGCCCAGCGGGCGCTGGCCAATGGCATGACGCTCAGGGGCGTGCTGGCCGCCGTCTCCGAGTTCCGCAAGACCGACGACACCACGCCGGTGATCCTGATGGGCTACGCCAATCCGCTGATCGGCTGGGGCTTCCAGGCCTTCGCCCGCGACATGGCGAGCGCCGGAGTCGACGGCCTGATCGTCGTCGACATTCCGCCTGAGGAAGCCGATCCCCTGGCCGACGCGCTGGACGCCGAGCACCTGTCGCTGATCCGGCTGGCCACGCCGACCACCGACGACGCGCGCCTGCCGATCGTCGTGCGCCGCACCTCGGGCTTCGTCTATTACGTGTCCGTGGCCGGGGTGACAGGGGTGAAGGAAGCCGACGCCGACACCGTCGCGCCCCATGTGGCCCGGGTCCGCGCCGCCTCCGGCCTGCCGGTCGCCGTGGGTTTCGGGATCAAGACGCCGGAACGCGCCGGGGCGATCGCCAAGGTGGCCGACGCCGTCGTGGTGGGCTCCGCCCTCGTTGACGAGGTCGCTTTCGCCTTGGCAATGAACGAATCTGTGACCGGGCGGGTTCTTTCCAAAGTCGAATCCTTGGCTAAGGCTGTGCGCTCCGCGCGAGTCGAAAGCCTCACGGTGTAGAACCTCATGGCGATGGCTGAACAGCGAAACGACAAGCCCGGCAAGGGCGGTCCTCAGGGGCCCCGCGAGCGAGGCGGATGGCTCGCCAAGATCGCGCCCGGCGTGCGCAATCTGGTCGCCAAGCGCGAGACGCCCGAGAACCTGTGGGTGAAGTGCCCCGACACGGGCGAGATGATCTACCGCTCCGACCTCGAGGCCGCCCTGTGGGTGACCCCGTCCGGCAGCCACATGCGGATCGGCGCCGACCAGCGCCTGCGCTACACCTTCGACGACGGGGTCTATGAGAAGCTGGCCGCGCCGACCGGCGTGGTCGACGACCCGCTCAAGTTCCCCGACGTGCGCCCCTACATGGAACGCCTCCGTGCGGCCCGGAAGACCAGCGGGTCCCAGGACGCCCTGACCAGCGCCTATGGGACCATCAAGGGCCAGGGCGCCATCGTCTCGGTCCAGGACTTCGCCTTCATGGGCGGTTCGCTGGGCATCGGCGTCGGCGAGGCCTTCATCAAGGCCGCCCAGGAAGCGGTGCGGCGCGAGGTCCCCTACGTAATCTTCACCGCCGCGGGCGGCGCGCGGATGCAGGAGGGCACTCTGGCCCTGATGCAGATGGCCCGCACCACCCTGGCGCTGAACGAGGTCAAGGCCGCGGGCCTGCCCTATATCGTCGTGCTCACCGACCCGACCACGGGCGGGGTCACCGCCTCCTACGCCATGCTGGGCGACATCCATCTGGCCGAACCGAACGCCATGGTCGCCTTCGCCGGACGCCGGGTGATCGAACAGACCATCCGCGAGGTCCTGCCGGTCGGCTTCCAGCGCGCGGAGTTCCTGGTGGAACGCGGCATGATCGACCGTGTGGTCGTCCGCTCCGAGCTGCCCCAGGTCCTGGGCTCCCTGCTCAAGACCCTCATGATGGGACGCAACGCTTCCAAAGCCGCCTAGACCGGGTCTCCCGCCATGTATGACCCCATCCGCGCCTCGGACGAGGTGATCCTGCGGCTGCGCGCTCACCACCCTTCGCTGATCGACCTGACGACCGGCCGCGTCGAGCGGCTGCTGGCCGCGCTGGGAAACCCCGAGAAATGCTTGCCGCCGGTGATCCATGTGGCCGGCACCAACGGCAAGGGTTCGACCGTGGCCTATCTACGGGCCATCGCCGAAGCGGCGGGCCTGCGGGTCCATGCCATCACGTCGCCCCACCTGGTGCGTTTCGCCGAGCGTATCCGCCTGGCCGGGACCCTGATCACCGACGCCCAGCTTTCAGACCTGATCGACCGGGTCGAGGCCGCCAACGCCGGCCAGCCGATCAGCTTCTTCGAGATCACCACGGTGCTGGCCCTGCAGGCCTTCGCCGAGACCCCGGCCGACCTCTGTATCGTCGAGGTGGGCCTGGGCGGCCGGTTCGACGCCACCAACATCTTCGATCAGCCAGCGGTGAGCGTGATCACCCCGGTGGACTACGATCACCTGGAGATGCTGGGGCCGGAACTGGCCAAGATCGCCTGGGAGAAGGCCGGGATCATCAAGGCCGGCCGCCCGGCGGTGGTCGCCCGCCAGCTCGAGGAGGGCGAGGCGGTCATCCTGGCGGAGGCCGAGTCGCTCTCCGCGCCGGTCACGTTGATGGGCCGCGACTTCGACGCCTGGGAGGAGCGCGGTCGGCTGCTGGTGCAGATGGAAGACCAGCTCTACGACCTGCCGGCCCCCAGCCTGTTCGGCGGCTACCAGTTCGCCAACGCCGGCCTGGCTGTGGCCGCCGCCCTGGCGCTCGGCGATCCGCGCATCGACGAGGCGGCCCTGGCCAAGGGGGTCTCCTCGGCCGTGTGGCCCGCCCGCTTCCAGCGGCTGACCGATGGGCCCATGGCCCGGCTGGCGCAGGCGCGCGGCGCCGATCTCTGGCTCGACGGAGGCCACAACCCCCATGCGGGCCGGGCCCTGGCGGAGGCGGCCGGGCGCCTGGTCGCCCGTGATCCGCGGCCCCTGGTGCTGGTGGCCGCCATGTTCGCCCGCAAGGACGCGCTCGGCTTCTTCCAGCCCTTCGCGGACCTGAAGCCCAAGGTCTTCGCCACGACCTTCGACTCCGCCAACGCCGCCGACGCCGGCGAACTCGCCGACGCGGCGCGGGCTGCGGGACTCGAAGCCGAGATCGTCATCGATGTGGAAGACGGACTGCGGCGGGCGCTCGAAGGCTCCGGCCCCCCGCCGCATGTCCTGATCTGTGGCGGGCTGCATTTCGCCGGCGAGGTGCTGGCGATGAGCCCGGAGACCTGGCCGAGTTAGGCCAGCACCAGCAACTCCCTAGATCCTCCCCCAGCGCGGAGCGCGATTTGGGGGAGGTGGCGCGTCGCCCTCTTTGGCGACGTGACGGAGGGGGTTTCATCCACGGCGGAAAGAGTCAAAGTCCCCCTCAGTCACCTGTGGTGACAGCTCCCCCAGAGGGGGAGCATCTGGAGACGGTGCGCCGCGAGGCCTCGTGACGAGGGTCCTTAGACCCCCGCCTCGCTCAGCCAGTCGAGGATTTTCTGCTTGGGCATGGCGCCGACCTTCATGGAGGCCATCTGGCCGTCCCTGAACAGCATCATGGTGGGGATGCCGCGCACGCCGTAGCGCGAGGGGGTGGTCGGCGAATCCTCGATGTTCAGCTTGGCCACGGTGACCTGCCCGGCCAGTTCGCCGGCGATCTGCTCCAGGGCCGGGGCGATCTGCTTACAGGGACCGCACCACTCGGCCCAGAAATCCACCAGCACGGGCTTGGAAGCCTGCAGGACGTCCTTGTCGAAGGACTCGTCGGTGACCGTCACGGTGCTCATGAAAAGCTCCTCATAGCGCGGCTTTGGGAACGCACAGCCGCGGCCCGCCGTTCGCGTGAACGGCAAATGTAAAATGCGAGCGCGTTCTTATCGCAAAACCGGTTTCCACTTTTGCGGAACGCGCTCGTCCGATCCGCCGATGTAGGCGGCCCATGACCCGGTATCAACCTGCACGGCCCAGCTCGGCAAGGGACAAGGCCAACACGTTTTCTGGAACCGCCATCAGTTTCGGACCGTCGGTCCAGACCAGGGCGGCCTCGATGGCCCGTCCGGGGAATATGTCGGAGAGCACGGCGGCATAGACCGCCATCTGGGTCAGATAGGCCGGGTCGGCGTCCTCGATGCGGTCCGGCGAGGGCCGGTTGGTCTTGAAGTCGACCACCAGCACCCGGTCGTCCAGCACCACCAGCCGGTCGACCCGGCCGGAGATGTTGAGGCCGGTGGGCAGAGCGCTTGCCGGACCCGCCAGCGAGACCTCGGCGCGGCTGCCGGGGCCGAACACCTCGGCGAAGCGTGCGTCGTCCAGCACGGCCAGGGCCGCGGCGATCATCTCCGCGCGCTGGCCGTCGTCCAGGTCGCGCTCGCGGGCGAGGATGCGCAGGGCGGCGTCCGGCCGCTCGGCGGCCGCCAGGTCGGGCAGGATCTGCAGCAGCCGGTGGATCAGGTCCCCGCGCCGGAACCGACCCAGGCCCCCCTGCGCGGCCAGCGGCGAGGCGGCGGGCGCGGCCACGTCCTCGCCGAGCTGCGAGGGCGAGGCGTAGCGGGCATAGGCCTCGGCTCGGGCCGGCTCGGCGGTCCAGGCGGGCGTCGGATAGGTCGTCGGCGGGCTGGCGGGCGCGGCGCCCATGGGCGTGGGGTCTTCCCCGAACCGCATGATCTCCATGCCGCCGCTGGTCACGTAGCGTTTGCGGGGCGAGACCTCGGCATGTTCGAAGGCCGCGGTGAGCGCGCCCCACCAGCCCTTGAGGTTCTCCTCCTTGGCGTTGGCCGCCACCCGGCCGCAGAGCACCAGCCGGTCGCGGGCGCGGGTGAGGGCCACGTAGAGCAGGCGGTAGGCCTCGTCCTCCTCCTTGCCGGCCCGCCAGTCGCGGGCCTCGGCGGAGGCCTTGCAATCGGAGGCCTTGGACGGGCTCCACAGGAAGCCGCTCTCCCGCGTGGGCATCAGCGGCGAGCCGCGCGCCCCGCGAGTCAGCGTGGTCTCCGGCAGGAAGACGATGGGCGCCTCCAGACCCTTGGCGCCGTGGGCGGTCATCACCCGCACCTCGTCGCGGCCGGCCTCCATCTCGCGCTTCACCACGATGTCGAGGCCGGCGAAGGCCGCGGCCAGGCTCTCCAGGTCGTCGACCCCGCGGCTCTCGGCCGCCAGGACCTGGGCCAGGAACTCGTCCAGCGCGTCCTCGGCCTCGCCGCCCAGCCGCCGCAGCAGCCGCTGGCGCATGGAGCGGCCGTCGGGTCCATGGGCGCCCAGCAGGCGGGCGTAGAACTCGAAGGGCCGGCGCGCCGCGCCCTGGACCCGCAGGTCGGCCAGCAGGGCGTGGGCCTCGGCCCAGGCCGGCCGTTCGTCCGCCCGCGCCGCCAGGGTCTCCCACAGCCCGCCGGCCCGCCCCCTGGCCAGGGCGTAGAGGCTGTCGTCGTCGAGATTGCAGAACGGGCTCTTCAGCAGCGCCGCCAGGGTTAGCTCGTCGGCCGGGAACTGGACGAAGCGCGCCACCGCCAGCAGGTCGTCGAAGACGATGTGCTCGCTCAGCGCCAGCCGGTCGGCGCCGGCCACCGGGATCTTGCGGTGCTTCAGCGCCCGCAGGATCTCCTCGAACAAGGCCTTGCGCCGCCGCACCAGGATCAGCACGTCGCCGGGCGTGGCGGCGCGCCAGGCCTTGGCGTCCTTGTCCCAGACCCGGTCGCCCCGGGCCAGCAGGGCGGCGATCTCGGCGGCGATCTTGCCGGCCAGCCGCTTGTTGGCGCTGCCTTCGCCTTCCTGGTCGAGGGGCGCGTCCCAGGCCAGGCGGTCGTCGCTGGGGACCTCGCGCTCCAGGGGCCAGAGGTCGACGCAGCCGGCATGGGCGCGGCGCACCGCCTCGTGGCGGATCAGCTCGGCCTCCAGGCGCGGCAGGATCGCCTGCGAGAGCTCGGCCGGCGCGAACGCCGCGTCGACGAAGCCCAGCACCTCCGGCGTCGAGCGCCAGGAGGTCAGCAGGTCCACCCGCTCGAACCGGTAGCCCGCCCCGGTGGCGCGGTCGCGGTGGAACTCGAACTCCTGAATCAGCAGCTCAGGCCGCGCGCCCTGGAACGAGTAGATCGACTGCTTCTCGTCGCCGACCACGAACATGTTGCGGCGGCGATCGGCCGTCACCCCGTCGCCCGAGAAGAATTCCTCGGTCAGGGCCCGCACGATCTCCCATTGCTCGGGGGCGGTGTCCTGGGCCTCGTCCACCAGGATGTGGTCGATGCCGCCGTCCAGCTTGTAGAGCACCCAGGCCGCCATCGGCGCCGAGGCGACAAGGTCGCGGGTCTTCTCGATCAGGTCGGAGAAGTCGAGCGCGCCGGAGAAGGACTTCTCCAGGCGATAGGCCTCCAGATAGGCGTGAGCCAGGATCAGGGCGGCCTTGGTGTCGAGCGCCACCTGGGCGGCGTTCAGGCGCTCCCGCAACTCGGCCAGCCGCTCCTGTTCCAGCAGCAGGAAGCCGCGCAGGTCCTCGCGGGCCTTCAGGCCGCTGGTCTTGGCGACCCAGGTCGCGGGCGTGCCCTCGCCCTTGGTGAACAGCGCCGCCCAGCAGTCCTCGAAGCCGGTGGCGGGGTCGTTGGCGACCTTGCGCAGGTTGTCCGCGTTCTTCTGGTCGGCCTTGCCGCCCTGGGAGAGCACCTCGGCGCAGGCCAGCCAGGCGCGGCCGTCCATGCCGTCCATGGCCTCCGCCTCCAGATCGGCGGGATCGACCTCCTCGTCGAAGCCGCAGACCCGCCAGACATCGGCGACCGCGCCCGGCAGTCCGCCCTCGCGCGCCAGATAGGCGCCCAGCCGGCCCCGGGCGCTCTCGAAGGCGGCGAACATCGCCTGGAAGGCGCCGAAGTCCAGCGCCACGGAGAACCGGGCATAGGCCTGGGCGACCAGGCCCTCGCCGCGCAGGGCGTGACGGGCGACGGCCTTGCGCGCCGCCCCGGCGATGGCGGCCGAGGCCGTGTCGTCCATCACCTTGAAGCCCGGCGAGACCCCGGCCTCCAGGGGGAAGCGGCGCAGCAGCTTCTCGCAGAAGGCGTGGATGGTCTGGATCTTCAGCCCGCCGGGGGTCTCCAGGGCGCGGGCGAACAGCGCCCGGGCCCGCGAGAGGCTGTCGCGGTCATAGTCCTGCGGGCTGCGCGCCTCCAGGTCGGCCAGGGCCCGTCCCAGAGCCGCGTCGTTGCTCACCGACCAGCCGCCCAGCAGGTCGTACAGCCGCCGCTGCATCTCGGCGGCGGCGGCCTTGGTGTAGGTGACGCAGAGGATGGTCTCGGGCTCGGCGCCCGCCAGCAGCAGGCGGGCCACCCGGTCGATCAGGGTCTTGGTCTTGCCCGAGCCGGCGTTGGCGGTGACGAAGGCCGAGAGGCCCGGATCGGCGGCCAGTCTCTGGGGATCTTTGGGCGGGTCGGGAACGAGGGTCAGGTTCATTCGCCCTCCTCCCCGCCGCTGGTCGACCATTCGAACACCCGCGCCAGGTGGTCGTAGTCGCTCATGTGCAGCTTCACGAACTGCGGGGCGATCCGCGAGGTGTAGGGCCGCCCGCGATCGAACTGGCCGATGAGCTCGCTCAGGCCCTCATAGGCGTTGGCGGCGGCCAGCGCGCTCTCGTCGCCCGGCGCGGCCCGCACCACCTCGCGGCCGGCGGGCTTGCGGCCGGTGATCTCCAGATAGGTCAGTTCGCCGGGCTCCGGGTGGCCCAGGCCCTTGAAGCCACCGGCCTGCAGGATGGCCGCCGTCAGGGTGAGCTGCGGCGAGAAGCCGGTCTCGACCATCTTCTTGGAGGGCGCCGCGCCGGTCTTGTAGTCGAGGATGTGGCCGAACCCCTGGGGATCGATCTCGATGCGGTCGGCCTTGGCGGTGACGGTGAAGGCGCCGCCCTCCAGCGGCAGGGTCAGTTCGCCGCTCTGCTCCACATGCAAGGTGCGGCCGTCGGCGCGGCGGCGCTGCTCCAGGTCGGCGACCCAGGCGGCGGCCTCGCGGGCCAGCGCCGCCTCGCGGGCCAGGGCCTCGTGGGGCATGCCCGCGGCCTCCAGCTCGGCCAGGTAGAGGGCCTCGAAGATCGCCGCGGCGTCGTCCGGAAGCTGGGCGGGATGGTCGGTGGCGAACCGCTCGAACGCCGCGTGGATCGCCGTGCCACGGGCGCGGGCCTCCACCGCCTCGTCGGGACGGTCCAGCGGGTAGAGCCGCAGGATGTCGCGCGCCCAGACGGCGTAGGGGTCCCGCGTCAGCGCCTCGATGCGTGTCACCGCCATCCGCCGGGGGCGGTCGGCCAGGGGCGGATCGGGAGCCGGACGCCGGGCCGGCTCATAGCCGCCGGCGGCGTCCAGCGCGCGCGCCCAGGCCAGGACGTCGGGCCGTCCGGGCAGGTCGACCTGCGCCCCCCGCGCCAGGGTCTCCAGCCGCCAGAGCCAGCGCGACTTGACCGCCGGGGCGCCCTCGCGGCGCTCGGAATGCAGCAGGATCACCTCGGGCGCGCAGGCGGCCTGGGCGAAGTCATGGGCGGCCAGGCCCACCCGGCGCTCCGGCGGCGGCAGGCCCAGCTGCTTGCGCATGGGCCGCGACAGGAAGGGGTCCAGCGGCGCCCCTTGCGGCCACACGCCTTCCTCCAGCCCGGCCACGATCAGCCGGTCGGCGCGGGTCAGGCGGGCCTCGATGGCGCCCAGGATGCGCAGGCGCGGATGGGTGGCCCCGCCGGTGCGCACGCTTTCGCCGGCCATCAGCCGGGTCAGCAGGTCGGCGAACTCGCGGGGCCGCGTGGGCGGCAGGCTATCGGACTCACGGATCAGGCCCGACAGCAGGCGGGCCAGGGCCTCCCCGCCATGGCCGGCCCAGAGCTGGCCCTCGCCCTGCGCCAGGGCCTCCATGGTTTCGGCCAGGCGCTGCGCCATCGCCGACGGCGGCCGGGCCTCGTCGGTAGGTTCGGGGAACAGGTCGCGCAGCCGCCGCGCCAAGGCCGCGGCGTCGTCCACGTCCTGGAACCTTGGGTCCGCCCGCCGCCGCTCGAGCTGGGCGTCCAGCCCGTCCCAGCTGGTCTTGCGCGGCCCGCGCAGGACGCAGAGCTCCAGGGCCGTCCGCTGGCGCTCCAGGGTCCCGGCGTCCAGGTTCAGCGCGACCAGGGGATGCTTGAGGATCGCCAGCAGGGCGACGGGGTCGAGCGGGTCGACCATGGCCTTTGCGACCAGGCCCGCCAGCACCCCGCAGGCGCAGCCCGACAGCGCCCAGCCGGCCGAGGAGTCGGCGGCCACGCCCCAGCGGACCAGCTTGGCGGCGACCCGGCGGGCCAGGGTCTGGTCCGGGGCCACCAGGGCCGCCGTCATGCCCGGCGTCTCCAGGGCCTCGCGCAGCAGCAGGGCCGCCACCGTGGCGGCCTCGTCCTCGGCGCGGGCGGTGATGACGGAGAGGCCCTTCAGCCCCTCGACGACCGGATCGATCCCTTCGGCCTCCGCCTCGCCGCGCAGGGTCTCGATCACGTTCAGCCAGTCGGCGGTGCGCTCGGGGGGGCGCAGGGCCTCGTTGATGACCCGCAGGCGCCACCGGCCCCGGGACTGGAAGGTCGAGGAGGCCGGCCACTCGCGCACGTCCGCCCGCGTCACGCCGGACCGCGCCAGCAGGCGCTTCATGGCGCCCTGCGGATGCTGTTCCTCGACCTCGACCCAGGCCTCCTGCGCCAGGCTGCGGTCCAAGCCCGGCAGCACCACCGCGCCCTGAGGCGCCTCGGCGATGACTCGCAACAGGTCAGCGGTGGCCGGCGCGGTGCCCGTGGAGCCCGCGGCGATCAGCACCCCCTGCGGCGGGTTGAACGTCCAGGCGTCGGCCAGCTTGCGCAGGAGGGCGACCCGCCGGCGGGTGACGTCCACCAGGCCCATGGCGTCCAGCCGCCTGGGCCAGTCGTCGAGTGCGGTGCGCAGGAAGTCGCGGCTGATCTTCCAGTGCTCGGCCAGTTCGCCGACCACCAGGTCGCCCAGGCCCTCGCCGTCGACCTCCTCGATCTGCAGGCTGTCGAGGAACCCGCCCAAGGCGTCGGCGAGCTCCAGGGCGGCGCCGGCGTCGAGCACGCGATTGAGCTTGCCCTCATGGGCCTTGACCAGCCGGGCCAGTTCGAAGCGGCGCTGGAGGGGCCCGATGGCGGCGGGCAGGTCCACCGCCAGGTCGCCGGGCTCGAAGGGCGGCTCGCCCTCGTCCAGGTCGCCCAGGGGCCGGATTTGTGGCGGCAGCACCGCGCGGCCGCCGCCGGCGGCGATGAAGGCGTCGGCCAGGGCGCGGGCCCCGCGCCGGGTGGGGGTCAGGACCACGGCCTGGGACAGGGCCTCGGGACCCAGCGGGCTCAGGGTGTCGAACAGGCCCTGGGCCAGGTCCTGCACGAAGGGGCGGTAGGCGGGGATCGTGAACCAGCGGGGGGCGGGACCTGCGAAGAGCCCGGGCCTGCTCACGTCAGCCGCGCCTCGGCGTCGTCTCGGGCGGCGGGGTCGCCCACGTGCATCCAGAAGGCGTCCATGGCGACGCCGAAGATGCGGCCGGTCTTCTGCAGCCGCCACCACACCGGCAGGATGGAGAAGGCGCCGTCGGGCTCCTCGTCCAGCAGGCCGGGCTTCATGATCTGGAAGCCGATATTGGCGAAGGGGGCGGGGTTGGCGTCGTCGGCGGAATGGGTGACCCGTCCGTCGGGGTCCAGGAAGAACCCGCGCGGCCCCTCGAAGCCGATCCCCTGGCCCTTGGGGACCAGCAGCATGAGGATGTCCATGCGCGCCGGGTCCCAGGCGGCCTTCATCAGTTCCAGCGGCGGCGTGGTCCCGTCGATCCACAGGCTGTCGATATTGGCCACGAACACGGCCTCGTCGCCCAGGATCGCCCGCGCGGCCTTGATCCCCCCGCCGGAGTCCAGCAGGGCGGCGCGCTCGTCGGAGATCACCACGTGAGGCCGCGTGCGTCCCGCCAGATGGGTCTCCATCTGTTCGGCGAAGTGGTGAACATTGACCACGGCGGTCTCGACCCCGGCCTCGGCCAGGCGGTCCAGCACGTGGTCGATCAGCGCCTTGCCGCCCACCTCGACCAGGGCCTTGGGCTTGCTGTCGGTCAGAGGCTTCATCCGCGTGCCGAGCCCGGCGGCCAGGATCATGGCGATCTTGGGTCCGGTCATCGGCGGGCCTCGACCGGGACGTGGGCGTCCATCCAGCCCTTGAGCGCGGCCAGGGAAGGATCGGCCAGGCAGCGGTCCAGATAGGTCCAGAGCCTCGGCATGAAGGCGGCGTAACGGGGTTTGCCGTCGCGGGTGACCAGCCGGGCGAAGATGCCCAGGATGCGCACGATGTTGAGCGCGCCCAGCGCATGATAGTCGGCCAGGAAGGCGTCGCGGTCGACCTGGGTCCGTAGCTCGAAATAGCGCGCGAGGGCGGCGGCCTCCCGCTCGGGCGAGACGTCGCGGCGGGCGTCATGCAGCAGCATGGACATGTCCCAGGCCGGATGGGCGCGCACGGCGTCCTGGAAGTCCAGCAGCCCGACGCGGGCGGGGCCCAGGCGCGCCGGCAGCCAGACCAGGTTCTCGGCGTGGTAGTCGCGATGGCAGAAGACGCTGGCGCCCGCCGCCCCATGGGCCCGGATCGGCGCCCAGATCGCCTCCCACTCGTCGAGCGTCCCGGCGTCGAAGGCGAGTTGCGGCTTGAGCTTCGGTAGCCATTCAGGGAACAGGTCGCCGGCGGTCTTCAGGGCCACCTCGTCATAGTCCAGCAGCGGCCAGGCGATCCCGCCCGGGGCCTCCAGGACGGCGGGGGGCGCGGCCGAGTGCAGGCTGACCAGGGTGGCGATGGCGTCGTCATAGAGCGGCGCCTCCTCCTGGCCGGCTTCGATCAGCCGCGCGAACAGGTCGTCGCCCAGGTCCTCCAGCACCGCCAGGCCCTGGGGGGCGTCATGGACGATGATCTCCGGCGCTGAGAGGCCGTGACCGCGCAGCCAGGCGGCGGTGGCCACGAAGGCGTCGACCCGGCCGGCGGCCAGGCGGGCCATGGCGTTGTAGCCGGCGGCGCGGCGCTCATCGGACGTGGCGTCCGGCGGGCAGGGCGCGGTCTCGGCGTTTGGCGGCTGGTCCATCAGGATCAGGCTGGTCCCGTCGGCCAGGTGCAGGCGTTCGTAGCTGCGCGTCGAGGCGTCGCCGGCCAGCGCGACCCGCTGGGCGCCGGCCAGGCCCGCCTGCCTCAGGAACTCGGCCTTCTGGGCCTCACGCTGCGAACTCAAGTCCACGTCCTTCCCAGGCGCCGGCGGGGATCAGCCGCGCGCGGCGCGCTTCTCCGCCGTCCGGCGAGATGTCGATCGCGATCTCTATATCGAGTCGGTCGGGGGGCAGGTGGCCCTCCAGCCGCTCGGGCCACTCGATCACCGCGGCCCCGTGGTCCAGGGCCTCGTCCAGGCCGATCTCATAGGCCTCTTCGGCGCTGGTCAGCCGGTAAAGGTCGAAATGGGCGACCTTGAGTCCTTCGCCCTCGTAGAACTGCACCAGGGTGAAGGTCGGGCTGGGCACCTCCTCGCCCGGCGTGGTGAGCGCCCGGACCAGGGCGCGGGCCAGGGTCGACTTGCCGGCTCCCAGCGGTCCGCTCAGGCAGATGGCCTCGCCCGTCTTCAGTTCGCGGGCCAGCGCCGCGCCAAGCCGCGCGGTGGCCGCCTCGTCGTCGAGGCGGAACTCGCCCTCGGCGCGCAGGACGATCATGCGAAGGCCCGATCCGGATTGGGGCGCAGGACGTGCTCGATATAGGCCTTCAGCGCCAGGGTGGCCGCCGTGGCGTCGGGATCGATCGCCTGCGGCCCCACGGCGGCGCCGACGACCAGGTCGAAGGCCCGTCCGCGCTTGTTCAGCAGTTCGTGGAACAGGGTGATGTCGCGCAGCTCGCCGTTGAAGCGGTTGAACAGGTGGAACAGGGTCGATGAGGGTCCGGCCAGGTTCATCGGCACGACCTGCGCCTCGTACTTGCGCGCCAGCGAAAGGGCGCTGGTCATCCATTCGGGATCGGAAAGCCCGCCGTCGGGGCCGCGCCGGGCCAGGCGGCCGGCCGGGAAGATCACCACGGCGCGCTCGGCCTCCATGGCTTCGCGGGTCATCTGCAGGGTGATGCGCGTACGCTCGCGGGTGCGCTTGGCCTCGACCCACTCCACCGGGATCAGCACATCGTCGAAGGCCGGGACCACCCGGTGGGCGTCGGAATTGGCGTAGAAGCAGATGTCGGGCCGCACACCCTTCAGGGCGTCATAGACCGCGATCCCGTCAGCGATGCCGGTGGGGTGGTTGCAGATCAGGATCGCCCGGCCGGCCTTGGGCACATGGTCGAGCCCGCGCACGCTGACGGCGACCTGCAGCAGGTCGGAGACGTGATCCAGCGCCGCGCGGCCGGGCAGGGGGGCGATGGCGTCGGCCATCCGCCGGGCCTTGGCGTAGTCCAGCAGGGCGTAGAGCAGGGGACGCGCGAGTGGCCACAGCGCGCTCGCCGCCAGCCGAGGCGCGCGCTCGGCGATCAGCACGTCGACCACGTGGGCGCGAGGCGTCTGGGCGCCCTGCAGGGCGGCGGCGGATGCGGCGACCGTCATGGCGCGATTGTGCCCCCCGCCCGCGGCCTCCCGCAAGCGGCTCAGGCGATCACCCGGACCTCCGCGACGCCCTCGACCAGCCTGCCGACCACGGCGGCGCGGTCGAACCCTCGGCCGCGGACCAGATCGAGCACCGCCTCGGCCTGGCCGGGGTCGACGGCGATCAGCAGGCCGCCGCTGGTCTGGGGGTCGCAGAGGATGTCGCGCCGCCAGTCGGAGAGGTCGGCCGGCACGCGGACCGAGCCGACATAGCTCGTCCAGTTGCGGCCCGAGGCGCCCGTGCGCACTCCGGCCCGGGCCAGGTCCTCGACGCCTGGCAGCAGGACGGGCGCCTGGGCCAGGATCTCGGCGGCCAACCCCGCGCCCCGGCACATCTCCAGCGCATGGCCCAGCAGGCCGAAGCCGGTGACGTCGGTGAGCGCGTTCACCCCGGCCATCCCTGCGAGCTCGGCGCCCACGGCGTTGAGCTGGGTGGTCGAGGCGATCAGGGCGGCGTAGCCGGCCGCGTCCAGCCGTTCCTGCTTGAAGGCCGCGCTCAGGATGCCGACGCCCAGGCCCTTGGTCAGGATCAGGGTGTCGCCGGCCCGCGCCCCGGCGTTCTTCAGGAGCTTGTCGGGATGGACCAGGCCGAGCGCCACCAGGCCATAGATCGGCTCGACGCTGTCGATGGAGTGGCCGCCGGCCACCGGGATCCCGGCCGCCGCGCAGACCGAGGCCCCGCCCTCCAGGATCGCCCGGATCGTCGCGGGGGCCAGCTTGTCGACCGGCATGCCGACGATGGCCAGCGCGAAGATCGGCGTGGCGCCCATGGCGTAGACGTCGGACAGGGCGTTGGTCGCCGCGATGCGGCCGAAGTCGTAGGGGTCGTCGACCACCGGCATGAAGAAGTCGGTGGTCGCCACCAGCGCCTGGTTGTCGTTCAGCCGCCAGACCGCGGCGTCGTCCGAGGTCTCGGTCCCCACCAGCAGGTCGGAAAAGGCCGCCGTGGCCGGCATCCCCGACAGGATGTCCTTCAGCACGCCCGGCGCCAGCTTGCAGCCGCAGCCGCCGCCGTGGGCGAGCGAGGTCAGGCGGACGGGATCGGTCATGGCGCTTGCGGTCCTTCGGCCAAGAGGCGAGATGGACGGGTTACAGCAGCGCGCGGAAAGAGGCGATGGCGCAGGATGAGACGCCCGTTGCGTCGGGGGGCCAGGGCGCGGCGGCCATCGGCGTCACCTCGCAGGTCGACGCCGCCAGCCTGGCGCGGTTCGACGCGATCATCGACGTGCGCAGCCCGGGCGAGTTCGCCGAGGACCACATCCCCGGCGCCGTGAACCTGCCGGTGCTGACCGACGCCGAGCGCGCGGAAGTTGGAACGATATATGTCCAGCAGTCGCGGTTCCTGGCCCGGCGGATCGGCGCGGCCCATGTGGCGCGCAACATCGCCCGGCACCTGGAGACCGCGCTCGCCGACCGCACGGGCGACTTCGCACCCCTGGTCCATTGCTGGCGCGGTGGGCAGAGGTCCACCGCCATGGCGACGATCCTGTCCCAGGTCGGCTGGCGCACCACCCTGCTGGCGGGCGGCTACCGCACCTACCGCCGGGCGGTGCAGGAACGGCTCTACGACGCCCAGACCCCGCTGCGCCTGGTCCTGCTGGACGGCCACACCGGCTCGGCCAAGACCGAGATCCTGGGCCGGCTGGCGGCGCGGGGCGTCCAGACCCTGGACCTGGAGGGCCTGGCCGGCCACCGCGGCTCGCTGTTCGGCGCCATCGCCGGCCAACCCCAGCCCAGCCAGAAGATGTTCGAGAGCCGCCTGCTGGCCGCCCTGGACGCGCTGGACCTCGCGCGCCCCATCGTGGTCGAGGCCGAGTCCAGCAAGATCGGCGACCGCATGACCCCGCCCATGCTGTGGCGCGCCATGATGGGCGCGCCGCGGATCGAGATCGCCGTCCCGGTCCCGGAGCGGGCCCGCTACCTGGTCACCGCCTATCGCGACATCGTCGAGGACCGGGCGCGGCTGGAGGAGGCCTTCGCCCGGCTGCCGGTCCATCCCAGCACCAAGCGGCTGGCCGGCTGGCGGGCCATGGCCGACGCCGGGGCCTTCGCCGACCTGGCCCAGGCCCTGATCGAGCTGCACTACGATCCGGCCTATGAGCGTTCTGCGCGCAAGGACACGCGGCCCCGCCTCGACCTGATCGAGCTGGCCGCCCTCGACGACGCCGCCCAGTCGGCCGCCGCCGACCGGATCGCCGCCCTGGTCGAGACCGAACGGACGCCCTAACCTCGCCGCCAGATGCGTCGGAGCCTTGCATGAAGCGCCTTCGCCTGTGGGCGATTCTGATCCTGGTCGCCGCCGTGATCCTGGGCGGCCTGTACGGCTGGTGGCGCTACGACCTGCGCTGGCGGCCCAAGACCATCACCCGCAACCAGGCCGAGATCACCAAGCTGCTGGAGAGCGCCGGCTGGGTGTCGCCGGGCCATACCGGCCCCAAGCTGTACATGGTCTCCTTCCGCACCTGCCCCGACTGCATCCGGTTCAAGCAGGAGGAGTTCCCGGGCCTGCACGCGGCCAAGGTCGACACCCGGGTCATCGAGATCGCCCGGCGCGATTATAACGGCGTCTCGAAATCCACCCCGGCCGAGCGGGCCACGGTGGCCGAGCTGTGGATCAACCGCTCCTGGCCGCTGATGGAGCGCTGGGAATCCGTTCCCGCCGAGGCCTGGAAGGCCCTGGGGATCGCGCCCGCCGACGGCGACATGGCCCGCACCGCGGTGGTGGAGGCCGGCCGGACGTTCGTCGACGACATGGCGCCGCTCATGAAGACCAACGGCGTCAATTTCGCCTATCCGCTGCTGGTCTGGTGGACGGCGGACGGCAAGATGCGGGCCTGCGCCTGCGAGAAGCGCGAGACCTATCGCTTCGTGCGCAAGGAGCTGGGCGCGGTTCAGCCGTAGGGGCGGCCCGAGACGATCTGCTTGTTGCGGCCCCGGGTCTTGGGACCGTGACCGCGGTCTTCGGGCCCCTTGCGCGGCCGTTCGGCCAGCAGCTCGTTCTCGAGTTCGAACAGGTCGCCGCTGGCCGGCCCCGCCTCGAAGGCGCGGGTCTCGCTGTCCACCTGATCAGCCGCCTTGGGCGTGAGCGATTGGCTCCGAGTATCCTGGGGCATGGTGGGCTCCTGTGTGAGGTTCAAGGATATCAACCGTCCAGGTGCGGGGGTGTTCCCCAAACCTGTTCCCCTTGAGGCCGCCGCGCGGGCGGGTTAGGCCGGGGCGATGCCGTCCGCCCTTTCCGCCGCCTATGACGCCCGACTGGCCAGGGGCGAACTGCGATCCGACCCGGCCCAGGCTGCGGGGCTGGCGGCGCTGATGCGCCTGGAGGCCGACCTGGAAGCGGCCCAGCCGAACGGCTGGGGCGCCTTGTTCAAGAAGCCGGAGAGCCAGCGCGGCGTCTATCTCTGGGGTCCGGTCGGCCGGGGAAAGTCCATGCTGATGGACCTCTTCTTCGAGACCGCGCCCGAGGAGAAGAAGCGCCGCACGCACTTCCACGTCTTCATGGGCGAGATCCACCGCCTGATCAACGCCTGGCGCAAGGGCGACCCCGCCGCGCGCAAGGCCCGTTTCGGCCAAGCTAAAGGGGATGACCCCATCTCTCCCGTCGCCGATGTCGTGGCCGCGCAGGCCCGCCTGCTGTGCTTCGACGAGTTCCAGGTCACCGACATCGCCGACGCCATGATCCTGGGCCGGCTGTTCGAGGCCCTGACCGCCCGGGGCGTGACCTGGGTGGCGACCTCCAACCGCGCGCCCGACGACCTCTACAAGGACGGCATCAACCGACAGCTCTTCCTGCCCTTCATCGCCCTGCTGAAGGAGCGCCTGGAGGTGGTGGCCGTCGCCGGGTCGCACGACTACCGCCTCGACCGCCTGCGGGCGGCGGGGACCTGGTTCTCACCCAACGACCGCGACAACGAGGCCAGCTTCATGGCCCTCTGGCGCGACATGCTCGGCGTCGAGGAGGAGGTCGGCGAGACCCTGGAGGTCCTGGGCCGCAAGGTGCACCTGCCTCACGCCGAGGGTGGGCTGGTGCGCGCCTCCTTCGCCAGCCTCTGCTCGGTGGCGCTCGGCCCCAACGACTACATCGCCATCGCCGAGCGCTTCCACACCGTGTTCCTGCAGGACGTGCCGCGGCTCACCGCCGACCGGCGCGAGGAGGCGCGGCGGTTCGTGATCCTGATCGACGCCCTCTACGAGGCCCGCACCCGGCTGATCGTGCTGGCGGAAACCGACCCCGCCTCGCTCTATCGCCAGGGCGACGGCGCCTTCGAGTTCGAGCGCACCGCCTCGCGCCTGCAGGAGATGCGCTCGGCCGACTGGCTGAGCGAGAGATGATCATCCCTCCTCCTTGTGGGGAGGGACGGCGGCGAAGCCGCCCGGGTGGGGAAGCCCGGCCGCCTCAGCGAGGCCTTAGAAAGTCCCACCCTCGACCGCTACGCGGTCTGCCCTCCCCACAAGGAGGAGGGAAAGGTCAGCTCCGCAAACTCCCCACCAGCTCCCGGGCATAGGGGCGCAACTCGTCCATGGCGCGCACGCAGATGGTCAGTTCGCGCAGGGCCCAGTCGTCGGTCAGATCCACCACGCCCAGGGACATGGTCTTGGCCGCCCGCGCCGCGGTGGTCTGGGGCACGATGCCGACGCCGACCCCGCATTCCACCAGCCGGCAGACCGCGTCGAAGCTGCGAAGCTGCACCCGCAGCCGCAGGGGGCGGCCCTCGCGGGCGGCCTTGCCGGCCAGGAACCGCTGCAAGGAGCTCGCCCGGTCGAGGCCGACGATGTCGCAGTCCAGGACGTCGGCGAAGGTCACGGCGGGCCGGCGGGCCAGGGGGTGGTCGGCGCCGGTCACCACCACGAAGCGGTCGGAGCGGAAGGGGAAGGTCTCCAGCCGGCCCACGTCCACCGTCCCGGCCACGATGCCGATGTCGCCGACCCCCTCGGCGATCAGCCCGACGATCTCGTCCGACAGCCGCTCCTCGAGATTGACGCTGACCTGCGGATGGTCGGCCAAGAAGCGGCTCAGCGCCTCGGGCAGGAATTCGGTGAGCGCGTTGGTGTTGGCCAGCAGCCGCACCTCGCCGGAGAAGCCGCCGGCGTAGGATCCCAGGTCCTCCCGCAGCAAGGCCCCTTGGGCCAGGATGGTGCGCGCGTGCTTGAGCAGGGTGAGGCCGGCCGGGGTCGGGGTGACCCCCTGGCGGGAGCGAGACAGCAGCGGCGCGCCCAGGGTCTGCTCCATATTGCGGATGCGGGTCGAGGCGGCGGCTAGGGCGAGCGCGCTGCGTTCCGCCCCGGCGGTGATGGAACCCGCGTCCACCACCTCGCAGAACAGCTTCAGATCCACCAGATCGAACCGCATCCTTCGTCTCCCGCGAAGGGAACCTACAGGAAAGACGCATTGCGCCGTAGACAAAAAGGCTGAGACTTCGGATTCGGCGAAGGAAGGAGCGCGGCGGACGCCGTTGTTCCCGGGCCTTCGTTGACAGCCTGGGGAGGCGGCTTAAAAGCGGAGCCGCTTCTTCCTGTTCGGAAAACGGCCTCATGACAGACGCTCCTCGCGCCCGCCCGCTCTCGCCGCATGTGACCATCTGGCGATGGCACGTGACCATGGCGACCTCCATCGCCCACCGGGTGAGCGGATGCGCCCTCTACGGCGGCGGCCTGATCCTCGCGGCCTGGGCCGTGTGCCTCGCCTCCGGTCCGGACGCCTATGGCGCCTTCCAGGCGGTGATGGGCTCGTTCCTGGGCAAGCTCGCCCTCTTCGGCCTGACCCTGTCGGCCTTCTTCCACCTGGCCAAGGGCGTGCAGCACCTGATCTGGGACCTGGGCTTCGGCTACCGGCCGCAGACCGCCAACATGGGAGCGGTGGCCGCCATCGCCTTCGCGATCGCCGCGACCCTGGCCGTCTGGGCCATCGCCGGCATGACGGGAGCGCTTTGATGAGCAGCTATCGCACCCCCCTCGGCCGCGCCCGCGGCCTCGGCGCGGCCAAGCACGGCGTCGGCGAGTGGATCTCCGAGCGGGTCACCGCCGTGGCCCTGGTTCCGCTGACCCTCTGGGCGATCTTCGCCGTCCTGCGGCTGTCGGCCACCGACTATTACGGCGCGATCGCCTGGCTGACCGCCTCGCCGCTCAACCCGGCCCTGATGGTCCTGCTGGTGATCGTCGGCTTCCTGCACATGCACGGCGGGATGCGGGTGGTCATCGAGGACTATATCTCCAAGGTCCTGACCAAGACGGGGCTGCTGCTGCTCAACCTCTTCGTCTGCGCGCTCGCCGGTACGCTGGCGGTGTTCTCCATCCTGAAGGTCGCGCTGGGAGGCGCTCTCTGATCCCATGGCGAACTATCAGTTCATCGACCACAAGTTCGACGTCGTCGTCGTGGGCGCCGGCGGGTCCGGCCTGCGCGCGGCGCTGGGCTGCGCCGCCGCCGGCCTGAAAACGGCCTGCATCTCCAAGGTCTTCCCGACGCGCAGCCACACCGTGGCGGCCCAGGGCGGCATCTCCGCCAGCCTCGGCAACATGGGCGAGGACGACTGGCGCTGGCATATGTACGACACCGTCAAGGGGTCTGACTGGCTGGGCGACCAGGACGCCATCGAATACCTATGCCGCAACGCCCCCGCCGCGGTCTACGAGCTGGAGCACTGGGGGGTGCCGTTCTCGCGCACCGCCGACGGCAAGATCTATCAGCGCGCCTTCGGCGGCATGACCCGCAACTACGGCGAGGCCCCGATCCAGCGCACCTGCGCGGCGGCCGACCGCACCGGCCACGCCATGCTCCACACCATGTACGGACAGGCCCTGTCCAAGGACACCGAGTTCTTCATCGAGTACTTCGCCCTCGACCTGATCATGGACGAGGGC
The DNA here is from genome assembly GCF_030698145.1 of Phenylobacterium sp. Classification (GTDB taxonomy): domain Bacteria; phylum Pseudomonadota; class Alphaproteobacteria; order Caulobacterales; family Caulobacteraceae; genus Phenylobacterium. The sequence goes on along the minus strand of NZ_JAUYNW010000025.1, from coordinate 25,722 downwards.
GTCTGCCGGGGCGTCACCGCCTGGAAGCTGGACGACGGCACCCTGCACCGGTTCCAGGCCCAGCAGGTGATCCTGGCCACCGGCGGCTACGGCCGCGCCTATTTCTCGGCCACCAGCGCCCACACCTGCACCGGCGACGGCGGCGGCATGGCCCTGCGCGCCGGCCTGCCCCTGCAGGACATGGAGTTCGTCCAGTTCCACCCCACCGGCATCTACGGCGCCGGCTGCCTGATCACCGAGGGCGCCCGGGGCGAGGGCGGTTATCTCACCAATTCCGAGGGCGAGCGCTTCATGGAGCGCTATGCGCCCACCGTGAAGGACCTGGCGCCGCGCGACATGGTCAGCCGGGCCATGACCATCGAGATCCGCGAAGGGCGCGGGGTGGGTCCGAAGAAGGACCACATCTTCCTGCACCTCGACCACCTGGACCCGAAGATCCTGCACGAGCGCCTGCCCGGGATTTCGGAAAGCGCCAAGATCTTCGCCGGGGTCGACGTGACGAAGGAGCCGATCCCCGTCCTGCCGACCGTGCACTACAACATGGGCGGCATTCCCACGAACTTCTATTCCGAGGTGGTCACCCGCCTGGGCGACGACCCCGACAAGGTGGTTCCGGGCCTGATGGCGGTGGGCGAGGCGGCCTGCGTCTCGGTTCACGGCGCCAACCGCCTGGGCTCCAACTCGCTGATCGATCTCGTGGTGTTCGGCCGCTCGGCGGCCCTGCGCTGCGCCGACACCATCAAGGCCGGGGCGACCCAGCCCGAGCTGAAGCCGGCCATGACCGACGGCCACCTGGCCCGCTTCGACAAGTTCCGCAACGCGTCGGGAAGCACCTCCACCGCCGCCCTGCGGCTGGAGATGCAGAAGGCCATGCAGGATGACGCGGCGGTGTTCCGCACCACCGACAGCCTGGCCTCGGGCGTCAAGCGCCTGGAGGCCATCCACGCCAAGCGGCCCGACCTCAAGGTCTCCGACCGCGGCATGGTCTGGAACACCGACCTGGTCGAGACCCTGGAGTTCGACAACCTGGTCGGCCAGGCGATCACCACGGTGGCCGGCGCCTATAACCGCACCGAGAGCCGCGGGGCCCACGCCCACGAGGACTTCCCCGACCGCAACGACGAGACCTGGATGAAGCACACGCTCACCTGGTTCGACGACGCCACGGGCAAGGTCGCCATCGACTACCGGCCGGTGCACAGCTTCACCATGACCAACGACATCGCCTACATCCCGCCGAAAGCGCGGGTCTACTAGGCGCCGACGATGGCCTTCCCCCGCATCCCAATCCACGCGTCCCCGCTCAAGGTCAGCGCCTGATGGTCCAGCTTCGCCTTCCCGAGAACTCCCGCGTCAAGCGTGGCCGCCATCACCCGGCGCCCGCCGAGGCGACCAAGGTCAAGACCTTCAAGGTCTACCGCTACGATCCCGAGGGGACCGAGAACCCGCGCTGGGACACCTATGACGTGGACGTCGACGCCTGCGGCCCGATGGTCCTGGACGTCCTGATCCACATCAAGAACACCGTCGACCCGACCCTGGCCTTCCGCCGCTCGTGCCGCGAGGGGGTCTGCGGGTCCTGCGCCATGAACATCGGCGGCCGCAACACCCTGGCCTGCACCCATGGCCATGACGAGGAGGCGGGCTCGGCCTGCACCATCGCCCCGCTGCCCTCCATGCCGGTGATCAAGGACCTGGTCCCCGACATGACCATGTTCTACGCCCAGTACGCCTCCATCGAGCCCTGGCTGCACACCAAGACGCCCGAGCCGCAGAAGGAGTGGCTGCAGACGCCGGAGGACCGCGCCAAGATCGACGGCCTCTACGAGTGCATCCTCTGCGCCTGCTGCACCACCTCGTGCCCCAGCTACTGGTGGAATGGCGAGAAGTACCTGGGCCCGGCCACCCTGCTGCAGTCCTACCGCTGGCTGGTCGACAGCCGCGACGAGGCCACCGGCGACCGGCTGGACGACCTTGAGGACCCCTTCAAGCTCTATCGCTGCCACACGATCATGAACTGCGCCCAGGTCTGCCCGAAGGGTTTGAACCCGGCCAAGGCCATCGGCGAGATCAAGAAGATGCTGGTCGACCGCGTCGTCTGAGGCTTCTCTAGACGCGGCTCTGCGATCCGAACGGTGTTTGGGAAGTTGACGCCACCGTCACTTTTCTGCATGGGGCATGTATGAGCCAATCGGACGCGCATGTGGTGATCCTGGGAGCGGGCCATGCCGGCGGCACAGCCGCGGCCCTGCTGCGCCAGTACGGCCATGAAGGTCCCATCACCCTGGTGGGCGAGGAACCCATCCCGCCCTACCAGCGGCCGCCGCTTTCGAAGGCCTGGCTGAAGGGCGAGGCCGACGCCGATTCCCTGGCGCTGAAGCCGCTGGAGTTCTACGCCGAGCACAATATCGACTTCCGCCCCAATACGCGGGCGACTGAGCTGGCGCGGGAAGCCAAGCGGGTCACCCTCTCCACCGGCGACGTCGTGACCTACGACTTCCTGATCATCGCCACCGGCGCGCGGGCCATCAAGCTGCCGGTCGAGGGCGCGCATCTGCAGGGCCTGCTGGAGCTGCGCACCGCCGCCGACGCGGAGATCCTCAAGGCCACCATCGGGCCGGGCAAGCGCCTGGCGGTGATCGGCGGCGGCTATATCGGGCTGGAGGCGGCGGCGTCCGGCCGCGCCCTGGGCGCCGAGGTGGTGGTGATCGAGCGCGAGGCCCGCCTGCTGGCCCGCGTCGCGTGCGCCGAGCTCTCCAGCTTCTTCCTCGACTACCACCAGCGCCACGAGGTGACCTTCGAGCTGGACGCCACGGTGGCGGGTTTCGAAGGCGAGAACGGCCACGTCACCGGGGTGAAGCTGGCCGATGGCCGGGTCATCGCCTGCGACGCGGCCCTGATCGGGGTCGGCGCCGCGCCCAATGACGAGATCGCCAAGGAGGCGGGCCTCGACACCGCCCGCGGCATCGTCGTCGACCTGGAGGCGCGCACCACCGACAAGGCGATCTTCGCCATCGGCGACGTCGCCCACCGGCCGATGCCGATCTATGACCGCATGTTCCGCATGGAAAGCGTGCCCAACGCCCTGGAACAGGCCAAGCAGGCCGCCAGCGCCATCGTCGGCCGCGCGCCCCCGCCGGGCGAGGTGCCGTGGCAGTGGTCGGACCAGTACGACCTGAAGCTCCAGATCGCCGGCTACGCCTTCGACGTGGACCGCATCCTGCTGCGCGGCGACCCCGCCAGCGCCAAGTTCGCGGTCTTCCACCTGCGGGGCGACCGGGTGCAATCCGTGGAGGCGATCAACTCGCCGCCCGAGTTCATGATGGGCAAGATGCTCATCGCAAACCGCAAGCCGGTCGATCTCGACAAGCTTGCGGACCCATCCGTTTCCATGAAAGAGGTCGCCGCATAAAAAGCGGCGAAGGGGAGTAAATGGCCAAGATCACCTATGTCGAACACGACGGAACCGAGCACGTCATCGACGTCAAGACCGGCCTGACGGTGATGGAAGGCGCGGTGAAGAACAACATCCCGGGCATCGACGCCGACTGCGGCGGGGCCTGCGCCTGCGCCACCTGCCACGTCTATGTGGACGGCGATTGGCTGCCCAAGACCGGCTCCAAGTCGGCCATGGAGGACTCCATGCTGGACTTCGCCGAGAACGTCGAGCCCAACAGCCGCCTGTCCTGCCAGATCAAGGTCTCCGACGAGCTTGAAGGCCTGGTCGTGCGCATGCCCGAGAGCCAGCACTAGAGCGCTCTCCGGCGAAATGGGTTAGGTCCCACCCGGCTCGTGGAATCGGGCCGGGACCTGTGGAGCACGCCCATGACGGATGACGGCCAGAGCCGCGATCTCGCCTTCGATGCGATCGATCCGCGCTACCAGGCCTTCATCGGCGACTATCTGCGCCGCTACGACCTGGACGCGGCGCGGTTCTGCCGGCCGCTGCCGGCCGACGACGAGATGTTCTTCAAGGCGATCCTGCCGAACTACGAGAACGACCTCTCGATCGCGGCCTTCAAGTTCGTCGAGTCGACCCTGCGCCACTACGAGGCCTACCGGCAGGTGGTCGAGGGCGCGCTCGGCGGCTTCGCCAACCTGGGGACCGTGCTGGATTTCGCCTCCGGCTGGGGGCGTCTGACCCGGGTGCTGGAGCAGAAGCTCGATCGCCGCCAGATCTTCGTCGGCGACATCTATCACGACGCCGTCGCCTGGCAGGAAAAGACCTTCGGCGTCACCGGCGTCTCTTCCGCACCCGATCCCGACGACTTCGAGCACGCCTGCGGCCACGACCTGGTCTTCGTCGGCTCGATGTTCTCCCACCTGCCCGACGGCCTGTTCCAGCGCTGGCTGGCCAAGCTGCACGGATTCCTGGGTCACAGGGGCGTGCTGGCCTTCAGCGTCCACGACCAGGCCATCCTGCCGGCCGGCCACGCCATGGACCCCTCCGGCCTGACCTATCTGCGATTCAGCGAGAGCGGCTCGCTCGATCTCGAGATCTACGGCATGTCCTACGTGACCGAAGCCTATGTGGTCGCCGCCATTCAAGCGGTCAGCCCGGGCGCGAGCTGGCGGCGGTTCCCCAAGGGGCTCTACGAGAACCAGGACCTCTATGTGGTGGGCGCGCCAGGGGTCGACCTCTCCGGCCTCAAGGTGGCGAGCCCGCCCATGGGCGGCTTCGAGACCGCCACCCTGCTGCCGACCGGCGAGACGGAGTATGTCGGCTGGGCCCTGGAGCGTACGCCGGGCTGCGCCATCGACCTGGTCGGCGTCCATGTGGACGACCGCCCGGTGGTCAGCATCCTGCCCGACCGCGAACGACCCGACGTCCTGGCCGCCTTCCCGGGCGCGCCCAACGCCCCGGTCGGCTGGCGCTTCCGGCTCCAGGCCCCGGCCGGCGCCATGGTGCGCCTGCATCTGCAGAGCAGCTCGGGCCTCACCGGCTACGCCTACGCCCAGGCGACGGGGCCCGCGGCCCTGACCTATTCCGGCTGGTCGCGCCGGGCGCTGCGAGTCTAGGGAACCCTCCAGATGCTCCCCTCTGGGGAGCTCCCGGCCGAATGGCCGGGTGAGGGGGATTTTGACTCTGTGGGCTTCAGCCCCCTCCGCCTCTCCGCTTCGCTCCGAGCCACCTCCCCCAAACCGCGCTGCGCGCTGGGGGAGGATCTAAGGTCGGCGCAAACTCAGATGCTCCCCCTCTGGGGGAGCTCCCGGCCGCATGGCCGGGTGAGGGGGACTTTGACTCTCGTTTGCGGGCTTCAGCCCCCTCCGACAGGTCGCCGATAGAAGACGCGCCACCTCCCCCTAACCGCGCTACGCGCTGGGGGAGGATCCAAGGTCGGCGCAAACCCAGATGCTCCCCTCCTGGGGGAGCTGTCAGCGAAGCTGACTGAGGGGGACTTTGACCCTTCCTTTTGAGTCTCCGCGCACGTCTCCAATGAATCTAAGGCGCTTCGAACCCCAACTCGGGATGCCCCGCCGCCCCCTGGGCGGCCTCGGGCAGGTGGCAGGTGAAGGTGGCGCCTGCGCCGGGCTCGCTCTCCAGGGCCACCCAGCCGCCGTGCAGCTCCACCAGCGCCTTGACGAGCGCCAGACCCAGGCCGGGCCCCCCGCGCTCGCGGCCGATGAAGCGGTCGAAGATGTGCGCCTGGACGTGGAAGGGGATGCCGCGCCCCGTGTCGCTCACCTGGAGCTGGATCTCGCCCAGGGCCCGGCGCGCGGCGATGGTCACCAGTCCGTCCGGCGGGGTCTGGCGGATGGCGTTCTCGGTCAGGTGGTCCAGGGTCTGGGCCAGGCGCTTGGTGTCGCCGCGGATCAGGCCGATGTCGTCCAGGTGCTCGACCTTGATGGTCACGCCCGCGGCCTCGGCCTCCGGTGTCCAGCGCCCGGCGGTCTGGCTCAGCAGGTCGGCCACATGGACGTCGTCGAGGTCCAGCGCCATCTCGTCGGCGTCGATCTGGGCCATGTCCAGCACGTCGTCGATGGAGCGGGCGAGCTGGGTGGCGGCGGTGCGCACGGCGGCGGCGTGGCCGCGGCCCCGCTCCGACAGGTTCTCACCCGAACGCTCCAGCAGCTCAGAATAGCCGATGATGGTGGTGAGCGGGGTGCGCAGCTCATAGGAGACGTTGCCGACGAAGTCGCGCTTCAACCGCTCAGCGTCGGCCAGCGCCGCGGAACGGTCGGCCAGCGCGCTCTCCAGCTTGCGCGCGTCGGTGACGTCGGCGAAGGCGATCAGGGTCGCGCCGTCGGGCAGGGGCCGGCTCTGATAGACGACAATGCGCGAGTCCGAGGTCTTCACCTCGCCCGAGATCGGCGCGCGGGCCTGGGGATCGGTGTCGGCCACCCGGCCCTTCAGCTCGCGCCAGAAGCCCATGTCGTGCAGGCGCGGGATGCACAGCTCGACCACGCCCTCGAAGTCGTGGGCGAGCTCGAGCTGGGCCGGGGTGATGTTCCAGAACCGCTCGAAGGCCTCGTTGTGCAGCCGCAGCCGGCCGTCCGACCCGAACACGGCGACGGCGTCGTTCAGCTTGTCGAGCGTGGCCTGCTGCACCTGGATCAGGGCGTTGTACTGCGCCTTGAGCTTCAGCTCGCCGGTGATGTCGGAGAACAGCAGCACGACCCCGCCCATGGGGTGGGGCTGGCGCACCACCCGCAGGGTGCGGCCGTCGGGCAGGCTCCACAGGTCGTCGGGGGCCGAGGCCACGTCCTCGTAGCGGTCTAGCTCGGCGGCCTTCCACTTGTCGTAGTTGGCGGTCTCGGGCAGGCGGCGGCGCTGGCGCAGGCGGTCCAACACCTCGCCGTGGGTCGGCAGCTCGGCCAGCCAGGCGGGCTCCAGCCCCCACAGCTCGGCGAAGGCGGTGTTGTGGAAGATGAGCTTCTTGCCCTCGCCGAAGATCGCCACGGCGTCGGCGATATGGTTCAGGGTCTCGTCGTGGGCGGCCACGTGGCGCTTGAGAAGCTCGCGCATCTCCTCGGCCTCGGTGACGTCCTCGGTCCAGACCCCGACCCCGCCGCCTTCCAGCGGCTGGGCGATGACCTGGAAGGCCCGACGCCGTCCGCCCAGGCTGCTCCAGCGCAGGGTCTCGCGCTTCTGGCCCAGATTGGCGGCCTCGCTGGCCAGGGTGTCGGCGGCGCGGTCGAAACTGGCGCCCCTGGCGGCGGCCTCGTCCAGGGTGGCGACGCCGGCGGCGGCCAGCCAGGCGCTGTTGACCCAGACCGGGGCGCCGTCGGCCGCGGCGATCCAGGCCGGGGTGGCGCGCGCGTCGAGGAAGGCGGCGAACCGGGGCGCGGTGGGCAGGCCGGCGTCCTCGCCGATGATCGCCGACAGCCGCAGCCAGGCCAGGGCGCCGGCCGCGCGGCCCTCGACGGCCACCACGCCGGCGGGCCCCCGCACCTCGAAGGCGCAGGGCTCGCCGCGTTCGAACAGGGCGCGCAGGCGCCGCGCATGGTCGGGGTCGGCCCGCATCAGGGCGGCCATCACCCCCTGCGGATCGGCGTGGGGCAGGCCCAGCGCCGTGACGCAGACCGCCAGGCTCTCCTCGCCCGAGGCCAGCAGGGCATGGCCGTCCTGGACCGCCAGCAGGGCGGAATCGAAGGCCTCGGCCGAGGCCTGGGCGGCTTCCGCCCCCAGTTCCAGGCCGGCGATCTGCTGGCGCAGGGCCTCGATCCTCGCCTCCCCCTGCCGGCGCTGGGCTAGCGCGAGCAGGGTGGCGCAGATGGCCAGCATGACGGCTCCGGCCGCGGCGGCCAGGATCAGTTCGTGCTCGCTCATCGGCGTCCCATCGACGCCCGTCCTCGTCGACAGCGAATCATCGGATCACCATATTCCGGTCCGGTGTTTTCGGCGATGATCGCAACCATGACGGCGATCCTCTACCCCGTGGCGGCCAACGCCGAACAGGCGCTTGCGGCCCCTTTGGCCCGCGCGTCGCGTGAGCGTGAGGCCGCGGCCCTGGCCGGGGAGCCGGTGAGCTTCGTCAGCGAGGCCGCCGGCCCCCGGTTCGCCACCCGCGAGGCCGCCCTCGACGCCTATGCCGGGCGGCTGGAGGACGAGCGCCCGGGCCGCACCGCCAGCCTGCCGCCCGAGGACCGCTTCCTGCGCCTGGCGCAGACGGTGGCCAAGCCTCGCCTGCCGCCCGCCGTGGCGCCGACCTATCAGGACGGCCGCCGCTGGCCGGCCCCCAAGACGCCGCCGCCGCCCACCGTCTGGCGGCTGATGGTCTCCTACTGGCGGATCGGCGCGGTCGTCGCGTCCCGGCCCGAAACCCCCCAGGCGCGCCAGGCCCGCCGACGAGGCCGTCAGAGCCTGGATTCCGAGGCCGTCCGCGCCCTTGTCCAGCAGCCGCTGCAGGCGGTGAAGCCCCAGCAGCCGCTCGACATCGGGCTTTTCGAGACGCGCCTGCCCGAGTCGCCGCATATCATCGTGCCCGATGAGTGATCCGTTCCGCGGCCCGGCGCCGTCCCTCGACGACCTGGCCGACCTGGCCCAGGCCGCCTTCGCCGCCCTGCCCAAGGGCTTCCGCGACATGGCCGGCGAGGTGGTGTTCCGCGTCGACGACTTCGCCGCCGACGAGGTGCTGGACGCCCTGGGCATTCCCGACGCCTTCGAGCTGACCGGCCTCTACCAGGGGGTCGACCTCAGCCACCGCTCGGTCTTCGACCCGAGCCCGGAGCCGTCGCGGGTGTTCCTCTACCGCCGCCCGATCCTCGACGAATGGGCCGAGCGCGGCGACGTCACCCTGCAGGACCTGGTGGCCCACGTCCTGGTCCACGAGATCGGCCACCATTTCGGCCTCTCCGACGACGACATCCACGCCATCGAGGCCGCGGCGGATTAGTGCAACCTCAGCCCCTCGCCCCAGGGCAGGGTGGTGGTGGCGATCATGCGGGTGAGGATCTCCTGCGGCTGGTGGTAGCCCAGCAGCGAGACTTCGAGCCGAAGCTCCGCCGCCACCGCCTTCAGGGTGTCGGGGCAGTAGCAGTAGTTGGTGATCCGGCTGACCAGGTCCTCGTCGCCCTCCAACCGCACCACGTCGTAGAGGCTGCCGCCCTTGGCGAAGAACAGCACCACCCGCTCGCCGCGATAGACGCCAGGCTCCAGGCGCACGTCCCCGTGGCCGACGCTGGCCTCGGCCCAGCCGCCGTTGCGCCCGCGTCCGCCGCCGACGCCTGGGACTTCGATCGAGCAGGTCTCGGTGAGCACGGCGGTGAGGGTCGGCACGTCACGGGAATTGAACGCCGCGATGAACCGCTCCACCAGCGCCTGGGACGGGCCGTCCCGGGGCGGCGGGTCGGCCGCCGCCGCGGCCAGGGCCTCGCGGCCGCGATGCAGGGCCGACTTCACCCCGCCCACGGTGGTGCGGAGCTGGTCGGCGATCTCCTCCAGGGTGAAGTCGAACACGTCCTTCAGCACCACCGCCGCCCGCGCCTGGGGCGAGGCGGCGGCGAACAGGGCCTGCGCGCCCTGCCGTGCGGCGTCGGGATCGGAGGGCGGCGTCGGGCTCGGCGGTTCGCCCAGCCAGGCGCGCTCCCGCGCCGCGCGGCGCACCCGGTCGATCCAGAGGTTGGTGGCGGCGCGGAACAGATAGGCCTTCGGGCTGACCACCGGGCTGCCCGGCCCGTGCAGGTCGCCGCGGCCGATCATGGCGAACCCCTTCAGCAGGGTGTCCTGCACCAGGTCCTCGGCGTCCCAGACGTCGCCGGTCAGCTTCAGGCCGTAGGCGTGCAGGGCCGGGCGCAGGGGCTCGATGGTGTCCAGATAGTCGAACCAGGCCGTGCGCAGGGCGCGCGAGGTGTCGTCCGTGATCGGGTCGGTCATCGCCGCTCCTCCCTTGAAGTCCATCTGCTCAAGACGACCGGCGGGGCGTCAAGGATACCGGGCCGGTAGGAAAATGACGCCGGCGTCATTTTCCTTGACTGATCAGCGTTCTCTTGAAAGGGTCGATGCAAGAGGAAACCGTGGGCCGCCAGCGCGCGCGCCCGCCTGAGAAGGATCAGCGCATGGCCGCCGACGGCAACATCACCAAGGACATCATCTACGACGCCGTGGCGCCGGACGACTTCGAGTCGATGCTGGAGCTGGACCGCTACAACGCGCGCTCGACGGCCTTCGACAAGATCATTTCGGCCACCCACGACCATTTCTGGGATCCGCTCGACAAGAAGTACATCGACTTCGACGAGCCCTTCGACATGGAAAACGAGATGCTCCTGCCGGAGGACATGATCATCTCCATGTCCACGAACTATGTCTCCAACCACCTCTCCGACTGGAAGACCCGCGTCCGCTTCGTCAACCAGTCGGCGCTGCGGTCCTTCTCCTCGATCCTGCACGGCGAGCAGGGCGCGCTGAACCTGTCGGCCTCGCTCTGCCATGTGCTGAAGGACCAGGGGGCGCAGGAATACGCCGCCAACCAGACCCGCGAGGAAGCCCGCCACGTCACGGCCTTCGCCAAGTACATCAAGGCCCGCTGGGGCCGGCCGGTGGAATGCGGCCCGACCCTGAAGGCCCTGCTGATCGACATCATCGGCAGCCCCGAGGTCTATAAGAAGATCATCGGCATGCAGATGCTGGTGGAGGGCCTGGCCATGGGCGCCTTCGCCACCTTCTTCAACAATATCAAGGATCCGACCGGCAAGAAGCTCCTGCAGCTGGTGATGACCGACGAGGCCTTCCACCACAAGTTCGGGAAGATCTGGGCCGACCGCACCATCCCCAAGCTGTCCGAGGCCGAGCACGAGATCATCGAGACCTGGGCGGCGCACTGCTTCCAGACCCTGCTGTTCAACCTCGTGGCCCCGACCCAGCAGCGCGACCTCTACGAGGAATTCGGCCTGGATCCGGACAAGGTCATCGCCGAGATGGCGGAGATCATGAACGACGACCAGCGCCGCGAGAACATGAAGGAGCAGACCAACATCTTCCGCGTGCTGGTGAAGACCCTGCTCAACGCCGGCATCATCACCGACCGCACCAAGGCCTTCTATGCGACCTATGTCGACATCGAGGAGCTGCGCGGCGAGGGCGACCGCATGGTCGGCGACGATATCGCCGAGGAGGGCATCAAGTACCTCCAGGAGATCAACTTCAAGGACCGCGTCGGCCAGGCGATCTCCATCGCCGCCGAGTAGGAGCCACCACCTTTTCCTCTGAAAACTCACGCCCGCCGGAGATCTTCCGGCGGGCTTTTTCTTGCGACGACGCGCCGAGGTCGCATTGGCGGCGCACGGAGGGCGGATCGGCGCCATGGTGCGCACGATCTCACGGAGGCTCGATATGTCGGACAGGACTTGGGCGATACTGGGCTTGGCGGCCGCTCTCACCGGTTGCGCCGCGGCGGCCGGCGCCCCGCTTCAGGCCGCCGGCTCCGATCCGGCGGTCCAGCGCGGCGCCGCCTTCGCCGAGCGCCGGTGCGCGGGATGCCACCTGGTTGGCCTGGATGACGGACCGGCCTCGTTCGGGCCCCGCTTCCGCGACCTTGGGAGCCGCTACGACACCCTGTCCCTGCAGACGCGGTTCGCCGAGATATCGCAACACGGGTCGGGCGAGATGCCGCCCATCCAGATCGAGCGCCGGGAGGCGGACGACCTGGTGGCCTATCTGCGGACCCTGCGGGCCGGAACGCCCAACCCCTGAAGGATTACAAATCTGACGGGTGCGTCATTTTCCTTTGACGCCCGTTGGCGACGGTGTTGACCTTCGCGCCGACGAGATCACCAGGAGGATCGCATGGCCGCCGACGGCAACATCACCAAGGACCTGATCTACGACGCGGTGGCGCCGGACGACTTCGAGTCCATGCTGGACCTCGACCGCTACAACAATCGCTCGACCGCTTTCGACAAGATCATCTCGGCCACCCACGACCACTTCTGGGATCCGCTGGACCCGAAATACATCGACTTCTCCGCCTCCTGGGACATGGAGAACGACGCCCTGATGCCCGAGGAACTCAGCGCGGCCCTGCAGACCGACTATGTGAAGGAGAAGCTGAACACGCCGGCGCTCCGCGCCCAGTTCCTCAACAAGTCGCTGCTCTATTCCTTCTCCTCGATCCTGCACGGCGAGCAGGGCGCGCTGAACCTGTCGGCCAGCCTGTGCCACGTGCTGCTGGACCAGGGCGCGCAGGAATACGCCGCCAACCAGACCCGCGAAGAGGCCCGCCACGTCACGGCTTTCGCCAAATACATCAAGGCCCGCTGGGGCCGGCCGATCGAGTGCAGCAAGGTGCTGCAGGACCTGCTGGTCGACATCATCGGCAGCCCCGAGGTCTACAAGAAGATCATCGGCATGCAGATGCTGGTGGAGGGCCTGGCCATGGGCGCCTTCGCCACCTTCTACCAGAAGCTCAACGACCCGCTCGGCCGCCAGCTCATGCAGCTCGTGATGACCGACGAGGCCTTCCACCACAAGTTCGGGAAGATCTGGGCCGACCGCACCATCCCCAAGCTGAGCGAAGCCGAGCACATCATTGTCGAGGACTGGGCCGCCCACTGCTTCCAGGTCCTGCTGTTCAACCTGGTCTCGCCCTCGGAACAGGTCGCCCTCTATGAGGAGTTCGGCCTCGATCCGGCCCGCGTCCTGGAGGAGATCCAGCTCATCGCCACCGACGAGGCGCGCCGCGAGGACATGAAGGAAGCCAGCAACATCTTCCGCGTGCTCATCAAGACCCTGCTCAACGCCGGCATCATCACCGACCGCACCCGGGCCTTCTACGGCATGTATGTCGACATGGAGGAGCTGAAGGCGGAGGGCGACAAGATGGTCGGCGACGACATCGCCGAGGAGGGGATCAAGTACCTCCAGAAGATCAACTTCAAGGACCGCGTCGCGGCGAACGTCTCGATCGCGGCGGAGTAGGGCGGGCCTCCCTCCTCCTTGTGGGGAGGGACGGCGGCGTAGCCGCCCGGGTGGGGAAGTCCGGCCACGTCATCGAAGCTTCACGCCACCGACAGCGCGGGCGTAGGCGCGCCGGTGAGGAACCCGTTCAGGTACATCTTGCCCAGCCTGTGCATGGCTTTTGGTGTGTTCGGCTTAAGGCGCCCGTCGAGCAAGGCCTGCTGGAACTCGCCAATGCTGGGCGATGAAAGGTCGTCGCCAGCCGTTGCCTGCGGTTCGGTTGCGGCAGCGTTGAGCAGGAAGCATGCATAGTAGAGCCGGGTGAGGGGGCGCACGAGCGCCAGCTGGGCGCGAATCTCCTCATCCGCACGCCGCCCGAGCCAGGCCCCAAGAAGTGCGTCTTCCAGGTCCGGGGAAGCCGCAAGGTTGTCGAGCGCGATGGCCACGTCGACGAGTGGATGATTGCGATAGGCCGCCTCCCAGTCGATCAGCCAGAGGCGCGCTCCATCGAACAGGATGTTGCCTGAGTGTGGGTCGTTATGGCTGGAGACCAGGCTTGTCGTCTCCCGATCGAGGACGGCGCGGATGGTTGCGAGCCGTGCGACGTGCTCATCAAGCAGGCCACTTGCGAAGATGCCGGCTTCGCGCAGCCGACCGAGCATTCGCGTGAGGAGGTCCGGATAGTAGACAAGCTGTGGAAACGCTGGCGCGGTCTGCAGTCGTCTCAGCAAGTCTCCGACAGCCCGGGCCAGGGCGCTGGCGCCGCCGGGAAACGAGTGCAGCGGTCGCTGTTCCACGAAGTCTGTCACCACGACTCCGCTCGTCTCGTCGAGATAGTGGACCGCTGGGGCGACGCCGGCGTCGGCGGCGAGATGTGTGCAGGCGTGCCGGTGCGGATTGCGCGGAAGCAGCGGGCTTGCAGGTCCCTCGACGCGCATCAGAAAGCGCTCGCCGCCCGCCTCGACGCGAAAGATCGACGCGCCCGAAGCGCCGCCATAGACCGGATCGATCGTCTTGATCGGCGCGGACCCAAGCGCCGCCAACGCTGAACGCGCAGAATCGCGGTGCGACTTTGCGATAATTTCGAACGGATCTTTGCTCATGCGGGGCCCCAACCAAACTAAGTTCGAATACTGACGCTCGCGTCATATTCTTTGACGCCTGAACCGTTCAGCGCGATCCTCCCGCCATATTCAAGCGCCCGCTTCAGATGGGCGACGATATTTCGCGGAGGATATGGCGATGGCCGATGGCAACATCACCAAGGACGTCATGTACGGCGCGGTGGCGCCCGACGACTTCGAGTCCATGCTGGCGCTCGACCGCTACGGCGACCGCTCCACCGCCTTCGACAAGATCATCTCGGCGACCCACGACCACTTCTGGGACCCGCTCGACAAGAAATACATCGACTTCGACACCCCCTTCGACATGGAAAACGAGGCCATGACGCCGGAGGAGCTCAACCCGACGCTCCGCCTGCCCTATGTGGCGCAGACCCTGAAGGACCCGAAGGAACGCATCGCCTTCATCAACCACATGCAGCTCTGGAACTTCTCCTCGATCCTGCATGGCGAGCAGGGCGCGCTGAACCTGTCGGCCAGCCTCTGCCACGTGCTGCTGGACCAGGGCGCCCAGGAATACGCCGCCAACCAGACCCGCGAAGAGGCCCGCCACGTCACCGCCTTCGCCAAGTACGTCAAGGCCCGCTGGGGCCGGCCGGTGGAATGCGGCGCGGCGCTGAAGGCCCTGCTGGTGGAGATCATCGACGCGCCGGAGGTCTATAAGAAGATCATCGGCATGCAGATGCTGGTCGAGGGCCTGGCCATGGGCGCCTTCGCCAACGGCTACAAGCACAATCGCGACCCCCTGGCCAAGAAGCTGTTCCAGCTGGTCATGACCGACGAGGCCTTCCACCATAAGTTCGGGAAGATTTGGGCCGACCGCACGGTGCCGCAGATGTCCCAGGCCGAGCGCAACATCATGGAAGACTGGGCCGCCCACTGCGCCCAGTCGCTGCTGTTCAACCAGGGCTCGCCGGTGCAGCAGCAGGCGATCTATTCGCGCTTCGGCCTCGATCCCGAGCGGGTGATCGCCGACATTGTCGAGCGGCGGAAGTCGCGCGACCCGAACCGCAAGATGCGGGGCGAGACCAACATCTTCCGGGTGCTCATCAAGACCCTGCTCAACGCCGGCCTGATCACCGAGCGGACCATGGGGTTCTACGCCATGTACGTCGACATGGAGGAGCTGGCCGCCGAGGGCGAGCGGATGGTCGGCGACGACATCGCCGAGGAAGGCATCCGCTATCTGCAGGAGATCAATTTCAAGGATCGCGCCGCAAAGGCGATCTCGATCGCCGCGGAATAGCCCTTTTTCGTTCGGATGGGGTTCATGCGCCCGCCGGCAAGGTCCGCGGGCGTTTTCATTTCTCCAACGAAGGGTTAGCCATACAGCCCATGCGCCTTCCGAGCCTCTCCCTCGCCTTCGTCGCCGCCTGCGTCGCCTTCGCCGCGGCGTGCCTCGCCGTGGTCCCGGCCATGGCCGCGCCGCCGCCGCCGACCGAGCGGATCGAGCTGACCCGGATGACCGGGCGCTGGTATGAGGTCGCGCGCCTGCCCAATAAGGTGCAGACCGGCTGCCAGGGCGGCACCTCGGACTGGGTGCGGTCCGGCGACGGGTTCACCGTCGTCCAGGCCTGCCACAAGGGCTCGCTCGCCGCCCCGGCCACCGAGTGGAAGGCCAAGGCCAAGGTCATCGACCCCAAGACCAACGCCAAGCTGCAGATGACCTTCTTCAACGGCTTGGTGCGCCAGGAATACTGGGTGCTGGACCACCGTCCCGACCAGGGTTGGCTGATCCTCGGCACCCCCGGCGGCCGGGCCATGTGGCTGATGTCCCAGCGCCCGACCCTGCCCGCGACGATCAAGGCCCAGGCCGTGACGCGGGTGAAGCAGCTCGGCTACGACGCCACGCGCCTCGAATTCCCCCAACCCGCCAAGAACTGAGGCGCCTGCTCGGTCTCCGGAAGACTTGCGTCCGGAACGAAGCCGGAACATAAATTCCGGCATGGGCGTCACCATCGTCACCGTCACCCGGCCCGAGATCACCGCCGCCGTTACCCGCGGCGCGGCGCGGCTGCTGGCTGACCTGGGCTATGCCCCGTTGGCCGAGGTCACCCTGCCCAACGGCCGGCGCGCCGACCTGATGGCCCTGTCGCCCAGGGGCGAGATCGTGATCATCGAGGTGAAGTCCGGGCTGGAGGACTACCGCGTCGACCGCAAGTGGCATGAGTACATGCCCTATTGCGACCGGTTCGCCTTCGCCGTGGCCCCGGAGTTCCCGCGCGAGATCCTGCCGGAGGAACCGGGGCTGATCGTCTGCGACGGCTTCGGCGGTGCGGTGCTGCGCGAAGCGCCCGTGGCGCCGCTGACCGGCGCGCGGCGCAAGGCCCTGACCATCGCCTTCGGCCGCCTGGCGGCCATGCGCGCCGCCGGCGTGGTGGTCACCCAACTCGAGGGCTAGCGCCCGTCCCAGATGCTCCCCTCTTGGGGGAGCTGTCAGCGGAGCTGACTGAGGGGGACTTTGACTCTTGCTTGTGGGCGGCAACCTCCTCCGTCACGTCGCCGATAGAGGCGACGCGCCACCTGCCCCAGAAGGGGAGGATCTAGGAGTTCCCTATCTCGGCGCCCGCTTGGCGAGGATCCGCTGCAGGGTCCGGCGGTGCATGTTCAGACGCCGCGCGGTCTCCGACACATTGTGCCCGCACAGCTCATAGACCCGCTGGATGTGCTCCCACCGCACGCGGTCGGCGCTCATGGGGTTATCGGGCGGCGGCGGTGACTCGTCCTTCCGGGCCAGCAGGGCGCGGGCCACGTCGTCGGCGTCGGCGGGCTTGGAGAGGTAGTCGATGGCCCCGGACTTCACGGCCGCCACAGCGGTGGCGATATTGCCGTAGCCGGTCAGCATGATCACCTTGGCGTCGGCGCGAGCGTCGCGCACCGCCTCCACAACCTTCAGGCCGGTCCCGTCCTCCAACCGCATGTCCAGCACGGCGTAGGCCGGGGGGTGGGCCTTCACCGCGGCCAGGGCCTCGCTGACGCTGCCCACCAGGACGGGCTCGAAGCCGCGCTGCTCCAGGGCGCGCCCCAGGCGGGTGCGCAAAGGGGCGTCGTCGTCGAGCACGAGCAAGCTCTTGTCGGGCAGGGCGGCGATGTCGGCTGAGAGATCGGTCATTCGCAACCTCCGATAGCGAGCGTTGGCGTCTTCGCTCCCTGCGGCATCATGTCGCTGCTTGGCGGCGATCCGCAAGGGGCTTCACGTGGACGTCACCCATTTCCGCCGGGGGCCTCGATCCGGGCCCTCGGCCAACGCGCGGCGACAACCGCGCCGCGTGGTCGTCCGTTCTGGAAAGTGACCACAGCGCCGGTTCGTTCCAACAGGGTCTTGGCGATGAAGAACCCCAGGCCCATCCCGATGTGCCCGGTGCGGCCCCCGGCCACCCCCGGCCGGCTGGTGACATAGGGCTCGCCCAGCTTGGCCAGCACCTCGGGCGCGAAGCCCGGCCCGTCGTCGCGCACCTCCATCCCCACGCTCTGGGCGTCGAAGCGCACGGTGACCAGGATCTCGGAAGCGGCGAAGTCGACGGCGTTCTCCACGAACGAGGTCATGGCGTGCAGCACCTCGGGCATTCGCCAGATCTTGGGCGCGGTCACGCCAGGCGCGCCGGAGACGATCGCCTCGACCCGCACATCGCGGACGTCGGCGTGCGGCTCGATCACCTCGTTGAGCAGTTGCAGCAGGCTCATCCGCTCGTGGACCTCGTCGGAGGCCGCCGCCGGGGCGTCGGTGAGCCGGCGCAGGATCTCGCGGCAGCGCTCGGACTGGGCGATCAGCAGGTCGGCGTCTTCCTTGACCTGGGCCGTCGGCGCCTCGCGGGCCAGCTCCTTGGCGACGATGGAGATGGTGGCCAGCGGCGTGCCCAGTTCGTGGGCGGCGGCGGCGGCCAGCGCTCCCAGGGCCGAGAGCCGCTGCTCGCGCGCCAGCACCGCCTGGGTGACGTCGAGCGCCAGCGCCATGCGCGACGATTCCTCGGCCGCCTGGCGGACATTTCCGGCGATGACGATGATCCCCGCCACATTGGCCGCCGCCGCCCCGATCATGAAGCTCAGCGGCAGGTCGATGCTCGCGCCCGGAAGGCTGGGCAGCGGCATGTGGATGAAGGCCAGCGCGATGGAGACGGCGATCGCCTGCGCGCCCAGGACCGTCACCGCCCGCGGGGCCAGGGTGGCGGCGGCGAGCGTCACCGGGGCGATCAGCATCAGGATGAAGGGATTGGCCGTGCCCCCGGTCAGGAACAGCAGGATCGTGATCTGGCCGATGTCGAAGCTGAGCTGGCCCACCGCCTCCCAGTCGCTGATCAGCCGCTGGCCGGGCGAGGCGACGCCGGTCAGCAGGTTCACCCAGGCCGCGGCGCCGACCACGGCGAAGCAGAACGGGTAGGGGGCGCTGAAGCCGAAGCCCAGGCTCGCGATCGCCAGCAGCAGCAGTTCGCCGGCCACGATCATCCAGCGCAGGGTGACCAGGGTGCGCAGCCGCAGCCGCCCGCCCCGCGCCCCGCCCAGGCCCCAGTCCTCGCCGGCTTGCGCAGGCGTGGCGCTTTGCCTATCGAGGCCGGGCGACGGCTTCGGCGGCGAGGTTTTTCCGTTGCGCGCCATGCGCCCGACCATCGCGCGTTGCGTCCCGTCTGACGAGCCCCAAAGGCCTGGAATGCCCACGAAACGCCACCACCTGATCCTGATCGCCGCCTGCGTCCTGGGCCTGGTCTTCCTGGGCGGCGTCGCCTGGCGCACCGGGGTGTTCGACAATCCCGGCCCGGCCATGGTCGGCGGCCCGTTCCAGATGGTCGACCAGGAGGGCCGCGCGGCCGACGAGACCCTGCTGAACGGCAAGTGGACGGTGGTGTTCTTCGGCTTCACCTATTGCCCGGACGTCTGCCCCACCACCCTGCAGGCCCTGGACCGGGCGCGGGATCTGCTGGGGCCCAGGGCGGCGAACCTGCAGGTGGTCTTCGTCTCGGTGGACCCGGAGCGCGACACCCCGGCCCAGCTCAAGACCTATCTCGCCAACGACATCTTCCCCCAGGGCGTCATCGGCCTGACCGGCAGCCCCGAACAGGTGGCCGCCACCGCCAGGGCCTACCGCGCCTATTACAAGAAGAACGGCGAGGGCCCCGACTACCTGGTCGACCACTCGACCCCGGCCTATCTGATGGACCCCAAGGGCCGCTTCGATCGGGTCCTGCCCTACGGGATCTCCCCGGAGGAGATCGCCCGCCAGGTCACCGAGGCCATGGGCTAGGCGCAGTGCGGCGCCTGAGGCGCCGCAGGTGCGAAATTTAGGCCGTAGCGGCGAAGCGTCGCAGTGGGAACCGGTTACCACTGGACATCCTTGAGTATGGTCATGCTACGTTGCGACGCAGCACAAGGACGTCTTTTGCGATGCTCTACACGCTCTACGAGGCAGGCTATTACGCCTCCACCCCGCTGCGGTTCGCCACGCGAGCCATGCGCGACTTCTGGTCCTCGCCCCTGAACCCGGCCAAGGACAGCGATATCGGCCGCAGGCTGTTCGCCAACGCCGACCTGTTCGCCAACCTCACCCGCCGCTACGGCAAGCCCGACTGGAACATCCGCAGCGTCGAGATCGACGGCAAGCCGGTGCGCGTACGCGAGAACGTGGTCTGGTCCAGCCCCTGGGTGAAATTGATCCACTTCACCCGCGACATGGCCGACATGCGTCGCGCCGGTCACCGCGAGCTGGAGCCCGCCGTCCTGATCGTCGCCCCGCTCTCGGGTCACTACGCCACCCTGCTGCGCGGCACGGTCGAGGCCTTCCTGCAGGACCACGAGGTGTTCGTCACCGACTGGTCCAATGCCCGCGACGTGCACCTGATGGATGGCCGCTTCGACTTCCACGACTATGTCGACCACGTCCGCGACATGCTGCGCCAGCTCGGCCCGCGGCCGCACGTGGTCGCCGTGTGCCAGCCGGGACCCGCGGTCCTGGCCGCGGCCTCGCTGATGGCCGAGGACGGCGAGGAGAGCCGCCCCGGCACCATGACCATCATGGGTTCGCCCATCGACGCGCGGCTCTCGCCCACCGTCACCAACAAGCTGGCCGAGGAAAAGCCCTTCGCCTGGTTCAAGTCGAACATGATCGACTCGGTGCCCGCGCCCTATGCGGGCATGGGCCGGCGGGTCTATCCGGGCTTCGTCCAGCTCTACAGCTTCATGTCGATGAACATCGAGAAGCACCAGGATGCCCACCTGCAGTACCTGCAGGACCTGATGGCCGGCGACGGCGACGGCGCCGAGAAGCACCTGGAGTTCTACGACGAGTATCTCTCGGTGCTGGACCTGCCCGAGGAGTTCTATCTCCAGACCGTCGACTATGTGTTCCAGCAGCACCTGCTGCCCAAGGGCGAGCTGAAGCATCGCGGCCGCGCCGTGCAGCCGGGCTCGATCCGCGACATCGGCCTGCTGACGGTCGAGGGCGAGAACGACGACATCTCCGGCATCGGCCAGACCCAGGCGGCGCACGCGCTCTGCACCGGGCTCTCGGACGACTACAAGGAAGACTACGTCCAGCCGCATGTGGGCCACTACGGCGTGTTCAACGGCCGCCGCTTCCGCGAGGAGATCTATCCCCGGGTGCGTGCGTTCATCCGCCGCCAGGAAGCGGGCATCGAAAAGAAGCGCGACGCAGCCTAGATAGAGGCCATGAGCTTGTTCGGCCGATCCCTTGCCGACGGCGATCGGCTGGACGTGGCCGGCGCCGTCGTGCGCCTCAAGGTCCATTCCCGCGCGCGCCGCGTCTCCCTGCGGCTGGACCGCACCAAGCGCGAGATCGTCGCCACCGCGCCCAGCGCCCGGCGCCTGCCCGAGGCGGCGGCCTTCGCCCGCGACCGCGCCGAGTGGATCGTCGAGCGTCTGGCCGAGCTGCCGCAGTCGCAATCCATCGCGCCGGGTATGACCATCGACCTGTTCGGCAGGCCCTGCCGCCTGGAGGCCGCCGCCAAGGCCGCTCACTTCCATCCCGCCGTCGGGGACGAGCCGGCCCGGATCTCGGCGCGGGGCGAGGGGGCGACCTTCGCCAATGCGGTGATCCGGACGATCAAGCGCGAGGCCCTGCGGGTGTTCACCGAGCGCACCGCCTTCCACTGCGCGGCCCTGGGGGCGAAGCTGCCCAGCGTCTCGGTCATGGACGCCCGCGCCCGCTGGGGCTCCTGCCGTCCGGGCTTGCCGGGCAAGCCCGCGGCGATCCGCTATTCCTGGCGCCTGGCGCTCAGCCCCTTCGAGGTCGCCGACTATGTGGCCGCCCACGAATGCGCCCACCTGCTGGAGCTGAACCACGGCCCCCGCTTCTGGGCCCACGTAAAGACCCTGGTCGGCGACGAAAAACCCCACCGCGCCTGGCTCCGAGCCGAAGGCGCCAGGCTCCACGCCTTCGGGCGGTAGCGACCCCAAACAAGAGTCAAAGTCCCCCCAGTCGGCCATTCGGAGGACAGCTCCCCAGAGGGGGAGCATCTGGGCGCTTTCGGGCCTAGAAAGCCGGCGGCTCACCGGCCGTCGGCGGCGGATCGTTTCCCACCCCGATGGCGTCGCCGATGCCGTCGATGACGTCGCCGATCGGGTCGACGCCTTCCGGCGGCGGCTCGACGGTTCCACCCGGGATGGCCTGGGTCTTCAGGCGGGGCAGGGCCGCGCCCATGAAGTCGCGCCAGATGCCGGCCGGAGCGGCGCCGCCGGTGACCCGCTTCATCGGCTTGTTGTCGTCCTTGCCCACCCAGACGGCGGTGACGAAGCCGCCGGTGTAGCCGACGAACCAGGCGTCCCGGTAGTCGCTGGTGGTGCCGGTCTTGCCGGCCAGGTCGTAGTCGCCGACCTTGGCGCGCGTCCCGGTGCCGGTGGCGATCACCTCGCGCATCATCTGGTTCATGTACTGCAGGGCCGGCGAGCCGATCACCGCCTGGCGCTGGGTCTTCTCCACCGCGTGGTCATAGAGCACCTTGCCGGTGGCCGTGCGGATGCGGGTGATGCCATAGCCCTTGGCCAGGAAGCCGCCATTGGCGAACGGCGCATAGGCCTGGGCCATCTCCATCGGGCTCACCTCCACCGCGCCCAGCGCCATGGAGGGGTCGAGCTGGATGTGCGAGGTGATGCCCAGCCGCCGGGCGGTGGAGGCCACGTTGCCGGTGCCGACCTCGTTGGCCAGCCGCGCGGCCACGGTGTTGATCGACTGGGCCAGGGCCGTCTGCAGGGTCATCGCGCCGCGGAAGTCGCCGGTGTAGTTCTTCGGCTCCCAGTTGCCGACCTTCAGCGGCTCGTCGACCACCACCACGTCGGGCGTGCGGCCGTTCTCCATGGCGGTCAGATAGACGAAGGGCTTGAACGCCGAGCCGGCTTGGCGCCGCGCCATGGTCGCGCGGTCGAACTGGCTGTCCTCATAGGAGACCCCGCCCACATAGGCGCGGATGCGGCCTTCGCCGTCGATGGCCACCAGGGCCGCCTGCTGCACCCCCTGGCCCTTGGCCGCCTCGACACCGCGCCGCACGGCCTGTTCGGCGGCCGTCTGGATGGGCAGGTCGAGCGTCGTCTCGACCACTAGGTCCTCGGTGGGCTCGCCCAGCAGGGAGCGGACCTGATCGTCGACCCAGTCGGTGAAATACTGCGCCCGCTGGCTGGCCAGGGTCGGATTGACCCGCACTGGGGTCTTGAAGGCCTCGTCGCGTTCGGCCGCGGTGATCGCGCCCGAGCGGACCATCTCGTTCAGCACCACATTGGCCCGCTGCTCGGCGCGCTCGGTGGCCGAGACCGGGCTGTAGCGGGACGGGCCCTTCATCAGCCCGGCGAGCAGCGCGCTTTCGCCCAGGGTGAGCTGGCTGGCCGGCTTGCCGAAATAGCGCTGGCTGGCGGCCTCGATGCCATAGGCCCCGGCGCCGAAATAGACCCGGTTCAGATAGAGGGAGAGGATCTCCTTCTTGGAGAACTTGGCCTCCAGCCACATGGCCAGGATCAACTCCTGGGCCTTGCGGCGGTAGTTCTGGTTTGGCGTCAGGAACAGGTTGCGGGCGAGCTGCTGGGTGATGGTCGAGCCGCCGCGCAGAGGGCCGCCCTTGTGGGTGGTGTTGTAGATCTGCGAGCGCAGGATGCCCCACGGGTTGAACCCGAAGTGCCAGTAGAACCAGCGGTCCTCGATGGCCACGAAGGCCTTCGGCACATGGGCCGGCAGCTTGTCCAGGTCGACGGGCGGGGCGTACTGGCTGCCGCGCACGGCCACCATCGCGCCGGACTGGTCCAGGTACGAGATCGAGGGCTGGCGCTCGACATCGTAGAGCTTGGAGGTGTCGGGCAGGTCGGTGGCGAAGACCGCGAAGAAGGCCACCACGAAGATCAGGCCCCAGACCCCCAGGACCATGGTCCAGTAGAGCAGGGCCTGGATGGGGGTGCGCGAGGCAGGCCGGCGGGCGCCCGGTCCTGGTTTGGCCATGTGTCGTCCTAAGTCCGTGGATCGCCCCCGCTCCGAGGCGACAGATAACCTAGCCGCACCAAGCGCGCGACAAGATTGACGAGAGATGAACGCGCTTCCGCAGGATGGCGTCGGCGATCAAGCTCCACTATTCAGGGCTGCAAGGTCCGCCGGGCGCCACCCGGCCGCGGACGGGGGAATCGGCGCGATGAAAAGATCCAAGGTGAACCGGACGCCCCTATTCGTCGGGCTCGGCGTCGCGGCTCTCGCGCTGGCGGGCGGAGGCTTCTGGCTCCAGCAGGACGCCGCCAAGGCCTCACGCAAGCAGGCGCAGGTCGCCGCCGATGTCCCCGCTGTGCCGAAGGGCCGCGTCCAGCTCCTGCGCAAGAGCCTGGCCGACGCGCGCTACCTGGCCCTGGACGAGGTCCGGCGCACCGAAGCCGGGGTCCAGGTTCGCGTCCTGGTGATCGGAAGGTCCGCCACCTCGCTCGAAGGCGGGACGGCGATGATGAGCCAGGCCAAGACCATCGACTGCGCCCGCCACCGGGTGCTGGACAGGACGGTCGGCTATTTCGACGTCGACGGAGGTCTGGTGAGCTCCAAGACCCTCTACGCAGGCCGCGTCGGACGCCCGGCGGATTCCGATGAGGCCGAGGTTGGGGTGATCTGCGACGGCGCCAAGCCCGACACTGGCCAGGTTTTCGCCGGCTTCCGCGCGGCGCAGCGAGAGGCGCAGGCTCTGCCGGACGGCTACGAGAAGCTGGCGGCGGCCCGGCCCCAGGACCCTGACGCCTGGGCCTGGCTCTGCACCGCCGGCGCGCGAGGCCGCTGGCGGGACCACACCCAGGGGGACTGCGACCGCGCGGTGAAGCTCAATCCGGCCTCGAGCGCCCTGCGGCTGGACCGCGCCTTCCTCAGCATGATGGTCGGCCGGGGCTCCGCCGCCCGGGCGGACTTCGAGACTGTACTGGCCCAGGACCCGGCCAACGCCGCGGCGCTGTTCGGGCGCGGCCTGCTGTCGGCGCTAGGCGGTGACAAGGCGGCGAGCCGGATCGACCGCGGCAAGGCGCTCGACATCGATCCGCTGATTCCCAACTGGATCCAGACCACCTACGGGCTGCGCATCGGGCAGGAATACAAGGCGCGCTGATCGGGAGGCCCGCGGGACGATCCCGACATATGGGAAACCGCCGGCGGCTCCGCACCCCTTCATTTTTGCATAGCTGGAGACGGAAAATATCTATTGCCCCCAATCTAAGCAGTGTTATCTTAGCGTTGCTTAGTTCTTTTCGCGCTGCCGGTGGGGATACTGGTCGCGGATCCCCGGATTGCGCCGAGCCAGGCTGACAGCCTGCCTTTTCTCCCCGAAACGCTGGAGGGCTTTCCATGAAGCTCCAAACCCTTGCGGCCGCCTGCGCCGCCCTCGTCTCCATCTCGTTCGCCGCCCCCGCCATGGCCGGCGATCCGATCACCGCCAAGCTGCAGGCCCCGCTGGCCGCCAAGACCAAGGTCATCGCCGGCGGCGCCGTCTTCCTCTGCGAAGGCGACACCTGCGTCGCCGCCGCGCCGTCCTCGCGGACCTACGCCACCTCCACCTGCAAGGACCTGGCTAAGGAACTGGGCGCGGTCGCGGCCTTCGGCGGCGAGCGCAAGCAGCTCGACGACGCCAAGCTCGGCGCCTGCAACGTCGCGGCCCTGCCGGCCACCCAGGTCGCCAACCGCTAAGGTCGCCAACCTCTACTAGCTCCACGACCAGGTTCGCGCCGATGGGCGCGCCTCCCAGCCGCTGTTCCAGTCGAGCCTGTCACTTGGGCGCCGAGGATCTGTCCCTCGGCGCCCTTTTTCTTTGTCTTTCGCGCGCGCGCGCGGCCCCTTTTCTTTGTCTTTCGCGCGCGCACGCGTAAAGGACCGCCCCCATGAGTGATGAACCCCTTCGCCGAACCGCCGTCCTGCCCGACGGTCCCGCCGCCGCCGTGCGCCTGATCGAGCCGCTGCTGGCGCAAGCCGTGGGCCTCGGCGCCGAGCCGGTCTCCCTGACCCTCGACTACGGCGCCCCTGCCGAGCCGGGCGATGCGGTGATCGTCGAGGCCGGCGTCGAGCGGGCCACCCGCACCCTGGTCTTCGCCTTCGCGCGCCTGCTGAGCCCTGAGGGAAACGTTCTGGCCGCCGCCTCGGCGATATATCGCCGGTCTGCGGAGGCTTCGAAGGCCGCTTAATCCAAGGTGTCGCGGCCGGTTTGGTTGCGGCGCCGAAAATCGCGTGCTATCAGGCGCGCGGCTTCGGGCCAGGGGGCTCTACCAGTCCCGACGGCCAATGTGCTTTTCCAAGCGCTTTCAAGCCTTTAGGCCGCTGCG
>NZ_JAUYNW010000015.1 GCF_030698145.1 Phenylobacterium sp. | reverse complement strand
AACGCTTCTTCAGCCGCATCAAGCACTTCCGGCGCATCGCAACCCGATACGACAAGCTCGCGTCCACCTTCATGGGCTTCGTCACCCTCGCCGCCATCATGCTGTGGCTCAAATAGCTAAATGGTCACCGCTACCTAGAGCTTGCGGTGAAGCTTGTGGTTTCGGCGCGTCGTCTCGCGCTCATTCCGGCGGCTCACACTCGGTCCCCACGATTGTCCCCAGGGTCGCCCGCGAACGTCCACAGGACATACAGCCGGGGCTAGGCGGCCTGGCGCGCCGTGCTGGGGGCCGGCTTGGCGAATTCCATGACCCCGTCGTCCACCGTGGCGTATTTCAGGTTCATGAGGTCGAGCGCGTAGTTCTGGTGCAGCTTCCACGGGGCCTTCGAGCCCTGCTTGGGGAACTTCTCCATCGCCCGCTGGACGTAGCCCGAGGTGAAGTCCAGCCACGGCTCCTCACCAACGGTCGGGTCAGTGTTACGCGGCGTGCACTGGCTCGTACGCGTCTTCGTCATGTGATTGAGCAGCCGGCAGACATACTCGCAGGTCAGGTCGCACTTCAGCGTCCACGAGGCGTTGGTGTAGCCGAAGGACGAGGCCAGGTTCGGCACGTCGCGGTACATCATGCCCTTGTAGCTCATGGTCCTGGCCGGATCGATGCGCTGGCCGTCGACGCTCAGTTCCAGGCCGTTCAGGGCCTTCAGCTCCAGGCCGGTGGCGGTGACGATCACGTCGGCCGCCAACTCCTCGCCCGACTTCAGCTTGATGCCGGTCTCGGTGAAGGTCTCGATATGGTCGGTGACCACCGAGGCGGTCCCGGCCTTGATCGACTGGAACAGGTCGGCGTCCGGCACCAGGCATAGGCGCTGGTCCCAGGGATTGTAGCTGGGCGTGAAGTGCTTATCGACGTCGTAGTCGGGGCCGAGTTCCTGGCGCACCATGCCGATGATCCGCTGCTTGGCGGCCTGCGGGTTCTTGCGGGTGGCGTTGTAGAAATACATGCCGAACAGCACGTTGCGCCAACGCACGATGGCGTAGGCCAGCTTGGCCGGCAGCCAACGGCGCAGGTCGTTGGCCATCTTGTCCTCGGCGGGTCGCGAGACGACGTAGGTCGGCGAACGCTGCAGCATGGTGACGTGCGCCGCGTCCTTGGCCATCTCGGGGACCAGGGTGACGGCGGTGGCGCCGGAGCCGATCACCACCACCCGTTTGCCGGCGTAGTTCAGGTCTTCCGGCCATTGCTGCGGATGGACCACGGTCCCCTTGAACCGTTCGGCGCCCGGGAAGTCCGGGGTGTAGCCGTTCTCGTAGCTGTAGTAGCCGCCGCACAGGAACAGGAAGTTGCAGGTGTAGCGGACCGCCTCCCCGTCTCGCACGGCCTCGACCGTCCAGGCCGATGTCTCGCTGGACCAGGCCGCGCGCTTCACCTGGCAACCGAAACGGACGTGGCGATCGATGTCGTTCTCGCGCGCGGTCTCGCGCACATAGCCGAGGATCGACGGCCCGTCGGCGATGGCCTTGGCCTGGGTCCAGGGCTTGAAGGCGTAGCCCAGGGTGTACATGTCGCTGTCAGAGCGGATGCCGGGGTAGCGGAACAGGTCCCAGGTCCCGCCGATGGCCTGGCGACCCTCGAGGATCGCATAGGTCCGGCCCGGGCAATTGGCCTGCAGATGGTAGGCCGCACCGATCCCCGAGAGGCCCGCGCCCACGATCACCACATCGAAATGCTGGTCCGCCATCGGAGACTCCCCGTTCCTGAACGCCGATCACTTAGCGGAAATCGCCGCTGAATCAAGCGTTTCAGTCGGATTGGCGTAACGCAGGTCCGCGGGCAAGCGGCCATGCGGTCGCACGACGGCGGCTGGCGGCGCTCTCGGAAAGGGTGGGCTAGAGGTTCTCGCGCAGCCAGGCGGCGGCCTTGGCCACCGGGTTGGCGCCCGGATCCAACGGTTCGCGGCGCAGCTTGGCTGAGGCGAGCGCCTTGGCCGACACAGCCTCGCGCGGCCCGAAAGCGGCGCGTTGCAGGACGCCCGCGGCGGCGCAGAACGCCGGGCCCGAGGCTGCGTCGGCCAGGTGGGGCACCCGGCGCGGACGGCCCAGGCGCACCGGACGGTCGAAGACGCGGACGGCCACTTCGCGCACGCCGGCCAGCTGGCTGGCGCCGCCGGTCAGCACGAGACCAGCCCCAGCCTCGACGGGAGCGCCGGAGGCCTTCAGCCGGTCGCGCAGCAGTTCCAGGGTTTCTTCGACGCGCGGGGCGATGATGCCCTTCAGCAGCGAACGAGGCGCGATCACCGGGCCCGCGCCCGGATCGTCGCCGCGCGGCGGCGCCTCGATCATCTCGCGGTCCTCGTTGGCCGAGGCGATGGCCGAGCCGTGCAGGGTCTTAATCCGCTCGGCGCCGGCCATGGAGGTGGAGAGCCCGCGGGCGATGTCGGCGGTCACGTGGCTGCCGCCCACCGGCAGGGTCTCGACATGGATCAGGCTGCCGCCGGCGAACACGGCCGCGGAGGTCGAGCCGCCGCCCATGTCGATGCAGACCGCGCCCAGGTCCATCTCGTCTTCTTCCAGGGCGGCGAGCGCCGAGGCGAAGGGCGCGGCGACCACGCCCTCGAACTGGAGGTGGGCGCGCTCGACGCAGGCGCCCAGGGTCTGGAACACGGCCTCGCTGACCGAGACGACCAGCAGCTCGACCCCCAGCGCGCGGCCGAACATGGCGCGCGGATCGCGGATCGCCGCCTGGCCGTCCACCGACCAGGCGACCGGTAGAATGTGGGCGGCCCGGCGGCCGGGGATCTTGATCTGCGACAGGGCGTGCTGGATGGCGCGCACCAGGTCGGCGTCGGAGATCGGGCGCGCGCCGATGGAGACACGGCCGGCGATGCGATGGCTGGTGAGCTGGCCGCCGGCGGTGGCGACGGTGACGCCCTGGACCTGCACGCCGGCGACGTTCTCGGCCCGCTCAACGGCTTGGGCGATGGCGTCGGAGGCCTCATCCAGGTTGACGATGGCCCCTCCGCGCACGCCGCGCGACTGAACATAGCCCACGCCCGCGGCGGTCAGGGTGCGGTCGCCTCGACGCACGCCGTCGGGCTTCATGATGAAGCATGTGACCTTCGACGCGCCCAGGTCCACGGCCGCCACCACGGGTTGGCGGCTCAGCGCGGCCTTCAGGCCTTCGCGGCTGTCCTTGCGGTCCTCGACTCGGGTCGCCAAGCTCGTAATCCCTCTATCCAATCACGCGCCGCCGGCGACGAGCTGCCCGGGAAGGGCGCCATCGCGCGGCCGTATCGCCACCGTCGCCGGATCGCGCAGGTCGATCCGCTCGAAACCCAATTCCAGGATCCGCGAACGCTGGTCCAGCTGCTCGAGCTGGATCAGGGCCGCGCCCTCGTCGACCGCCGGCAGTTGCACCAGCGATCCGTCCTTCAGCCGCAGGTCCCAGCGGCGGCCGTCGACCCGCACCAGGGCCTCCAGCCGCTCCGCCAGCCGCGGCCGGGCGGCCACCTCCGGCAGGATCTGGGCGGCGAACTCATTGGCGCCCGCGCCGACGATCAGCGGCAGGGCGCCGAACAGGCGAGGATCGGCTTCAGGGATCACCCGGCCGGTCTCGTCGATCACCCGGCTGCGTCCGCCGCTCTGCCAGACGGCGAGCTGGCGGCGTTCGACCACGGCGAGCACCAGGGTGTCGGGCAGCAGGCGCACGACGCGCGCCTCCTTCACCCAGCCCACAGCCTCGACCCGTTTGCGCACCTCTTCCAGGTTCAGGCCCAGCAGCGGCTGGTCCTGGTAGACCCCCGCAGCCTTCAGGATGTCCGGCGCGGCCATATCCGAGGCGCCCTGGACGTGCACCGCCTTCAGCTTGAACCCGATACTGGCGAACTCGGTGCCCACCGCCTCGTTGACCGCCGCGTGCAGGGCCTGGGCCCGGCCGCCGGTGGCCAGGGTGGCGCCAAGCGTCAGGGCCAGGACGCAGGCCGACGCGGCCAGCGCCACTACAGGCGACAAGCCGACGCCGCGGGCGGCCTTCAATTTTCCAGGGGCGTACGCCCCCTGCTTCTTGGGCTGGGGTCGAGCCTTGGTGCTAGGGGGCGCTTTGGCCCGGGGTTTCGCTGACGCTCGCGATCCCCCCCGCATCGCCGCGGGCATAAGCATCCTCCGTGATCCAAAGCACTAGACGGTCGAAGTCCACGCCCTTCGACGCCGCCTGCTCGGGGACGAGCGAAGTGGGCGTCATGCCGGGCTGTGTGTTGACCTCCAGAAGGACCAGAATGTCGTTAATGTCGTCATAACGAAGGTCGGATCGGGTAACGCCTCGACAACCAAGCGCCGCATGGGCCCGCTCCGACAGCTCCAGGGCCTTTTCGAAGGCGTGCAAGGGAATTTGGGCTGGAACGATGTGCTCAGACCCCCCGTCCCGGTACTTGGCTTCGTAGTCGTAGAAACCTGAGCGCGGCACTATGTCCGTCACCGTGATCGCCTTGCCGTCCATCACGGCCACGGCCAGCTCCCGGCCGCGGATATAGGGCTCGATCATCACCTCCTCACCAAAGGTCCAGCTGGGCGCGGCGATCTCCTGGGGCGGGCGGTTGGCGCCATCCTGGACGATGAACACGCCCACCGACGAACCCTCGGCGTTGGGCTTCACCACATAGGGCGGCGGCATGACGTGGTCGGCGGCGGCCTCGAAGCGGTTGAACAGCCCGCCCGCCGGCACGGTCACCCCGGCCGCGGCCAGCACCGCCTTGGACTTGGCCTTGTCCATGGCCAGCGCCGAGGCCAGCACCCCGGAGTGGGTGTAGCGCAGGCCAAGCGTCTCCAGGACGCCCTGGACGCAGCCGTCCTCACCCCATTCCCCGTGCAGGGCGTTGAAGCAGACGTCGGGCTTCAGCCTGGCCAGGACCTGGGCCAGGTCGCGCCCGGCGTCGACGCGGGTGACCTTGGCGCCCAGCCGTTCCAGGGCGTCGCCGCACTCGCGGCCGGAGACCAGGCTGACCTCCCGCTCGGAGGACAACCCACCCATCAGTAGGGCCACATGGCGGCCGGCGAGAGGCTTGCTCATTTGGCCTCCTTGGCGGTCTTGCGGAAGTCGATGTCGCTGTCGGCGACCGTGTAGATGAACGCGGTCCAAACGGCGACGTTCTGCGCCAGTTCCTTGGGGTCGATCTTGTCCAGGGTGTCGTCGGCCGAGTGGTGCAGGTCGAAATAGCGACCGGCGTCCTGGTTGAACTCGGTCACCGGAACGCCCAGGGCCCGCAGGCCGTCGGTGTCGGACCCGCCCTCGGCCGCCGGTTGCCGCGAGACGATGGCCTTCAGCGGCGTCACCGCCGCGGCGAAGGCCTGCATGGCCGGGTGACCCAGGCCGCCCTTGGGCAGCTTGGCGTTGTAGACCTCGCCCGCGCCCAGGTCGCTCTCTCCGACGACGACGATCTTGCCGGCTTCGTCCTTGTGTGCGGCGGCGTAGGCGTCGCCCGAACCGCCCTGTTCCTCTGCGCCCCACATCACCACGCGGATCGTGCGGCGCGGCCGTTCGGCGCCCGCCAGCTTGGCCGCGGCGGTGGTGATGGCGATGCCCGCGGCGTCGTCGACCGCGCCCGTGCCTGGATCCCAGGAATCCAGGTGACCGCCGACGATCACCACCTCGTCCGGGGCCTCGCGGCCCCGGATCTCGCCGACCACGTTGTAGGCCGGGGCCTTCTCGCGGAAGGTCGAGTCCATGGATAGCTTGATCCGCACCGGCTGGCCGCGGGTGACCATGCGCTCCAGCAGGTCGGCGTCAGGCGTGGACAGAGCCGCCATCGGGATGCCCGCCGTCGCCCCGCCGCCGCCGGTGTGCGGCAGGCGGGTGTCGTCGGTGGACACGGAGCGGACCAGGAAGGCCACCGCACCGCGCTTGGCGGCCTCGGATCCGCCGATGACGCGGGGTAGGACCCCGGAGCCATAGCCTTCGATGCCCTGGGTTCGGCGCATGGCCTGGGTCACCACGGCGATCTTGCCCTTGAGCGATCCGGGGGGTTGGGCCATCAGCTCGGCCAGGCTCTTGAACAGCACGACCTCCGCTTCGAT
Organism: Phenylobacterium sp.; assembly: GCF_030698145.1. Taxonomy (GTDB): domain Bacteria; phylum Pseudomonadota; class Alphaproteobacteria; order Caulobacterales; family Caulobacteraceae; genus Phenylobacterium. The sequence continues at coordinate 26,703 of NZ_JAUYNW010000015.1, read as the reverse complement.
CCCGCCGGGCGGGGTGGGCGTCGAGCGGCCGAGGCCCAGGATCTGCAGCTTCTGCGGATAAGGCGAGACGATCTCCGCCGACTCCGCGCCGCGAAGCCACGAGGTGGTCTCGAAGGTCTCCACATGGACGTTGACGAAGCCGAGGCTCGTCAGCTTCTCGACGCCCCAGTCGCGGGCGCGGTCCATGGCGGGCGAGCCCTGAGGGCGCGCCCCGATCTCCGTGGTCAGGGACTCGGCCACGGCCCAGGCCGTGGGGTCGGCGAGCGCCTTGTCGCGAAGCGCGGCGGCGGTTGGGGCGAGGTCGGCGGCCTGGGCCGGGGCCGCCGCGGCGAGGATGGCGGCCGCGACCGCGAACAGAGCAATGCGCATGCCCGGCGGGTGCGCCACGCGCGGAGTCCTGTCAAGACGCCCGCGATCGAAGTCTCCGTGTTGCTGACAGCACGTTGGCGCCAGGGCGCGCGCAACATGGCCTCGCAACCGGAGACCGCCATGCTCGTCGCAACCGCCCTCGATCGCCTGCCCACGCCGCCCTGCGCCCTGCTGCTCGGCTGGCGGGTCGTGGACGCCCGCCCGGCCGACGGCTGGATCCGCCTGGGCTTCGAGGCCCGGCCGGAGTTCCGCAATCCCGCCGGCTTCATCCAGGGTGGGTTCCTGGCCGCCATGCTGGACGACACCATGGGTCCGGCTGTCTTCGCCCATACCGAGGGCGCGCTCTATACGGCCACCATCGACATGAACGTCACGTTCCTCAGGCCGGCCAAGGTGGGCCGCCTGTTCGGCGAAGGCCAGGTGTTGCAGCTCGGCAAGACCGTGGGCTTCGTCGAGGCGCGCCTGATGGACGAGGACGGCGGGCTGCTTGCTCGGGCCACGGCCAGCGTCCGCCTGGTGGCGACTGAGAAGGTGCTCTGATCGCCCGTCGGGAGGCGGCGAACTCAAGTTCGTACAACTGACCGGTGAATTCTTCGCCTGTCTGGTGTTTTGAGCGCGAACACTCTCGATGACCTTGAGATCTCGCGCATTCCCCAAGTCGAGATCAGCATCCAGCCGATTCACCCAACTTGAATGTCTATTAAGAAATGGTTAAGGTTGTACCGAAGACTGCGCGGCGGTTCGGCGCGAGGGGGACTATCGTTATGGGTTTCAAGTCGAATTCGCGCAACCTGGCGATAGCAGCCGCGGCCCTGGTCGCGGTTTCCGCCGCCGCCGTGACGCCGGCCGCCGCTGGCGTGGTCGTGTTCAGCAACGTGAAGGGCTCGTGGAGCGATTCGACGCCCGTCGCCGGCATCACCATCGCCAACGGCGATCCCACCTCGACGGCCAGCTGGGGCAATGGCACGGCCGCCGGCGGCTACCACCAGAGTAGCTACAAGTTCACCGGCGCGGGCGCGGTGACGCCTGACTTGGGTGATGGCGACAGCGCCGGCCCCTTCCAGATCGGTGAGTTCCAGCACAACAACTGGCCGATCACCGGCGCCTCGCTGACCTCGATCAAGCTGGCCTTCACCGCCGACATCACCGTCGACGGCGACCTGATCGGCACCAAGACCTTCGACTTCTTCTTTACTCACCACGAAACGCCGAACGCCGGCGGCGCCGGCGGGGCTTGCGCCTACGGCGGCGTTTCGGGCGACTCCAACAACAAGTTCGGCTGCTCCGACAATGTGACGGTGAACTCCAACTCCCTGAACAACATGTTCACGGTGGGCGCCGACACCTACACCTTGGAAATCGCGGGCTTCCTGGTGGGTACGGACTTCGTGACCAACTTCCTGACCAAGGAAAGCGGCTATGAAGAAGTCTGCGTGACCAGCGGCTGGAAGAAGAAAAAGAAGTGCCACAAGGAAGAGCGCGCCTACGACAACAAGGCGGGCGTGATGGCCGAGGTCAGCATGATCACCTCCGCGGTGCCTGAGCCCTCGACCTGGGCCATGATGATAGTCGGCTTCGGCGCGGTGGGCTCGATGGTTCGCAGCGCGCGCCGCCGCAACGCCTTCGTCGCCATCTAGGGCGCCGCGCTTTCCACGACCAAGCTTTCCACGAATTGAACGCCGCCGATCGCAGGATCGGCGGCGTTTTTCGTTTCAGGGGTCGAGGATGTCGAATCCCGAACCGTCTTCGGTCAACACCGCCGCCGACCCCAGGCCCAGGCGCCGCCAGAACGGCACGGGATCGAAGCCCAGCCGCGCGCTGAGCCAGAAGGTGATGATCCGGCCGTGGGCGACAACCACCTTGGTCCCCTCCCCTGACGCGGCGACCCGCGCCATCGCCCCGGCGAACCGCGCGCGGGCGCTGGCGCCGGTCTCCTCGCCCATCACCAGGCGATCGGGGTTGCGCAGGGCGGCCTCGATCAGGGCCTCGATCCCGCCCGGCGTGGTGATGAAGCGATTGTGGTCGGCGCGGTGCTCGTGAAGGTCCGCATCGCGCTGAACGGTCAGACCCAGCACCTGCCCCATGGCCTGGCCGGTGTCGTAGGCCTTGGGCTCGGAGCTGGCGAACAGGGCCCGCGGGCTGAAGGCGGCGAGCCTTCCGGCCAGGGCGACGGCCGCCTCGCGGCCCTCCGCCGACAGCGCCCACTGGGACCGGGGTATTTCGGGCGCGATGACCGGCTGGCCGTGCTTGACGAGGATCAGTCGGCCCGGCGTCAGGCCTTGGGGCGGCCGATGCGCTTGATTTCCCATTCCAGCTCGATTCCAAGCTTGGCCTTCACGTCGGCGCGCACCGCCTCGCCCAGGCCTTCCAGATCGGCCGCGGTGGCTTCCCCGGTGTTGATCAGGAAGTTGGCGTGCAGGGGCGAGAACATGGCCCCGCCATGGGGCTTGCCGCGCCAGCCGGCCGCGTCGACCAGCTTCCACGACGATTGGCCGGGCGGATTCTTGAAGGTCGAGCCGCCGGTCTTCTCGCGGATCGGCTGGGTGGTCTCGCGCCGCGCGGTGATCTCGGCCATGCGGGCCTCGATGGCCGCCGGATCGTCCGGGTGGCCTTCGAACAGGGCGCCGGTGAAGATCAGCCCGCCCTCCGCGGCCTTGGCGGACTTGCGGTAGGTGAAACCCATCTGGTCGTTGCTGAAGGTCGCGCGCTCTCCCGTCCGGGTGACGGCGTAGGCCTCGACCAGCACGTCCCTGGTCTCGGCGCCGTAGCAGCCGGCGTTCATCACCGTGGCCCCGCCGATCGAGCCCGGCACGCCGCGATAGAACTCCAGCCCCGAGATCCCTGCCTTGCCCGCCTCACGCGCCAGCACCGCATCGGGGACAGCCGCGCCGGCGTAGATCCGGTCGCCGCCGCGCGGCTCGACCTTGCCGAACGCCTTGCCCAGCCGCACCACCACGCCCTCGACGCCGCCATCGCGGACCAGGGTGTTGGATCCCACGCCGATGGGCGTGACCGGCACGGCGGGGTCCAGGTCCTTCAGGAAAGCCGCCAGGTCGTCCTCATCCTGCGGCAGGAAGATCACGTCCGCCGGTCCGCCCACCCGGAACCAGGTAAAAGGCGCGAGCGGCTCGTCCTTGAGGATGACGCCACGAACCGCCGGCAGCCTGTCGCGCCAGCTCACTTGGCCAGGGCCTCTAGCTGCCCTGGTAGGGCGTTGGCCCACGCGGTGATGTCGCCGGCCCCGAGGCAGACCACCAGATCGCCGTCCCTCGCCTCCTCCGCCACCAGGCGCGGCAGGGCGGCGGGGCTTTCCAGCGGCAGCGCCCGCCTGTGGCCAAAGCGGCGCAGGCCCTCGACCAGGGCGTCGCGGCTCGCGCCCTCGATGGGGCTCTCCCCGGCGGTGTAGACATCGGCGACGATCACCGTGTCGGCGTCGTTGAAGCAACCGCAGAACTCGGCGAACAGGTCGTGCAGGCGCGAATACCGATGCGGCTGGACCACGGCGATCACCCGCCCATTGGTCACCGCCCGGGCCGCCTTCAGCACCGAGGAAATCTCCACCGGATGGTGGCCATAGTCGTCGATGACCCGGACGCCGCCCGCCACGCCTGTGGTGGTGAAGCGGCGCTTCACCCCGCCGAAGCCGGCCAGGCCCTTGCGGATGTCGTCGCCCGACACGCCCAGCTCCCGGGCGACGGCGATGGCGCCCAGGGCGTTCAGCACATTGTGCTGGCCCGCCATCGGCATGTGGAGGTCGTTCAGCCGGGTGACCTCGCCGTCCTGGGGCGCGAAGACGGCGTCGAAGCGCGAACCGTCGGGCCCCATGGCGATCTTCTCGGCGCGGACCTCGGCCTGGGGGTTGGTTCCGTAGGCGATCAGCCGGCGATTCACCACCCGGGCGGCCATGGCCTGGACCTCGGGATGGTCGGTGCAGACCGCGGCGAAGCCGTAGAAGGGCACGCCTTCGACGAAGGTCTGGAACGCCTTCTTCGCCGTTTCGAAGTCACCGTAGTAGTCGAGGTGCTCGGGGTCGATATTGGTGACGATCCCGCAGGTGGACCGTAGCCGCAGGAAGGTCCCGTCGCTCTCGTCGGCCTCGACGACCATCCAGTCGCCCTCGCCCACCTTGGCGTTGGCGCCATAGGCGTTGATGATCCCGCCGTTGATAACCGTGGGGTCCAGGCCGCCGGCGTCCAGCAGGGCCGCGACCATCGAGGTGGTGGTGGTCTTGCCGTGGGTGCCGGCGACGGCGACGGAGAACTGATGGCGGGTCAGTTCGGCCAGCATCTCGCCGCGATGGACCAGCGGCAGGCGCTTCTCGCGCGCGGCGACCATCTCAGGATTGTCGGCCTTGATCGCCGTCGAATAGACGATGGCCGAGGCGCCTTCGACGTTGCTCGGGTCCTGGCCGATGAACACCTTGGCGCCCAGCTTCTCCAGGCGCTCGGTGTTGGCGCTGGCCTTGGCGTCGGAGCCCTGCACTGTGTAGCCGATGCGCAGCATGATCTCGGCGATGCCGCTCATGCCGATCCCACCGATGCCGATGAAGTGGACGGGGCCGAGGGCGAAAGGGACTGGACGCTTGTTCATCGTTTCGCGGCGGTCTTCTCAACAAGATCGGCCAGCCGTTCGGCGGCGTCGGGTTTGGCGACGGAGCGCGACCCGGCCGCCATGCGGACCAGGCGCTCGGGATTGGTCAGCAACTTCTCAAGCGCCGAGGTCATGACGTCGACGGTGAGCTGGCTCTCGCGCGCCACCTCGGCCCCGCCGGCCTCGGCCAGCACACGGGCGTTCTGGCCCTGGTCATCGTCCAGCGCTATGGCCAGAGGGATCAGGATGGCGGGCTTGCCGGCCACCGCGAGCTCGCAGACCGTGCCCGCGCCCGAGCGGCCGATCACCAGGTGGGCGTCGCGCAACCGGCCGGCCATGTCGCGGAAGAACGGCGCGATCTCGGCCTCCACCATGGCATTGGCGTAGATCCGCCGGGCGTTGTCCATGGACTCAGACCGGGTCTGCTGTTGCACCTTCAAGCGGCGACGCAGAGCCTCAGGCAGCTTTAGGATCGCCTCGGGCAGCAGTTCGGAGAGCAGCCGCGCGCCCTGGCTCCCGCCAGTGATCAGCACGCGGATCGGACCATCCGCCGTGGGCCCGACATAGGGAACCTCGGCCAGGGCCCGGATCTCGGGCCGCATGGGATTGCCCACGACCACGGCGCTCTTGGCCACCTTCTCCGGCGCCTTCTGCAGCACCGGAAAGGCGCAGGCCACGGCGCGGACATGGTTGGCCAACTGGCGGTTGGCGCGGCCCATGACCGCGTTCTGCTCGTGGATCACGGTCGGCCGGCCCTGGGTGATCCCGGCCAGCAGGCCCGGAACCGAGGGATAGCCGCCGAAACCCACCACCACGTCGGGATCGATGCGGGCGAAGGCCTTGCGCGCCTGCATGACGCCGCGGACGATCGAGACCCCGGCCAAGGCCATGCTCACCGGGTCGCGGGGCTTGTAGGTGCGGGCCGACAGGCCGATGCGCTCCTCGGCCGGGAAGCTCTCGGCGAAGGCCGCCACCCGCTCGTCGCTGGCCAGCACGATCCGCCAACCGCGCGCGATCAGCGCCTCGGCCAGGGCCTGAGCGGGAAACAGGTGGCCTCCGGTCCCCCCGGCGGCGACGACGGCGATCTTGCCCATGGCTCAGCGTTTAGGCGAAGGCGCCGGCCTTGGCGAGGCCTTCGGTCTGGGAATAGGCGCCCGGCCTGCGGCGGGTGAGCGCCAGGGCCATGCCCAGGGTCAGGCTGATCGCGAGCATGGAGGAGCCGCCGCTGGAAATGAACGGCAAGGTCATGCCCTTGGTCGGGATCATGTTCAGGTTCACCGCGATGTTGATGAAGGCCTGCTGGCCCACCAGCACGAACAGGCCCGCGGCCGCCACCTGCTCGAAGGGGTCCGACAGCTTCATCGACTTGTAGAGCCCGCGCACCACGATGAACGAGAAGACCGAGATCAGCAGCAGCGAGAAGATCAGGCCGTACTCCTCGGCCGCCACCGAATAAATGAAGTCGGTGTGGGCGTCGGGGATGTTCTTCTTCAGCACGCCCTCCCCCGGGCCGCGCCCGAACAGGCCGCCCCCGGCGATCGCCTCGGCCGCCCGGTCCACCTGGAAGGTGTCCGCGCGCTCGGGGCTCAGGAACCGATCGACCCGGCTGGCCACGTGCGGGAACAGGAAATAGGTCGACGAGAGACCCACGACCGCCACCCCGCCCAACAGCATCACCCAGGACAGCGGCACGCCAGCCATCCAGAAGGCGGCGCCAAAGGCCACGGTGATCAGCACTGTCTGGCCCACATCGGGCTGGATCAGCAGCAGGCCGACCGAGAGGAAATAGAGCGCGAAGGCGATGGAGACGCCGGGCACCCCCTGGCCCTTCTGGCCCTCGGAGAACATCCAGGAGACCAGCACGATCAGGGCCGGTTTCATGAATTCCGACGGCTGCAGGGTAAAGCCGGCGATGCTGATCCACCGGGTCGCCCCCTTGGCCGAATGGCCCATGAACGGCAGGGCGATCATGATGGCGATGGCGATCAGATAGACGAAGAACGCCGCCCGACGCACTCCGCGGCCATCCAGCATGGAGGTGGCGATCAGGATGCCCGCCCCGGCAACGGCGAATACGCACTGGCGCACGGCGAAGTGGAACGGGTCGCCGATGTTGAGCCGCGCCGCCGCCGCCGGGCTGGCGGCGAAGGACATCAGCACGCCCACCGCGATCAGCGCGGCCACGGCGCCCAGCATCCAGCGATCGGTGGTCCACCACCATACGCCCATCTGCGACCTGTCGCTTCGGGCGAATGCGTGGGCTTGGGTGGGTTTCATCGCGGGTCCATCGAGGCGGTTCGCATGCGGCCTTCCGTATCCTGCAGAAGACCTGTTCATGGTTAAATCTTCTTAACCGCCGCCGCCTTACGCCTGCGGCGCTTCCGCCCGTGACCTAGGCTCGCGCGCCCTTGGCCGTGGGCTGGGCCAGGCCCATCACTGCGCCGCGAAACGCCTCGCCGCGCGCCTCGAAGTCGGCGAACTGGTCGAAGGAGGCGCAGGCCGGGGACAGCAGGACGATGGCGTCCTGGCCAGTGGCCGCCGCGTCGGCATAGGCCATGGCGGTGGCCGCCTCGATGGTGCCGCACTCGGCGATCTCGGCCTTGCCCTTCAGGGTCTTGGCGAAGGCGCTCTGAGCCGCGCCGATCAGGTAGGCCTTCTCGATGCGCGGGAAGAGGTCGGTCAGGCTGTCGATGCCGCCGGTCTTGGGCTCGCCGCCGGCGATCCAGTAGAACTTCGGATAGCTGGACATGGCCTGGCGGGCGGCGTCGGTGTTGGTGGCCTTGCTGTCGTTGACGAAGCGCACGCGGCCCACCTGGCCCACGGTCTCCATACGGTGCACCAGGCCCGGGAAGGTCATCAGCCCCTCGGCCGCTTCCTGGGGCGAGACGCCCAGGCCCCGCACCGCGGCGTAGGCGGCCGCGGCGTTCTGCCAGTTGTGCCGACCCGGCAGGGAGCGGGCGCGCAGCAGATCGGCGATCTCGATCGCACGTTCCCCGGTGGCGTCATAGAGCAGGCCCTGCAGGGCGTAGACCCCGCGGCCCATGGCCTTGGAGGCGGAGATCGGCACGATGGTGCGGCGGTTGGCGGCGGTGATCTCGGTGCAGATCCGCTGGCCCCAGGGATCGTCCACCCCGATCACCGCGGTGTCGCCCTTGCCCTGGTTCAGCAGCACCCGGCGCTTGGCGGCCACATAGCCCTCCATGCCGCCGTGGCGCTCCAGGTGGTCGGGCGAGATGTTCAGCAGCACCGCGACGTCGGGCTTGAGGCTGTGGGTCAGGTCGAGCTGGTAGGAGCTCATCTCCAGGACGTAGACGGCCCCGCCGTGCATGTCGTCCAGCCCCAGCACGCCCACGCCGATATTGCCGCCGATGCGGGTGTCACGTCCGGCGCTGGCGCAGATGTGGCCGATCAGGGCGGTGGTGGTCGACTTGCCGTTGGTGCCGGTGATGGCCACGACCTTCGGGCGCTTGTGCTCGGGCGCGGCGTTCACGGCGCGGGCGAACAGCTCCATGTCGCCGACGATCTCGACGTCGTGGGCCCTGGCGCGGTCCACGGTCCAGTGCGGCGCCGGATGGGTCAGCGGCACGCCGGGCGACAGCATGAGGGCGGCGAACTTCGACCAGTCGGCGGTGGTCAGGTCGACCAGCGGCAGGCCCAGCGCCTGGGCCGCGGCGCGACCTTCGGGACGCTCGTCCCACAGCGCGACCTCGGCCCCTCCGGCCAGCAGGGCGTGCGCGGCCGCCAGGCCCGTTCGGGCCAGGCCGAACACCGCCACCGTCCTGCCTTCGAAGCCGCGGACCGGGATCATGACCTGTGCGAGCCCTCCCCTACCGCAGCTTCAACGTGGCCAGTCCGAGGACGGCCAGCATCAGGGAGATGATCCAGAAACGGATCACCACGGTGGACTCCGACCAGCCGAGCTTCTCGAAATGGTGGTGGATCGGGGCCATCAGGAAGACCCGCTTTCCGGTCATCCGGAAATAGATGACCTGGATCATCACCGACAGCGTCTCCAGCACGAAGAGGCCGCCGATCAGGCCCAGCACGATCTCGTGCTTGGTGGCCACCGCCACCGCGCCGATGCCGCCGCCGAGCGCCAGGGAGCCGGTGTCGCCCATGAAGATCTTGGCCGGCGGGGCGTTGTACCAGAGGAAGCCCAGGCCGGCGCCGATCATGGCCCCGCAATAGACCGCCGCCTCCCCCACGCCGGGGACGAAATGGAGTTGCAGGTACTGGGAGAAGACGTAGTTGCCGACCAGGTAGGCGATCAGGCCGAAAGCGGCCGCGGCGATCATCACCGGCACGATGGCCAAGCCGTCCAGCCCGTCGGTGAAGTTCACCCCGTTGCCGCCGCCGACGATGATGAAGGCGCCGAACGCCAGGTAGAACCAGCCCAGGTCGATGACCAGTTGCTTGAAGATCGGGAAGGCGATCGAGGTCGAGAGGTTCGGCGACTCCGGCGGGTTGCTCCCGAAGAGGATGATCAGGGTGATCGCCGCGGTCGCGATGAGCAGCTCGAGGATCAGTCGCACCCGGCCCGACACGCCCTCGGTGGTTTGCTTGGTGACCTTGGCGTAGTCGTCGAGGAAGCCCAGGGCGCCGTAGCCGGCGGTCACCAGCAGCACCGCCCAGATGTAGACATTGCTCAGGTCGGCCCACAGCAGGGTGCCGATCAGCAGTCCCGCCAGGATCATCACCCCGCCCATGGTGGGGGTGCCGGCCTTCTCGATCACGTGGCGTTCGATGCCGTCGGCGCGGATCGGCTGACCCTTGCCTTGCTTGGCCTGCATGAAGCGGATGAAGCGCGACCCCAGCAACACCACCACCAGCTGCGCCGTGAACAGCGCCATGCCGGTGCGGAACGTAAGATATTTCAGCAGGTTGAGGACCGGGATATGCCCACCGGCCGAGAGCTGCTCATACAGCCAATAGAGCATCAGCCCGCCTCCCCGGAACGCACATCGAGCAGGCTCAGCGCGGCAGCCACCGCGCCGGCCTTCGAGCCGTTCGAACCCTTGACCATCACCAGATCGCCAGGCTCTGCGGCCTGGGCGACCAGTGGCCCCAACTCAGCCGCTGTATCGGCGTAGCCGCCGCGCCGAGTCGACGGAAGGGCGTCCCAGAGCGATTTCATCAGGGGACCCGCGCAAAACACCAGGTCGACCTCGGCGCGGGCCAGCGGTTCGGCCAGGCCGGCGTGGAAAGCGGGGCCGTCAGGGCCCAGTTCCAGCATGTCGGTCAGCGCGACGATCCGCCGCCCCGAAGGCTTGCGCGCGCCCAGCGAGGCGAAGGCCGCGGCCATGGAGATCGGGTTGGCGTTGTAGCTCTCGTCGATCAGGGTGAAGGCGCCGGCGGCCAGGGCGATGTCCCGTTCGGCCCCGCGACCGGCCAGGGGCTCGAAGCCGCCCAGCGCCGCCAGGCCGACATCCAGATCCACGTCCAGGGCCTCCAGCATCAGCAGCACGGCCATGCTGTTGGGGCCCCAGTGGAAGCCGGTCTGCAGGATCGGGAAGTCCAGGACCTTGCCGTTCAGGCGGGCGCGGACGATCGCGCGTCCGGCCTCGGGCTGGAAATCGATCAGCCGGGCGTCGCAGGCCTCGCCCGCGCCGAAGGTGCGCACCGTGGCGCCGGCCTTGCGGGCCTCGGCGGCCAGCATGTCGAACCACTTGTTGTCGGCGTTCAGCACCGCCACGCCGCCCGGCTCGATGCCGGCGAAGATCTCGGCCTTGGCGCGGGCCACGCCCGCCTCCCCGTCCGGGAAGTTCTCCACATGGACCGGGCCCACGGTGGTGATGGCCACGGCGTGGGGCCGTACGAAGCGCGACAACGGCGCGATCTCGCCGGCGTGGTTCATGCCGATCTCGAACACTGCGCGCTCGGTGTCGCGCGGCATGCGCGCCAGGGTCAGCGGCACGCCGATATGGTTGTTATAGCTCTTGACCGAGGAATGGCCCCTGCCGGCCAGCATCAGGCCCGCGCGCACCGCCTGGGTGACGCTGGTCTTGCCGACCGAGCCGGTGACCGCGCCGCGCTGGACCTGAGGTGCGCGTGTCCGGGCGGCTTCTCCCAGCATTTCCAAAGCCATGAGCGTGTCACCTACGACGACGCTCGAACCTTCGACCGCCTGCGACGCCAGCGACCCGGAGGCGCCGGCCGCCAGGGCCTGGCCGACGAACTCATGGCCGTCGCGCACCCCGGCCAGGGCGACGAACAGGTCGCCCTGCTCGATGGAGCGGGTGTCGATCGAAACGCCGTTCACCTTGAACGGGGCGCCGGCCAGGCGTCCGCCCACGGCCGCGGCGATCTCCTCGGAGGTCCAGAGCGGCTCAGCCACGTATCGGCTCCAGGGCTGTGGCGACCTCGGTCACGTCGTCGAACGGATGCACGACCCCGGCGATGGTCTGGCCCTGCTCGTGGCCCTTGCCGGCCACCACCAGGACGTCGCCCCGGGTCATCAGGGCCGTGGCGGCCTGGATGGCCTTGCGGCGGTCGCCGATCTCCCGCGCGCCCGGCGCGCCGGCCAGGACCTGAGCGCGGATCTCGGCGGGATCCTCGCTGCGGGGATTGTCGTCGGTGACGATAGCGATGTCGGCATGGCCCGAGGCGGCCGCGCCCATCAGGGGCCGCTTGGCCTTGTCGCGGTCGCCGCCGGCGCCGAACACCACGATGAGCCGGCCCTCGACATGCGGCCGCAGGGCCCGCAGCACCGTCTCCAGGCCGTCTGGCGTGTGGGCATAGTCGACATAGGCCTCGCCGCCGCGCGGTCCGGCCCCGATGTGCTGCAACCGGCCCGGCGCGCCCTCCAGGGTCTCCAGCGCCGACATCACCAGCGCCGGATCCTCGCCCGCGGCGATGCAGAGCCCGGCGGCCACCAGGACGTTCGAGGCCTGGTATCCGCCGACCAGCGGCAGGCGCACGTCATAGATCTCGCCCTTGCAGCCGATCTTCAGCGCCTGGCCTTCCGGGGTCGGCGTTCGCGCCAACAGGGTCAGCCCCTGCCCGGCCGCGCCCACCGACATCACGCTCTGGCCGCAAGTGACGGCCGCGCCAGCGAAGGCCTCATAGGCGTCGGAATCGCTGTTCAGCACGGCGGTCGCGCCGCGCGGCAACAGGGCGTTGAACAGCCGCAGCTTGGCCTCGCGGTAGACGCCCATGGTGCCGTGATAGTCGAGATGGTCCTGGGTCAGGTTCAGGAAGCCGGCGACGGTCAGGTCCGCGCCGTCCAGGCGGCGCTGGTCCACCCCGTGGGAGGAGGCCTCCAGCGCCAGGTGCGTCACGCCCAGGTCGGCGAGCTTGGCCATCAGCTCGGCCACGTCGGCGGCGTCCGGCGTCGTCAGGCCCGTCGGCGGGGTGAGCTGCACATCCAGTCCCGGCCCCGTGGCGCGGACGCCCAGGGTGCCCATGCTGGCGGCCTTGTGGCCGAGCTGGTTGAAGATCTGGCGGCAGAAGGCGGCGACCGAGGTCTTGCCGTTGGTGCCGGTCACCGCCACCACCACCGGCGGCTGGACGCCCCAGAAGGCGCGGGCGGCCAGGGCGTAGGCCCGGCGCGGATCTGAGCTGACGATCACGGGAACGCCGAGATCCGGAATGTCCTCGCCCGAAAGCACCGCCACGGCGCCGGCCGCCACGGCCTTGGCCGCGAACGTCCGGCCGTCGACCGTGGAGCCCGGCAGGGCGGCGAACAGATATCCCGGACGCACCTTGCGGCTGTCGGCGGTCACGCCCGTGATCTCCGGGTCGGCGCCGACCTCCCGCTTCACCAGGTCTGACAGTCGCCGGCTCATCAGCGTTCGTTCGCCAGGGCCGCGGCGGTAGCTTCGGCGGGCGCGGGGACGGCCACGTCCTCACGCCGCGTGACGCCCAGGAACGGACCGACCCGGTCGATCACCCGGCCCACCGCCGGCGCCGCCGTCCAGCCGCCAGTGGCGAAGCCGTAGGTCTCCGGCGTGCCCTTGGGTTCGTCCATCAGGATCAGCACGAAATAGCGGTCGGCCTCCAGCGGCCCGTCGGTCGGGAACACCGCGGCGAAGGACGAGACCAGGGTGCTGCGGGCATAGCGGCCGTTGATCACCTTCTCGGCGGATCCGGTCTTGCCGCCCACCCGCATGCCCGGCGCATTGGCCTTGCCCCCGGTGCCGCGCACCACATTGACCCGCATCAGGTCCAGCATGGCCCGCGACGTCTCCTCCGACACCGAGCGCGTGCCTTTGGGCCGGAAGCCGGGCTTCACCGGATGGATGGTCAGCGGCACATAGGTGCCGCCGTTGAGGATCGACCCCATGCCCGCGGCTACCGCCAGGGGCGACACCGAGATGGCGTGCCCGAACGAGGTCGAGGCTACGTCGTTGTCGTCCCAGCGGCGCGGGACGATCGGTTTGGCGCTCTCGCGCAGCTCGACCGGCGTCGCCTTGGTCAGCCCGAAGGCCTTGTAGTACTTCTGGACCGTGTCCGACCCGGCCTGCAGGGCCAGCTTGGTGGTGCCGATATTCGACGAGTGCATGAAGATGTCGGCGACCGTCATCACCTTGTTCTCGGCGTGATAGTCGTGGATCGTCCGGCCGTTCATGGTCAGCGGCGTGCGCGCGTCGAAGGTCGAGGCCAGGGTCGCGGCCCCCGAGTCCAGGCCGAGCGCCACCGTGAACACCTTGAAGGTCGAGCCCATCTCATACACCGAGGCCGCCGCGCGGTTCTTCAGCGCTTCCGGATCGCTCTTGCCGGCCTGGTTGGCGTCGTAGGTCGGATAGCTCGCCACCCCCAGGATCTCGCCGGTGTGGACATTAGTGATGATGCCCACCGCGCCCTTCACCTGATGGGCGGTGGCCGCCTTGAACAGCTCGTCCTCCAGCGCCGCCTGGACCCGCAGGTCGATGGAGAGCGGGACCGAGGTCTTGGAGGCCGCGTTGTTGCGGACCAGGTCGTTCAGGGCGAACTCCGCCCCGGCCAGGCCCTGGCCGCCGGTGTCTGAGAAGCCGATCAGGTGCGCCGCGGTCTGGCCCAGCGGATAGACCCGGCGCTGCTCGCGCTCGAAGGTGACGCCCGGCAGGCCCAGCGCGTGGATGCGGGCGCGGGTTTCCGGGGTGAGCGCGCCCACCAGGAAGGTCCGGCGGTCGCCACGCAGCGACTTCTCCAGCCGCGCCACCGACAGGTTCGGCAGGGCCGCCGTCAGGGCCCGGCGCGTCTCGACGGTGTCCCAGATCTCGCGGGGATCGATGTAAACTCCGTAGTGCAGCAGGTCGGCGGCGAGCATGGAGCCGTTGCGATCGACGATGTCGGCGCGCGCCGCGCCCACCGCCCCCGACAGGCCCGCGCCCGCGCCCAGGCCCGAGAGCACCGCGCTGCGGGTCGCGCCGATGGCCAGGGTCACGAAGCTGGCCGTGAACAGGGCCAGGACGAAGAAGATGCGGATTCGGGTGTCGTCCTCGGCCTTGCCGGCGGCCTTGGCGCGCTCGAAGGCATGCTCCAGGCCCCAGACCTGGGCCTTAAGCCACCGCCAGCCCGGCGGCTGGAACGAGGGATGGGCCAGGGTCATTGGTTGAGGTCCGGGGCCGCGACGTGGGCGACCTGGGTCGGCGTCGTCGCCGGATCGGACGGGGCGGGCGCGGCCATTTCGACCGGCGCGGGGGCGGCGGCCGCAGCCGCCGCGGCGCTCTTCAGATGGGCGGCCAGGACGATCTCGCCCAGCTTCTCAGGGGTGATCTCGTTCTTGGCGATGGTGGGCGCCATGCCCAGGTGCGCGGTCGAGAGCTTTTCGATGCGCGAGGGCTGCTCCAGGTGGGCGACCTCGGCCTGCAGCAGGCGGATGCGGTCGCGCTCGGCGTCGATCTGCTTCTCCACCATGGCGATCTCGGTGCGCTCGCGCCCGGCGATGGTCTTGGCCAGGTAGACCGACAGGATGATCGCCACCAACAGGCCGGCGGCGACTACGTCGATCAGGCGGAATCCTCTGATCTTGCGACTGAAGACACTCATGCGGCTTCCCTCCAGACCGGGGCCTCGGTGCGAACCGCCGCGCGCAACTTGGCCGAACGGGCGCGCGGATTGGCCCGGACCTCGTCCTCGGACGGGGCGCGGGCGCCGTTGAACAGCAGATCGAAACTGGGCGTGGCCTTGATCTCGACCGGGGGCGCGTGGCGCGAGCCGCCCGGGGTCTTGCCGGCCCGCAGGGTGAAGAACGCCTTGACGATCCGGTCCTCGAGCGAGTGGAAGGTGACCACGGCCAGGCGGCCACCGGCCTTCAGCACGTGCTCGGCGGCCACCAGGCCCGCCTCGAGCTCGGCCAGTTCGTCGTTCACGGCGATCCGCAGACCCTGGAAGGCCCGCGTGGCCGGATGCACCTTGGCGCCCCGGCGTCCGCCCAGGGCCCGCTCGATGTGTTCGGCCAGGTCCAGGGTGCGGGTGAAGGGTTCGGTCTCGCGGCGCCGGACGATGGCCCGCGCGATCCGGCGCGACTCCCGCTCCTCGCCATAGACCCAGAAGATCCGCGCCAGCTCGGCCGGCTCGGCGGTGTTGACCAGGTCGGCGGCGGTGGGGCCGTCGGCGCCCATGCGCATGTCCAGAGGACCGTCGCGCATGAACGAGAATCCGCGCTCGGCCTCGTCGATCTGCATGGAGGAGACGCCCAGGTCCAGAGCCACACCGTCGACGCTGGCCTCGCCCAGTTCCTCATCCATCTGGGAGAAGGTGGCCTCGATCAGCCGGAACCGGTCGCCAAGCCCGCTCGCGAACCGCGCGGCGCTGGGATCGCGGTCGAAGGCGGTGACCTCGGCTCCGGTCGCCAGCAGAGCGCGGGAATAGCCGCCGGCCCCGAAGGTGCCGTCGACGATCCGCTTGCCGGGTCCGGGCTCAAGGGCCGCGACGACCTCGTTCAGCAGGACAGAGACGTGGGGGGCCTCGTCGTCCAACCTAGGCCACTCCCAGCTTGGCGGCGCGCTGCTGGGCGCGCAGTTGGGCCAGCCCCTCGCGGGCGAGTTCGCGCTGGGCGGCGCGGTGGGCCTGGAAGGCTTCCCGCTGCCATATCTGGAACCGGTCGCCCAGGCCGACCAGGACCACGTCGTCGGTCAGGCCGAACATATCGCAGAGCTGCTCGGGCAGGGTAATGCGGCCGGCGGTGTCGAAGCTCATCTTCGCCTGGCCGCCCAGGACGGAGAACTCCAGCGCCGAGCGGGTCGGATCGCCGAACGGCATCTCCTCGATCAGCGACAGATAACGATCGAACAAGGCCTTCCCGCCTCCCTCGATGCAGTCGGCTTCTATGGAGGGAAAGCAGATGATTCCGTCGAAGGGGCCAGAGACAAGGGCGCGGAACTCCTGCGGCACAACGATGCGCCGCTTGGCGTCCAATTGTTTCTCGAATGTCGAGAGAAACATCCCGCCCAAGACCCCCACCGGCGGCTCCGGATGAGCCGCCCCTCCCCGCTTCGAATTGTGGCGCGATCTGGCCCCCGCCGGAACGCGCCCCACAGCTCAGCGGACGATGATTGGGTTAACATGGGATCAATTGGGAGACAATGACTCCAGAGCTCGATTTTGCGCAAAATCAAAGATGTCGCACCGACTTATGGTTAACGACCGTAAACAATTCACAGAACATACACCGAACGCGTTAAGTATAACCGGCGTTTTCGCAATACCGTGGACGGATGAGGGGATCAGACGGCCTGTAAGCCGGGTTCTGTGCCGCCGGCGAGCCGGCGCGGCGATCATTCCTCTGGACCGCCCATTGCTGGACGGTTCTCGCGACCTACCCGGACGCCTCGGACCTACGACAGTCCTGCCCATGCGAGATGGGCGCAGCGTCCCTATTCGGTCTTGCTCCTGGCGGGGCTTGCCATGCCGTCCCTGTCTCCAGGTCCGCGGTGGGCTCTTACCCCACCCTTTCACCCTTACCTCGGTCGAGACCGAGGCGGTCTGCTCTCTGTGGCGCTATCCCTGGGGTCGCCCCCGGCGGGCGTTACCCGCCGCCATGTCGTTGTGGAGCCCGGACTTTCCTCGACGGCTTGCGCCGCCGCGACCGCCCGGCCGTCTGATCGCGGTGATCTGTGAGGGCTCGCGGTCCCGCGGTCAAGCTGCGCGGCCCCGCGCGCTACTCGTCCCCACCACGGACTCGCGCTGGGCGATGCACCCGAACCAGCCCAGGCCGCGATAGGTCTCGTAGCCTGGGGTGAGCGCGTAGCCGACCGTGACTCCCTCGGTGGCGTAGCTGCCCAGGTCCGTGGCGTCCGACGGCAGGCGGAACGTCTCCTCCAACTCGCCCTTGCGGTCGGACGAGGCCAGGACCCGACCGGCGCGATCCAGCAACAGCACCCGGGAGCGGCCCCGCTCCTCCTCGGTCAGCCGCACGCCATCCACCACCGCGTGAGCCTGCGGGCGCCAGTCGAAATGGATGCCCAGCACGCCGATGACGGCGCCGTCCGCGCGGCCGCCCTGCCGGATCGCGGTGGAATATGTGGCGACCGCCGCATTTTCCAGCGCCGCCGCCCGCTCCACGTCGCAGGCCACGAACTCGTCCCCCGACCGGGTGCGCACGGCCCGCTCGAACCAAGGCTCGTGTGCCGCGTTGAAGCCGACCGCCGCGCGGAAGCGTTCCGGACGCCCGGTGGCCACCACCTTGCCCTTGGCGTCGCAGATCCAGAGGTCGAGATAGACCGTGTAGGCGTCCAGTATCACCTTCAGCCGCTGGCTGGCGAAGCGGCTGGCGGCCTCCGAGGGTTCGGCGACGCAGGCGACCACCGCGGAGTCCGTCGCCCACCAGCGCACGTCGCAGGTCCGCTCATAGAGATTGCGGTCGATGATCTCGATGGCGTTCAGCGCCAGGTCCGCCAGCCGCTGGCCGCGCAGGTGGCAGAGGATCGCGGCCCCCACCGCCGACAGCTCGGCCAGGTCGGTGCGCACCTGGCTCTCCATGGCGCCGGCGACCTCGTCGATCTCCGCGGCGATGCGCTTGAACTCCTCGGCGACGATGGCGAAGCCCTTGCCCGCCTCGCCGGCTCGCGCGGCGGTGATCAGCGCGTTGATGGCCAGCATCTTGGCCTGCCGGTTGATGGCCGAGATTTCGCCGATCTTGTCGCCGGCCACCGTCGAGAGGCGTTCGGAGAGCTCAAGAATCCGCTCGGGAACGAGCCCCGTGTCTGCGCCTGCCAAGTGGCCCCTCCCCAGGGATCGCGGCCGCCCGATCAAACGCCGAGTCGGCCAGCCGCAGCTTGAGCAGATTCTCCGTTCGCGAAACGTGTTCGACGAAAGCCGGAGCGTGATGCGCGGTGATTGCGCAGAAACTGCGGAATTTGCGGCGCCCCGCCAGATTCCGCACAGATCCAAGGCAGATCGGCGCGCGACTCTATGCCGTCCAGAGCGGCGAGGAGCCCTTCATGAACCGCAGGAAGAACTTCACCCGCGCGATCTCCCGACCGGACCCCTTGTCGGCGATGGTCACGTCGTACCAGGCCGCCTCGGTCCTGGGGCTCTCGGCCAGGGCATGGACCCTTGTGCGGCCCAGATAGTCGACGCCCGCCTTGAGCGGCCCAGCCAGGTGCTGGACCTCCAGGGCGCCGAACAGACCCACGGCCTTGCCCGCGCTCCCCACGACGGAGGCTCGGGCGCCGTGCGCCAACACCACCGCCATGGACGGCGGCAGGATCAGGCTGTCGGGCCCATAGGCCGGCAGCATCTCGGTGATGGTCGCCAGGCGCTTGGCCAGGGCGTCGGGCGTCACGCTCAGCGGAATATCGGCCGCCTCGTCCCCGACCTTCAGCGCCGCCAGGATGCGCAGGGCCCCGGCCGCCGGCGGCTCCTGGGCCTTCAGCCGCCGCGCCAGTTCCGAGCCCCTGTCGTCGCCCAGGTTGGCCGTGCCCTCGCAGATCAGGGCGCCGGCCTCGTTGAACATGGTGAGCGCCGCGCGGTCGGCGCCGGGCGCGACAACCGCGCGCACCGCCTCGCCGTCCACCGTCGCCTGCTTGAACATCAGCGACACGCCGCCGGTGGCGAACCATGCCTCGCCGTGGAGATCGAGCAAGGCCGGGACGAACTGATCCATGTGGATCGAGCCGGCCACCGTGCCGCCCTTGAAGCCGAGTTTGGACGCCGTGGCGTCGTCGTGGATCGAGCCCTTGATCTCCTGGGCGGTGTTGCGCGGTATCCGGAACGGCCCCGCATGCTGACCCTGTTCGACAAGCGTCATCGCATCCTCCCTGCAGCGGGCTCCGCCGCGTTTCTGGTGGAGCGTATGGCCAAACACCCTGCTCTGCCAACGACAGTCTTGCGCCGGATGCTGCTCTGGGCCAGCCTGGACCCAGGCCCCGCAGAGGGCCGCCGCGCGATGGGAGGAAGCCGATGGACGCAGCAGGCGCCGAGCTCGACCTTGGCCGAGGGGTCACCGAGGCCGCCCAGGTCGGCATGATGCACGCGGTCTGGGCGCAGCTCACGCCCGACAAGGTGGCGGTCTACGATCCGGACGGTTCGACGCGCAGCTTCGGGGTGCTGAACGCCAACGCCAACCGCATCGTGCGCCTGCTGCGCGCCGCGGGCCTGGGGCCGGGCGACGCGGTGGCCCTGCTCTGCACCAACCGCGCGGAGTTCGTCGAGGTGCTGTCGGCCGCCATGCGCACCGGCATGCGGATCACCCCGGTCAACTGGCACCTCACTGCCGACGAGATCGCCTATGTGATTGCCGACTGCCAGGCCAAGGCCCTTTTCGCCGACGCCCGCGTCACCGCCGCCAAGGCGGCCGCCGACCAATGCCCCGAGCTCAGGCTGACGGTCGCCATCGGCGGTCCGATCGAGGGCTTCGCGCCCTATGACCAGGCCCTGGCGTCCCTCGAGGGGTCCGACATCCCCGACCCCAGCCGCGGCCACACCATGCTCTACACCTCCGGCACCACGGGTCGGCCCAAGGGGGTGTTCAAGCCGAACGCGCCGATCCCGGAGTTCAGCGCGATCTATGACCGCGAGACGGACCTGCACATGTGCGCCGGGCCCGCCTATCACGCCGCGCCGCTGCTGGGTGACGTGCGCCGCCCGCTGATGAACGGCGTGCCCTTGGTCTTCATCGACAAGTGGGACACGGAAGGCGTGCTGCGGATCATGGCCGAGCGTCGGGTGACGCGGACCCACCTTGTGCCGATCATGTTCCAGCGGATGCTGGCCCTCCCCGACGAGGTCCGCGCCAAATATGACCTCTCGGCCTTGCGCGCCATCACCCACGGCGCGGCCCCCTGCCCGCCCGAGGTGAAGCACGCCATGATCGCCTGGGTGGGGCCGGTGCTGAACGAGTACTATGCCGGGTCCGAGGGCGGCGCGGGCTTCCTGGTCGGCTCCGAGGAGTGGCTGACCAAGCCTGGAACCGTCGGCCGCCGGCCCTATCCCGAGGCCGCCCGCATCCTCGACGAGGACGGAAACGACTGCCCGCAGGGGACCGCCGGCACGATCTACATGAAGCTGCCGGACGGCGGGTTTCAGTACTACAACGATCCGGGCAAGACCGCCTCGAACCGTCGCGACGGCTACTTCACCCTGGGCGACATCGGGTTCCTCGACGAGGACGACTACCTGTTCCTCACCGGCCGCAGCGCCGAGACGATCATCGCCGGCGGGGTGAACATCTACCCCCAGGAGATCGACAACGAGCTGATCAAGCATCCCGACGTCGAGGACAGCTGCACGGTCGGGATCCCGCACGACGAGCGCGGCGAGGAAGTCCGTGCCGTGATCCAGCTCAAGGCCGACCGCCAGGCGAGCCCCGAGGTCGCCCGGGCGATCCTGGACTACGCCAACGCCAATCTCGCCAAGTACAAGGTTCCGCGGTCCATCGACTTCGTGCCGGAACTGCCGCGCAGCGCCGCCGGCAAGATCCTGCGCAACAAGGTCCGCGCGCCCTACTGGAAAGGCAGGGCGCGCCAGATCTGACCTAGAACTCCGCCGAGCCGCCGTCGCAGGGCACCACGGTTCCCGTCGTATAGGCGCTGGCCCGCGAGCTCAGGAAGATCGCCACCCCGGCGATGTCCTCCGGCGTGCCGATCCGGCCGCGGGGATTGGCCTTGGCGATGGCGTCGCCGGCCTGGGCCAGGGTCGCGGCCATCATGTGGCTCTGGAAGGGACCCGGCGCGATGGCGTTGACCAGGATGTGCTCGGGGGCCAGCCGCTTGGCCAGGTGGCGGGTCAGCATGATGCAGCCGGCCTTGGAGGTGGAATAGGCGTAGGTCTCCAGCGTCGGCGGCTCGATGCCGTTGACCGAGGCGATGTTGATCACCCGGCTAGGGTTCTCGTGAGTGGCCGCGGCGCGCAGTTGCGGCAGCAGCTTCTGGGTCAGGAAAAAGATCGACTTCACATTGAGGTCGACGGTCTTGTCCCAGCCATCCTCCGGATACTCGTCGATCGGGGCGCCCCAGGTGGCGCCGGCGTTGTTGACCAGGACGTCGAGCTTGGGCTCACGCTCGGCCAGCGCCGCGGCCAGGCCGACGATACCCGCCATGCCGGAAAGGTCGGCGGGCAGTGAGATGCAGGTCCCGTACTTCGACAGCTCCTCGGCCAGCCCGTCGCAGACATTGGCCTTGCGCGACGAGATGTAGACCTTGGCGCCGTTCTCGACGAAGCCCCGGGCGATCATCTCGCCGATGCCGCGGCTGCCGCCGGTGACCAGGACAACCTTGCCCTCTACATTGAATAGATTTTGCATAGAAATGTCCTGTTTTCTGAGTATTTTTGAGTGTTCGGTATGGGGCAATTCAGTCGGGCAATATGAGGCCCATGGCGATGTCGGCCTCGAAGGCGCCGTCGGGCATGCGCACCCGCTTCTCGAAGCGCCCGTCGATCACGAAGCCGAGGCGCTGATAGAGGGCGATGGCGGCGGCGTTACCCTCGCGGGCGGCCAGTTCGATGCGCACGACGCGAGGGGTGAGTCGGGCCGCCGTTTCGAACAGGGCCCGGAACAGGGCCGAGCCGACGCCCTTGCCCTGAAAGGCGGGATCGACGGCGACAGTGAGGTCGCTCAGCACGTGGGCGAACTGATCGGGCCCGATACGCGAGGCGTGGATCTCGCCGCAGAGCCGACCCCCATCCCAGGCGCCCAGGGTCACGCCATCCTTCGACGCCTTGGCCAGGAAGCCCCGCACATAGGCCAGGTCGATCTCGTCGGGCCGTCGCGCCAGACCGCCGGGCGCCCCGGCGGTGGCCTTGTAGAGCGCCAGCACGGCGTCGGCCTGCGACGCCTCCACCGGCCGTATGTCGAGAGCCGCCACGTTCAGGCCGCGGCGCGCAGAAGGGCGATCAGCCGGGCGCGGGTCATGCCATCGGCGATCCCGTCGACCTTTTCCTGGCGCCAGTGACGCTGGAAGGCGCGCACCACCGTTGCGGTGTGGGCGTCGAACCGGCCCGACGGCGCGCAGTCATAGCCCAGCCGCGTGAACCCCGCCTGCAGGGCGAAGACACCGGCGCCCTCCTCGCCTTCGCCCAGCGCCTGTCCGGGGGCGGCGTCCGGCTCGACCCACAGGCCGTGACCGGCTTCGGCCAGCTGCTTCCAAGGGAACAGCTCGCCCGGGTCTTCCTTGCGCTCGGGGGCGACATCGGAATGGCCGACGATGCGGCCGTCCTCGATGTCCCAGCGGGTGCGGATGTCGGCCAGGAGTTCGATCACCGAGGCGATCTGCGCGTCGGGGAACGGCCGGTAGCCGAACTCATGGCCGGGATTGACGATCTCGATCCCAATGGAGCGGCCGTTGATGTCGGTCTCGCCCTTCCACGAGGAGAGGCCGGCGTGCCAGGCGCGCCGCGCCTCGGGCACAAGGCGGAACACCCGGCCGTCCTCTTCGACCAGGTAATGGGCCGAAACCTTGGCCTGCGGCTCGCACAGCCGCGCCAGGGCCTCGGGCCCGGTGCGCATCCCGGTGTAGTGCAGGACGATCAGGTCCGGCGGGACCAACCGCTCGTTGAAGTTGGGCGAGGCCGCCTCGATGAATTTCACTTGTCGCGGTTCCGCAGGGCGAGCAGCAGCAGCATGATCTGGTTGGGCCTCAGGGCGATGATGAGGACGCCCGCGATGGCCACGGCGGCCCCAAAGGCCATGCGCGCATCGAAGGGGTCATGGGTGATCAGGACTCCAAGCCCGATGGTGGCCAGCGGCGTCATCAGGGTCAACGGCGAGACGAGGTTGGCCTCGTAGCGTTGGATCAGGCCGTAATAGAGGGTGTGGCCGATCACCGAGACGACCAGGCCCGAAAACAGCACCGCGGCCAGGAACGGCCAGCCGGCGGCCACGGCGGTCGCCGCCGCGCCCGGCTCCAGCCAGGCCGACAGCGCCGTCAGCGGGATGACCGAGGAGAGCCCCACCCAGGCCTGCATCTGCAGGGGCTTCAGCCCCTCCATCTGCTTCAGCATCACCGCGCCGAGCGAGCCCAGGAAGGACGCGCCGACGACAAACAGCAGGCCGGGCGCGATCCGGAAGCCATGCGGGTCCCACATGACGGTGAGCGCCCCCGCCAGGGTGAGCCCGATGCCGAACAGGCGGCGTCGCGTCAGGCGCTCGCCCAGCAGCATGAAGGACAGGAAGGTGGTCATCGGCACCATGACCTGGCTGACCACGGCCACCGCCGAGGGGGTGGCGGTCTTCAGGCCGACGAACATCAGGGCGAAATTGCCGCCGCCCATCAGCAGGGCCACGACCAGCAGCCGCCAGATGGGGCGCGGCGGATTCCGCAGCCAGGGGAACACCACGACCGCCACCACCGCGAAGCGCACCGCAGCGTAGAACAGCGGCGGGACGTCCATGTACGAGACCACGAACTTCGAGACGATGTTGTTCGCCGCCCAGACCAGGCAGACCAGAACCAACAGGGCGAAGTCGCGAAGCGCCATGGCTGTGCCTTAGGCTCGGTTCGCAGCGCTTTGGCAAGCCCGCGACTTGGTCCAGGTTGGGTTTCCGAAGCAAAAGGCGTCCCATGATCACCCTCTACGGATCGTCGAAGTCGCGGGCCGCCCGTTCGCTGGTGGCGCTGGAGGAGCTTGGCCTGGACTACTGGCATTCGCCGCTCAACCCGCGCGCCCACGCCGACCATCGCGCCACCCTGGACGCGATCAATCCCAACAGCCACGTGCCGGTGCTGGACGACGACGGGCTGATCGTCTGGGAGTCGATGGCGATCAACCTCTATCTGGCCGAGAAGGCCGGCGGCCCGCTATGGCCCACGCACCCGGCCGACCGGGCCGCGACCTACCAGTGGAGCTTCTGGAGCCAGACCGAGGTCGACCGCGCCGACTGGAACCGCGCCCGGCGCGGCGGCGACGAGGCGCTGATCGCCTCCGACCGCCAGGGGCTGATCGCCGCGCTCGCCATCCTCGACCGGGCGCTGGAAGGCCGAAACTGGCTGCTGGGTGAGGCCTTCACCATCGTCGACGTCAATGTCGCCACCACGCTGAGCCAGCCCAACGAGAACGGCCTGATCGGTTGGCAGAGGCTGGACGCGGCGGCCGAAGGCCTATCGGCCCTGGCGGCCTGGCTCGCCCGCTGCATCGCGCGGCCGTCGTATGCGGCCGTACGCGACATGTCGTGACGCGGCTTGTTTGACGCTTGGGAAGTCCGCGACGGTGAGTTCGACATGCTGGAGACCTCGCCCATGACCGCCACCCCCTTCCTCGGCCCCGACGTCCGCGACCTGGGGGCGGCCTATATCGACCCATCGGCGCGCATCTTCGGCGAGGTGGAGATCGGGGCTGAGGCCTCGATCTGGTGCAATGTGGTGGTCCGGGCCGAGAGCCAGCGGGTGGTCATCGGGCCCAGGGTCAATGTCCAGGACTTCGTGATGATCCATGTGGGCGCCGGCACGCCGACCCTGATCGGGGCCAACTGCTCGATCACCCACCATGTCACCCTGCACGACTGCGACATCGGCGCCGACTGCCTGATCGGCATCGGGGCGACAATCATGGACGGCTGCGTGATCGGGGCCGGCTCCATCGTCGCCGGCGGCAGCTTCCTGAAGGAAGGGACGGTGATCCCGCCCCACTCCATCGTCATGGGCTCGCCGGGCGCAGTGGCCAAGACCCGCGACAACGCCGTCGCCAACGCGATGAACGCCTTCCTCTACTGGCGCAACGGCCAGGCCTATGCGGACGGCGACTACCGCCTGTGGTCGAAGGAGAGCTTCCGCGCCGAGATGGCCGCCGAGCGCCACCGGCTCATGTCCGCCGCCGGGTGAACCGCAGCGCCGTCAGGGTCTCGGAGAAGCCGACCACCTTGTTGTCGACCAGGCCCACCGCCTTGGCCGCGGCCATGACCTCGATGTCCTTGATCGCCGCGGCCTTGCCCTTGCGCGAGACCACCCAGATCGCGCCCCTGTCGGCCAGGGCCGGGACCAGGGCGCCCAGACGGGCCAGCTCGTCGGCGCTGTCGGCGGCGTAGAACAGGATGTCGAGGCCGGAGAGGGTTTCGACCGATTCCGCGCCGCGCTCGGCCAGTTCGCCGGCCAGGACGTCGTCGGCGACGTTCAGGACGGCGACGCGCATCCCGGGCTTCACGCCCAGCTTATCGAGCCGCCCCTTGGGATTGAGCATCGCCTGCGCCCAGTTCGCCGCGGCCTTCTCACCCAGCGAAAAGCGCGACCCGTCGGCCAGGACCAGATCACCGGCCTCGGCGCGCACGCCCTTGAGGTCGTCGCCCTGGTAGAGGCGGCGCTGGGCGCCCCGGAACAGGAGCCTGGGCGGCTCGTATTGGAGGCGGCCGCTGTCGGGGCCGTCCGCAAACCTCGCCTCGACCTGAGCGTCCTTGCCCATGACCCCGCCTCCCGCCGCCTCGCATCCTAGACGTCGCCGGCGTGGGGGCGCCAGGGGTCCGGGGGAGCGGGCCATGAGACCGATGGGGAGACCGGTCGATCGACGAGCGCGAGGCGGCGGGGCCTTCACGCTCTAAGGACGAACGGGACCCCGCCGCTGCGACATCGCGCGCGGATTTTTTCACCACGCCGTTCATCCCCGCGAAAGCGGGGACCCAGGCGTTTTTGTTTGTGTCAGCGCCGGAAG
This sequence comes from Phenylobacterium sp., assembly GCF_030698145.1. Taxonomy (GTDB): domain Bacteria; phylum Pseudomonadota; class Alphaproteobacteria; order Caulobacterales; family Caulobacteraceae; genus Phenylobacterium. The sequence continues at coordinate 744 of NZ_JAUYNW010000015.1, read as the reverse complement.
AACGAAAAAAACCTGGGTCCCCGCTTTCGCGGGGATGATTGGTTTTTTTAGTTTCTACGCCGCCTTGCCGAGGCTCAGGGCTTCGTAGCGGGCCAGATGGTGGTCGATGGAGCCGAAGGCGCCCTCGATCATGGTGGCGCGCTTGAAATAGTGGCCGATGGCCATCTCGTCGGTCATGCCCATGCCGCCGTGCAGTTGGATGGCGTTCTGGCCGACGAACTTGCAGGCCTTGCCGATCTGCACCTTGGCCGCCGAGACGCCCTTGGCGCGTTCGATGTCGGTGTCGGCGAGCTTGATATTGGCCATGTAGGTCATCGAGATCGACTGCTCGAGCTGGATGAACATGTCGACCATCCGGTGCTGCAGCACCTGGAACTGGCTGATCGGCTGGCCGAACTGCTTGCGCTGCTTGGTGTATTCCAAGGTGCCCTCGTGCAACCGACGCAGGACGCCGCAGGCCTCGGCGCAGGTGGCGGCGATGGCCTCGTCGATCACCTTCTCCACCAGCGGCAGGCCTGCGCCTTCCGAGCCGATCAGGGCCTCGGCCGGCAGGGAGACGTTCTCGAAGGTCACTTCCGAGGCGCGGAAGCCGTCGACGGTCGGGTAGTCACGGGTGGTGACGCCCTTGGCCGACTTGTCGACGATGAACACCGAGACGCCCTGGGCGTCGCGCTGGGCGCCGCCGGTGCGGGCGGTGACGATCAGGTGGCTGGCCCAGGGGGCGCCGATGACCACGGCCTTGGC
>NZ_JAUYNW010000013.1 GCF_030698145.1 Phenylobacterium sp. | reverse complement strand
TTGACTCCTGCTCAGACCGGTCGAACCTCCGTTGAAGGGCATTTTAGTCCCCCTCACCCGGCCATGCGGCCGGGAGCTCCCCCAGAGGGGGAGCATCTGGCCACCGTGCCACTTGGATCTACGGCCATATGCGATAGCCCTCCCCATAAAGAGGAGGGAGAAGACCGCTCCCCAACGTTTCACGTGAAACATCGCCCGCCCTTCGCTATATAGCTCCTCGCTCGCCCCCGCCCTGCCGGGGGCGTCTTTGCCTGGATCTGAAGCTTGAGCGCCTGGGACGTCATCATCATCGGGGGAGGGCACGCCGGCTGCGAGGCCGCGGCGGCCTCGGCGCGCTTTGGCGCCCGCACCCTGTTGCTGACCCACAAGCTCGAAACCATCGGCGAGATGAGCTGCAATCCGGCCATTGGTGGTCTCGGCAAGGGCCATCTGGTCCGCGAGATCGACGCCCTGGACGGGTTGATGGGCCGCCTGGCCGACCAGGCCGGCATCCAGTTCCGGATGCTCAATCGCTCCAAGGGCGCGGCGGTGCGCGGTCCCCGCAGCCAGATCGACCGCAAGCTCTATCGCCAGGCCATGCAGGCCGAGCTCGCCCAGACCCCGAACCTCACCGTCCAGGCCGAGGCGGTCGAGGACCTGATCGTCACCGACGGCGTCGTCGAGGGCGTGGTCGGGGCCTCCGGGACGGAGTACCGCGCCGGCCGCGTGGTCCTGACCACCGGCACTTTCCTCAAGGGCCTGATCCATCGCGGCGAGACCCGCACGCCCGCCGGCCGGGTCGGGGACGCGCCGGCCATCGGCCTGTCGGACCGGCTCTACGCCAGCGGCCTGTCCATGGGGCGGCTGAAGACCGGTACGCCGGCGCGGCTGGACGGCTCGACCATCGCCTGGGACGGGCTGGAGATGCAGGCGGCCGACGCCGAGCCGATCCCGTTCTCGTTCCTCACACGTGAAATCACCACGCCGCAGATCCAGTGCGGGGTGACCTATACAACCGCGGCGACCCACAAGATCATCGCCGAGCGGCTGACGGAGTCGGCGGTCTATGGCGGGCGGATCAACGGGCGCGGCCCGCGCTATTGCCCGTCCATCGAGGACAAGGTGGTCCGGTTCGGCGACAAGGACAGCCACCAGATCTTCCTGGAGCCCGAGGGCCTGGACGACGACACCGTCTATCCCAACGGCATTTCGACCTCGGTCTCGGAAGAAACCCAGGACCTGTTCCTGCGCACCATCCCGGGCCTCGAGAAGGTCCAGGTGCGCCGCTACGGCTACGCCATCGAATACGACTATGTGGACCCGCGGGAGCTCTATCCGACCCTGGAGGTCAAGCGTCTGCCCGGCCTCTACCTGGCCGGCCAGATCAACGGCACCACGGGCTATGAAGAGGCGGGGGCCCAGGGCCTGGTCGCCGGCCTCAACGCCGCGCGCGCGGCCTCGGGCCTGGACGCCGCCGCCTTCGGTCGTGACGAGGCCTATATCGGCGTGCTGATCGACGACCTGGTCACCCGCGGCGTCACCGAGCCCTATCGGATGTTCACCAGCCGGGCGGAGTTCCGCCTGTCCCTGCGCGCCGACAACGCCGACCAGCGGCTGACCGATCGCGGCCTGGCGCTGGGCGTGGTCGGTGTTTCACGTGAAACAGCCTGGCGGGCCAAGTCCGAGGCCCTGGCCCAGGCGCGGGCCCTGGCCGCCACCCTGACCCTGACGCCCAGCGCCGCGGCCAAGGCCGGCCTGCCCGTGAAAGCCGACGGGGTGGTCCGCGACCTCACCCAGCTCCTGGCCTACCCGACCATAGGGTTCGAGGACCTACTGATCATCTGGCCAAACCTCGCCGGCTGGAGCCCCGAGGTGCGCGAGCAGGTGGAGATCGACGCGGCCTATGCCGGCTATCTGGACCGCCAGGCCGCCGACGCCGCCGCCTTCCGCCGCGACGAGAACCTGCGGCTGCCGGCCGAGCTGGACTACGCCGTCGTCGGCGGGCTCTCCAACGAAGTCCGCGAGAAGCTCCTGGCGGTGCGGCCGCTCACCCTGGGCCAGGCGGCCCGTATCGAAGGCGTCACCCCCGGCGCCCTGACAGCCCTGCTGGCCCATGTCCGTCGCCACGCGGCCTGATCCCGTGATCGAGGTGGCCGACGCCGCCGACTTCGCCGCGGCGACCGGATGCGGTCCGGCCGCGCTCGCCGATCTCGAGCAGTACCGGTCATACCTGGTCGACTGGAACCAACGGATGAACCTGGTCGGCCCCGCCACGTTGGACATCTTCTGGTCGCGGCACGCCTGGGACTCCGCCCAGATCCTGCCGCTGGCGCCCGAGGCGCTCACCTGGGCCGACCTCGGAACGGGCGCAGGATTACCCGGCATCGTATTGGCGATCCTCCAGAAAGACCGCCCAGGCTTCCACGTCCATCTGGTCGACAGCCTGGCCAAACGCTGCCGGTTCCTGACCGAGGTCGTCGAGGGCCTGCGGCTTCCCGCCACAGTCCACAATTCTCGTGCGGAGGACTTGTCCCTGACTGTGGATATCGTCACCGCCCGGGCTTGCGCGCCCTTGCACCGGCTGTTGGGGTATGGCCAGCCTTACCTGAAGCGCGGGGCGCTCGCCCTGTTCCTGAAAGGCCAAGATGTTGCGTCCGAACTCGAAGACGCTGCGAGATATTGGGATTTCGAGGCGGACGTGTTGCCCAGCCGAAGTGACGTCAGAGGCCAGATCGTGCGCGTGAGGAGGCTCGGCCGTGGCCGCTGAACGGAAACTCCGCGTCCTGGTGGTCGCCAACCAGAAGGGCGGGGTGGGCAAGACCACCACGGCCATCAATCTGGGCACCGCGCTGGCCGCCGTCGGCGAACGGGTGCTGCTGATCGACTCCGATCCCCAGGGCAACGCCTCCACCGGCCTCGGCATCGGCCGGGCCCTGCGCAAGGTCACCCTCTATGACGTGCTGATGGGCGAGCACACCCTGGAGCAGTCGGTGATCAAGACCGACATTCCGGGCCTGGACCTGTCGCCCTCCGACCCGGACCTGTCCGGCATCGAACTGGAGCTGGGCCAGCAGCCGCGTCGCTCCTTCAAGCTGCGCGACGCTCTGGAATCCATCCGCGCGTCGAAGGCCTACACCTATGTCCTGATCGACTGCCCCCCCTCGCTCAATCTCCTGACCGTCAACGCCATGGCCGCGGCCGACGCCGTTCTGGTGCCGTTGCAGTGCGAGTTCTTCGCCCTCGAGGGTCTCAGCCAGCTCATGCGCACCGTGGACCTGGTCAAGGGCAGCCTGAACCCGGCCCTGGAGATCCAGGGGGTGGTGCTGACCATGTACGACCGGCGCAACAGCCTGTCGGAACAGGTCGCCCGCGACGTGCGCGGCCATTTCGGCGACACCGTCTACCAGACCGTGATCCCCCGGAACGTGCGGGTCTCCGAGGCGCCGTCCTTCGGCAAGCCGGTGCTGGTCTATGATCTGAAATGCCGGGGCTCGCAGGCCTATCTGAAACTGGCCCGCGAGGTGGTGCTGCGCGAGCGCGACCGTCGCGCCAAGGCTGCGTAAGGAACGATGATGGCCGAGAAACGCGGACTGGGCCGGGGGCTGTCGGCCCTGCTGGGCGACGTCGAGGAGACCAATGTCTCCACCGGCGCGGGCGAGGCCGCCAGCGTGCGCGAAATCCCGATCGAGTTGCTCTACCGCAATGACGACCAGCCGCGCTGGGTCTTCCCGGGCGATGAGCTGGACGAACTGGCCGCCTCGATCCGCGAGAAGGGCGTCCTGCAGCCGATCCTGGTGCGCCCCATGCCGGGCCGGTCCGGCGATTTCGAGATCGTCGCCGGCGAGCGGCGCTGGCGCGCCAGCATGAAGGCGGGCCTCAAGGTCCTGCCGGCCCTGATCCGCCAGCTCGACGACATGCAGGTGCTCGAGATCGCGGTCATCGAGAACGTGCAGCGCGCCAACCTCAACGCCATCGAGGAGGCGAACGCCTACCAGCAGCTGATCGACAAGTTCGGCCGCACCCAGGACCAGGTCGCCGACAGCGTCGGCAAGAGCCGCAGCCATGTGGCCAACACCCTGCGCCTGATGAACCTGCCCAACGACGTCCGCACCCTGGTGCTGGAGGGCAAGCTCACCGCCGGCCATGCGCGCGCGATCCTCACCGCCGACGACCCCGCCGCGCTGGCCGAGCAGATCATCGCCCGGGGCCTGTCGGTCCGCGAGGCCGAGGCCCTGGCCCGCAAGGGCTCCGCCGGCGGGACGGCTAAGCCGTCGCGCAAGGCCGCCAAGGACACCGACACCCAGGCCCTGGAGAGCGACCTCTCCGACGTGCTCGGTCTCGACGTGGAGGTGGTCGATCGGGGCGGCGTCGGCGAGCTGCGGATCAAGTATGCGACCCTGGAGCAGCTCGACGAGCTCTGCCGTCGCCTGACCAGCCGGGGCTGATTTTCGACTGTCCGTAAGCCCTTGATTCATAAGGGCCCGATTTCGGAATTCGAGCTGTCGCGAATGGACCGTGTACGAGTACGGACGGGTCGGATTCTGTGCGCGTGGGAGCGAATTTTCCGAGGGCGGTTTTTCGGCCTCGGCCGCGAGTCAAAGTCCCCCTCAGTCAGCTTCGCTGACAGCTCCCCCAAGAGGGGAGCATTTTAGATCCTCCCCCAGCGCGCAGCGCGATTAGGGGGAGGTGGCGCGTCGCCTCTTCGGCGACGTGACGGAGGGGGCCTAAAGCCCCAGCCGTCGCGCCCGGCCGGCCACCGTCAGAGCCAGCCGCTCGGCGATGAGACCGTCGGGGGAGCCGGCGGTCTTGCAGGCCTTGTCGGCGGCGAGCACCTCGGGCTGGAGGCGGTCGAGGTCGTCCAGGGTCCAGGAGCGCGCCTGGCGGAGGAACTCGCGCTCCTGTTTCCAGAACACGCCGCTGGCCTTGGCGGCTTCCTGCAGGCCGGCGCCGTTCTTGGCGAGCGTCAGGGTGCGGCGCATCCGGCCCAGATACATGCCGATGGCTCGGACGGCGGCCGGCCCGGCCTCGCCCTCGGCCGCGGCCCGGCGCAGTCCGGCCTGGGCCTCGGCGAGCCGACCGCCGAACGCGTCGGCGGCCGCGTCCGATAGGGAAGCCTCCGGCTCGACGCCCAGGAAGTCCTCCAGGTCCTTCGGCGAGGCGGTGCGCCCGCTGCCCGGTTCGAGATAGAGGGCCAGCCGCTCGATCTCCTGGCGGGCCACGCCACGCTCCTTGGGCATCCGGCTGACGAAGAGCTGCAGGGCCTGGGCGTCGAGGCCTACCCCATCCTTGGCCAGGGTCTCGCGAACCAGCCGGGCCACGTCGCCGGGCTCATCCTCGTAGCAGGGGATGACCGCCGCGCCTGCGGCCTTTTCCGCGGCCTTGCGCAGGGCGGAGTCGCGGCCGAGCGCGCCCGCCTCGATCAGGAAGAAGGCGTCTGGGTTGAGCCGGCCCTCGGCATGGGCGGTGACCGCCTCGGCGACCTGCTTGTCGAGGCTGGCCTTCTCGGTGGCGAACTTCAGCCGCACCAGCCGCCGGCCGCCCATCAGCGACTGGGAGGCGAGCTCGTTCTCCAGGCGCGCGCCGTCGCCGTCCAGGTCGCCGTCGGTCAGCAGGGCGACGTTGAAGGGGTCATCGGGCGGGTCGGCGACCTTGCCGGCCAGCTCCTTGGCCCGGTCGCGCACCACGCCAACATCGCGGCCATAGATCAGCACCACGCGGATTTGCGGGTCCGGCCTGGCCAGGAAGCGTTCGATATCCGGCCGCTTGGCGAGGATCACGGCCTGGCCGTCCTAGGACTTGCCGGCCTGGGTGGCCAGCCAGGCGGCCAGTTCGAGCTCGATCTTGCGGGCGGCCTCGGCCGCGGCGCGGTCCTGGGCGTCCTGCTGGGCCGAGATCGAGGCGTAGGGCTGGTCGGCGCTGTCATAGGTGACCTCGACCCGCGCCCGGCCGGTCTTCACCGGCGAGCCGGAGGGCAGGGCCGAGAGGGTGTAGGCCGCGACCAGCACGTATTCGTAGCGGGTGGCGACATTGTCGACCCGCACCCCACGCGGATAGCGCGTCTCGGAAAGCTCCAGGTCCATCCGGTAGCGGGGCGCGGCGCCCTTGTCGCGGGCCAGCGCGTCGTCCAAGTGCTCGCGGATCAGCTGGCCGGTGCGTCCGGGCGGGGTGGTCACCTGGACGGCGGTGAGCTGGGCGGTGACGCCGGGCGCGCCATAGATCGGCGAGAACCCACAGGCGCTCAGGCCGAGGCCGGCGGCGAGCAGGGCGGCGGCGAAGACGGCTCGGTTCATGTCAGGCTTACCCGGCCACGATGTTGACGATGCGATCCTTGACCACGATGACCTTGCGGATCGTGAGCCCCTCTAGGCGCCGCGCGATCTCCGGATCGTCAAGCACCATCTTCTCCACATCGGCCGGTTCGGCCCCCGCGGCCACGGAAATCTCGCCGCGGCGCTTGCCGTTGACCTGGACGGGCAGGATCTTGACCGCGTCCGCCGTCAGGGCCGGATCGAACTGCGGCCAGGGGGCGATCGCCACCATGCCCTGTCCGCCGATGCGGGCCCAGGCCTCCTCGGCCAGGTGGGGGGTGAAGGGCGAGATCAGCCGGGCGAAGGCCGACAGGGCCTCGTGGCGCGCGGCCAGGACCGCCGGGCTGGCGCCCTCGGCCGGGAATTCCTTGAGCTTGTTGAGGAATTCGTACATCCGCGCGATGCCGGAATTGAATCGGAAGCCCTCGACCGCCTCGGTCACCGCCTTGACGGTGCGGTGGGTGAAGCTCCGCAGCTCGTCGCCCTTGGCATCGGGCGTCACGGCCGGGGCGGGGGCCACGGGCTGGCTGTCGAACTCGTTCCAGACCCGGTTCACGAACCGCCAGGCGCCCTCGACCCCCGAGGCCGACCAGATGGAGTCGCGGTCGGGCGGGCTGTCGGAGAGCACGAACAGCCGCGCGGCGTCGACGCCGTAAACCTCGAAGATGTCGCCCGGCGCCACGGTGTTGCGCTTGGACTTCGACATCTTCTCGATGTCGCCGATGACCACCGGCTGGCCGTCGGCGAGACGCACCGCGCGGCGGGTGGCGCCCTCGACGACGATCTCCAGCTCCTTGGGCTCGACCCAGTCGCCGTTCTGCAGGCGGTAGGTCTCGTGGGTCACCATGCCCTGGGTGAACAGGCCCTCGAACGGCTCCTTGGCCGCCAGCATGCCCGCGTCCGACAGGGCCCGGTTGACGAAGCGGGCATAGAGCAGATGCAGCACGGCGTGCTCGATGCCGCCCACATACTGGTCGACCGGCATCCAGTAGTCGGCCGCGGCGCGGTCGATCGGCTCGGGCGAGGTCGGGTCGGTGAAGCGGGCGAAGTACCAGGACGAGTCCACGAAGGTGTCCAGGGTGTCGGTCTCACGCGTCGCCGGACCGCCGCAACCGGGGCAGGTGGTGGTCTTCCAGGTCGGGTGGCGGGTGAGCGCGTTGCCGGGCTTGGAGAAGTCCAGATCCTCGGGCAGGGCGACCGGCAGCTGATCCTTCGGTACCGGGACGACCCCGCACTTGTCGCAGTGGACCACGGGAACCGGGCAGCCCCAGCCGCGCTGGCGGGCCACGCCCCAGTCGCGCAGACGGTAGACCGTCGCGCCCTGGCCCTGGCCCTGGGCCTCCAGCCTGGCGACCGCGGCGGCCTTTGCCGGCTCGATCTCCAGCCCATCCAGGAAGCCGGAATTGATGATGGTCCCGGGTCCGACATAGGCCTCGTCGGCGACGTCGAAGCTGGCCGGATCCTCGCCCGGCGGCAGCACGACGGGCGTGACCAACAGCTTGTATTTGCGAGCGAAATCCAGGTCGCGCTGGTCGTGGGCCGGACAGCCGAAGATGGCGCCCGTGCCGTAGTCCATCAGGATGAAATTGGCGATCCAGACCGGCAGGCGTTGCTCGGGATCGAAGGGGTGAACCACGGTCAGGCCGGTGTCGAAGCCGATCTTCTCGGCGGTCTCGATCTCAGCCTCGGAGGCGCCGCCCTTGCGGCACAGGGCCAGGAAGGCGGCGACCTTGGGGTCCGACGACAGATGTTCCGACAGCGGATGATCGGGTGCGACGCCCACGAAGCTTGCGCCATAAAGGGTGTCGGGACGGGTGGTGTAGACCTCCAGCCCCCCCTCGAACAAGCTTGCCTCGAAACCGGCCGGCGCGCCGCCAGAGAACTGGAAGGTGAACCGGGCGCCCTTGGAGCGGCCGATCCAGTTCTCCTGCATGACGCGGACCTTTTCCGGCCAGCGGTCCAGGGTCTTCAGGCCCTCCAGCAGTTGGTCGGCATAGTCGGTGATGCGCAGGAACCACTGGTTCAGCTTGCGCTTCTCGACCACCGCGCCGGAGCGCCAGCCGCGGCCGTCGACCACCTGTTCATTGGCCAGGACGGTCTGGTCCACCGGGTCCCAGTTGACCACGCCCTCGCGGCGATAGACCAGGCCACGCGCCATCAGGTCGAGGAACCACGCCTGCTGCTGGCCGTAATAGGCCGGATCGCAGGTGGCGAATTCGCGCGACCAGTCGATGGAAAGGCCCAGCTGCTGCAGCTCGGCGCGCATCTTGGCGATGTTTTCGTAGGTCCAGGCGCGGGGATCGACGCCGCGCTCCATGGCCGCGTTCTCGGCGGGCAGGCCGAAACCGTCCCAGCCCATGGGATGCAGGACGTTGAAGCCCCGGGCGCGCTTGTAGCGGGCGTTGGCGTCGCCCAGCGTGTAGTTGCGCACATGGCCCATGTGCAGGCTCCCCGACGGATAGGGGAACATCTCGAGCGCATAGTATTTGGGAACGCCGGGCGTGGGCGGGCCGGCGCGGAAGACGTCGGCGTCAGCCCAGGCCTTGCGCCACTTCGGCTCGGTCTCTTTCGGATTGTAGCGGGCCATGCGGACGGCTTTCAGACTTCGATGGGGAACCGGCCAGCGGCGGACGTCGCGCCGACCCTAGGTGGGAGAGCGCATCCGACCGGTTTCCACCTTTGCTGAATGCGCCCTTTAGGCCTTAGCCGATGTTCGACAGCCGAAGCTGCCGGGCCTTGGTAAGGATCGCGTTTTCCAGGTCGGTCTCGGTCTGGCCGGCCGAGGCCGCGTCAACCCAGTTTCCGGTCGCATCCTTGTTCTGCTTGAAGACGGCGACGTTCAGGCCGTCGGCGCGCAGACGCGAATCCAGGATGTAGACGGTGCACTTGAAGCGCTCGTCCGGCTTTTCCGGATTGACGTACCAGTCGGTGATGACCACGCCGCCATAAGGATCGGCCGAGGCCAGCGGCATGAACGACAGGGTGTCGAGGGTCGCGCGCCACAGATAGCCGTTGACCCCGATCGAGGGGGTGTCCCCGGTCGCGGCCTTGGCTTTCTTGCCGCCGCCGAACAGGCTGAAGCCGCCTTCTTCCTGGGTTTGGAAGGTCCGCGAACCGCCGCTGCTGGAGCAAGCCGCCAGCGCCGCGAGGCTGAGCACCAGCACTCCGGTCGTCACGCCACGCATAAACTCACCGCGCACAAACGGCATATAGTCGCTCCCAGTCGTTAGTCCGCGTCGGATCAGCGCCGCGGCGCCGCCCCCCGAGCCGGAGGAGCCTCTATAACAACGCCCGTGGAACCGCCAAACAGGAATCGCGTTGCCCTGCCGCCACAGGCGCCGATGGATTCGACCAGCGGCCCGGGCGGAGGGGCCGCATTCTGTTGACCTGGGGTCCAGGGCGACTTTAATCGAGCCAACGGTCTCGCCGTGTAATGGTGGGGCCGGGGCTTAGGGGCTATATAGGTGGTTATGTCCAAGCGTTTGGTCATTTCGTTGCTCGGTGCGGCGCTCCTCGTGAGCGGCGCCTCGACGGCGCACGCCCAGACGGCGTCGAAGGGCAAGACCGCCGACTTCACCGTGCGCAGTGAAACCTCCGTGACCCCGCAAGGGACCAAGTCGCTGAAGTGGGACACGCGCAAGGGGCGCTGGGGGGTCTCTCTCAACCTGGATCAACGGGTCGAGCGCGACATGCAGTGGAACGACGTACAGGCGGGGGCCTATTTCCGGGTGACGCCGAGCCTTCGGGTCGGCGGCGCGGTCGCCCTGGGCGACCAGGAGACCCCGGCCTACAAGAAGACGCAGCCGGTGGACGCCGCCCCGCGCGTCCGTCTCGAGACCGCCTTCAAGTTCTAAGGGCTTCGACAGCCGCGATCCCGACCACGCCCGTAGGCAGCAGCCTGCGGGCCGTTTTGTTATTGATCCCGCCCAGGGCGTAGACCGGCCCGCCGGCGGCGCGCACCAGGTCGGCCAGGCGCACGGGGCCCATGGGCCCGCCCGCCGAGGGGCTGGCCGAGGGAAAGACCGCCGAGACCACCACCGCGTCCGCGCCCCAGGCCAGGGCCCGCCGCGCCGCGCCAAGGCTGTGGGCCGCCGTGGTGACCAGGAAACCCGGACGCCTCAGGCGTCTCGCATGGGCGGCGAGCCGCTCGGGCAGGTGGACGCCGTGGGCGCCGATCCGTCGGGCGAGGTCCCAGTCCGCGCCGATCAGCAGTTTCAGGCCCCGCGCCCGGGCGATCGCCAGCAGGCCCCGCGCCCGGGCCTCGGCGGCGGGATCGCCGAAGCTGCGGTAGACGATGGCCGATCCGCGCGGCAGGCGGGCGGCGGCGGCCTCGATGTCGGGCGTGCGGTCGGGGTCGGTGAAGAACAGGATGACCGGAAGGGGCTTTCGCGACGGCGCCCGCGCCCCTAAGGCTGCCGCCGTCCGCGCCACTGTCCAGAAGCCGCCCGAAATGACCGTCTCTCCCACTTCCGGGGCCCAGGCCCTGACCGACGTCCTAGACCGGATCGCCCGCGCGGCGAAGGCGGCGGGTCGCCAGGCGTCCGATGTCACCCTGGTCGCCGTCTCCAAGCAACAGCCCTGGGACGCCGTGGCGCCGATCCTGGCGGGCGGCCAGCGCGTGTTCGGCGAGAACCGGGTGCAGGAGGCGATGGAACGCTGGGGCGAACGCCGCGCCGGCGTCGAGCTGCGGCTGATCGGACCGCTGCAAAGCAACAAGGCCAAGGAGGCCGTGGCCTTCTTCGACGTCATCGAGAGCCTGGACCGGGAGAAGCTGGCCGTCGCGCTGGCGTCGGAGATCCAGAGGCAGGGCCGCGCGCCACGGCTCTATGCGCAGATCAACACCGGCGAGGAGCCGCAGAAGGCCGGGGTCGTCCCGGCGCAGGCCGACAGCTTCCTCGCCGCGGTCCGTGGGACCCATGGCCTGGAGATCGAGGGCTTGATGTGCATTCCGCCCGTGGGCGAACCGCCTGGTCCGCATTTCGCCCTGCTGGGCAAGATCGCCGCGCGCAACGGCATCTCCCGGCTCTCCATGGGGATGAGCGACGACTTCGAGACCGCGATCGCCTTCGGCGCCACCAGCGTGCGCGTGGGCTCGGCCCTGTTCGGCGCCCGGACGAAATAGAGCGCCCTTAGATCCTCCCCCAGCGCGCAGCGCGATTAGGGGCCCCGCCCTTCGCGCGGCGAAGGGCGTTCTTCGCGGCGATCGACAAATCGTTGTCGATCGCATCCGGCCCGCAAGCGCGAGCCGGCGCTCATCACGGTGGCGCGTCGCCTCTATCGGCGACGAGACGGAGGGGGTTGCAGCCCACAAACAAGAGTCAAAGTCCCCCTCACCCGGCCATTCGGCCGGGAGCTCCCCCAGAGGGGGAGCATCTGGCCACCGTGCCACTTGGATCTACGGCCATATGCGATAGCCCTGCCCCAGCAGGGGAGCATCTGGGGCGGCGCTCCTATGCCCGCACGATGGCCACCGCGTCGCCCAGGGTCGCCTTGGCGAGCAGCTCCAGCAGGTCCTCGCGGGCCAGGGCCACGCAGCCCTGGGTGGGCGGATAGCCGGGCTTGGCCAGGTGCAGGAAGATCGCCGAGCCCAGCATGGGGACCGGCGGATCGTCGTTGTGAGCCAGGACGCAGACCAGGTCGTAGACGTCGTCGTCGCGCCACATCTGCTCGGCGCTGACCGGATGGGGCAGCTTCACCGCGCGGTTATAGGCCGGGTCCAGGGGGGCGTCGCACCAGCCGTCGTCGCGGGCGAGCGCCTTGGTGGGCAGGCCGGTCCGCGGCGGTCCGTCCTTGTCGGGACGATAGAGCACGCGCCGGATGGCCCAGGTCCCCAGCGGCGAGGCGCCGTCGCCTTCACGCTTGTCCTTGGCGCCGACCACCCCGCCCATGCCGAGAGCACAGGCGACGATCCGGCCGCCCAGATCGAAGGTCCCATCTGACATAGCCGTGAAGATCATGGTCTGGGCGGTCTCCAAAGGTTGGCGCGCGGGCGCGACACGGTGCATGTTCCGACCCATGGCTCAACGCAAGACCTTGCTCGTCGTGGACGACAACGAAGACCTGCGCGGCGCGATCGCCGAACAGCTTCAACTCACCGAGGAATTCTCGGCCATTGAGGCCGCCACCGCCGGAGACGGGGTGAGGTCGGCGGTCGAGAATCGCCCGGACCTCATTCTGCTGGACGTAGACTTACCGGACATGAACGGCCGCGAGGCCTGCCGGCAGATGCGCGCCCAGGGGGTGGCCTGCCCGATCATCATGTTGACCGCCGCCGACACCGACGACGACACCATCTCGGGCCTGGACGCCGGGGCCAACGACTACGTCACCAAGCCCTTCAAGTTCCAGGTGCTGCTGGCCCGCATCCGCGCCCAGCTCCGCAGCCATGAACAGTCGGAGGGCGCGGTCTTCCACCTGGGGGCCTATGAGTTCCGGCCCTCGGCCAAGATGCTGGTGGACGCCAACCAGAAGAAGATCCGGCTGACGGAAAAAGAGACCAACATCCTGAAATACCTCTACCGGGCCGGCGAGAAGCCGGTGAGCCGCGAGGAGTTGTTGGCCGAGGTCTGGGGCTACAACGCAGGCGTCACAACCCACACCCTGGAAACCCACGTCTACCGCCTGCGCCAGAAGATCGAGCCCGATCCCGGTAACGCGCGGCTGCTGCTGACCGAGGCGGGCGGCTACCGCCTGGCGCCATGAGTCTCGGCATGGCGGCGCGCAGTGAGAAGATCGGGCGCGGGAAGTGGAGCCTGGCCCGGACCTTCCCGTTGATGATGCTGGGCGCGCTGGCGCTGGGCTTCACGGTGGTGGGGGTGACCTCCTACCAAAACCGCATGCAGAAGATCGCCGAGTCCGAGGCCGCCGCCAATCCGGCCACCATCGCCGGGCCGCCGTGCCCGGTGCTGTCGGCCGCCGCATTCGACGCCCTGCCCGTCAAGCCGAAGAAGACCTTCATCTTCAACGAGGTGACCTTCGATCGCCGGTTCGGGCATGTCGGCTGCAATGTGGTGAGCGACGGCGGCGGAACCGGCTTCGCGCCGATCTGCCAGTTCACCTCGCCCGCGGTGCTCAAGGTCACCACCAAGCGCGGCCAGTTCTACTTCAAGCCGGGCGTCGGACAGCCGGTGACGGTGACCCTGCGGGGCGGGACGCCGAGCTGCGTCATGGCCGCCAATTTCAAGCCGTAGCGGGCAGTGTAGTTGCTATGTAATTTAAGTGAGCCTATGTTTGATCCTCAGCTCAGAGGACGTGGCGATGGCTAAGTACGATCCATTGGGGGTCTATCTCGCGAACCAGGACGCGGAACGCGTTCCCATGAGTTTCGCGGAAATCGAGGCGCTCATCGGCGCGAAGCTGCCAGACTCGAAGCGCTACCCGGCTTGGTGGAGCAACAACGAGTGGAACAATGTCATGACGAAAGTCTGGCGGCGGGCTGGATTCGTGAGCGAGCAGGTGGATACGGCAAGGGAGAAACTTGTCTTTCGGCGCGCCGAGGCTCGCGCGCCATCGGAGCGCCCCGGCCGGCGATCCAGCCGCGGCGGCTTTCCTGGTTTCGGAGTCATGAAGGGGACGGTCCGTATCGCGGTCGACTTCGACCTGACCACACCCGCCGATCCCGAGTGGGGTAAGATCTACGAATGATCCTGCTCGACACCTGCGCATTGCTTTGGATCGTGGGTGGCGATCCTATCGAGCCCGAGGCGACCGCCGAAATCGAGGCGCTTTGGGCCCAAGGTCACGTACCCTGGGTTTCGCCGATCAGCGCGTGGGAGGTCGGCCTCCTATCGGCCCGCGCACGTATCTCGCTGACTATGCCGCCTGAACGGTGGTGGGCGGCCGCAGTGTCGCGTTCGGGATTTGAAGTGGCGGCCATTCCGCCAGAGACGCTGATAGCGTCGTCGTTCCTGCCCGGCGCGCCACCCAACGATCCGGCTGACCGGATTATCGCGGCGACCGCTCGCGAGGGCGGGCTTCGGGTGATGACGCGCGACGCCAAGCTGCTGGCCTACGCCGCCGCCGGGCATATCGATGCGATCGCCTGCTAGATCATTTTCCGCCGAAGTGGACACCGGTTCGGCGAAGAAAATGGTCTAAATTCAAAGCGGCTAGAGCAAAATCCGATCCACTCAGATCGAATTTTGCTCTAGAGCCCGAAATCCGCGCTGACCGGGGCGTGGTCGCTGGGGCGTTCCCATTCGCGCACGTCGTCATGGACCCTGGCCGCCGCCGCGCCCTGGCGGAAGGCGGCTTCGCGCAGGCCGGGCGAGATCAGGATGTGGTCCAGCCGCAGGCCGCGGTTGGAGGCGCGGAAGTCGGCGGCGCGATAGCTCCACCAGGAGAACAGCTTCTGCGGGTCGGGCACGGCCTCGCGCACCAGGTCGGTGAAGTTGAGACTGGCCATGAGGGCGGCGAAGGCCTCGAGCTCGACCGGGGTGTGGCTGACGATCCTCGACATCTGCTTGTGGCTCCAGACGTCGAATTCGCCCGGCGCGACGTTCAGGTCGCCGACGATGGCCAGCGGATCCTTGGGGTCGCGGCGGGCCATCTCGGCGCTGAGCTTCTCGTAGAAGTCCAGCTTGTGGTCGAACTTGGCGTTGAGCTCCCGGTCGGGGACGGCGCCGCCGGCCGGGATGTAGAAGTTCTGCACCTCGACCCCGGCCACCCTGCCCGACACGCAGCGGGCATGGCCCTCGCGGCAGACGTCCAGCGGCGCGACGTCCTCGATGGGCAGGCGCGAGGCGATGGCCACCCCGTGCCAGCCCTTCTGGCCGGCGATCTTGATGTGCGGCAGGCCGACCTCTTCAAAGATCGCCCGCGGGAACTCGGCCGCCTGGCACTTGATCTCCTGCAGGCACAGGACGTCGGGGGCCTGCTCGTCGACGAAGCGGGCGACCTGTTCGGCGCGCAGGCGGACGGAGTTGACGTTCCAGGTGCAGAGGCGAAGGCGCATGGGGGACTGTCTAGAAGAGCTCGGGCGCAAAAGAAACGCCCGGGCACTGGAGAAGCCCGGGCGTCCAGTTGTCTCTCATGCCGCCGCCGGGAGGGGATAGGTTCCGGCACGGAAAAGGTTCGCGATCGCGCAAACCTCATAGTTGTATTAATGACACTGGCTTCGGGAAAAATCAAGAGAAAACACGAACGATATTGCCTGTTGTGATTGTGTCACATTCTGGCACGGCCGACGTTCTTCGGCCTCGGGTCCTTGAGCACGAACAGCGACGGCGCCAGGCCCGAGGCCGGCGCCAGGTCGACGAGCTGGATGCGGGTCGAGCCGCCCTGGGCGTCCGTGACCGTCCAGCCGGCCAGGCGCAGGGGCGAGTCGGTGAAGGTCAGCGTGATCTGGCCCTCCGCCTGCTTCTTGCCGTCGCGGGCGGTGATGGCGAACCCGTCGGCGAAACGGGCGACGCGGCTGACCACCACCCCTTGGTCCAGGCGGACCTGGCGGGCGAGGAACAGGGACAGCGGCGTGGCCATCAGGGGATAGGACTCGAAGGTCTTCAGCCGCCGGTCGGAGATCGAGACATTGCCGCCGTCCGACACCACCAGCAGGCCGGAGGGCGCGTCATAGGCGAACCGCGCCTTGCCGGGGCGCTTCAGATAGAGCTCGCCGCGCGTGGTCACGCCGCGCGGGTCGGTCTGGACGAACCGGCCCTTAGCCTCCTTCAGGCCTTGCAGATAAGCGGCGGCGCGGTTGACCAGGGCCTTGTCGGCGGCGCTCAGCGGCGCGGCGGCGGGTCTCTGGGCCAGGGCCGGCAGCGGCAGGGCCGCCAGGCCGATCGCCAGGGCGCGGCGAGAGAGATGGGTCATGGTCGCTCCAGGTTCGCAGCCGGCAGGCCTATAGGGCGCTGCGGGCGTCAATAGGGCGCAAGAACGGCGGAGGCGAGGGGAGCGTTCCCTCAGCCGGTCCGTTCGTCGGCGGCCTCGGCCTCGTCGAGATCCTGCGGCGAGGACCAGGCGGCGAGCGCCTCCAGGAGCTTGGTGGGCTCGATGGGCTTGCCCAGATGGTCGTCCATGCCGGCCTCGTGGCAGCGGGCGATCTGCTCGGGCAGGACGTTGGCGGTCATGGCGATGATCGGGGTCGACCGGGCGCGCGCCAGGGGCAGGGCGCGGATGGCCTGCGTCGCGGTCAGCCCGTCCATCACCGGCATCTGGATATCCATCAGGACGATGTCGAAGGCCCGCTGGCGCATGGCCTCGACGGCTTCCTGGCCGTTCTCGGCGGTCTCGATCTCCACGCTGAAGGGGCCCAGCAGGGCCGCGATCAGTTCGCGGTTCACCGCCACGTCCTCGACCAGCAGCAGGCGCAGCGGCCGTTCGAGGCCTTCCGGCACGGGGGCCCGGGTATCGCTGACGACCGGCTGATCGGTGCGCGGCAGGACGAGCTCGAACCAGAAGGTCGATCCCACGCCCGGCTTGGAGGATGCGCCCAGGGTCCCGCCCATGAGTTCGACGGTGCGCTTGCAGATGGCCAGGCCCAGGCCCGTGCCGCCGTATCGCCGCGAGACCGAGGCGTCGGCCTGGGTGAAGCGTTCGAACAGGTGCTCGATCTGGTCGTCGCGCAGGCCGATGCCGGTGTCGGAGACCTCGATCCGCAGTCGGCCGCAGTCGCCCGGCGCCTCGGTCTGCCGCACGGTGACGTCGACCGCGCCTTGGGCCGTGAACTTGATGGCGTTGGAGACGAAGTTGACCAGCACCTGGCGGATACGGCCGGCGTCGCCCAGCAGAGGGGCGATCGCGCCTTCCATATGGATGCTGAGCGCCAGGCCTTTTGCCTCGGCCTGTTCGCCGAGCAGGTCGGCCATGGTCCGGGCCGGAGCGGCCGGATCGAAGGGCCGGGCCTCCACCTCGACGGCCCCGGCCTCCAGCTTGGAGAAGTCCAGCACGCTGTTGACCAGCTCCAGCAGCGAGCCGCTGGCGTCGTGGATCACGCCCACATGGCGCGCGTCGTCGCCCGTCAGCCGCGGCGAGGCGGCCAGCACGCCCGAGAAGCCGATGATGGCGTTGAGCGGAGTGCGCAGCTCGTGGGTCATATTGGCCAGGAAGTCGGATTTTGCGGCGGCGGCCTCCTCGGCGCGTCGGCGCGCCACGACCAGTTCGGTCTCCATCTGCTTGCGCGTGTCGATGTCGCGCGAGACGGACACCACCTGCGGCGGCGCGTCGGGATCGTCGTTGGCCACCAGGCAGAAGGTGGTCTCGACCCAGATCACCCGTCCCTCCTTGTGGACCACCCTGTACTCCAGGGTCACCTTGCCGGGGCCGGCGGCCATGTCGGCGATGGCCTGAGGCAGCCAGACGGCGTCCTCGGGATGCAGGAAGGTGTAGGTGGGGGTGCCGAACAGCTCCTTGGCGGTGTAGCCCATGGCGGTTTCGATGCTGGGCGACACGTATATCCGCCGGCCGTCGAGGCCCGACAGGGCGATCACGTCGGTCAGGTTGTCGGCCAGCATCCGATACTGGGCGTCGCTCTGTGCGAGATCGCGCTGGGCCTCGTTGAACCTGCCGCGCGCCTGGATCATGCGCGCCGCCCCGTCGCCCGAGAACAGCAGCCCCAGCACCATGAACGGCAGGATGAAACCGAGGTCCAGCGCGAGGGGGTTTGGCGCGAAGGCGAGGATCGCGAGCATCAGGACGGCGGGGATCGCCCCGCCGGCGATCAGCCCCATGTGGGACTGATAGGCATGGGTCTGGGCGTGGTAGATCACCGCCAGCCAGACCGCGACGGCGGCCACCGAGGCTTCGGTGCGCCCGAGGGACCATAGGGCTCCGCCGAATGCGATCCAGATGCAGGTCACGATCGCAAGGCAGAGGGTGTAGTTGAGGCGCAGGCCCGGACGGGCCTTCTCGCCCGCGAACTGACGCCGCGTCGTGAAATAGGCCCAGATCTCGCCGGCGACCACCGCCGAACCCCAAAGGGTGCAGAGCCAGATCGGCAGGGCGGCGGCGCCGACGGCGGCCACGATCACGGCGATGATCATCCGCAGCGGGATTGCCTGATGGACAGAGGCGGCCAGCCCGTCGAGGCCGTCGTCAAGCAGACTGGTCACGCGCGCGGTTCCCCTCCGCCTTTGGTTGCCGTCACTCTGCTCCAAGCCGTCTTGAGACGGAGTTACCGCCGCCGCCAACCCATTGACGATTCACGCCTCCCGGGTCCGCGTCGGGAACGGTGGCGCCGATTGGGTGTTCCAAATTCCATGACACCGGTATCATTTCGCGTGGCCAGGGTAACTTGCCCCGTTAAGCTTGTGCGTCCCATTATTCGAACTTATCACCGGCCTCGCACGGCCCGCGACGACCCCCTTTGGCGGGCCGCGGCGCACGTGATGGTGCGGGTGTTCTAAAAGGGGCGAAGCCTAGATGGGCAAGGCCATTCCGGGGCTGGATCAGGCTCCGACCAAACATGCGGGCCTCTTGGCCTGGGTACGCAGCGTCGCCGAGATGACCCAGCCGGACCGAGTCCACTGGTGCGACGGCTCGGACGCCGAGTGGGCCGCGCTCACCACCGAGTTGGTGAACGCCGGCACCCTCAAGCAGCTCCATCCGAACAAGCGTCCAAACAGCTTCCTGGCGCTGTCGGACCCCAAGGACGTGGCGCGCGTCGAGAGCCGCACCTTCATCTGCTCCAAGGACCCGGCCGACGCCGGACCGACCAACAACTGGCTCGATCCCGTCGAGATGCGGGCCGATCTCGAAAACCTGTTCGAAGGCTGCATGCGCGGCCGGACCATGTACGTGGTCCCCTTCTGCATGGGGCCTCTGGGCTCGAAGATCTCCGCCCTGGGCGTCGAGATCACCGACTCAGCCTATGTCGCCATCTCGATGCGGGTGATGACCCGGATGGGCAAGGGCGCCCTCGACATGCTGGGCGAGGACGGTTTTTTCGTCCCGGCCCTGCACTCGGTGGGCATGCCGCTGGCCGAGGGCCAGGCCGACGTTCCGTGGCCCTGTAACGAGATCAAGTACATCGTTCACTTCCCCGAGGATCGCGAGATCTGGTCCTACGGCTCGGGCTACGGCGGCAACGCCCTGCTGGGCAAGAAGTGCTACGCCCTGCGCATCGCCTCGGTGATGGCCCGCGACGAGGGCTGGCTGGCCGAGCACATGCTGATCCTGAAGCTCACCTCACCCGAGGACCAGGTCCGCTACGTTGCAGCGGCCTTCCCCAGCGCCTGCGGCAAGACCAACATGGCCATGCTGCAGCCCACCATCCCCGGCTGGAAGGCCGAGACCGTGGGCGACGACATCTGCTGGATGCGCTTCGGCGACGACGGCCGGCTCTATGCGATCAACCCCGAGGCCGGCTTCTTCGGGGTGGCGCCCGGCACCGGCCACGCCACCAACCACAACGCCGTCGAGGCGCTGCACGCCAACACCGTCTTCACCAACGTGGCCGCCACCGCCGACGGCGACGTCTGGTGGGAGGGCCTGACCGAGACCCCGCCCCAGGGCCTGACCGACTGGAAGGGCCAACCCTGGACCCCCGGCGGCGAGCCCGCAGCCCATCCCAACGCCCGCTTCGCGGTGCCGGCCGACCAGTGCCCGGTGATCGCCAGCGAGTGGGACGATCCGGCCGGGGTGCCGATCTCGGCGATCCTGTTCGGCGGCCGCCGCGCCAGCGCCGTGCCGCTGGTGACCGAGGCCTTCGACTGGGCGCACGGGGTGTTCCTGGCCTCCAACGTGGCCTCGGAAGGCACGGCGGCGGCGGAGAACAAGGTCGGCGAGCTGCGCCGCGATCCTTTCGCCATGCTGCCGTTCTGCGGCTACAACATGGGCGACTATTTCGGCCACTGGCTGAAGGTCGGCGCGAACGCCGACCCCGCCAAGCTGCCACGCATCTATTTCGTGAACTGGTTCCGCAAGGGCGCCGACGGCAAGTTCCTGTGGCCGGGCTACGGCGAGAACAGCCGGGTCCTGAAGTGGATCGTCCAGCGCCTGGAGGGCGATGCCGAAGCGGTCGACACCCCCATCGGGCGCCTGCCGACCAAGGAGAGCCTGGACCTGTCGGGCCTCAGCCTGGGCGACGCGGCGCTCGCCACCCTGCTCTCGGTGGACGCCGAGGTCTGGGCCGAGGAGGCCTCTCTGATCCCTGACGCCTACCGCAAGTTCGGCGACCGGCTGCCCAAGGAGCTGTGGGCCCAGTACGAGGCGCTGAACCAGCGCCTGGGCGCGCGAGCCGCGGCGGAGTAGCTCCGCGCCTCAGGGCGCTGCGCCCACCAGCACTTCGCGCTTGCCGGCGTGGTTGGCGGGGCTGACCACGCCTTCCTGCTCCATGCGCTCGATGAGCGAGGCGGCGCGGTTGTAGCCGACCTGCAGGCGGCGCTGGACGTAGCTGGTCGAGGCCTTTCGGTCACGGGTGACCACAGCCACGGCGCGGTCATAGAGGTCGTCGCCCGAGCCGCCGCCCTCGTCGCCGAAGCCAGACTCGCCGTCCTCGTCCTCGTCGCCGCCGGCGGTGACGTCCTCAAGGTACTGGGGCTCGCCCTGGCTGCGCAGGAACTTGGCCACGGACTCCACTTCCTCGTCGGAGACGAAGGGCCCGTGCAGGCGGGTGATGCGGCCGCCGCCGGCCATGTAGAGCATGTCGCCCTGGCCCAGCAGTTGCTCGCCACCCTGCTCGCCCAGGATGGTGCGGCTGTCGATCTTGGAGGTGACCTGGAAGCTGATCCGGGTCGGGAAGTTGGCCTTGATGGTGCCGGTGATCACGTCCACCGACGGGCGCTGGGTGGCCATCACCAGGTGGATGCCGGCCGCACGGGCCATCTGAGCCAGACGCTGGACGGCGCTCTCGACCTCCTTGCCGGCCACCATCATCAGGTCTGCGACCTCGTCGATCACCACTACCAGATAGGGCATGGCCTTGGGGTCGATCCGCTCGCTCTCATAGATCGGCCGGCCGTTGTCGTCGAAGCCGGTCTGGACGGTGCGCTCGAAGTGCTCGCCCTTGGCTGAGGCCTCCTTGGCGCGCTCGTTGTAGGAGGCGACGTTGCGCACCCCGATCTTCGACATCAGGCGGTAGCGGTCCTCCATCTCGCGCACGGTCCACTTCAGCGCGACGATGGCCTTCTTCGGGTCGGTGACGACCGGCGCCAGCAGGTGCGGGATGCCGTCATAGACGCGGAGCTCCAGCATCTTAGGGTCGATCATGATGAACCGGCACTGCTCCGGCGGCAGGCGGTAGAGGATCGACAGGATCATGGCGTTGACGCCGACCGACTTGCCGGAGCCGGTGGTCCCGGCGATCAGCAGGTGGGGCATCTTCGACAGGTCGGCGATATAGGGCTCGCCGCCGATGTTCTCGCCCAGCGCCATGGGCAGGGCCTGGGTCGAGCGTTCGTACTCGGCGCTGGCCAGCAGGTCGCGCAGATAGACGGTCTCGCGCCGGGCGTTGGGCAGCTCGATGCCGATCGCGTTGCGGCCCGGCACCACGGAAACGCGGCAGGCGGCGACGGACATGGAGCGGGCGATGTCGTCGCTGAGCGCCACGACCCGGGCCGATTTCACGCCGGCGGCGGGGACCAGCTCATAGAGCGTGACCACGGGACCGGGGCGAATCTGGTCGATGTTCCCACGCACGCCGAACTCGGCCAGCACGCTTTCCAGCAGCTGGGCGTTCTGGCGCAGGGCCCCCTCGTCGAAGGCCGAGGCTCGGGGCTTGGGCTTGGCCAGCATGGCCAGTTCCGGCAGGGCGAAGCCGCCGGGCTTGACGAAATCGAAGGCGCCCTGGGCCTCGCGCTGTTCGCGGCCCGAATCCTTGGGGCCGGCCTTGGGAGCCTTGATGGCGACTGGCGCGGACAGCGGATCGACCGCCGAGGCCTGCGGCGCGGGGGCTGGATCGATCGCGGCGGACGCATCCTTGCCGGCGCGGGCGCGGCGGGCCACCGAGGCGCGCGCCTCGGCCTTGCCAGCTGGCGGCGGGGCGGAGGACTTCTGCATCGCCTCGCGGATCCACAGGGCGGCGGCGGCGACCTCGTCGCGGCGCACGCCGATGGCGTATCCGAGGCCCGTGGCGGCGGCTGCGGCCAGCAAGCCCGCGGCGATGACGGTTCCGGCCGGGACGTGGGCGTAGGCGAAGACCGCGGCCAGGCCGTGCAGCAGCCCGTCGCCCCAGAAGCCGCCCAGCCCCTTGGCGAGCGGCCAGGCGGCCGGCGGGGCAGGCGCCGACAGCAGGCCCGCCAACGACAGCACGCCCAGGGCGCCGACGAAGGCGCGCAACCGCACCTGGCCGCGGGTCTGGTCGGGATGGGGGGAGGCGGCGCGGTAGAGGCCGAACAGCACCATCAGCAGGGCTGCGACCCCGGCCGCCAGGCCCAGGGACTGCACCCCGGCGTCGGCGGCGGTTGCGCCCGGTCCGCCCAGGGCGTTGACGGGGGCGATGGCTGAGGCGGCGTTCAGGCTGGGATCGGCGGCGTTGTAGGTCACCAGGGCCACGGCGAAGGCCAGGCCGGCGGCGGCGATCAGCCCACCCCGGAGCCGCGCGGTGGTCGGATGGGTCCAGGCGAGGCCGGCTATATGCAGCCCCAACTCCAAACCCGCCTTCCGCGCCGCCCGCGCCATGCCGTAGCTCCCCATTCTGGAAACGCCATATCTGCGGCCAAGAGGGTTAAGAGGCGTTTACTCTGGCGTGCGTTCTCCGCGGCGTTTTCGCATCCTGCCAATTGTGAGAGCGCGCCGAGGCGACTAGGTTCGCGGCATGTGGAGCATGCCTCATAGCGTCCTGCGGGTCGTGGCCGTGATCATCGGAATCTGCGCCGTCGGCGGTTTCGCCCTGGGCGTCCGCAACGTGCCCGACAAGGCGCGTCTGCCCGGCGAATCGGCCGGCGGAAGCTCGTCGGCCCTGCAGGCCGCCGACGCGACGCCGGTGGGGGAGCTCCTGGTCACCGACCCGCCCCCGCCGCCTCCGGAAGAGAAGACCGAGGAAGAGGCCGCCGAGAAGACCGAGGAGGTCCGCGCCGCCGAGATGGCCAAGCTGGAGGCCGAGGCCAAGGCTGTGGCCGCCGCCAGGGCCGTGGCCGCGCCCAAGGCCGCGCCTCCGGAAGACAAGGTCGGCGACCTGATCGAGACCCTGCCGCCGCCGCCGGAACAGCCGCCCTACTGAGGCGGGGCCGTCCCTAGGACGCCCGATAGGCCTTGGGCTTGACCCCATTGGCGGCGAAATGGGTCAGCATCCGGTTCCAGGCGTCGGTGGCGGCCGTGGCGTCGTAGCTGGCGCGGTAGTCGGCGTGGAAGCCGTGCTGGCTGTCGGGATAGAGCACGATCTGGGACGAAGTCCGGCCCGCAGCGGTCAGGGCCGCACGCATGGCCTCGACGTCGCTGACCGGGATGCCGCCGTCCTTGCCGGCATAGAGACCGATCACCGGGGGCCCCAGGCGGCCCACCACCTGCAGCGGCCAGGTGCGGTTGGGCTCGCCGAGGAATTCGCCGGGCTTGGGGGCCGACAGGCGGCCGTACCAGGCCGCGCCGGCCTTGATATCCTTGAAGCGGGCCGAGGCGAGCCAGACGATGGCGCCGCCCCAGCAGAAGCCGGTGATCGCGATCTTGGCGGGGTCGGCGTACTTCTGGGCCTTCACGAAGGTCAGGGCGGAGGCCACGTCGCTCATCACCTGGGCCTCGGAAACCTCGCCGACGATCTTCCGCACGGCGGCGAAGTCCGTGACCGTGGACGGATCGCCCTGGCGAATGAACAGGTCGGGGGAGATCGCCACATAGCCCAGCTTGGCGAGACGGCGGCAGATGTCGCGGATGTATTCGTGCAGGCCGAACACCTCGGGGATCACCACCACCACCGGGAAACGCCCCCGCGCTGCGGGGCGGGCGACGAAGGCTGGGATGGCGCGGTCGGGGGTCTCCACCTGGACCATTTCGGTGACCAGGCCCGCGGCGTCGGTGACGACCGGCTGGGCCTGCGCCGAGCGCGCGGCCAGCGCGTAGCCCGCCAGCACGGCGGCGGCGAGCCCCCGGCGCGAGAGATGGAAGTCTTCGGGTTCGGCGCCTTCCGGCCGGGTTGGGGTGAGCACGACCATGACCAATGACCTCTTGAGGTAAGCGTCTACATTTGCGTCCGGCGCAGGGGCGGAGTCAAAGGCGGCGATCGCCTATCCCGGCTCCGCACGGCGCACGGTCAGGTTGATCCGTCCACCCCCGGGGATCAACCGCGAGGATCCGGGCAAGATCCGGTCGACGCCGTGATGGATCAGCCGGGCGTCGCCGGCCAGCAGGCAGACATCTCCGGAGGCCAGCCGCACCGAACGGGTGGGATCGCCGCGCCGGGTTCCCCCAATCCGGAACACCGCGGTGTCGCCCAGGGAGACCGAGAGCACCGGGAAGCCGAAATCGGCCTCGTCGCGGTCCTGGTGCAGGCTCATCCTGGCCTCGGCGTTATAGAAATTGACCAGGCAGGCGTCCGGCGGCGTGCGCGGATCGGCCAGTTCGGCCCAGAGATCGAGCAGGGCCGCGGGGATGTCGGGCCAGGGCGCCCCCGTCGCCGGATGCCGCCGCTCGTAGCGATAGCCCGCCAGGTCGGTGGTCCAGCCCAGCGCTCCGAAGCTGGTCATCGCCACGCTCATTGGCTTGCCGCCGGGGGTGACCTGGCGGACGAAGGGCGCGACGGCGACACGAGCCATGACCTCGTCCAGCAGGCCTTGCTGGGCGTCCAGGTCCAGGCGGCCCGGCAGCAGGCGGAAGCCGGAGGTCGAAGCAGGGGTCATCTGGGTCCATATAGGGGCGATGGACGGCATTTCGCGCATGAAGCCCCTCCGATGGCGAGGCCTGACGCCGGGTGAGCGGCGGCTTTCGGACGAGGTGTTTGGGAGCGACCTCGACGTGGATCGCGTGCGGCTGTTCAGCCTGCCCGTCTGGAACCGTCCGTTCGTGCCCAGCGGCTGGCTGGTGGTGTGGCCCGCGGCGGGCGCCTATGCCGACTTTTCGGAGGCCCCGCTATGGATCCGTTCGGTGCTGGTTCACGAGCTGGTCCACGTCTGGCAGGCCCAGGCCGGGGTCAATCTGCCGCTGGCCAAGCTCCGCTGCGGTGACGGTCCGGCGGCCTATGCCTATGATCCGACCGACGGTCGGGAATTTTTGGCGTTGAATATCGAGCAGCAGGCCATGGTCGTACAGCACGCCTATCTGTCGCGGCTGGGTGGGTCCGCGCCCTATCCCACACCAGCTTATGCAAGGATTTTAGAAGCTTGGCCGAACGCAGATCGGTCAAGGCCCCGTACGGATTAGGGAGATTCGCCCTTGCAGGGGGCGCATATGATCCCATATCGCGACTCGACGCCGGTTTCCCTGTGGGTTAACCGGCCGAGCCCTTATTCGAACCGGGGACGTCTAGAAAAATCGGGGTGCTTCAACCGAAGGCCCTCTAGACGGCGTCCGCCATTCAGGAGCGAGCAAGACTCGATATGAGCAAGATCATCGGCATCGACCTCGGCACGACCAATTCGTGCGTGGCCATCATGGACGGCAAGACGCCCAAAGTGATCGAGAACGCCGAAGGCGTACGCACCACCCCTTCGGTGGTGGCCTTCCTGGAAGACGGGGAACGCCTCGTCGGCCAGCCGGCCAAACGCCAGGCCGTGACCAATCCGTCCAACACCCTGTTCGCCATCAAGCGCCTTATCGGCCGCAACTATGGCGATCCGGTCGTCGAAAAAGACAAGCACATGGTGCCCTATGACATCGTCAAGGGCCCGACCGGCGACGCCTGGGTGAAGGCCCAGGGCAAGGATTATTCGCCCCAGCAGGTCTCGGCCTTCATCCTCCAGAAGATGAAGGAAGCCGCCGAGCAGCACCTTGGCGAGAAGGTCGAAAAAGCGGTCATCACCGTCCCGGCCTATTTCAACGACGCCCAGCGCCAGGCCACCAAGGACGCGGGCAAGATCGCGGGCCTGGAAGTCCTGCGGATCATCAACGAACCCACCGCCGCGGCGCTCGCCTACGGGCTTGAAAAGAACGACGGCAAGAAGATCGTCGTCTACGACCTGGGCGGCGGCACCTTCGACGTCTCCATCCTGGAGATCGGCGATGGCGTCTTCGAGGTGAAGTCGACCAACGGCGACACCTTCCTGGGCGGCGAAGACTTCGACATGCGGATCGTCGACTACCTGGCCGACGAGTTCAAAAAGGAAACCAGCGTCGACCTGCGCAAGGACAAGCTGGCCCTGCAGCGCCTGAAGGAAGAAGGCGAGAAGGCCAAGAAGGAGCTCTCCTTCACGCCTCAGTACGAGGTGAACCTGCCCTTCATCTCGATGAACGCCTCGGGCCCGCTGCACCTGAACATCAAGCTGTCGCGCTCCAAGCTGGAAGCCCTGGTGGAAGACCTGATCGCGCGCACCGTCGGCCCCTGCGAGCAGGCGCTGAAGGATGCGGGCCTCAAGAAGTCCGACATCGACGAAGTGATCCTGGTCGGCGGCATGACCCGCATGCCCAAGGTCGTGGAGACGGTGAAGGAGTTCTTCGGCCGCGAGCCGCACACCGGCGTGAACCCGGACGAGGTCGTGGCGCTGGGCGCCGCGGTCCAGGCCGGC
>NZ_JAUYNW010000139.1 GCF_030698145.1 Phenylobacterium sp. | reverse complement strand
CTGGCCGCCCGCCCCGCCCTTGCCGGTGTCGTGCAGCAGCATGGCCAGGAACAGGGCCTCGCGGTCGTCGATCAGCGGCATGATCGCCGTCGACAGCGGATGGTCCTCGGCGAACTGGCCGTTGGCGATGTCGGCGATCACGCCCACCGCCCGCAGGGTGTGCTCGTCCACTGTGTAGGAGTGGTACATGTTGAACTGCATCTGGGCGACGATGCGGCCCCATTCCGGCACGAACCGCCCCAAGACGCCGGCCTCGTTCATCATCGACAGCGTGCGCTGCGGATTGCGGCCGTGGGCGAGGATGTCGAGGAACACCTTGGCCGCCTCGGGGTCGCGCCGCACCTTCGAGCCGATCATCGCCACGCCCCGGCTGGCGGCGGTGAAGGCGTCGGGATGCAGGTCCAGGTCGCGGCGGTCGGCCAGCCGGAACAGCCGCAGCATGTTGATCGGATCGGCCTCGAAGATGTGCGGCCCGTCGATGTTGAGCCGCCCGCCCTCTTCGTGGAAACCGGGGTCCAGCGCCTTCTTGCGCGGCCGGCCGCGCCCCGGGATCAGCCGCGACAGGCCGCGCGGCTGCTGCTTGATCTGCTCGGCCTCCAGCTTGGCGGCGAACACCCGGGTGAGCATCCCGACTTCCTTGGCGATCAGGAAGTAGCGGCGCATGAACCGCTCGACCGCCGGCGCGTCGCCGCGGTCGCCATAGCCCATCCGCCGGGCGATCTCGGGCTGTAGGTCGAAGGTCAGCCGCTCCTCGGGCCGGCCGGTGGCGAAGTGCAGGTGGCCGCGCACGGCCCACAGGAAATCGAAGGCGCGGATGAAGGCGGCCACCTCGCGGCGCTCGAACATGTCGAGCTGGACGATGCCGTCCACCTGGGCGACGGGATGGAGGTACTGGGCGATCCAGAACAGCGTGTTGAGGTCGCGAAGCCCGCCCTTGCCCTCTTTCACATTGGGCTCGACCAGGTAGCGGCTGGC
The DNA here is from genome assembly GCF_030698145.1 of Phenylobacterium sp. Classification (GTDB taxonomy): domain Bacteria; phylum Pseudomonadota; class Alphaproteobacteria; order Caulobacterales; family Caulobacteraceae; genus Phenylobacterium. Next base: position 9,266 of record NZ_JAUYNW010000139.1, on the reverse strand, counting down.
GCCGGCCCGGTCCTGGCGCTCGTCGCGCTCCTTCAGCTTGGCGGCGACGAACTGGGCCGCGGTGCCCTTGACCACCTCGGCGCGGAACCGGCGGATCAGCTCGTCGGCCAGCTTCGCGTCGCCAGTCAGCCGCCGCGCCTCCAGGATCGAGGTGCGGATCGTATAGTCCTCGCGGGAGAGCTTGACGCACTCCTCGACCGTGCGCGAGGCATGGCCAACCTTGAAGCCCAGGTCCCACAGGGCATAGAGCATGTACTCGATCACGCTCTCGGCGTGGGCGGTCTGCTTGTAGGGGCGCAGGAACAGCAGATCGAGGTCAGAGAAGGGCGCCAGCGCGCCGCGGCCGTAGCCGCCCACCGCGATCAGGGCCAGGCGCTCGCCCTCGGTGGGGTTGCGGGCCCGGAACACGTGGACGGTGGTGAAGTCGTAGAGGGCGGTGACCACCTCGTCGGTGACCCCCGACAGCAGCCGCGCGGTCTCGATGCCGCCGGCCCCGTTCTCCAGGCGCTCCTTGGCGATCATCCGGCCGCGGAACAGGGCCTGCTTCAGGATCTCCAACGCCCGACGGCGCTGCTCGACCTCGTCGCCGGCCGCGTCCAGGGCCGCGGCCGAGAGCTGGGCGCGCAGCCTCACGCCGTCGACGACGTATTCCAGGCGGGTCGGGCGAAGGCGGGGTGGCATGCCCACCGCATATAGGGCAAGCCGCGCCCCAGCGTCAGGGGATACGAAAAGGGGCCGGCGTTTCCGCCGGCCCTCGAACGCAACAATATGGAAGCTTCGGTCTAGTCGGCCGCTTGCACTTCGGCGAGGCGGGCCTGCGCGACCTTCAGGGTGGCGCGGACGCAACGGCCGTAGGCGTCGGTGATCAGGGTCTCGCCGAAGGTCTCGCGCATGCAGACGGTGCGGGCGGCGCGGTTCAGGTCGGCGTCGATCTGGGCGGCGGTCTTGCCAACGAGCGAGACGCGGACTTCGGCGGCGGCGGCCGGGGCGGCGAAAGCGATGGCGGCGGCGGCGGTCAGGACGGCAATGCGGATCATCTTAAATTCTCCTTTGGCGCGGGGAGGGATGTCCGCGCTGACGGGGGCCTTTTCGACGCTGAAGATTAATTTGGGGTGCAGCGCGGTGGTTAATTTTGTGCAACGCACAATAATCCGCCAGCGGAGCGTTCAGAAGCCCGCTTGCGCCATCGCCTCGGGTAGCCGGACCTCGCCGGTCCAGAGAATCGCTGCCCAGCCGCAGGCGCGGGCGCCTTCCACGTTGCGCGGGCTGTCGTCGATCAACAGCAGTTCGTGCGGTGCGAAGCCGCTGCGCTGCTCGGCCATCCGGAAGAAGGCCGCGTCGGGCTTCTTGCAGCCATAGTCGGCGGCGTAGTGCATGGCCTCGAACTGCGCGTTCAACCCCAGGACCTCCCAGAGGTGCCGGGCGCGATGGTGCTCCTGGACCGTGGCCAGGTGCAGCTCGAGCCCCGCGGCGCGATAGGCGGCCAAGTCGTCCAACAGGGCCTGGTCCAGATGGCCATCCTGTTCGAACCAGTAGGCGGTCACCTGGTCGCTTCTGAGGTGGGGCGCGATGGTTTGCAGCACGGGACCCAGCCGCTCGTGCAGATCGGCGCGCCCAATCACGACATCAGGCCAATGGACCGCGAAGAATGCGTCCTGGAAGGCCTTCGGATCGAGACCCAGATCAGCCTGGCTATCTCGGTTCCACAATGTCCCGTCGAGACGGCGAGCGACGACCCCGTCGACATCAACCATCAGGCATCTGAGCGCCATCAGACCAGCCCCTTCAGCCGGTAGAGGGCGTCCATGGCTTCGCGGGGGCTCATGCTGTCGGGGTCGAGGTCGCGCAGGGCGGCCTCCGCCGCGCTCGGCCCCCGGCGCTCGGGCTCTGGGGCGGTGGCGGCGAACAGCGGCAGGTCGTCCAGATGCGCAGGCGCGCCGGCCTCGCGCTCCAGCCGGTCCAGCACCTCGCGGGCGCGGACCACCACGGCGGGCGGGACCCCGGCCAGCTTGGCCACCTGCACGCCGTACGATCGGTCGGCCGGGCCGGGGCCCGCCTCGTGCAGGAAGATCAGCTCGCCGTTCCACTCCTTGGCTTTGAGTGACAGGTTGGCGACGAAGGCCAGGCGGCCCTCCAGCACGGCCAGCTCGTGATAGTGGGTGGCGAACAGGCCTCGGCAGCGGTTGGTCTCGTGCAGGGCCTCGGCGCAGGCCCAGGCGATGGCCAGGCCGTCATAGGTCGCCGTGCCGCGCCCGATCTCGTCCAGGATCACCAGGGAGCGCGGGGTGGCCTGGGTCAGGATGGCGGCCGTCTCCACCATCTCGGCCATGAAGGTCGAACGGCCGCGCGCCAGATCGTCCCCCGCCCCGACCCGGCTGAACAGCCGGTCGACCACGCCCAGGCGCAAGCGCTTGGCGGGCACGAAGCAGCCGGCCTGGGCCAGCACCGCCAGCAGGGCGTTCTGGCGCAGGAAGGTCGACTTGCCGGCCATGTTCGGCCCGGTGACGATCGAGAGCCGCGCCCCGGCGACCCCCGCCCCGTCCAGGCGGCAGTCATTGGGGGTGAACGGATCGCCGGCCCGCTTGACCGCGGCCTCCACCACCGGATGGCGCGCCGCCTCGGCCTCGAACACTGTGGAGCGGTCGACGCTCGGGCGGCTGGCGCCCACATCGTCCGCCCATTCGGCGATCCCGGCGGCGACATCGAGGGCGGCGGCGCCCTGTGCGGCGGCCTGGATGGCGGCGGCCACCGCGATGGCGGCCTCGCGCCAGGCTTCGAAGGTGGCGACCTCCATGGCCAGCGCCCGCTCGGCGGCCTGGGCGATGCGTGCGTCCAGCTCGGCCAGCTCGACGGTGGTGAAGCGGACCTGGTTGGCCAGGGTCTGGCGGTGGATGAAGGTGGCGTTGAGCGGCGCGGTCATCAGCGGCTCGGCCGCCTTGGCGGTGGTTTCGACGAAATAGCCCAGAACGGCGTTGTGGCGGACCTTCAGCGCCACGCCGCTCTCGGCCTGGAGGCGGGCCTCGAGCTGCAGGATCACCTTGCGGCTGTCGTCGCGCAAGGCGCGCGCCTGGTCGAGCTCGGCGCGGACGCCGGGCGCCACGAAGCCGCCGTCGCGGGTCTGGGCCGGCAAGTCGGTCCCCAGGCCCTCGTCCAGCATGCGGCGGAACTCGGCGAGGTCCGCGTCGGCCAGCGGGCGCAGGGCGGCCAGGGCCCGGGCGATCTCCGGCGGCGCCGGCGGGTCCAGCGGTTCGGGATGGCCGAACAGACCCGCGATCTGCTCGCCGCCGGCCAGGCCGTCGCGCAGGCAACCCAGGTCGCGCGGCCCGCCGCGGCCCAGCGCCAGACGCGAGAGGGCCCGGGCCATGTCGCCCATGCCCCGCAGGGTCTCGCGCAGCTTCTGGCGCAGGGGCCGGCGCTCGCAGAACCACTCCACCGCGTCCAACCGCGCATCGATGGCGGCGGGGTCCAGCAGCGGACGGGCCAGCCGCGCCGCCAGCATCCGCGCACCCGGCGCTGTGATCGTGCGGTCGATGGCGCCCAGCAGCGAGCCGTCGCGCGATCCCGACAGGCTCTTCTCGATCTCCAGGCTCGCGCGCGTGGCCGGGTCGATGGCCATGACGTCGGCCTCGCCCGCCCGGCGCGGGGCTGTCAGCGCCGGCAGCCGCCCGGCCTGGGTGGTCTCGAGATGGGCGGCGATCAGACCCAGCGCCGAGACCTCCGCGCCCGACAGCTCGCCGAAGCCGTCGAGGGTCTCCACGCCATAGAGGCGCTTCAGCCGCGCCTCGGCGGCGGCGGGTTCGGCGAGCGCCGAGGCCATGGGCTGGATCAGGCCGCCGACGCTTTTGAAGGTCTCGCGCAGGGTTTCGTCGGCGAACAGCCGGTCGGGCACCAGGATCTCGGAGGGTCCCAGCGAGGCGAGCGCCGAGGCCAGGCCGTCGCGGGAGAGCGCCATGCACTCCACCTCGCCAGTGGAGAGCTCGACGCTGGCCACCGCCGCCGCGCCCGCCCGCACCGCAACGGCGGCCAGGCGATTGGCGCCTCGGGCGTCCAGCAGGCCGTCCTCGGTGAGCGTGCCGGGCGTCAACACCCGGACCACGTCGCGGCGGACGATGGACTTGCCGCCGCGCTTCTTGGCCTCGGCGGGGTCCTCCATCTGTTCGCAGACGGCGACCTTGAAGCCCGAGCGGATCAGCTTGGCGAGATAGGCCTCGGCGGCGTGGACCGGCACCCCGCACATGGGGATCGGCGCCCCGCCGTGATTGCCCCGCGCAGTCAGGGTGATGCCCAGCGCCGCAGCAGCCCGCTCCGCGTCCTCGAAGAACAGTTCGTAGAAATCGCCCATGCGGAAGAACACCAGGGCGTCGGGCTGGCGCGCCTTGGCCTCGAAGAACTGGGCCATGACCGGCGTGGCGCCGGCGGCGTCGGGAAGGGTGGGGCTCTGGGCGTTCATGCTTGCGAACGAACCTAGCCGCGCCCGCCCGTCGCGTCAGCCCCCGCGACCTCTTGAACCTCGGCGGGAGAGTCCCAAGCTGTGGTTAAGTGAGGAGCTGCGCTTGACCCACGTCATCTTCCCCGCCGGACCCGACGACGCCGAAGACCTGGCCCGCATCCACGTGGCCTCCTGGCGCGAGACCTATCGCGGCCTGCTGCCCGACTCCTACCTGGCCCGCCTGTCGCCGGGCGTGCACGCCCGGCGCTTCCGGCTGAGCCTGCTGCGGCCCGGCGAGCACGAGGCGACCCTGGCCGCCGCCGACCGCCAGGGCCTGGTGGGCTATGTGGCCGGCGGACCCTCCCGCGCCCGGCGGCTCGGCGAGGCCGAGATCACCACCCTCTACCTGCTGAAGACCGCCCAGGGTCAGGGAACCGGCCGGCGCCTGGTGTCGTCCATCGCCCGGGTGTTCGCAGCCAATGGGGCGAGTTCGCTGCTGATCTCGGTGCTGCGCGACAACATCCCGGCGCGCGGCTTCTACGAACACCTGGGCGGAGAGCCCGAGGCCCCGCGCCGCGAGCCCGGCCCCGGCGGCGTGACCTATGAGGTGAGCTACCGCTGGCCCGACATCCGGACCTTGCTCGCCGACTGATCGTCGCGCCCAGCGTCCAGGCGGGCTCAGTACGTCTCCCGGACCCCCAGCGCCCTGGGGGTCGGCGTGGTCGCCGCGCCCTTGCTGCGCTTCAGCACCCAGTCGGTGAGCGTCGCGGCCACCGCCGAGTTTCCGGGGTCGCCGGGCGTCCCCTTGTCCGGCGTCGAGTCGTCGGCCGAGACGAAGTCGGTGTGGAAATAGAGCTTGGCGTTGATCTTCGGATCGAAGGCGGTGATCGCCTTGGCCGCGTCGGTCTGCCAGGTCCCGGTCTTGTTGACCTCGGTGAAGTCGCTGACCCCAGGGAACGGGTTGCCCATGGCGGCCGCCGGACTCTGGCGCGCCACATAGACCGGGACATTGGCGATGGCGCCCTTGTCGACGTCCAGCTTCACCCCTTCGCGGTCCACCATGAGCGTCTTGAAGCGGCTCACGAACTGGGCGTCGTAGTCCCAGCGCTCGGACGGGTACCAGTTGGAGGCGATCATGTTGGAGGCGTCGATGGTCCGGGCGCCGCCTTTGAAGGCCACGCTCACCGGCTTGATGTTGGTCCGGGAAGGGGCGAAGGCCTGGCTGTCCAGCCAGAGCCTGGCCTTGCCGACGTCCAGCGCCGAGCCGCCGTTCCCGCCGCCCTCGACCCAGTCATAGACGCGGGCCGGGTCGACCTGGGCGGCCGAGGGCACGCAATCGGGCTTGGGCATGCCCGGACGCGGCGGACCCATCATCATCGGCGCTGGGGTCTTATCGCAGGCGGCTTCCGTGCCGGGGACCGGCTTGAAGTCGAGATAGCCCAGGCCTTCCCCCAGGAACTGCAGCACTGGCATCTGCACCCCGCCGCCGGGGATGGGATCAGTGTCGAAGCTGGTTCCCGCCCGCGCCAGCCAGGTCAGGCGCACGGCCTTGAGGAAATCGTCGCCGGGATTGGCCGGGACCATGGCGGCGGTGCGAAGCGGGAAGATCGCCTCGGCCTTGGGATCGGCGAAGGCGTAGTAGATCCCGGCCACCGACTGGCTGGCCGCGGCCATGGGTCCGGCGATGGCGCCCAGCATGCCGCTGGCGTCGGTGTAGACGCGGGCCTTGCCTGACCGGAAGTCAGCCAACTTGGCGAAATAGGTGTCCAGCTCCTTGGCGCTCGGCGCGTCGGCGGTCCCCGCCGAGGGGCCGCCGTCCAGGAAGATCAGGCCGGAGAGCTTCTCCACCCCGCGCTTGCCGTCGGTCTGGCGGCGGGCGGCGTAGTTGGCGACGAAGCCGCCGCCCTGACTGTGGCCGGCCAGGAAGATGTTCTTGTTCCCGGTCTTCTCCCTGACCAGGCCGATCATGGCGTCAACGTCGCCGGCATAGGCCTGGAAGTCCCAGTCGGCCATGAAGGCGAGATCGGTCTGGGTGAGCGGGGTCCACGCGCCCGACGGCAGGCCGGTGACCTTGGCGGGCTCTCCCGGCCGCGTCGCGGGCACCAGCGATCCCGCGCCCAGATAGTGGTCCAGCGCGATCTTCGGATCCTTCTTCACCCGCGCCTCGCGCAGGACCTCGGTCTGGGCCAGGTTGGCGCCGCGCCGCTGCAGCACCCAGACCTCGATGCGGCAGGGCTTCCCGTCGCAGGTCTGGCCTTGGGCGCGATGGACGAGCTGGCTGGCCAGGTAGAGCCAGTGGGGCGGGGTCGAGGAGAACCCCGGCAGGCCGACGATCACCGCATTGGCAGGCTTCGGCGTCTCGCCGTCGCCAGCCGCGCGCAGGCGCAGGAAGGTCGCGGTGTTCAGCGCCTTCGGCGTGCCGACGGCCTGATAGCCGGGAGTCTGCAGGTATTCCGCGACCACGTCTGGATAGCCGGGCACGGTCGACTTCGAATAGTCCGCCGCCGCAGCCGGGAGGGCCAGCACGGCAGCCCCAGCCAGAATTGCTGCCTTCAGCCGCATGATGTTCTCCCGCCTTCGCGCCGCTGACGGGCGCGCTTGTCCACGCAGCCTAATGGTTTGGCGAGCGTTTGTTGCGGGGATTTTTCAAGCGTCGGGTATGGGCTCTAGACGCCCGTGACGTCTTCCCAGAAGCGCTTGGCCTTGCCGATGAAGTTGGCGGACTTGGGATGCTGCTGGTCGCCGGAGAGTTCAGCCAGTTCGCGCATCAGCTCCTTCTGGCGGGCGTTGAGCTTGCTCGGGGTCTCGACGAACAGCTCCACCACCAGGTCGCCGCGTTCGCGCGAGCGCAGGGACGGCATGCCCTTGCCCTTCAGGCGCACGGTGCGGCCGGTCTGGGAGCCCTCGGGCACCTTGACCTCGATGCGGCACTCGCCGTCGCAGTTCTCGCCGCCCATCAGGCAGGGCGCCTCGATGTCGCCGCCGAGCGCCGCGACATACATCGGCACCGGCACGGTGCAGAGCAGGTCCAGGCCGTCGCGGTCGAACAGCTCGTGCGGCTTCACCGACAGGAAGATGTAGAGGTCGCCGCGCGATCCGCCGCGCGCGCCCGCATCGCCTTCACCGGCCAGCCGGATCCGGGCGCCGTCATCGACGCCGGCCGGGATACGCACCTGGAGGACACGTTCCTTGCGCACCTGGCCATGGCCGTGGCAGTCCGCGCAAGGATCCAGCACCAGGCGGCCGGAGCCGCCGCAGCGCGGGCAGGCCCGCTCGATGGAGAAGAAGCCCTGGCTGGCGCGCACGCGACCCGCGCCGCCGCAGCTGCCGCAGACCGTCGGGCTGGTGCCAGGCTTGGCGCCCGACCCCTCGCAGGTCTCGCAGGTGATGGAGGCCGGAACCGTGATCTCGACCTCGGCGCCCGCATAGGCCTGCTCGAGGCTGATCTCCAGGTCGTAGCGCAGGTCCTGGCCCCTGGCCGGACCGCCGCGCTGGCGGCCGCGGCCGCCGAACATGTCGCCGAAGACGTCGCCGAACACCTCGTTGAAGATGTCGTTCACGTCGTGGAACTGGCCGTTCCCGCCGCCGCCATTGGCGCCGTTGACGCCGGCATGGCCGAAGCGGTCGTAGGCCGCGCGCTTCTGGGGATCGGAGAGGATCGAATAGGCCTCGTTGATTTCCTTGAACCGGCCCTCAGCCTCGCCGCAACCGCCGTTGCGGTCAGGGTGGTGCTCCATGGCCAGTTTACGGAAGGACGCCTTCAGGGCCGCGTCGTCCGCGCCCCGGTTCACGCCCAGGATGTCGTAGTAATCCCGCATCTTATGTCAGGCGTTCAAAATGATCTGGTGAGAATGAGGTGGGTGGGCGCGAGCGTCGCTGCAAGGTCTGTTCCAACCTCAACGCGCACGCAAGGGGATGGACGCCCCATGGGCGCCTTCTCGCAAGGCTTGCGGAAAGCGCCCATAGGGCGAAACATCACGCCGACTTCTTCTGGTCGTCGTCGCCGACTTCCTCGAATTCGGCGTCGACCACGTCGTCACCACCCGCGGCGTCAGGCTGATCGTCGGCCGCGCCGCCGCCCTGCTGGGCCGCGTACATGGCTTCACCCAGCTTCATCGAAGCCTGGATCAGCGTCTGGGTCTTGGTGGCGATGGCCTCGGCGTCGTCACCTTCGCGCGCCGACTTCAGGTCGGTGAGCGCGGTCTCGATGGCCTCCTTTTCAGGGGCGCCGACCTTGTCGCCGTGCTCGGCGAGCGCCTTCTCGGTCGAGTGGATCACCGCCTCGGCCTGGTTTTTGGCTTCCACCAGGGCCTTGCGCTTCTCGTCCTCGGCCTTGTTGGACTCGGCTTCCTTGACCATCTTGTCGATGTCGGCGTCGGAGAGGCCGCCATTGGCCTGGATGCGGATCGACTGTTCCTTGCTGGTCGCCTTGTCGCGCGCCTGGACATTCACGATGCCGTTGGCGTCGATGTCGAAGGTGACCTCCACCTGCGGCACGCCGCGCGGAGCCGGCGGAATGCCGACCAGGTCGAACTGACCCAGCATCTTGTTGTCGGCCGCCATCGGCCGCTCGCCCTGGAACACCCGGATCGTCACGGCCGACTGGTTGTCGTCGGCGGTGGAGAAGGTCTGGGAGCGCTTGGTCGGGATGGTGGTGTTGCGTTCGATCAGCGGGGTGAAGACCCCGCCCAGGGTTTCGATGCCCAGGGTCAGCGGGGTCACGTCCAGCAGCAGCACGTCCTTGACGTCGCCCTGCAGCACGCCGGCCTGGACCGCGGCGCCCAGCGCCACGACCTCGTCCGGGTTCACGCCGGTGTGCGGCTCGCGGCCGAAGAAC
>NZ_JAUYNW010000124.1 GCF_030698145.1 Phenylobacterium sp. | reverse complement strand
GAGTACTATCTGAACGAACAGATGAAGGCGATCCAGCGCGAGCTGGGCGAGCAGGACGACCAGCGTGACGAGCTGCTCGAGCTGGAAAAGCGCATCAAGCGCACCAAGCTCTCCAAGGAAGCCCGCACCAAGGCCGACGGCGAGCTGAAGAAGCTGCGCAACATGAGCCCGATGTCGGCCGAATCCACGGTCGTGCGGAACTATCTGGACTGGCTGCTGTCCATTCCGTGGGGCAAGGCCAAGACCAAGCCGATCGACCTCGACGTGGCCGAGGCGGTCCTGGACCGCGACCACTATGGCCTGGAGAAGGTCAAGGAGCGGATCCTGGAATACCTGGCCGTCCAGGCCCGGACCGGTTCGCTGAAAGGCCCGATCCTCTGCCTCGTCGGACCGCCCGGCGTGGGCAAGACCTCGCTGGGCAAGTCGCTGGCCGAGGCCACCAACCGCGAGTTCGTCCGGGTCTCCCTGGGCGGGGTGCGCGACGAGGCCGAGATCCGCGGTCACCGCCGGACCTATATCGGCTCCATGCCGGGCAAGATCATCCAGTCGATGAAGAAGGCCAAGTCGACCAACGCCTTCTTCCTGCTCGACGAGATCGACAAGATGGGCAGCGACTATCGCGGCGACCCGGCCTCTGCCCTGCTCGAGGTGCTGGACCCGTCGCAGAACTCCACCTTCGCCGACCACTATCTCGAGGTGGACTACGACCTGTCGCCGGTGATGTTCGTCACCACGGCCAACAGCCTCAACATGCCCCAGCCGCTGCTGGACCGCATGGAGATCATCCGCATTCCCGGCTACACCGAGGATGAGAAGGTGGAGATCGCCAAGCGCCACGTCCTGCCCAAGCTGACCAAGGACCATGGGCTGAAGCCGGAGGAGTTCATCGTCCCCGACCAGGCCATCCACGACCTGATCCGCTACTACACCCGGGAAGCCGGCGTGCGGTCGCTGGAACGGGAACTGGGCAACCTGGCGCGCAAGACAGTCCGCGACTTGTCGCGGGACGCCGCGCGCGTGGCGAAGGAAACCGACGTCGACTCGCAGACCAGGCCGGTCCTCTCGATCACCATCGACGACGAGTTGCTGGCCAAGTACGCGGGCGTTCGCAAGTACTCCCACGGCGAGACCGACGAGGAGGATCAGGTCGGGATCATCACGGGCCTGGCCTATACCGACTTCGGCGGCGACATCCTGACCATCGAGGCGGTCAAGATGCCGGGCAAGGGCCGCATGTCCATCACGGGCAACCTGAAGGACGTGATGAAGGAATCGATCTCCGCGGCGAACTCCTATGTCCGCAGCCGAGCGACCCACTTCGGCATCGAGCCGCCGATGTTCGAGAAGACCGACGTGCACCTCCACGTGCCGGACGGCGCGACCCCGAAGGACGGCCCCTCGGCCGGCGCGGCCATGGCCACGGCCATCGTCTCGGTGCTGACGGGCATTCCGATCCGCAAGGACATCGCCATGACCGGCGAGGTCACCCTGCGCGGCCGGGTCACCGCCATCGGCGGCCTGAAGGAGAAGCTGCTCGCGGCGCTCCGTTCGGGCGTCAAGACGGTGCTGATCCCGCAGCAGAACCTCAAGGACCTGGCCGATATCCCCGACAACGTGAAGTCGGCGATGGAGATCATCCCGGTTTCGACCGTCGATGAGGTCCTGTCGCACGCCCTGACTCGGGCGCCGATTCCCATCGAATGGAACCCTGCAGACCAACCGCCGGTATCGGTTGCCGTCGAGGAAGGGGATGCGGAGTCGGTTATCACCCACTGATTGGGCGAAAACCGTAAAAAACTAGGCGGCGCGGGGGATTCCCGCGCCGCCTTTGTTTGACGCGGGTAACGAGACCGCCATAATCGCGCAACGCGAAGCAGCCTCGCGAGTCCGCGAGAGGTTCGCGGTTGAGATAACGGGCTGGGAGAGACAGGAAATGACCAAGGCCGAACTCGTCACGGCGATCGCCGACAAGGCGGGCCTCAATAAGGCGCAGGCGAAAGACGCGCTGGAAGCGTTCATCGAAAGCGTCACGGCGTCGCTGAAGGGCGGACAAGAAGTTCGACTCGTGGGATTCGGCAGCTTCGTGCCGGTGAACCGTGCGGCGGGCACCGCGCGCAATCCGCGCACCGGTGAGACCGTGAACCGCCCGGCGTCGAAGACCGCGCGCTTCCGCGTCGGCGAAGGCCTGAAGAGCTCGCTGAACTAGGGCGAGCCATAGGCAAAGCATCGAAGGGCGGTCGCCGTACCCGGCGGCCGCCCTTTTCGTTTCTTGCTGTCGGTTCTATGAACCCGCGCGCGGGCGGCTAGCTCAGCTGGTCAGAGCACCTGGTTTACACCCAGGGGGTCGGGGGTTCGAACCCCTCGCCGCCCACCAGCCTTCGCGCTACGGCCTGGCAAGCCGCCGAGGAACACCATCGCGCCCATGCGCTACCGCCCCCTAGGATCGACCGGCTTCTCCGTCTCCGAGATCGGGTTCGGCTGCGCGAGTTGGTGGGGCAAGCGGGCCTTTGACGAGCGCGAGGCGATTCGGCTGGTCCATGCGGCGCTTGAGGGCGGCGTCACCCTGTTCGACACCGGGGCGGCCTATTCGGAAGGAAACGCCGAACCGCGACTCGGCCGCGCGCTGAAGGGCAGGGCGACCGACGGCCTGGTGATCGCCACCAAGGCCGGCACGCGCCACGACGGACGCCGGGTGGTCCGCGACTTCGATCCCGCAGCCATCGAGGCCAGCGTCGAGCGCAGCCTCGAGAACCTGGGCCTCGAGGCCCTGCCGCTGCTGCAACTGCACGGCCCTGCGCTCGAAGAGCTGACGGACGCCTTCCTCGACCGCATATCGGGCCTGAAGCGGCGTGGGCTGATCCGCGCCCTGGGGGTCAACAGCTTCGATCCGCGGGTGATCGCCCACGCCGCCGGCCGGGCCGAGATCGACGTGGTGATGGTCGACTACAATGTCCTACGCCCCGAACGCGCGCCGCTGATCGCTCAGGCGGCGGGGCAGGGGAAGGGCGTCCTGGCCGGCATGGCCCTGGCCATGGGCCACACCGGCGGCCAGGTCCTGAAGCTGCGCGCGCCCCGGGACGTCTGGTACGCCCTGCGCGCCTTGAAGAACCACCGGGCCGATATCGCCAAGGGCGCCCGGTTTGGCTTCCTGTCGAAAATCTCCGGCATGACGGGGGCCCAGGCCGCGCTCGCCTATGTGCTCGCCGATCCCAATGTCAGCAGCGCCGTGGTCGGCGCCACGCGCCTGGCGCACCTGCGGGACAACCTCGCGGCCTCCGGCATGCGCCTTCCCAGCGAAGCGATGGCGCGAATCGCGCGCGCGCAGCTCTAGGCCCCTACGCAACCGAACTTAGTTTGGATTCGACGGGCGTTGTTCCGGCGCGCGGATTGGCGTTTCATCGCCCCAGAAGACGCAGGCGACGGCCTATCGGCCGCCGACCGGGCGTCGACGGGAGCGATCGCGATGGCTGACGGCGCTATGAAGCTGGCCGACGAGGCGAGGGCCCGGGCCTATTCCATGCCGCTGGAGGAGATGCACCCCGGCGACCCGGACCTGTTCCGCACAAACACCCACTGGCCCTATTTCGAGCGGCTGCGGCGGGAGGATCCGGTCCATTGGTGCAAGGACAGCGAGTTCGGCCCCTACTGGTCGATCACCCGCTACAACGACATCATGACCGTGGACACCAACCACGCGGTGTTCTCCTCCGACGCTGCGCTGGGCGGGATCACCATCCGCGACGCCCGGCCGGACCTGCGGCGTCCCAGCTTCATCGCCATGGATCCGCCCAAGCACGACGTGCAGCGCAAGGCTGTCAGCCCCGTGGTCTCACCGGCCAACCTGCAGGTGCTGGAGCCGATCATCCGTGAGCGGGCGGCCAAGATCCTCGACGCCCTGCCGCGGGGAGAGACCTTCGACTGGGTCGACCGCGTCTCCATCGAGCTCACCACCCAGATGCTGGCGACCCTGTTCGACTATCCCTTCGAGCACCGCCGCCGCCTGACCCGCTGGTCCGACGTCGCCACCTGCTTGCCGGGACCGGGCGCGCTCTGCGAGACCGAGGAAGAGCGCCAGGCCGAGCTGATGGAATGCCTGGCGAGCTTCACCGAGCTCTGGAACCAGAGGGTCAATGCGCCGCCGGGCGGGGATCTGGTCTCGATGATGGCCCACAGCGACGCCACCCGGAACATGAACCCCGACGAGTATCTCGGGAACATCATCCTGCTGATCGTCGGCGGCAACGACACCACCCGCAACTCGATCAGCGGCGGCCTGCTGGCGCTGAACGAGAACCCCGATCAGTACACGAAGCTGCGCGCCGATCCGTCCCTGATCCCCAGCATGGTCTCCGAGATCATCCGCTGGCAGACCCCGCTGGCCCACATGCGCCGCACGGCCCTGGAGGACTTCGAGGTCGGCGGCAAGACCATCAAGAAGGGCGACAAGGTGGTCATGTGGTACGTCTCGGGCAACCGCGACGAGGACGCCATCGATAACCCCGAGCGGTTCATCATCGACCGGGCCCGGCCGCGCCAGCACCTGTCATTCGGCTTCGGCATCCACCGCTGCGTGGGCAACCGCCTGGCCGAGATGCAGCTCCGCGTGGTCTGGGAGGAGATTCTCAAGCGCTTCGACCGCATCGAGGTGGTCGAGGAGCCCAGACGCGTACGCTCCAGCTTCGTGAAGGGCTATGAGACCCTGCCGGTGCGGATCGTCGGTTAGCGCCATTCTAGACCCTCCCCCAGCGCGCAGCGCGTAGAGGGGGAGGCGGCGCGTCGCCTTCTTCGGCGACGTGACGGAGGGGGGCCGAAGCCCACAAACACGAGTCAAAGTCCCCCTCAGTCGGCCATTCGGCCGACAGCTCCCCCAGAGGGGGAGCATCTTGTGAATCGACCGGCCTCGAGACCTGACGCGACGGCGCCCTTTCGCTCGGCTTCCAGACGCGTAAGCTGGCCTGCAAGAACAGCGATAACCCAAGGGCGGAGACGAAGATGGCGGTGGATCTGGAGCCCCTCGACCAGGCGCTGGAGACGGCGCACCTGCCGGCGCTTTCCGCGGCCCTGGTGCACCTGACCGGCGACACCGGCTGGCTGCGGCCGGAGTGGCGGCCCACCTACACGCCCCTGTCGCGCGGCGAGACCGGGGTGCCCGAGGACGAGCAGGCCAAGATGCGGGCCGCGGCCAAGGCCGCGATCACCGCCTATCTAACTGGCAAGGCGCCCATGGCGGCGATCCCGTCGGCCGAGGTCCTCCACCAGATGATGAACTTCGTGGCTGGGGCCGACATCCCCGAGGGGTATGGCGACTTCCTCACTGACGAGCTGGCCATCGACGGCCACAGCACCAAGGACCCGAACTGGTCCACGCCGGAGCTCAAGGCCGCAGCCCGGAAGCTTAATGTCCTGGTGGTCGGCGCGGGCATGTCAGGCCTGCTGGCCGCCATCCGCCTGACCCAGGCCGGCGTCCCCTTCGAAATCGTCGACAAGAACCCCGACGTGGGCGGGACCTGGCTGGAGAACACCTATCCGGGCTGTCGGGTCGACTCGTCCAACCACATCTATTCCTACAGCTTCGAGCCCAACCACTTTTGGCCGCAGCACTTCTCCACCCAACCCGTCCTGCTGGACTATTTCCGCGGGGTGGCGGGCCGCTACGATCTTAAGAAGAAGGTCCGCTTCGAGACCGTGGTCGAGGAGATGGCCTGGGACGAGGCGCGCGCCGTCTGGAAGGCGCGGCTGAAGACGCCGTCGGGCGTCGAGCACGTCGAGGCCAATGCGGTGATCACCGCCGTGGGTCAGCTCAACCGGCCGCGCTTTCCCGACATCAAGGGCCGCGACAGCTTCGAGGGACCGTCCTTCCACTCCGCCGAATGGCGCCACGATGTGGACCTGACCGGCAAGCGGGTGGCGGTGATCGGCACCGGCGCCAGCGCCTTCCAGTTCGTGCCGGAGATCGTCGGCAAGGTCGCCAGCCTGAGCGTTTTCCAACGCACCCCGCCCTGGGGATTCCCGGTGCCGCACTATCACGAGGACGTCCCGGACGGGATGAACTGGCTGATGGAGCACGTGCCGTTCTACGACAAATGGTACCGGTTCTGGATGTTCTGGATGGTCACCGACGGGCTGCTGCCCATGGTGACCGCCGATCCGGGCTGGAACGGCCCGTCCACAGCGGTCAGTGAACTGAACCTCGGCTTCCGGGAGATGATCGCCGCGGCGATCGCCGCCCAGGCGCCCGACCGCCCCGACCTGGTGGCCAAGGTCATCCCCACCTATCCGCCGGGCGGCAAGCGGGCCCTGCTGGACAATGGCGTCTGGCTGGACGCACTCAAGCGCGACAATGTCGAGCTGGTCACCGACGGGATATCCGAGCTCACGGCTGGCGGCATCCTGACCGCCGACGGCCAGTCGCGCGACTTCGACGTCATCATCTATGGCACCGGCTTCCACGCCTCGAAGTTCCTGTGGCCGATGAGGATCAAGGGCCGCGAGGGCGCCGATCTGCACGAGACCTGGGCCGGCGATCCACGCGCTTATCTGGGCATGACCACGCCAGGTTTCCCGAACCTTTTCATGATCTACGGGCCCAATACCAATATCGTGGTCAACGGCTCGATCGTGTTCTTCTCGGAATGCAGCGTCCGCTACATCCTGGGCTGCCTGAAGCTGCTGGCCCAGACCGGCGCCGCGGCCATGGAGCCCAAGCGCGAGGTCCACGACGCCTTCAACATCAAGGTCGACGCGGGCAACAGGCTGATGGCCTGGGGCGCCCCGCAGGTGACGAGCTGGTACAAGAACGAGGCCGGGCGGGTCACCCAGAACTGGCCTTTCGCCCTGGTGGACTACTGGCGCGCCACCCTGACGCCGGATCCCAAGGACTTCGTGCTGAGCAAGAGCGCCGAACTGGTGGGGTAGGGCGCCTCTCGTCGCGTCCGCCATCGTAAGCTGCTCGACCCGGTACGGACCGCCTAGGCGCGGCGCCGCATCGTCCGGTCGATCAGGACGAGGCCCAGCCCCAGGACCAGGAAAACGGCGCACATCGCCGCCATGTTGAGCCCCACCTGGGTCAGCCCATGCTCGGACACGTCCAGGAACGGGTAGGGGTAGAAGCCGGCGTAGGGCCCGCGGACGATGCTATAGGCGCCATAGGCCAGCGGAACCATGAGCCAGGGCCAGACATAGACCCAGCGCAGCGTTCCTTTTGGGGTGAACGCCAGCCAGTCCAGCAGCACCAGCGCCGGGGTGACGTAGTGCAGGGTGGTGTCGGCGACCAGCTGGAGGCCCTGCGGATCCCACAGGCCCTGAAGGATGGCGATATAGGTGGCCGCGGTGACCGCCATATAGAGCGCGACCGCCGTTCGGACCCCGGGCCTGGCGAAGTAGAAGCCGATCGGGCTCCTCGGGAACGCCGTCGGGGCGGTGAGGGCCACCGCCGCCAGTAGGTTCGAGAGGATCGTGAAGTAGCTGAAGAAGTTGACCGTCCGCGTCGCGAACGCCTCGCCGGTCTGCCCGCGCACCATCAGCCAGTACTGCAGGATCAGGCCGGACCAGGCGACCAGCGCCGCAATGGCGCGATAGGCGTTCATCGGCTCGGCGCTCCCCGGGACAACCCAGGGGTCAGGAGATCGCCGCGCGCGCGCCGAGGTCAAGCCAAAGTCCGCGGCGACCGCGCTCGACGTCTGACGATTTCAGGGGGAACCGTGGCGCGAATGACGGGACTCGAACCCGCGACCTCCGGCGTGACAGGCCGGCGCTCTAACCAACTGAGCTACATCCGCATACGGCTCGCGGTGACCGCGAGGCGCGTCTGATAGGTCCCGACCGGAATCGTGTCAACGGGACTCTGCGGACTTCGGCAAATGAAGCGCGGAATGACGCACCCAGCCTGGCGTTCGGACACCTCCGCGGGAAGGGCGGAGCGGTGACCGGCAAGGCCTTGCGCGGAGACCGGTGTTCCGTGGTCTGGCTTGTTGCGAATGGATCGCAATTATCAGGAGCATAAGGCTTTTTCGCAGCGCAAACCCCCGTTTGAACCTGCCGCCGACGTGGTCTAGAAGAGCCCCGACTCCGCTTGAGGATTCCATGAACGCCTTCCTTCTGCAGTACCTGCCCATCGTGATCTTCCTGGGGATCGCGGGCGCCCTGGGCCTCGTTTTCATCATCGCCTCGGCGGTTCTGGCCCCCAAGGCGCCGGACCCGGAGAAGCTCTCGACCTACGAGTGCGGCTTCAACGCCTTCGATGACGCGCGGATGAAATTCGACGTCCGATTCTATCTGGTCTCCATCCTGTTCATCATCTTCGACCTGGAAGTGGCGTTCCTGTTCCCCTGGGCCGTGGCGCTAATGAAGCTGCCGCAGGAAGCCGGGCAATTCGCCTTCTGGTCGATGATGACCTTCCTGGGCGTGCTGACCGTGGGCTTCATCTACGAATGGAAGAAGGGGGCCCTGGAATGGGAGTGATCATTCCCGCCGGTGCGGCGGGCCGCACCACGGTCGAGGGCTACAATCCCAAGGCCCATGATCCGTTCTTCGACGGCGTCTCGATCGAGCTGGCCGACAAGGGCTTCGTCACCGCCGCGGCCGACGACCTGATCACCTGGGCGCGCACCGGCTCGCTGATGTGGATGACCTTCGGTCTCGCCTGCTGCGCGGTCGAGATGATGCAGGCCTCGATGCCGCGCTACGACCTGGAGCGCTACGGCTTCGCGCCCCGCGCCAGCCCGCGCCAGTCGGACGTGATGATCGTCGCCGGCACGCTCTGCAACAAGATGGCCCCGGCCCTGCGCAAGGTCTACGACCAGATGCCGGAGCCCCGCTACGTCATCTCCATGGGCTCGTGCGCCAACGGCGGCGGCTACTACTACTTCTCCTATTCCGTGGTGCGCGGCTGCGACCGGATCGTGCCGGTGGACATCTATGTCCCGGGCTGCCCGCCGACCGCCGAGGCCCTGGTCTACGGCGTGCTGCAGCTCCAGAAGAAGATCCGCCGCACAGGGACCATCGAGCGATGAGCTGGCCCAAGACCTCCGATCAGATGGAGATGCTGGGCCAGGCGATCGTGGCCAATAGCGCCGGCGCCGTCGTCAGCCATTCGGTGGCCTATGGCGAACTGACCCTGATCGCGCCCCTGCCGCGCATCGCCGATGCGCTGACCTATCTGCGCGACCATCAGGACTACCAGTTCCAGCAGCTCATCGACCTCTGCGGCGTCGACTATCCCGAGCGCGTGCGGCGGTTCGACGTGGTCTACCACCTGCTGTCGCTGACCCAGAACCATCGGGTTCGCCTGAAGATCGAGACCGACGAGGACACCCCCGTCCCGACCATCACCGGGGTCTATCCCTGCGCCGACTGGTTCGAGCGCGAGGCCTTCGACATGTACGGGATCTTCTTCGAGGGCCATCCCGACCTGCGCCGCATCCTCACCGACTACGGCTTCCACGGCCATCCGCTGCGCAAGGACTTCCCCATGAGCGGCTATGTGGAACTGCGCTACGACGACGAGCTGAAGCGCGTGGTCTATGAGCCGGTGAAGTCGGTCGAATACCGCAACTGGGACTTCCTCTCGCCGTGGGAGGGCGCCGATTACGTCCTGCCGGGCGACGAAAAAGCGCCCGGGGCCGGCGGCCCCCAAGTTGGAGGCCCGAAGTGATGGCTGACGACGCCTCTCAGGCCGTGCACGTCCCCGAGACGCCGGTTCGCAAGTTCAACATCAATTTCGGCCCGCAGCACCCCGCGGCCCACGGCGTCCTGCGCCTGGTCCTGGAGCTGGACGGGGAGGTGGTGGAGCGGGTCGATCCGCACATCGGCCTGCTGCATCGCGGCACCGAAAAGCTGATGGAGTACCGGACCTACCTCCAGAACATCCCGTATTTCGACCGCCTCGACTACGTGGCGCCGATGAACCAGGAGCACGCCTTCTGCCTGGCCATCGAGAAGTTGATGGGGACCGAGGTGCCGATCCGCGGCAGCCTGATCCGGGTGATGTTCTCCGAGATCGGCCGGATCCTGAATCACCTGCTCAACGTCACCACCCAGGCCATGGACGTGGGCGCGCTCACCCCGCCGCTGTGGGGCTTCGAAGAGCGCGAGAAGCTGATGGTGTTCTATGAGCGCGCATCGGGTGCGCGGCTCCACGCCAACTACTTCCGGCCCGGCGGCGTCCATCAGGATCTGCCCGAGGCGCTGATCAACGACATCGGCGACTGGGCCACGGCCTTCGCCCGTCCGGTGGCCGACATCGACAAGCTGATCACCGGCAACCGCATCTTCAAGCAGCGCAACGTCGACATCGGCGTGGTGACCAAGGAAGAGGCCATCAAGTGGGGCTTCTCTGGCGTCATGGTGCGCGGCTCGGGCATCGCCTGGGACCTGCGCCGCAGCCAGCCCTACGAATGCTATGACGACTTCGAGTTCGACATTCCGCTGGGCGTGAACGGCGACTGCTACGACCGTTATCTCTGCCGGATGCAGGAGATGCGGGAGTCGACCAAGATCATCCTGCAATGCGTCGAGCGGCTGAAGAAGACCCCCGGCCCGGTGATGACCGAGGACAACAAGGTCAGCCCGCCCCGCCGCGGCGAGATGAAGCGTTCGATGGAAGCGCTCATCCACCACTTCAAGCTCTACACCGAGGGCTTCCGCACCCCGCCGGGCGAGGTCTATGCCTGCGTCGAGGCGCCCAAGGGCGAGTTCGGCGTCTTCCTGGTGAGCGACGGGACCAACAAGCCCTATCGCTGCAAGATCCGCGCGCCGGGCTATCCGCACCTGATGGCCATGGACTGGATGAACCGCGGCCACATGCTGGCCGACGTCTCCGCCATCATCGGCTCGCTGGACATCGTGTTCGGGGAGATCGATCGATGAGCGCGCCCGCCTGCATCAGCCCGTTCGACGTGGTCGAGGCCCAGTTCGAGGCCTACAACGCCCAGAACCTGGAGGCGTTCTGCGCCTTCTACGCGGACCACGCGGCCCTGGGCGACTTCAACGGCGCCATCACCGCTAACGGGATCGACGCCATCCGCGCCCGGCACGTGAAGCTGTTCGCCGACTTCCCGCAGAACAAGGCCCAACTGCTCAATCGCGTCGTGGTGGGAAACACCGTGATCGATCACGAGCGGGTGGCGCGCACGCCCGGCGGCGACACCTTCGATGTCGCGGCCATCTACACTATCGCCGACGCCAAGATCGTCCGCGTCGACTTTGTGAAGTGAGGAACGTTTGAGCGTCCGTCGCCTCTCGCCGAACCAGCCGGCCAGCTTCGAGTTCTCGAAAGAGAGCGCCAAGCAGGCGCAGTGGTGGATTTCGAAATACCCGCAGGGCCGCCAGCAGTCGGCCGTGATCCCGATCCTATGGCTGATCCAGAAGCAGGAGGGCTGGGTCTCCGAGCCCGCCATCCGCGCCGTCGCGGCGCTGCTCTCCATGCCGCAGATCCGGGTGCTGGAGGTCGTGACCTTCTACACCATGTTCATGCTGGAGCCGGTCGGCACCCATGCCCTGGTGCAGGTCTGCGGCACCACGCCCTGCGCCCTGCGCGGCGCCAACGACCTGATGGCCCACTGCAAGAAGCGGATCGGCCCGAAGGATCACCGCTCGGCCGACGGCAAGTTCTACTGGCAGGAAGTCGAGTGCCTGGGCGCTTGCTCCAACGCGCCGATGGCCGCGATCAACGACTATTATTACGAGGACCTGACGGTCGAGATCCTCGACAAGCTGCTGGACGACTTCGCCGCCGGCAAGCCGCCCGCGCCGGGCTCGATGATCGGCCGCCAGGGCTCCTCGCCGGAAGGCGGGCCGCTGGTGCTCTCCGATCCGAAACTCTACGACGGTTCGCTGGCCAAGCCGCTCAAGTCGCTGCCCAACGCCGCCGCCACGGGCAAGGCGAAGGCGCCGGCCACCTAATGGACCTCGAAGCTACAAAGCGCCGGCTGAAGGTCATGGTCGCCATCGACGCGGTCTGCGCGATCGTGGCCGCCGCCGCGGCCTACGGCGCCTTCGGCAGGGGCGTCGACTGGCTGGTCTACGTGTTCGTCGCGGCGCTCATCGCAGGGCTCGCCGCCCAGATCTGGTTCATCGCGGGCGTACGCTCAGCGAACAAGGGAGTGTAGGGGCCTTGGTCGGGATCCTCGAAGACAAGGACCGCATCTTCACCAACCTCTATGGCGTCCATGACTGGGGCCTGGAAGGTGCGAAGACGCGCGGCTGCTGGAACGCCACGCGCGAGATGCTCAAACAGACCCCGGAGTGGATCTGCGAGCAGATCAAGGAATCAGGCCTGCGCGGCCGGGGCGGCGGCGGTTTCCCCACCGGCCTGAAGTGGACCTTCATGCCCAAGGCGCAGAGCGAGCGGCCCCACTTCCTGGTGGTCAACGCCGATGAGTCCGAGCCCGGCGCCTGCCAGGACCGCGAGATCATCCGCAACGATCCGCACCTGCTGATCGAGGGCTGCCTGGTGGCGAGCTACGCAATCCGCGCTCACACCGCCTACATCTATATCCGCGGCGAATACGTGCATGAGCGCGAGCGCCTGGAAGCGGCGATCAAGCAGGCCTACGACGCCAAGCTGATCGGCAAGGGCAACGTCCACGGCTGGGACTTCGACCTGCACGTCACCCATGGCGGCGGCGCCTATATCTGCGGCGACGAGACCGCCCTGATGGAGAGCCTGGAGGGCAAGAAGGGCCAGCCGCGGCTGAAGCCCCCGTTCCCGGCCGGCGCCGGCATCTATGGCGCGCCGACCACCATCAACAACGTCGAGTCGATCGCCGTGGTGGGTTCGATCCTGCGCCGCGGGGCAGGGTGGTTCGCGGGCTTCGGCCGGCCCAAGAACTCGGGCATCAAGCTGATGGCGGCCTCGGGCCACGTCAACAAGCCCTGCGTGGTCGAAGAGGCCATGTCGATCCCCATGCGCCAGCTCATCGACGACCATTTCGGCGGCGTGCGCGGCGGCTGGGGCAACCTGAAGGCCGTGATCCCCGGCGGCATCTCCATGCGGATGATCCCGGCCGAAGAGGCCGAGGAAGCCCTGATGGACTTCGACGACCTGGCCGCGCGGCGCTCGGGCCTGGGCACCGCGACCATGATCGTCATGGACAAGGACGCCGACCTGGTCCGCGCCATCGCGCGCGCCTCCTACTTCTACAAGCATGAGAGCTGCGGCCAGTGCACCCCGTGCCGCGAAGGCACCGGCTGGATGTGGCGGGTCATGGAGCGCATGGCCACCGGCGAGGCCGAGATGCGCGAGATCGACATGCTGCTGGACGTCGCCAGCCAGGTCGAGGGTCACACCATCTGCGGCCTGGGCGACGCGGCCGCCTGGCCGATCCAGGGCCTCTTCCGCCACTTCCGTCACGAGGTGGAGGAGCGGATCACCAATTACCGCATCGGCAAGCCGCATGTGCAGGGCGTGTCCCTGGAAGCGGCGGAGTAGCCCGGCATGCCCATAGCCAAGGTCAACGGCGTCGAGGTCGAGTTCGAACCCGGCATGACGGTTCTGCAGGTGGCGGAGCTGGCCGGGGAAGAGATCCCGCGCTTCTGCTATCACGAGCGCCTGAGCATCGCCGGGAACTGCCGCATGTGCCTGGTCGAGGTGAAACCCGGTCCGCCGAAGCCCCAGGCCTCGTGCGCGCTGCCGGCCGCCGAGGGCCAGGAGATCATCACCAACTCCCCCATGGTCAAGAAGGCCCGGGAAGGCGTGATGGAGTTCCTGCTGATCAACCACCCCCTGGATTGCCCGATCTGCGACCAGGGCGGGGAGTGCGACCTGCAGGACCAGGCCATGGGCTATGGCCGCGACGACAGCCGCTACGCCGACAACAAGCGCGCCGTCGAAGAGAAGTTCATGGGCCCGTTGATCAAGACGGTCATGACCCGCTGCATCCAGTGCACCCGCTGCGTCCGGTTCATCACCGAGGTCGCCGGCGTGCCCGAAATCGGTCTCATCTCCCGCGGCGAAGACGTTGAAATCACGACCTATCTCGACAAGTCGGTGACCTCCGAGCTGTCGGCCAACGTGATCGACCTCTGCCCGGTGGGGGCGCTGACCTCCAAGCCCTACGCCTTCAACGCCCGGCCCTGGGAGCTGAAGAAGACCGAGAGTGTCGATGTGATGGACGCCCTGGGCTCGGCGATCCGCGTCGACAGCCGCGGTCCGGCCGTGCTGCGCGTGCTGCCGCGGCTCAACGAGGACATCAACGAGGAGTGGATCAGCGACAAGACCCGCTACGCGGTCGACGGCCTCGCCCGCCAGCGCCTGGACCAGCCCTATGTCCGCAAGGGCGGCCGGCTGACCCCGGTGAGCTGGAACGAGGCCTTCGACCTGGTCGCCGCCAACATCAAGGCCGCCAGTCCTGATCGAATCGGCGTGATCGCCGGCGACGTGCAGGACGCCGAGTCCATGAAGGCCGCCAAGGACCTGTTCGGGTCGCTGGGGGTGAAGAACCTCGACTGCCGCCAGGACGGCATGGCGCTGGGCGCCGGTCCTCGCGAGAGCTGGCTGTTCAACTCCACCATCGCCGGCATCGAGAACGCCGACGTCATCCTGCTGGTGGGCGCCAATCCGCGCCTCGAGGCCCCGGTGTTCAACGCGCGCCTGCGCAAGCGCTGGCTGGCCGGCGCCCTGCGCGTGGGCGTGATCGGCGAGCAGGCCGACCTGACCTACGGCTACGACTATCTGGGCGCGGGACCCGAGACGCTCTCGGGCCTGACCAGGTCCAAGAGCGATTTCGTCAAGGCGCTCAAGGCCGCCAAGGCGCCGGCGATCATCGTCGGGACCGGCGCCCTGGCCCGCGAGGACGGCGCCGCCGTCCTGGCCGCCGCCGCCGCCGCGGCCAAGACCTTCGGCATGACCTGGAACGTCCTGCACACCGCCGCCGCCCGCGTCGGCGGCCTGGACCTGGGCTTCGTGCCGGGCGAGGGCGGCAAGAGCGCCCGCGAGATGGCCGCCAAGGGCGCGCTGGACGTACTGTTCCTGATGGGCGCCGACGAGATCGACCTGTCGGCCTCGAAGGCCTTCACCGTCTATCTGGGCACCCATGGCGACGCCGGCGCCCATAGCGCCGACGTGATCCTGCCGGGGGCCGCCTACACCGAGAAGGACGGCCTCTACGTCAACACCGAGGGCCGGGTGCAGATGGGCTTCCGCGCCGTGTTCCCCAAGGGTGAGGCCCGCGAGGACTGGTCGGTGCTGCGCGCCCTGTCGGACCGTCTCGGCGCGACCCTGCCTTACGACACCCTGGCCCAGCTTCGGGCCAAGCTCTTCGAGGACCATCCGACCTTCGGCCAGATCGATTATGTCCCGGCCGCGCCGGCGGCGCTCGATCTCGCCGGGCTCGGGACCAAGGGAGCGGCCTCGGACAAGCCTTTCGCCAGTCCGATCAAGGCCTTCCACCTGACCAACCCCATCGCCCGCGCCAGCGTGACGATGGCCGAATGCGCCGCCGTGGTCTCCGGCGCCGCCAAGATCGCGGCGGAGTAGGGCATGGATCCCACCACCAACTTCTGGGCCACCCCGGGCGGCTGGACCCTGATCACCGTCGCCCAGATCATGGCCGTGATCTTGCCGCTGCTGCTGGCGCTGGCCTTCTTCATGCTCGCCGACCGCAAGATCTGGGCGGGCGTGCAGATGCGCAAAGGGCCCAACGTGGTGGGTCCGTTCGGCCTGCTGCAGTCCTTCGCCGACCTGATCAAGTTCGTGCTGAAGGAACTGATCATTCCCGACGGGGCCGACAAGTTCGTGTTCCTGCTGGCCCCGGTGCTGACCTTCACCCTGGCCATGGTCGGCTGGGCGGTGATTCCGTTCGCGCCGGGCTGGGTGGTCTCCAACATCAATGTCGGCGTGATGTACCTGTTCGCCATCAGCTCGCTGGGCGTCTACGGCATCATCATGGGCGGCTGGGCCTCGAACTCGAAGTACCCGTTCCTGGGCAGCCTGCGCTCGGCCGCGCAGATGGTGTCCTACGAGGTCTCCATCGGCTTCGTGATCATCACGGTGATCCTGCTGGCCGGGACCATGAACCTGCAGACCATCGTCGAGCAGCAGGCCGGCGGGTTCTGGAACTGGTATTTCCTGGGCGGTAACGGCCTGAGCGGCCTGCCGATCGCCCTGGTGATGATCCCGATGACGGTGATCTTCTTCATCTCGGCCCTGGCCGAAACCAACCGCCCGCCCTTCGACCTGCCCGAGGCCGAGTCCGAGCTCGTGGCCGGCTATCAGGTGGAGTACTCGTCCAGCCCGTTCCTGCTGTTCATGATCGGCGAGTTGGTCAGCATCGTGCTGATGTGCGCCCTGATCTCGCTGCTGTTCTTCGGCGGCTGGCAGGCGCCCATCGATTTCGCCTTCGTCCACGACTGGCCGCCGACCGTGCAGAGCTTCTACGGCCTGATGTGGTTCGTGATGAAGATCTGCTTCTTCTTCTTCCTGATCGCCATGGCCAAGGCCATCGTGCCTCGATACCGCTACGACCAGCTTATGCGGCTGGGCTGGAAGGTGTTCCTGCCGACCTCGCTGGTGGCCGTGGCCCTGGTGGCGGCGTGGCGCGTGTTCGGACCGGCGGCGGCGTGAGGGTCCTGATGATCCTTTCCGCCACCCTGGCGCTGGGCGCCTGCACCACCAGTTCGGTGGAATCGGGCGCGACCGTCGGCAACGTGGCCAGCTACGACGCGCTGAAGCAGGCTCGCGACTCGTGCGTGAAGCGGGGCGGGGAGATCGTTCAACGGCCGCAGAGCTCCGGCAAGCGGCTCGCCGACTTCGTGTGTAAGGGAAAGTGACCGCCAGATGATGCAGCGCATCTCACAAGCCATCAAAGGCGCGGCGCTGATGGATTTCGTCGGCGCCTTCGGCCTGGCCATGAAGTACATGGTCAATCCCAAGGCCACCGTGCAGTACCCGCACGAGCGTAACCCGCAGTCGCCGCGGTTCCGCGGCGAGCACGTGCTGCGCCGCTATCCGAACGGCGAGGAGCGCTGCATCGCCTGCAAGCTGTG
>NZ_JAUYNW010000084.1 GCF_030698145.1 Phenylobacterium sp. | reverse complement strand
GCCGGCCGGCAGGTCGGAGATGATCTCGGCCTTGTAGGCCTCGCCGATCTCCTTGAAGTGCTTGATGGCCTCGTCGCGGTCCCAGACCTCGCGCACGATCTTCTCGTCGCGGTCGACGATCTCCTTCATGCGCTGCTCGATCGTGGCCAGATCGTCCAGGCTGAAGGGCGTCTCGCGGGCGAAGTCGTAATAGAAGCCGTCCTCGATCGCCGGGCCGATGGTCACCTGCGTGCCGGGGAACAGCTCCTGCACCGCCTCGGCCATCACGTGGCTGGCGTCGTGGCGGATGGTGTCGAGCGCCTCGGGACTGTCGCGCGTCAAGATCTCGAAGGCGCCGCCCGCGGGCAGCGGCCGGTCGAGATCCAGCAGGGCGCCGTCCAGCTTGATCAGCAGGGCGCGTTTCTCCAGCGACTTGGCGATGGAGGCGGCGACGTCGCGGCCCGTGACGCCATCGTCGTACTGGCGCTGGGAGCCGTCAGGGAAAATCAGGTCGATCATGTTTCACAGGTCCATTTCCGGGCGGCGGCGTCAGCCTTCCCGCGCGGTTGGGGAACCGGGTCATAGCCCGAACCTCCCCAGGGATTGCAGCGACACAGCCGCCGGGCCGCGAGCGAAGCGCCGCGCCAGGGGCCGTGACCGATCAGGGCGTCCGCCGCATATTCCGAACAGGTCGGAAGAAACCGGCATTGGCGCCCGATCAGGGGCGAGAGCGTCAGCTTGTAGGCGCGGAGCGCGCCCCTGACGCAGGTTTCATAGAAAGTCATGCCGGCTCGCGGACTTGCGATTCAATCGCAGCGATTACGCCGAGCTAGGTCGGGGATCAAGCCGCGCCGGCGCGGCTAGTTCGCGCCATGGCCTGGCGGACAGCGTCGGCCGCGGCCTCGAACGCGAGCAGCGCGGAGGCGTGGCGGGCGGGATAGTCTTTCACCGGGGCCAGCATGGAGAGATCCGAAAAGCGTCCTTCGGGCGGAGTTGCGCCCTGCTTCAACATAGCACGGAACTGGTCCCGGGCCATCTCGATCTCCGAAAGCGAGGCCCCCAGCACGTTGGCGCCCAGCACGGAAGCCGAGGCCTGGCCGAGCGCGCAGGCCTTCACCTCCTGGGCGAAGTCGCTGACCAGGCCGTCCTCCAGCGCCACGTCGACCACCACGCGGCTGCCGCAAAGCTTGGCGATCTTCTCCGAACTAGCGTGCGGCGCGGCCAGCCGGCCGCTGTGCGGCAGGTTGGCAGCCAGCTTCAGCAGTTTCGCCGAATAGAGGTCGTCGATCATGAGCCTGATGTAGGGCTCCCGCCCTGCCCGCGCCAGCGGGCCTCGGCCTGCGCCTTCAGGGCCTCATTCATGGCCTGGAAGCCGCGATGGACCTTGCGGCCGATGCGCTTGACCACGCGGGGCCCCAGCAGGCCGCCGAACAGCTCGCCGTTGGAGACGATGCAGCTCGCCACGTCCAGGATCTCGATCTCGATGAAGCGGGTATTGTTCACCAGCCCGCCCATCATCTTGAGCTTCCAGTGGAGTTGGTCGTTGGGCACCCACTCCAGCACCACCGGCTTGATGACCTGCAGGGGCTCGCCCTCGAGCGCCATGGTCAGGGTGAGCTCGCTGCCGATCCGGACCTGGCCCTCGGCCTTCACATATAGCGGGTTCCAGTCGGCCCAGCCCTCCAGGTCGTAGATGAGGTCCCAGATCACCTCGGCCGGCGCGTGCACGCCGATCCGATGCTCCACCCGCACGCCGCTCGGCCCCGCGGCCTTGGGCGCGACATTGAACGTGAACCCCGCCGCCGGGGTGAAGGTCTTGGGTCTGTTCTGGTTCATTCCAGGCATCAGGCCTGCTCCAACTAAGCTCGTCCCCGCTTAGGCGAGAACCCAAGCAAGCGGTCCGCCTGGGCTTCAAATCTCGTTGAACTCTTTCGGTTCAGGATTCAACGCCTGAATAAAGTAGGGTTTCCGGCGACGAGGCTCACGTCCTCACCATCGGCTTCGCAACCGAGGTCACTTCACTTGGGAATTCGAGTGGCTGCGCTAGGCGCACCCATCCTCGCAACCCAGCCAACGCCGCAAAGCAGCAATTTCCTGCGCCCGATCTCGAATCCAGTACCGGGGCGGTTTCGCTAGCGACCGACAGGCCTCCTCAATCTCTCCCATGCGGTACAAGGTGGCGGCTAAGCACAGTTGGGTCGGGCCCCACTTGTCCGAGGCTCTTCCAAACCATCGGGCCTGTTCCTCAAGGGGCCGCATCCTGTCCAGGAACGGCAGGAAGTAGGCCTCCACCTCCGCCGCCATTTCATCGGGCCCATTCGGGTCTCGACGCCACCAACGGTCGTTTCCGTCAATGAACTGGCCGATCCTGACGCCACCGACGAACGCCGGAGGAGACGAACCCGCCGGAAGCGCCTCGATTAGGATGGCTTCTGTCGTCAGGTCCTTCGTGTAGACGTTGGTCGTCACGCCTGCATAAGAACTCACCTGCAGGTCCACCATATCTAGGTGGCCATCACGCGTCCGAAGCCAATCCTTGCCTTGCCGCTCGAACCCGGCAGGCTGAAGTACGCGATCCAGAGCGCGAGTATAAGATCTAGAACTCAAAGGTAGGGTTTCGGATTGTAGTAGATGGCCCGCGTCTTGTTCCCAGTCTCGTTCTCATACTTTCTCGCTCCGCGCGCACCAGCAATGCGCCCCGATGGGGTGTCTGGCTTATACTCCATTTGAAATCTCTTGCCAGGCGCCGCTGGGCTACGGAGGGGCGCACCGACATCTGGCTTCAGCCTTGAAGTTGTCGACTTCGGCTCGTATTCCCAGCCGGGCTTTTCCTTCAATCGATCTCGCAAGGCTTCATGAGCTCGACGTCCCGCACGGGTCGCCCAGTTGTCGCCGACCCGGCGAAATGGCTCACGCTCAATCAATTCGAGAGGAAGACGCTTTAGCTGCGGTCCTGCAAGGCGCGCCGCCATCGCGCCCACGCCCTCAACACCCATAATTACAGCTGCAGGAGCGAGCGCCGGAACAGCCATCCAACTATTCCTTTGGCTTTCTGCATGAACGACCTTTCGGAACGCCTCCTGCTGACGGCGGAGTTCGGTCAGGTCGTCGGCAGGCTGCGCTCCTTTCGTAGGCTCAACCCGCCGCACTCCATTGCGCTCATCGACAATCCTCTGCCGACGCGCCATCCACTCAGCAGTGGTTTCGTCGTCATAGTTGCTTCGCGCAAATTGCTGCCCCGCCACGCCGACCCCTTCTCGTCTTGATGAAATTGGCCTGAGCGCTCCGCACGCCGCCGCATCGGAGCCGCCAGACTGCGATCTGAAGCTACCGGAGCAACCTCAGATTGGGCAGTTATATACTTGACGGAACATAGGGCGATTCGTATTCCAGGTGGGACAGGCCGGCGCCGGGGGAAGCTCCCCCACTGAGATCGAAGTCACGCCCGATATGATTGAGGCGGGGGTTACGCGCCTTCTGGATTTGCTAGAGGCGGGGACCAGTTCAGCTTACGTGGCTGAGGAGGTCTTTCGGGCAATGGCCAATCCGGCGCTCCAGGCGCGGCCCCAAATCCAGCCGTGTACCTAACAGAGCCCCAGATAAGGCCGACATATTCGAAGGTGTGGGACATAGAATCCGCTAGGTCGCGGATGCTCTCAAGGGATCCGACGTAGGGCTTTAGAGTGCCACTCTTGTCGGACGCCAACTTTAAGAAAAGAAGCCCTTCGGGGGTCACTTTTTTGAAGTGTGCGTGGGCCAGGAAGTTCCGGTTCTCGGTGCAGATGTCGTAGCACTTGAGGGCAAACAGGACCGCCTCGCGCTCCGTGTCTGTCTTGGCGTGCGCCTCGACGAGTGATCGCAACAGGTCGATCCGGTCGCGATTGTGAAGGGCCGAAAACAGGTAGTTGGTCGCTCGCGCGGGCGTCTTAAGGTACTCCATGAAGAATAGAAACATGGACTCCTCAAGCCGGACGTAGCCGAGCAGAACGGCGCCTACGGCTTCAGCTAGCCCAGGAGGCCAGTTGGAGTGTGGGGCACCGGCCTTCCAAGTCCCGACAGGGTACATCATGACTGAGAAGCCTCCTGAAGACGAACCGGGCGCCCAAGAGCGCTTTGACCGTGGCGTGGCGAACGCGCTGAAGACGCCGCCGAAGCCGCACAATCCGCCGCGATCAGGTCGGGAGCAAACTGGCGCTCGTGACCGTGGCGGCAAGCGAGGACGCGCAGATGACGGACAGCCCTGACGATGGCATCGACTGGACCGGCGTGGACCTTGAGGTTGCGCGACATGTTTGCGCGCAAGGTGAGACCTACCTCAAGGCGCAGCAGCAATCGGCGACCGCCGCTGATCAGCGCGCCACGACTATGGCTAGCATCCTCGCGGTGACATCGGCCGCCCTCGTGGCGGCGGCAGTCAACTACGCAACAAAGGTCGATGGGGCCGCATTGGTGGCCGCATTGTTCGCAACCGCGGCCTGCCTTCTCGCGGGCGCCATGTCGGCGTTCTGGGCGGCACGGCCCGTGGACTTCGCTTTTCCCGGCAATAGCCCCGAGAGCTACTACACCTGCCTGAACAGCGACCTCGCCACCGTCCTCGGTGGCGAGGCAGAGAACTACAATCGGCACATCGAAGCCAACAACCGCCTGATGGGCACCAACCAATGGCCGGTGCGGATCGCCATGGGGCTGGCGGTGTTGGCTCCGCTGATCGGCGCGCTCGTCTATTTGTGCGGCGCCTAGCCCTTCTTGCCTGGCTTGGAAGCTGCCGGCTTGCCCGATGACTTGCCCGGCGCGCTTTCCACGACCGTAGTCTTGGGATTGTTGGCCGCGTATTTCTTGGTGACGAATTGGCCGGACCCAGCGTCACGCGCGTTGCCAGTAGGCTTCTTTGCCATAGCTTGTCCTCCCCCAGTTGAGAGAGTCGAGCTTACAGCTTCGCCTTGCGGAGTCGAATCAGTCTGCGCGCTTTCTGCTTACGCGTTCGCGCTTTCACCAGACCGCCGATAGGTCAGGCGCTTGCCCGTGGTGGCCTTGAGCATCGCGTCGGTGCGGATGGAGTCGGTATCGAGGCGGCTGTTGTAGCGGTAGTCGAACTCGGCGAGGTAGCGCGCCAGATGGGCCTCGCTGACGTGGTGATAGGTGCCGTACACGCCACGCTTGAGGATCGAGAAGAAGTTCTCGACCGTGTTGGAGTGGATCGGGCCGCGAACGTACTCGCCGCGAACGTGATCGACGGAGCCATGCGAAGCGAACTCGGCGCCCATCTTGGGATACATGCGAGCGCCGTCCGTCATCAGGTTGGACTTGCGGCTGGCGTGCTTCACGACGATGGGGCGCAGGGTCTTGGACGTGACGTTGGCGACGTGGAACGAGCGGGCCTTGCCGTCGCGCTCCACCAGGGTCACGACGGCTTGCTTGCCGCCCAGGTGATCGCGCTTCGCCATGCGCTTGTTGCGATGCTTGTTGGCTTCCTTGCCGCCCATGTAGGTCTCATCGACTTCCACGGTCTTGCCTTCGCCGCCTAGCGGGCCGGGGTTCTCTTCGGCCATCGCCGCACGGATGCGATGCGCCATGAACCAAGCGGTCTTGTAGGTCACGTCGAGCGAGCGGTGGAGCTGGTGGGCGCTGACGCCCTTCTTCGATGACGCCATGAGGCGGAAGGCCAGCAGCCACTTCGCCAGCCCGACGTGCGAGCGTTCAAACACCGTCCCGACCGTCACCGTGAACTTGGTGCGGCAGGACTTGCAGATGTAGGTGCCGGGCTTGGTGGACTTGCCGCCAAGCAGGGTGACTTTCTCACACTCGCCGCAATGCGGGCAGTACGCGCCATCGGGCCAACGCTGCGCTTCCAGGTGGAGGCGGGCGGCTTCGTCGTCGTGGAAGATTTTGTCGGTGAGGTTCATGGCTCGTTACGTCACTGTTTGCGATGCGCCAGAAGGGATTGAATATCGGCTGGTTGATACTCCAGCACCGCCTTGCAGCGGGGGCACGGGATCAGAACCGGCTCGTTCACTTCCTCTGACTGGTCAGCGAGCGGGAAGGTCACACCGCAGCCCTTGCACTGAATTCCGCGATACGTCTGGCCGGGCTGGTGAAGGGTCATCGGCGTCTCCTGCCTGTCATGACGAATCTACCGCCGAGCGGTCTGTTCCGTCAAGTATATAACTGCC
>NZ_JAUYNW010000117.1 GCF_030698145.1 Phenylobacterium sp. | reverse complement strand
ATGCTCGGCGAAGATCTTGCGGATGGCGCCGGTCATGGCCATCCGGTTGTCGGTGTCGATATTGATCTTGCGCACGCCGTGCTTGATGCCGCGCTGGATCTCTTCCACCGGCACGCCCCAGGTCTGGGGCATCTCGCCGCCGTACTGGTTGATGATGTCCTGCAGGTCCTGCGGCACCGAGGAGGAGCCGTGCATCACCAGGTGGGTGTTGGGCAGGCGGCGGTGGATCTCCTCGATCACCCCCATGGCCAGGACGTCGCCGTCCGGCTTGCGGGTGAACTTGTAGGCGCCGTGGCTGGTGCCCATGGCGATGGCCAGCGCGTCGACCTCGGTGGCCTTCACGAACTCGACGGCCTGGTCGGGGTCGGTCAGCAGCTGGTCATGGTCGAGCTTGCCCTCGAAGCCGTGGCCGTCCTCCTTCTCGCCCATGCCGGTTTCCAGAGACCCCAGCACGCCCAGCTCGCCCTCGACCGAGGCGCCCACCCAGTGGGCCATGTCGACGACGTTGCGGGTGACCTTGACGTTGTAGTCGTAGTCGGCCGGCGTCTTGCCGTCGGCCTTCAGCGAGCCGTCCATCATCACCGAGGTGAAGCCGTACTGAATCGCGGTCGCACAGGTGGCTTCGTTGTTGCCGTGGTCCTGGTGCATGCAGATCGGGATGTGCGGATACATCTCGGCCAGGGCGTCGATCAGGTGCTTCAGCACGATGTCGTTGGCGTAGGAGCGCGCGCCCCGGCTGGCCTGGATGATGACCGGCGCGTCGACCGCGTCGGCGGCCTCCATGATCGCCAGGCCCTGTTCCATGTTGTTGATATTGAACGCCGGAACCCCGTAGCCCTGCTCGGCCGCGTGATCCAGAAGTTGTCTCAAAGTAACCCGGGCCATGCCCTGCCCTCCGTAAAATCGTATCTAAATGGTCAGCGCCGCCACCCCGGGCAGCTCTTTGCCTTCCATCCATTCAAGAAACGCGCCGCCCGCCGTCGAGACGAAGGTGAAATCGTCCGCGCAGCCGGCGCCGTTCAGGGCTGCGACTGTATCACCCCCGCCCGCCACGGCCACCAGCTTGCCGGCCTTGGCCAGTTCGGCCGCGTGATGGGCCGCGGCGAAGGTGCCCTTGTCGAATGGAGGCATCTCGAACACGCCCAGCGGGCCGTTCCAGATCAGGGTCTTGGAATTGTCCATGGCGCGCTTCAGACGCTCCACCGTCTCGGGCCCTGCGTCGAGGATGCGCTCATGCTCGTCCACCGCGCCCAGGCTGCGGATGCGGGCGGGGGCGCCGGGCGCCATCTTCTCGGCCACCACGATGTCCAGCGGCAGGAAGAGCTTGCAGTTGTTCTGGCCGGCAAGGCGGATGATGTCGCGCGCGGTCTCGGCCATCTCCTTCTCGCAATAGGAGGCGCCGACGTCATGGCCCTGGGCGTAGAGGAAGGTGTTGGCCATGCCGCCGCCGATGGCGAGCTTGTCCAGCTTGGTCACCAGATTGCGCAGCAGATCGAGCTTGCTGGACACCTTGGACCCGCCGACGATGCCCAGCACCGGGCGCTCGGGACGCCCCAGCGCCTTGTCCAGCGCCGTCAGCTCCAATCGCATCTGCTCGCCCGCATAGGCCGGCAGCAGGTGGGCCAGGCCCTCGGTGGAGGCGTGTGCGCGGTGAGCGGCGGAGAAGGCGTCGTTGACGTAGAGATCGCCGTTGGCGGCCAGCGCCTTGGCGAACTCGGGATCGTTCTTCTCCTCGCCCGCATGGAAGCGGACGTTCTCCAGCAGCAGGACCTCGCCCGGCTTCATCGCCGCGATCGCCGAGGTCGCGACATCGCCGATGCAGTCGGCCGCGAAGGCCACCGGTTGGCCCAGCACCTTGGCGAGCGCCGGTGCGATGGGCTCGAGGCTCATCTCCGGGACGACCTTGCCCTTGGGCCGGTCGAAGTGGGCCAGCAGGAT
Source organism: Phenylobacterium sp. (assembly GCF_030698145.1). Taxonomy (GTDB): domain Bacteria; phylum Pseudomonadota; class Alphaproteobacteria; order Caulobacterales; family Caulobacteraceae; genus Phenylobacterium. The sequence continues at coordinate 8,749 of NZ_JAUYNW010000117.1, read as the reverse complement.
CACCTTGGCGCCGCCCTTGGCGAGTTTGGCGATGGTCGAGACCACGGCGCGCAGGCGGGTGTCGTCCGACACCTGCCCGTCGGCCACGGGCACGTTGAGGTCCACGCGCACCAGGGCGCGCCGGCCCCGGAGTTCGGCGTCGTCGAGGGTGCGGAAGGTCATGGCTCTGATCTAGATCAGTTTGGCCATGGCGAGGGCGGTGTCGGCCATCCGGGTCGAGAAGCCCCACTCGTTGTCGTACCAGGAGAGCACCCGGCCAAGGCCGCCGTCGATGACCTGGGTCTGGGCCAGCGCCGCCGTCGAGGAGGCCGCGACATGGTTGAAGTCGATGGAGACCAGCGGATCGTCGGTCACCGCCAGCACGCCCTTCAGCGGGCCCGAAGCGGCGGCGGCCTTCAGCGCCGCGTTGATCTCTTCCTTGGTGATCGTGCGGCCGGGGACCCAGGTCAGGTCGACCACCGAGACGTTGGGGGTCGGCACGCGGATCGAGGAGCCGTCCAGCTTGCCCTGCAGTTCCGGGATCACCAGGCCGAGCGCCTTGGCGGCGCCGGTGGAGGTCGGGATCATCGACATGGCCGCGGCGCGGGCGCGGTAGAGGTCGGAGTGCATGGTGTCCAGCGTCGGCTGGTCGCCGGTGTAGGAGTGGATGGTGGTCATGTAGCCGCGCTCGATGCCGGCCAGGTCGTGCAGGACCTTGGCGATCGGGGCGAGGCAGTTGGTGGTGCAGGAGGCGTTGGAGACCACCAGGTCGGCGGCGGTCAGGGTGTCGTGGTTCACGCCATAGACGATGGTCTTGTCGGCGTCGGTGCAGGGGGCCGAGACCAGGACGCGCTTGGCGCCGGCGGTCAGGTGGGCCGAGGCCTTCTCCTTGGTGGTGAAGAGGCCGGTGCACTCGAAGGCGATGTCGACGCCGAGGTCCTTGTGCGGCAGCTCGGCCGGATTGCGGATCGCGGTGACCTTGATCTTGCCGTGACCCACGTCGATCGAGTCGCCGTCGACGGTGACCGTGCCCGGGAAGCGGCCGTGCACGCTGTCGTAGCGCAGCAGGTGGGCGTTGGTCTCCACCGGGCCCAGGTCATTGATCGCGACGACCTCGATATCCCCGCGGCCATGTTCGACGATCGAGCGCAGGACAAGCCTGCCGATGCGGCCGAAACCATTGATGGCGACGCGTACGGTCATCGAGAAAACTCCTGAGCCAAGTGATTGCGGCGGTTTCTTGAGGCGCGGGCGCGTTTAGTCAACCCCTGGCGGGGTCAACTCTGGCTGCGTTTTGTGACGGGAAGGGGCGGCCGACGGCGCCGGACGCCCTCCTTAACTCTACTGGACCTTCGCCTTTAGCGCCGCTTCCAGGCCCGGCGCGAACTCGGCGCCGTGGGGCACGGTCATCGAGGTCTTGGCGAGCGCGGTCCCGAAGGGTTCGGCCCGGCCGCCCAGGCAGCGCTCCAGGAAGTGCTCGGTGACCGCGTAGAAGGCGATGTTGTTTTCCGGTCGCGCGAAGCCGTGGCCCTCGTCGGGGAACAGGGCGTAGGTCACCGGGATGTTCTTGGCCTGCAGGGCCTTCACGATCTGGTCGCTCTCGGCCTGGTTCACGCGCGGATCGTTGGCGCCCTGGCCGATCAGCAGGGGCTTCTTGATCTGGTCGGCCTTGGTGAGAGGCGAGCGCGCCTTCAGCAGGGCCGCGCCCTCCGGCGTGCCGGGATCGCCCATCCGGCGGTACATCTGCTTGCGGCCGGCTTCCCAATAGGCGGGCACGGTGGAGAGCAGGGTGTTGAGGTTCGACGGTCCGACGATGTCGACCCCGCAGGCGAAGGCGTCCGGGGTGAAGGCCAGGCCCGCCAGCGTGGCGTAGCCGCCATAGGAGCCGCCCATGATCGCCACCTGGTCCTTGGCGGTGACGCCGTTCTTCACGGCCCAGTCCACGGCGTCCAGCAGGTCGTCATGCATCTTGGCGCCCCATTCCAGGTTGCCGGCGTTGACGTAGCTTTTCCCGAAGCCGGTGGAGGCGCGGAAGTTGGGCGACAACACCGCATAGCCGCGATTGGCCAGCCACTGGTGCAGGCCGTTGTAGCCGTAGGCGTCGCGGCCCCAGGGTCCGCCATGGACCAGCAGGATCAGCGGCAGGGGCTTGTCGGGACGGCCGTCGCCATTGGCGTCGGAGCCCGGCGGTAGGGTCAGGTACGAGGGCTGGACCAGGCCATCGCGCGACTTGATCTCCACCGGGTGCATGGCCGCCAGGGTCGCGCCTTCCAGTTCCGGCCGGGTGACGTAGAGCTTCTTGAGCGACTTGGCCTTGCGGTCGTAGAGGTAGAGCGCCGAGGGCGCGGTCACGGGATCGACCGCGACGGTCCAGAGATCGTCGGCGTCGGTGCGCGAGGTGACCGCGATCTCGCCCTTCAGATTGGCTTTCAGGAACTCCAGGTCGCCCTTGACCGCCGGGTCGACCGGCTTCCACTCCGTGGTCAGGTAGTTGACGGCATAGGCGTCCACCTTGCCGGTCTTCGGATTGAACATGGCGCCGAGCACGTCGACCTTGGGGCTCTCGCCCACGACCGTCCGGGCGCCGGTCTTCACGTCCTGGGCCACCAGGGCCGAGGTGTCGCGGCCCCGGCTCTCACCCCAGTAGAGGATCGATCCGTCGGTGGTGTAGCCCATGGGACCGGTGGCGCCGTCGTCCTCGAAGTCGATGCTGTCCATCGGCTTGTCGGAAACCTTGCCGTCCTCGATGGCGTAGAAATCGGTGCCGCCGTCGGGGCGCGACTTGGCGCCGCCGCGCACCTTGAGCTGCTCGTCGATCATGAACCTACCGAAGCCGTCGTTCTGGAACACCAGGATCAGCTTGCCGGTCTTGAGGTCCAGGCTGTGGACGTCGTGCCAGCGCGGGTCGCGGTTGTTCAGCCCCACCAGGACGCGCTCGGGGACAAGTCGGCTGATGTTCAGCACCTGGACGCGGGTCTTCTCGAAGGGCGTGAGGGTCTTCTGCGCGCCGCTGACCACGTTGACGCCGTAGAGCAGGAAGTTCTCGTCGCCGCCCTTGTCGTTGACGAACAGGATGGAGCCGGAGTCCGGCGCCCAGTAGTAGCTGCGGATCGGCCGCTTCTTCTCGTCGGTCAGGGGCTTGGTCTTGGCGGGGTCGGCGATGGGCGCCACCCAGATGTTCAGCACGCCGTCGCGCGGGGCGATCCAGGCCAGCCACTTGCCGTCGGGACTGATACGGCCCTGGGTGCGGTTGGGATTGCCGAAGAACTTGGTCCGCTCGATCAGCGGAGCCGTGACATTGGGGGCGGCGTTCGCGCTCATCGCGGCCATCCCCAGGGTGAGGGCCGCGGCGGCGACAAGAAGCTTGCGCATGTGTTTTCTCCCGACATTGGCCGGGATGCTAGGCGGGCCGGTGGCGGGCGGCAAACGCTAGGTTGTTACGTCTGTGTAACGCGCCCTAGCCTGCGGTCGGTCGCACCCGTGAGGCCACCTCGGCGGCGTTGGCGCGGGCCTCGTCGACGTCGGCGGCCCGGGCCAGGGCCACGCCCATCCGGCGGCGCGGGAAGGCCTCGGGCTTGCCGAACAGGCGCAGGTCCGCGCCGGGCACGCCGAGCGCCTCGGCCACGCCCTCGAAGGCGATCCCCTTGGCGTCCATGCCCCCATAGATCACCGCGCTGGCGCCGGGTTCGCGCAAGGACGTGTCGACCGGCAGGCCGAGGATGGCGCGGGCGTGCAGGGCGAACTCGCTCTGGTGTTGGGTGGCCAGGGTCACCAGGCCGGTGTCGTGCGGCCGGGGGCTGACCTCGGAGAACCAGACCTCGTCGCCGCGCACGAACAGCTCGACGCCGAACAGGCCAAGCCCGCCCAGCTCCCCGGTGACCGCCTTGGCGATCTCGCGAGCGCGGTCCAGCGCGGCCGGGCTCATGGCCTGGGGCTGCCAGCTCTCCACATAATCGCCCTTCACCTGCCGGTGGCCGACGGGCTCGCAGAAGCTGGTGACGGTCTCACCGTCGGCAGCCTTGGAGCGGACGGTCAGCAGGGTGATCTCGAACTCGAAGTCGATCTTCCCCTCGACGATCACCAGCGCCTGTTCGACTCGGCCGGCCTCCAAGGCGTAGCGCCAAGCCGCGGCGATCCCCTCGGGGCCTTCCACATAGGACTGGCCCTTGCCGGAGGACGACATCACCGGCTTCACGAAGCAGGGGAAACCGGTGGCTTCCGCGCCCGCCGCCAGTTCCGCCTCGGTGGCGGCGAAGGCGTAGGGCGAGGTGGGCAAATTGAGCGTCTCGGCGGCCAGCCGGCGGATGCCCTCGCGGTTCATGGTGAGCTGGGCGGCGCGGGCGGTGGGGATTACGGTGGCCAGCCCCTCGGCCTCGATGCGCACCAGCTCGTCGGTGGCGATGGCCTCGATCTCCGGCACGATCAGGTGCGGGCGCTCCAGCTCCACGAGGGCGCGCAGAGCCTTGGCGTCCGTCATGGCGATGACGTGGCTGCGATGGGCGACCTGGTGGGCCGGGGCGTCGGCGTAGCGATCGACCGCGATCACCTCGCAGCCCAGCCGCTGCAGCTCGATGGCCACCTCCTTGCCGAGCTCGCCCGAGCCCAGCAGCATGACCTTGACGGCGGTGGGCGAGAGCGGCGTGCCGAGGCGCATGCGCGGGTCCTTAGAGGGGTTCGTTGGCGAACAGTCTGGCCTTGGCCGCAGCGGCCACCGCCTCGGCGGTGATGCCGAACTCTTTGTAGAGCCGCTCGGCCGGGGCGCTGGCGCCGAAGCCGGTCATGCCCACGAACACACCGTCCTCGCCGATGAACCGCTCCCAGCCGAAGCCGACCTGGGCCTCGACGGCGACCCGGACCTTGGCCTCGCCGATCACCGACTTGCGATAGGCGGGCGGCTGGGCGGCGAACAGCTCCCAGCAGGGGGTGGAGACCACGCGGGTGGCGATCCCTTCGGCTTCCAGGGCCTTCTGGGCGCCGACCGCCACGGAGACCTCGGTGCCCGAGGCGAAGAGCGTCACCTGGGCCGGGCCGCTGGCGGGGCTGAGCTCGTAGGCGCCCTTGGCCGAAAGGTTCTCGGTCGCCGAACCGCGCACCGCCGGGACCTTCTGGCGCGACAAGGCCATGACCGAGGGTGTGGTCTTGGTCGAGAGCGCCAGCTTCCAGCACTCGGCGGCCTCCACCGCGTCGGCGGGGCGGTAGACGTTGAGGTTCGGGATCATCCGCAGGGATCCAACGTGCTCCACCGGCTGGTGCGTCGGGCCGTCCTCGCCGACCCCGATCGAGTCATGGGTCATGACGTGGATGACGCGTGTCCCCATCAGGGCGCCCAGCCGGATCGCCGGGCGGCTGTAGTCGGAGAACACCAGGAAGGTGCCGGAGAACGGGATCACCCCGCCGTGCAGGGCCATGCCGTTCATCGCCGCGGCCATGCCGTGTTCGCGCACGCCATAGTGGACGTAGCGGCCGGAATAGTCGGGCAGGTCGAAGGCCTTGGTCCCCTTGACGTAGGTGTTGTTGGAGCCGGTCAGGTCGGCCGAGCCGCCGACCATCTCCGGGATGGCGGGAACCAGTTGCTCCAGGGCCGAGCCGGAATGCTGGCGGGTGGCGGCGGCGGGCTTGGAGGCGGCGGCCTCGGCCGTGTAGGCGTCCAGGCGCTCGAAGGCCGCGGCCGGCAGGTCGCCCTTCATGGCCCGTTCGAACTCGGACTTCAGCGGCGACTTGTCGAGCTTGGCCTGCCAGTGTTTGCGGGCCTTCGCGCCCTTCTTCCCGGCCGAGCGCCAGGGCTTGAGCACCTCGTCCGGCACCACGAATGGCGCGTGGGTCCAACCCATGGCCAGGCGGGCGTCGGCGATCTCGTCGTCGAACAGGGTGTAGCCGTGGCTGTGGGGGTCGCCTTCCTTGCGGCCCGCGCCCTTGGAGATCTTGGTCTTGCAGGCGATCAGGGTCGGGCGGTTCTGGCGGGTGGCCCACTTCATCGCCGCGGCGATCTTGCCGAAGTGGTGGCCGTCGACCTCCTTCACCGCCCAGCCGTAGGCCTTGAAGCGGGCGAGCTGGTCGCCGGTCTCCGAGATGGTCGCCTCGCCGTCGATGGTGGTGTTGTTGTCGTCGAACAGGACGGTGAGCTTGGCCAGCTTGAAGCGGCCGGCGATGGAGGCGGCCTCGTGGCTGACGCCTTCCATCAGGCAGCCGTCGCCGGCGATCACCCAGGTGCGATGGTCGACCACCTCGTCGCCGAAGCGCGAATTGAGGTGGCGCTCGGCCATGGCCATGCCGACGGCGGTGGCCAGGCCCTGGCCCAGGGGTCCGGTGGTGGTCTCGACACCAGGCGTGTGGCCGTATTCGGGGTGGCCGGCGGTGTTGGAGCCCCACTGACGGAAGTCGCGGATCTGATCCATGGTCACGGCCTTGAAGCCGGTCAGGTGCAGCAGGGCGTAGATCAGCATCGAGCCGTGGCCCGCCGACAGCACGAACCGGTCCCGGTCGGCCCAGTCGGGCTTGGCCGCGTCGTACTTCAGGAACTTGGTCCAGAGCACGGTGGCCACGTCGGCCATGCCCATGGGCATGCCCTGGTGGCCGGACTTGGCCTTGTGGACCGCGTCCATCGAAAGCACGCGGATGGCGTCTGCCATGGTCTGGATCGGAGCGGACATTAAGATCTTCCGGGGGTGAGTCTGGGCGCGATTGCGGGCGGGGTCGCACGCAAGGCCTGAAGGGTCAAGGAAGCGGCGTCACACACAGCGGGTTTCGGCGCGCGCCCGGGCGGGTCTATAGATTAACGGTCACACTTTCGGAGCGCCGAATCATGCGGGAGCCGGTGGGCGAGAACCCCCTCGACCAGGCCGTCAAGCGGTTGGACAAGGCCTTGTCTCAGCTGGAGCAACGCCTGAGCAAGGGCGGTGGCGGCGCGGGCGAGCTGTTCGCCCAGGGCGACGCCAAGCTGGCCGCCCAACTCGATCAGGCGCGCGCCCGGGAGAAGGAGCTGGAGGCCGCCGGCGCCGAGGCCTCTGCGGCGCTAGGCCGCGCGATCGCCGAGATCAAGTCCGCCTTGCACAGCGCCCCCGCCGAAGAGACCCAGGAGGCCTGACCCATGGCCCAGATCAACATTAACGTGAATGGCCGCCCCTATGCGGTGGGCTGCGAGGACGGCCAGGAAAACCACCTGATGGAGCTGGCGCGCATCTTCGACCGCCAGGTGCGCCAGGTGTCGCAGGACATGGGACAACTGGGCGAGACGCGGCTATTCCTGATGGGCTCGCTGCTGCTGGCCGATGAGCTGATGGACCTGAAGACCCGGCTCTCCGCGGCGCAGGCCGAACTCGCCCGCGCCCAGTCCGACCACGCCCGCGCCGAGGGCCGCGTCGTCGGCGCCCTGGAAAACGCCGCCAAGCGCATCGAGAAGCTGGCGGCGGAGTAGGCTACCGATCCCAGAACGGCTTGGTGCGGCCGATCTCAGACCCCGCCGCCGGCTCGCCGAAGGCGGGCTTTTCGGCCTGTGGCGCGCCGCTGGTCATGCCGGTGGCCACCACCGACACTCGCAGCTTGCCCTGCAGCCCCTGGTCCAGGGCCGCGCCGAAGATGATGTTGGCGTCCGGGTCGACCTGCTCGGAGATGGCGTTGGCCGCCTCGTCGACCTCCAGCAGGGTCATGTCCGTCCCGCCGGTGACATTGACCAGCACCGCCTTGGCGCCGGCCAGGGAGGTCTCGTCCAGCAGGGGGTTGGCGATGGCGTTCTGAGCCGCGGTGCGCGCGCGGCCGTCGCCAGTCGCCTCGCCGGTGCCCATCATGGCGTTGCCCATGCCGCCCATCACCGAGAGCACGTCGGCGAAGTCGAGATTGATCAGGCCCGGCAGCACCATCAGGTCGGTGATCGAGCGCACGCCCGCGTGCAGCACCTGGTCGGCCAGGGTGAAGGCGTCGGCGAAGGTGGTCTGCTCGGTGGCGATCCGGAACAGGTTCTGGTTGGGCACCACGATGGAGGTGTCCACATAGCGCTGCAGCTCGGTCAGGCCGGCCTCGGCCATGCGCATCCGATGGCGGCCCTCGAAGCGGAAGGGCTTGGAGACCACCGCCACGGTGAGGATGCCACGTTCGCGGGCGCATCTGGCCACGAAGGGCGCGGCGCCGGTGCCAGTGCCGCCGCCCATGCCGGCGGTGATGAACACCATGTCGGCGCTTTCCAGGTGGCGGACGATCTCGTCCACCGACTCCTCGGCCGCGGCTAGGCCCGCGCCCGGGCTGGCGCCGGCGCCCAACCCTTGCGTGGTGCGCACGCCGAGCTGGATGCGCTGGTCGGCCTTGGAGAGCGAGAGTTGTTGGGCGTCGGTGTTGGCGACGACGAAGTCCACGCCCTGCAGGCCCGCCGTGATCATGTTGTCGATCGCATTGACGCCCGCCCCGCCGACTCCGATCACCACGATGCGCGGTTTCAGGTGGGACGACGGTCGCCAGGACCCGCCGCTGGGGGGCGTCGCGGTCATTCTTGCGTACTCCATGCTCGGCCGCCGCTCCTTCCCGAGCAACTGGCCGGAGGAGACGCATAGGAATGTGGTCGCAAACGGGCAAGCCCCATGTGCGCGAAGCTTCTGGGCGGCTCCGCTTGAGTCCTTGGCCGCGAAGCCCTATCTTGCCTGGTGGCGGGCCTGCTGCGGCTCTCGTCGAAGGCAAATTTTCCCAGCGACCTTAATTCACTCTAAGGGAGCTGTCCCTGGCCGGTCCCGTGGGACCGGGCAAAACGGCGCCCACCTGGTTATCCAGGTCGAGGGGATTCAAC
>NZ_JAUYNW010000108.1 GCF_030698145.1 Phenylobacterium sp. | reverse complement strand
GCCGAACAGCGGGTTGCCGCCGACGCCGAGCGGACGCCAGGCGACCGAGGTGAAGAGGCCGTTGGCGCCGGCCGTGGCGGCCTGGGCCGGGGTGAGCCCGCCCGAGGCGATCAGGGCCTGCAGGCCGGGGTTGGCGCTCGGGATGTAGAAGCCGTTGCCCTGGACCTTGGTGGTCAGGGCCGAGGTCGGGAAGTTATTGGGCGGATAGGACGGCGAGGAGTTCTCGGCGGCGACCTCGTGGCCCGAATAGAGGATTTCGGCGTGGAACTTGGTGGTGTCGGTGAGGTCGAAATTGATCTCGCCGTAGAACTGCCAGTGATCCTCGTCCTCGGTCAGATTGTCGAAGCCGAGATACTGGAACTGGCAGCTGGTCGCCGTGCCGGGGCCGGAGATGGCGCCGCAGGCCGGGTCGACCACGGGCGAGGTGTAGGTGAAGCCGGCGTTGCCGCTGGAGAGATAGAGGCCGGGATTGCCGAAGGTGGACCAGCCGCCTTGCGGGTTGTCGGTGAAGGCGCGCAGGGCGAAGTCGCGCTCGGTGGTCGAGAGCTCCGAGCGGTGACGGTAGCCGGCGGTCAGCAGGACGTCGCCGCGGTCGCCGACCCAGCCATAGGCGAGGTTGGCGTTGTAGTCGCCGTCCGAGCCCGGGATGAACGAATAGCCGCTCGAGACCTCAAGGCCGTTCAGGTTGCGCCGTGTGATGAAGTTGACCACGCCGCCGATGGCGTCGGAGCCATAGGTGGCGGCCGCACCGTCCTTCAGCACCTCGATGCGGCCAATGGCGGCCGTCGGGATCAGGTTGGTGTCGACATAGATGGTGCCGGGCGCGATCGCCATGCGTCGGCCGTTGAACAGCACCAGGGTCCGCTCGGCGCCCAGGCCGCGCAGGTTGACGTTGCCCGAACCGGTGGTCTGGCCCGCGCCGAACTGGTTGGATTCGCCGACCGCGCCGGACACGGCGGGGATCGACTTGATGAGGTCGACGGTCGAGGGCGAACCCTGCTTGGCCATCTCCTCGGCGCCGATCACGTTGACCGGCAGGGCGGCGTCTTCCGGCGTGCCGGCGATGAACGAGCCGGTGACGACGACCTCTTCGACTTCGGCGGCGTCCTGTTGGTCCTGGGTCTGGGCCTGGGCCGGAGCGGCGCCAAGGGTGAGGACCGCCAGGAGCGCGAGGGAGGAGGCTCCGGCAAGGTATTTGGGCTGTAGCAAGCGTTTCCCCTTAATATAACTACGTTATCTGCCGATATTGCGACAGAGTGCGGCGGAGGAATGCGCGGCGACTTCAGCAAAAGGCAAGTCTATTTTGCGTGTGCGTAATAATAGACTTCGAATACAAACGTCTGTTCTGTCAAAACGTATCCGAACATTGTTCAAGAATTGTGTTCTTCGTCAAAAACGTACCGTAGTTTCGAAAACTGCCGAAATTAGTCCAGGAAAATCAAGGTTCACGACTTGCGTGAGTTTCGGCGTGAGCGTCAGAATGGGACCTGTCGCTTTCGCACCACGCTGATGGAAGAATTCATGTGAGGGGTATGGAGTCGGGGCCTTGGGCCGTGACGGCGGCGTCAGCGAATCTAGGAAGCGTGTCGCTCTGTCCTGCGGGGAGAAGGAAGCACGGCGCTACGCCGCCTGGGTCTTGGCCTGGGCGAGCAATTCGAGGACGGCGGCGAGGAAGCCCTGGGCGTTGGCGCGGGCGGCGGGGACGCCGCTGACGCCGTGCCGCTCCAATTGGTCGAAGCTGCCGCCGACCGAGAACAGCATCCGGAACGCCTCTTTCTCGATCAGCGCGGTGGGCAGGATGCCGATGTCGCTTTCGCGCAGCTGTTCGACCACCTGCTTCAGCGACCGGGGTCGCAGGGCGGCGGGGACGCGGGTCAGCAGGCAGCGGTGCAGCAGCGGCGCGCCGCCGCGCTTGCCGAACTGCGCGACCATCTCGGCGGCCTTGATCGCCTGCAGGGCCTCGATGGCCGAGGAGGCCAGCGGCGTCAGGACCAGGTCCAGCCGCATGGTGGTGAAGTTCATCGCCCCGCGGATCGAACCCTCGGTGTCGAGGATCAGCCAGTCGGGTTGCTTCCGCTGGGCCTCGCGCAGGGCGTCGCGGATGTCCTGGGTCATCGGGGCGGGATGGACGCTGATCTTGTCGGGCCGGCCGGGCAGGCCGGCCCAATGGACCAGGGGCTTGTTGGGGTCGGAATCGATCATGGCCACACGCTGGCCCTGCTCGGCCAGGCCCAGGGCGAGCAGCAGCGCGGCGGTCGTCTTCCCCGCGCCCCCCTTCGGATTCACAAACGCAACGGTCGGCAAGCCAGGTCCTCTCCGGCCGCCCGGAGGCGACGCGTGGGTAGAGTAAACGCACGAGGGGCCGTTTGTGGCCAGGGGTGCGGCGGCGTGACAGACCCAGGTGTTGCGCGCAAGCCTCTTGGCCGGGCGGCGCCTTCGAGGGGGCGCCGCTTTCCAATTCGCCGTGTTACGCCTTGGCCATGGCCGCCGACGCGATCGAGCTTGTCGACATCACCAAACGCTACGGCGCCCATGCGGCGCTGGACGGCGTCAGCCTCTCCGTCGCGGCCGGACAGTTCGTGGCCCTGGTCGGCGCCTCGGGCTCGGGCAAGACCACCCTGCTCAAGACCATCAACGGCCTGGCCTGGCCGGACGCGGGAACCGTGCGGGTCGGCGGCGACTTCACCGCCGGCCGCGCCCCCCACGAGCTGCGCCGCAGGATCGGCTACGTCTTCCAGGAGATCGGCCTCTTCCCCCACCTGAGCGTGGGCGAGAACATCGCCATCACGCCCCGGCTGCTGGGCTGGGACAAGGCGCGGATGGCCGCGCGGGTCGATGAGCTGCTGGACCTGGTCGCCCTGCCGCGCGAGGTGGCCGCCCGGCTGCCCGCCGCGCTCTCGGGCGGGCAGAGGCAGAGGGTCGGGGTGGCCCGGGCCCTGGCCGCCCAGCCGGCCATCCTGCTGATGGACGAACCCTTCGGCGCCCTGGACCCGGTGACCCGCGAGGAGCTGGGTTCCGACTACCGCGCCCTGCACGAGAAGCTCAACCTGACCACGGTGATGGTCACCCACGACATGACCGAGGCCGTGCTGCTGGCCGATCGCCTCGTGGTGCTGAAGGCCGGGCGGATCGTCGCCGACGGGACGCCCGGACACCTGCTGGCCACCAGCGAAGACGCCGATGTCCGCGCCCTGCTTGAGGCGCCGCGCCGCCAGGCTGAACGGCTGCGCGCCCGACTGGAGACCGCGTCTTGAGCGCTCGGGTGGCGGATGCCTTCGCCCTGCTGCCGGAATATCTGGGCTGGCACGTGCTGCTCAGCGCCAGCGCGCTGGCGCTCGGCCTGCTGATCAGTTTGCCGCTGGCGGTGGCCGCCAGCCGCAGCCCGCGGCTGCGCTGGCCGGTCCTGGCCCTGGCCGGCCTGATCCAGACCATTCCCAGCCTGGCCCTGCTGGCCCTGTTCTATCCGCTGCTGCTGGCGCTCTCGGCGCTCAGCCTGGCGACCTTCGGACAGGGGTTCTCGGCGCTCGGCTTCCTGCCCTCGCTGCTGGCGCTCACGCTCTATTCGATGCTGCCGATCCTGCGCACGGCGACGGCGGGGATCCTGGGCGTCGATCCGGCGGTGCGCGAGGCCGCCGACGGGGTAGGCATGACGCCCCGCCAGCGCCTGCTGCAGGTCGAGCTGCCGCTGGCCATGCCGGTGATCATGGCCGGGGTGCGCACGGCCGCGGTCTGGACCATCGGGGCGGCCACCCTCTCCACCCCGGTCGGCCAGACCAGCCTGGGCAACTACATCTTCGCCGGGCTGCAGACCGAGAACTGGGTCTTCGTGCTGTTCGGCTGCGCGGCCTCGGCGGGCCTGGCCATGATCGTCGACCAACTCCTGGGTCTGATCGAGACCGGCGCGGCGCGGCGCAGGCGTGGTCTGATCGCCGCAGGCGCAGCCCTGCTGGCGGTGGGGATCGCCGCGGCCCTGCTGCCGCTGGCCAGCTTCGGCAAGCCGGCCAGCTATGTGGTCGGCGCCAAGAACTTCTCCGAGCAGTACATCCTGGCCGAGTTGATGGCCGAGCGGCTGGAGGCCGCCGGCGGGGCGGTCTCGCGCAAGGAGGACCTGGGCTCGGCGGTGGCCTACCGCGCGCTCGCCGCCGGCGAGCTCGACGTCTATGTCGACTATTCCGGCACGCTGTGGACCAACGTCCTGAAGCGCGAGGACAATCCCGGCCGCGCCGCCGTGCTCGCGCAACTGACCGCCGAGCTGAAGCGCCGCGATGGGGTGCTGGTGCTGGGGTCGCTGGGCTTCGAGAACGCCTACGCCTTCGCCATGCGCGCCGACCGCGCCCGGGCGCTGGGGGTGACGAGCCTCGCCGACCTGGCGCGGGAGGCGCCGCGCCTGACCCTGGGCTCGGACCTGGAGTTCCTGTCGCGCCCGGAATGGAAGGGCGTCGACGCCGCCTACGGCTTCTCCTTCAAGGCCGAGCGGTCCTTCCAGCCGACCTTCATGTACCGGGCGCTGTCCGGCGGCGAGGCCGACGTGATCTCGGCTTTCTCCTCGGACGGCCGCATCGCCGCCGACAAGCTGGTGGTGCTCACCGACCCCAAGGGGGCGCTGCCGCCCTATGACGCGGTGATCCTGATCTCGCCCAAGCGGGCCGGGGACCAGCGGCTGATCGAAGCCCTGCGGCCCCTGGTCGGCGCGATCACCGTCGAGGCCATGCGCGGCGCGAACTACAGCGTCGACCGTGACAGCGGCAAGGCGACCCCGGCCGAGGCGGCGCGGGCGCTGGAACAGGAGCTGGAACGCACGCCATGACCCATCCCCTTATCGAGACCACTCGCCTCATACTGCGGCCGCCCGTCGAAGATGATGTCGACAGTTGGGCCGCGCTGGACGCCGACGAGCGCGCAGTCCAATTCATCGGTGGATGTCAGAGCCGGGCGAACTCCTGGCAGGGCTTGGCGACGGCGGTTGGCATGTGGACGCTGCGCGGCTGCGGGCTGTTCTCGGTGGTCGAGCGGGACACCGGGCGCTGGGTCGGACGGGTCGGCCCCTGGGTCCCCGAGGGCGCGATCGGGACCGAGGTCGGGTGGGCGTTCTCACCGGCCGCCTGGGGGAAGGGCTACGCCACGGAGGCAGCTGGAGCCGCGATGACATGGGCGTTCGACCATTGCGGCTGGACCGAGGTCATCCATTGCATAGACGCGGACAACGCACCCTCGATCGCGGTGGCGCTTCGGTTGGGCTCGCCATGGCTGAGGGTCGACCACGAAGCCGACGGCAAGGAAGTGCAGGTCTACGGGCAGTCGCGCGAAGCCTGGCGCGCCCGTGCGGGGTCGGCGGGCTAGCCTGCCGTGTGGACGAAGGGCCCCGGCCAAGCCCCATGAGATCGGGTCCTGGTCATTCGGTGAGCAGAAGGGGCGTCAGCGACGGCCCCTGGCTTGCGATCTAAGGACGCTCCGGCATCGCCGCAATCTGCCGCTGCAGCACGTCGATGAGATTTCCCACGGCAAGGTTCAGGTCGATGAGGTGAAGACCCATTGTCGGTTCTGGACTTCCGCTCATCATCCAGTCACCTGCAATCGCGCCTGTCCTGCGATCACTCGGCTGCGGCGTTGTCGAGATTGCCAGGTAGACCCCGTGCTCGTCGTTCCTGCACTCTGCGGAATAGAGTCCGGGCGCCGTGACGAAAGGAGCGCCGATCTGGATCGGCGGCTGGGTCCAGTCGGGCTGCGGCGCGGTGAAGGCGGGGATGATCGTTTCTCCCCTCGTCGAGAGGTAGGGCCTGAGCACCCCAGCGCCGCCGCCGAGCGCCGCTGGGTTCGTGCAGACCTGTTGCTGTCCTTCGTGATGGAAGACCTTGTCTGTGGGAATCGGCCGCTCTGCGCGGACGGCGTTGTAGGCGATCACGCAGCCGGTCTGGCGGTCGTTTTGGCAGGGCGGGATCGCTTTGAAGGTTCCGCCTACAAGCTTGCCGACCGGCACCTGCACAAACCATCCGGGCAGGATCGCCGACACCAGCCGCGCTTGCAGCAACTGGTCGTCTATGCGCTCGCGGATCAAGTTGATGACCATGGCCGCGCCTTGCGAGTGCCCGATCAGGATCACGGGACGCCCGCCGTTGTCATGAGAGATGTAGTGATCCCAGGCGGCGATAATGTCGGCTTCAGCCGTTCGTCCAGCCAATGCCTGAACGTCGGACGACGGCTTCTCGAAGTCAGGCTTCATCGAAGTGGCGGTGATCTGGCGGTAGAAGGGGACGAACAGCCGGCATAGGCTTGAGAGCCGCTCTACCTGCTGGCGCACGGCTCGCCGTTCAGCCTCCGTCACGACCGGCTCGGCCGTGAGGCCCGGACTCTCCGACACGGTCGGATAGACATAGAAGCAATCGGCTTTGGGCGATGCTGCGGGCCGGAATGGTTCGGTCCAGACCGCGCCGCTCGCTTCGAGGACGGCTGCGTCGAGATCGTCGCGACAAGCCCCTGGCAGATCAGGTCGACACACCCAGTGTCGGACGTCGGCATAGTCGAGGGGAGTCGCGCTATCCGCTGGGGCCATCGCGGTCGCGTCCTTGAAGGACAGCCCCTGCACGGCCAGGGCGGCGGCGAGGCTCAGCAGCAGCTTCGTGAAATCGGACATCGGCCCACCAATCGAAAAACTACACATGTAAATCACATGGATTGGCGATTGTCGATATGCGCTGACCGACCCCGGATTCTCCCTTCGTTAACCATACCCCGGCAAAATTCGCCTAGCTTCCAATCCACCCTAATGCGTACCCCAAGAGGCCCTCGATGAACGGCGCCGAAGTTCTGGACGTCGGCCGCGACGCCATCTGGCTCACCATCCAACTCTCCGCGCCCGTGCTGATCGTCGGCCTGGTGGTGGGCGTCGGGATCGGCCTGATGCAGGCTCTCACCCAAATCCAGGAAGCGACCCTGGTCTATGCGCCGAAGATCGTGGCGATCTTCATCTCGCTGCTGGTGTTCCTGCCGCTGATGGGGGCGCTGATGAGCGGCTTCATGCGCCAGATCGCCGCGCGCATCGCGGCGATGTAGCCGCGGGGCCGATGGAAACCTACGCCGCCGCCTCGCAGGTCTATGCCGGAGGCCTGATCTTCGCCCGGATCGGGGCGATGATCATGCTGCTGCCCGGGTTCGGCGACACCACCGTGCCGCCGCGCATCCGGCTGTCCTTCGCCTTCCTGATGGCCCTGATGCTGATGCCGGTGATCGCCAAGGGCCTGCCGGTGCCGGGCACGGTGTCGGGGATCGGCACGGCGGTGATCAAGGAGGTGCTGATCGGCCTGATGATCGGGGCGATCCTGCGCATGTTCATGTCGTCCCTGGCGGCGGCCGGCGAGATCATCTCGATCCAGACGACCCTGTCCTTCGCCCAGACCGCCGCCCCCGGCCAGGCCGCGCCCTCGACCACGCTCGGCACCTTCCTGGGCCTGATCGGCGTTGTCCTGATCATGTCCACCGACCTGCACCACATGTTCCTGGCGGCGATCGTGAAGTCCTACGTCCTGTTCCCGTTCAGCCGCGACCTGGCGGTGGCCGACGCCGGCCAGCTCGCCGTCGAGACGGTGGCCGGCTCGTTCAAGCTCGGCCTGCAACTCGCCGCCCCGGTGGTGGTGTTCTCGCTGATCTTCAACATCGCCGCGGGCCTGGTCGGCCGGGTCATGCCGCAGTTCCAGGTGTTCTTCGTGGCCACGCCCCTGATGGTGCTGTTCGGCCTGTCGATCTTCGCGCTCAGCCTCGGCACCATCGGCATGGTCTGGGTCAGCCGCTACCGCGAGCTGATCAGCACGTTCGCGGCGGGCTGACATGGCCGAAGAGAACGACGCAGCCTCCAAAACAGAAGAGCCGACACCCGGCAAACTTCAGAAGGCCCGCGACAAGGGCGATGTCGTCAAGACGCCGGACCTGGCCATGGTGGCCTCGTTCGTGGGCGCGGCAGGGGTGCTGGCCATCGCCGGCGGCTGGATGTCGAACAACCTGGCCAGCGCCTTGCTGCCCTTCATCGCCCATCCCCACGCCATGGGCCTGGAGAACGGCGGCGGCGTGGAGGTCGCCCGCCAGGCCATGCTGGCCGCCGCGCCGATCCTGATCGCGGTGCTGGTGGTGGCGGGGCTGATGGGGACCGGGGGCAACCTGATCCAGACCGGGATGATGTTCACGCCCGAGAAGCTGAAGCCGGACTGGAAGAAGGTCTCGCCGATGGCGGGTCTGAAGCGGATGCTGGGCCCCGACGGCCTGATGCAGTTCTTCAAGTCGCTGGTGAAGATCATCATGGTGGCCTGGGTCGGCTATGTGGTGGTCAGGCCCTATGTCGTCCCGATGCAGCAGATGTCGGCCATGGACCCGACCGCGATCCTGCCCATGGTCATCGAGATCCTCCGCAAGCTGGTCTTCGCCGTGGCGGGGCTGATGCTGGTCATCGCCGGGGCCGACTGGTTCTGGCAGCGCCAGCGCTTCATGAAGAAGATGATGATGACCAAGGAGGAGCTGAAGGAGGAGTTCAAGAACTCCGAAGGCGACCCCCACATGAAGGCCAAGCGCCGGCAGATCCAGATCCAGCGTTCGCGCCGCCGGATGATGGCCGCGGTGCCCGGCGCCACCATGGTGATCATGAACCCGACCCACTTCGCCGTGGCGCTGAAGTACGAGGCCGGCGAGAGCGCCGCGCCCCAGTGCGTCGCCAAGGGCATGGACGCCATCGCGCTGAAGATCCGCGCCCTGGCCGAGGAGCACGGCGTGCCGGTGATCGAGGACGCGCCGCTGGCGCGCGCGCTCTACGCCGCGGTCGAGCTCGACGACTTCATTCCGCCCGCCCACTACGAAGCCGTGGCCAAGCTGATCGGCTTCATCATGCAGACCGGACGGCGCGCCGCCGGCGCCGCCTAAAGGCCTTAAACAGTTCGGATTCGTGAGAGTATCGCTGTGAGTGATTCGTCGGGGGCGCAGGCCTCCTCACTTGGGATCAACCGGGGCCGCCCAATGGCCAAGTCAACGACCGGCGAACGGGCGCGGCGGCGCTTCGACCCCTTGATGGGGTTCGCGGCCGTCTGCTTCCTCGCGGCGGTGGGCTTCGCCGCGGTGCCGGCCTTCAACGCCGGCGCCTCGACGCGGGCGGGGATCATGCTGCTGGTCGGGCTGTTCGGGGTGGCGTGCCTGGGACTCTTCGCCCTGCGCAACGCCGTCGACGCCGCCCCCGAGAGCGAGCCCAGCGCCGACAACCTGATCGACGCGCTGACCGAACCGGCCGCCATCGCCGCGGCCGACGGCCGCATCCACGCCGCCAACGCCCCGTGGCGCGAGGCGCTCGGCGCGGCCCAGCGCCTGCCCAAGGGCGGGCCGTCCGCCGCCAGCCTGTTCTCGGCGCTCACCGCCGCGCGCCGGGGCGAGACCGGCCGCGCCGCCATCCGCACCAACGGCTCCGAGCACGCCGCCACCGTCTCGCCGCTGGGCGAGCGCCGCTTCCTGGTGCGCCTGGATGACCGGCCGCCCGAGCCGCTGGCCCTGCCGGCCGCCGCCGCCGAGGTGCTGAACGCCTTCAACACCGCCAAGCCGCCGCCGCCCAAGGTGCTGGACGCCTTCGCCGCGGCCTCGCCGTTCGGCGCGGCCCTGCTGGAGGGCGAGGACGCCTTCGCCGCCACCATCGTCGAGGCCAATCACAGCCTGGCCGCCGTGGCCGGGGGCGGCCGCGCGGGCGAGGTGTTCGGCGACCTGATCGAGCCCGCCTCGCGCCTCGACGCGGCCCAGAAGCTGAAGGACGGCCATGTCGGCGCGCTGGAGGTCCGGCTGGCCCGTGACCCGGCCAAGATCGCCCACCTCTACCTCTCCAAGAGCGACGGCCGCTGGGTGGCCTATCTGGTCGACGTCTCCGAACAGAAGCAGATCGAGCTGCAGCTCTCCCAGAGCCAGAAGATGCAGGCCATCGGCCAGCTGGCCGGCGGCGTGGCCCACGACTTCAACAACCTGCTCACCGCCATCTTCATGCAGCTCGACGTGCTGGCCACCCGCCACCCGGTGGGCGACCCGTCCTATGAGGGGCTGAACGAGATCAAGTCGACCTCGGCGCGGGCCGCCGACCTGGTGCGCAAGCTGCTGGCCTTCTCGCGCAAGCAGACCGTCCAGCGCGAGACCCTGGACCTCGGCGAACTGATCAGCGAGAGCGAGGTGCTGCTGCGCCGGGTGCTCTACGAGGACGTCAAGCTCGAGACCGAGTACGGCCGCAACCTGCCCCATGTCCGCGCCGACCGCAGCCAGATCGAGACCGCGGTGATGAACCTGGCGGTCAACGCCCGCGACGCGGTGCGCGCCCATGGCGGCGGCGTGGTGACCATCCGCCTGGCGCGGGTGACCCAGGAGGAGGCCGCGGCCCTGGGCTATCCGGCCGCCGAGGGCGACCAGGCGCTGATCGAGGTCTCCGACGACGGACCCGGCATCCCGCCCGACGTGATCGACAAGATCTTCGACCCCTTCTTCACCACCAAGCCGGTGGGCGAGGGGACGGGCCTGGGCCTGGCCACGGTCTACGGTATCGTCAAGCAGTCGGACGGCTGGATCAGCGTGCACTCCAAGCCCGGCGAGGGCGCGGCGTTCCGCATCTTCCTGCCGGTTCACATCCCCACGGCGGCGGCGCCGGCCCTGACCCCCACGGTCAAGGTGGCCCCCAAGGCCCGCGACATGTCGGGCGCCGGGCGCATCCTGTTCGTCGAGGACGAGGACGCCGTGCGCGGGGTCGCGGCGAAGCTGCTGCGCGCCCGCGGCTATGAGGTGATCGAGGCGGCGTCTGGCGAAGAGGCCCTGGAACTGGCCGAGCAGCACGCGGGTATGATCGACCTGATGATCTCCGACGTGGTGATGCCGGGCATGCAGGGCCCCGAACTCTTGAAGCAGGCGCGCGCCTTCCTGCGCGGGGCGCCGGTAATGTTCATCTCCGGCTACGCCGAGGCGGAGTTCTCCAATCTGCTCGAGGGCGAGGAGAACATCTCGTTCCTGCCCAAGCCCATCGATATCAAGATGCTCGCCGAACGGGTGAAGCAGGAACTGCAGAAGGCGGCCTAGGCCCTCCTCGCCATGGAGCTCATGCAGGGATTTGAACGCGAGGTCAGCCGTCGGCTGAGCGGCACGATCGCCGCCGACGAGGACGTGCTCCACAAGTTCATCGACGCCGCCGGCGACCTGGCGGTGAACCTGGTCGTGGCCGTCCTCATCCTGGTGATCACCTTCTGGGCGGCCGGCTGGGCCTCGCGTCTGGTGCGCCGCCTGATCTCCGGGGTCCACCGCGACGGCCCGCCCGACGTGACCCTGCAGACCTTCGGCGGCTCGCTGGCGCGCTACGCCGTGATCGTCGTCGGCCTGATCGCCGTGCTGCAGCAGATCGGGGTGCAGACCACCTCGATCCTGGCGGTGGTGGGCGCGGCCTCCCTGGCCATCGGCCTGGCGCTGCAAGGCACGCTGAGCAATGTCGCCGCGGGCGTCATGCTGCTGCTGTTCAGGCCCTACCGGGTCGGCGACGTGGTCGAGATCGCCGGGCGCACCGGCACGGTCAAGGCGCTGGACCTGTTCGTCACCGAGCTCGCCACCCCCGACAACATCAAGGTGGTGATGCCTAACGCCAAGGTGTTCGGCGACGTGATCGTCAACACCAGCCACCATTCGAAGCGCCGCGTAGATGCGATTTTCCGGGTCGACACCAAGCGCGACGTGCCGGCCCTGCTCACGGGCCTCAAGGCGCGCGCCGAGGCCAATCCCCTGGTGCTGGCCGATCCTGCTCCGATGGTCGAGGTGCTGGGCATGTCGGAAGCCTTCGTCGAGGCCGTGGTCCGCGCCTGGGTCGAGCGCGACGACTATGCGGTGGTCAAGGCCGACCTGATGCTGGCCGCCCGCCTGCTGGCCGACGGGCCCGACACGCCGCTGCCGCCGACCCCCAAGGCCAAGGTCAAGCCCGCGGCCCCGGCGCGCAAGCCGCGCAAGACCCTGGTGAGGCGCCTGAGGGGCTAGAGATTCCCCAGCGCGTCGCCCTCTTTGGCGACGTTTCGGAGGGGTTGCAGCCCACAAGAGCCAAAGTCCGCCTAACCCGGCCATACGCGATAGCCCCCTGCCGAGAGCTCAGGGGCTCTGGCTTGACGGGCCCTCTGGACAGATCTATTTAAGCAATAGATTAATTAAGGACATCATTAAATGCGGACTGCGACAGACCCCTTGAGCATGACGCTCTCGGCGCTGGCCGACCCCACCCGCCGGGCGATCCTGGCGCGGCTGGCGGACGGCGAGGCCACGGTGGGCGAGCTCGCCGAGCCGTTTGCCATCAGCCTGCCGGCGGTGTCGCAGCACCTGAAGGTCCTGGAGGCCGCCGGCCTGATCTCGCGCGGCCGCGAGGCCCAGTGGCGGCCCGCTCGGCTGCAGGCCGGGCCCATGAAGGATGTCGCCAGCTGGCTCGAACACTACCGCCGCTTCTGGGAAGGCAGTTTCGACAAGATGGACGCCTATCTGGCCAAGCTCACCAAGGGAAAGCCCCATGGCCGCAAGCACTGAGCTCGGCCGCCCGGCGCACGGCGCCCCGCTGCCCGACGACGAGATCTTCATCGTCCGCGCCTTCGCCGCGCCCGCCGCCCTGGTGTTCCGCCTCTGGGAGGACCCGGCCCACCGCGCCCCCTGGTGGGGGCCGGGAGCGTCCACCTGCACCCATTTCGCTCATGAGTTCCGCAAAGGCGGCGCCTGGCGCGCCTGCATCGACTCGGCCCGGTACGGCGAGCAATGGCAGGGCGGCGTCTATCGCGAGATCGAACGCGACACGCGCATCGTCTTCACCATGGCCTGGGACCTGGGACCCGCCGGCGAGGCGGAGACGGTGGTGACCGTCACCTTCGCCGAGCGCAAGGGCGCGACGATCCAGACCTTTCACCAGACACCCTTCGCCACCGTCGAGCGGCGCGACGATCACGTCGTCACCCTGAGTCTGCTGCTCGACCGCCAGCAGGCCTATGTCGAGTCCCTCCCTCGTGGAGCAGCCTGAACCGGAGAAGCCGATGGATACCGTAAGCGTGCGCTACATCGTGGCCGACGTGGACGCGGCGGTGGCCTTCTATCGCGACCTGCTGGGCTTCAAGATCGACATGCAGGCGGGGCCGGGCTTTGCGATGCTCAGCCGTGGGCCGCTGCGGCTGTTGCTGAACCGTCCCGGCGCCGGCGGCGCGGGCCAGAGCATGCCGAGCGGCGAGGCGCCCGCGCCGGGCGGCTGGAACCGCATCCAACTGGAAGTCGGGGACCTCAACGCGGAGGTCGACAGGCTCAAGGCCGCGGGCGGACGTTTCCGCAACGAGATCGTGCAGGGTAACGGCGGCAAGCAGATCCTCATCGAGGATCCCTCGGGCAACCCGATCGAGCTGTTCGAGCCACCGGCCAGATAGGGACTAGGCCTTATCCTCGGCGCGGCGCCCGATGATCTTCATGGTTTCCAGCTGGGCCTCGGTGACGCGTTTTATCCGGGTCAGCAGCCCGCTCGCATCGCCGCCTTCGGCGATCTGTTGCTCAAGTTCCGCCAGGCGGTCGGCGGGGCGGGGCTCTTTGCGGCGGTCCATGGTCCAGCTTTCTAACGCCTGTTTATGAGCCTTGGGTAAATCCCGGCCTTGATCGCTCCCACTGTCGGGAAGTCGTCATCAAAGCTTGGCCGGAGCTTCAAGGAGCGCTGTTACGCCACGGCCGCGCCGGGCTGCCGCGAGGGGCGGGGCCGGACGCGAGGGGCGTAGACATGAAAACGAAATTTCTCACGGGCGCGGCGTTCGGCGCGCTGATGCTGGCCATGGCGAGCGCCGCGGCGGCGCAGGGCGCCACCGACGACCTGGCCGATGTGGCCGAGGTCGACGAACTGGTGGTGTTCGGCCGCGGCGAGGCCCGTCAGGTCCAGACCGTGGGCGGCGAGGAGCTGCAGCTTGAAGTGGCCGGGGCCAGCCCGCTGAAGCTGGTCGAAAAGCTGCCGAACGTGAACCTGCAGTCGGCCGATCCCTTCGGCTCCTACGAGTGGTCCTCGCGGATCTCGATCCGCGGCTTCGACCGCAACCGCCTGGGCTTCACCCTGGACGGCGTGCCGCTGGGCGACATGACCTATGGCAACCACAACGGCCTGCACATCTCGCGCGCCATCGCCGGCGAGAACGTGGGGCAGGTTGAACTGGCCCAGGGCGCGGGCGCGCTCAGCACGGCCTCGGTCAGCGACCTGGGCGGCTCGCTGCAGTTCCTTTCGCGCGAACCCGGCGCCGAGTTCGGCGGCCTGGCCGCCGCGACCGTCGGCTCCAACGACACCTATCGCGGCTTCCTCCGCGTCGACAGCGGCGAGCTGCCGACCGGCGCGCGGGGCTATCTGAGCTATTCCTACAACACCGCCGGCAAGTGGAAGGGCGACGGCGAGCAGCGCCAGAAGCAGGTGAATTTCAAGGCCGTGCAGCCGATCGGCGAGGGCGCGATCACCGGCTGGGTCAACTGGTCGTCGCGCCAGGAGCAGGACTACCAGGACCTGTCTCTCGAGATGATCGGCCGCCTGGGTCTGGACTGGGACAATTTCGCGTCGAACTACGCCAAGGCCGTGCAGGTGACCGAGATCGCGCACAATCGCGGCGAAACGGGTGTCATCCCGCGCTCCCCGTCGTTCGGCACGGTCTATCCGGCCCCGATCGTCAGCCCCGACGACGCCTATTACGACGCCTCGGGCCTGCGTGACGATATCATCGGGGCGATCAGCCTCGACCTGCCGGTCAACGACATGGTCCGGATCAAGGCCACCGCCTATCGCCACGAGAACGAGGGCCAGGGCCTGTGGGTGACCCCCTATGTCACCTCGCCCAACTACGGCGTGGCCGGCGCCACCACCAACGACGCGCCGCTGTCGATCCGCACCACCGAGTACGACATCAAGCGTTCGGGCGCGATCGCCAGCCTGACCCTGACCCTGGGCGACCACGAGATCGAGGGCGGCTTCTGGTACGAGACCAACGATTTCGTCCAGGCGCGCCGCTTCTACGCGGTCAATCGCAGCTCGTTCTCGCGCGATATCCTGGAGATGCAGTCGGGCGCCTTCCGCACCGACTGGCAGTACGCCTTCGACACCACGACCCGGAAGTTCCACCTCGGCGACACCTGGACGGTCACCGACGCCGTGAAGGTGAACTTCGGCTTCAAGTCGCTGTCGGTCGAGAACGAGGCGACCACCATCGTCGGCGCCAACAAGACCGGCACGATCAAGGCCGAGGAGAACTTCCTACCGCAGGTCGGGGTCAGCTTCGACCTGTCGGAGGACAGCCAGCTGTTCGCCGGCTATTCCGAGAACATGCGGGCCTTCGCCAGCTCGGGAACCTCGGGTCCGTTCTCGGCCTCGCAGGCCGGCTTCAACGCCATCAAGAACAAGCTGAAGCCCGAATTGTCCCAGACCTTCGAGGCCGGCTGGCGCTACAAGACCGCCGACTTCCAGGGCGTGGTCGCGCTCTACCACGTGAAGTTCGAGAACCGCCTGTTCGGCGTCGCCCAGGGCGCGGGCATCCTGGGCAACCCCTCGGCGCTGTCGAACGTCGGCGGGGTGACGGCCAAGGGCTTCGAGGCCGCCGCGGCCTGGGACTTCGCCCCCGACTGGTCGCTGTTCGCCTCCTACGCCTACAACGACTCGACCTATGACGACGACACCCGGGACGGCAACGGCGCCATCGTCGCCCGGACCGCCGGCAAGACCACGGTCGACACGCCGGAGAACCTCTTCAAAGCCGAGCTCGCCTATGACAACGGCGTGTTCTTCGGCAAGGCCTCGCTGTCCTATCTGGGCGAGCGGTTCTTCACCTACGAGAACGACCGCGGCGTTCCCTCCCAGACGCTCACCGAACTGGCCGCGGGCTACCGGTTCTCCGGCACGTCGCTGCTGGATGGGCTGGAGCTGCAGCTCAACGTCACCAACCTGTTCGACGAGAAATACGTCTCGACCATCGACTCGAACGGCTTCGCCATCCGCGGCGACAGCCAGACCCTGCTGGCTGGCGCGCCGCGCCAGGTGTTCGTCAGCCTGCGCAAGACCTTCTGAGTTTATCCCCCGCCTTGGGAGCCGGGCGGCGACGCCCGGCTCTCTTTTTTTCGCTAGATCCTCCTCTTCTGGGGCAGGGCTATCGCATATGGCCGTAGATCCAAGTGGCACGGTGGCCAGATGCTCCCCCTCTGGGGGAGCTCCCGGCCGCATGGCCGGGTGAGGGGGACTAAAATGCCCTTCAACGGAGGTTCGACCGGTCTGAGCA
>NZ_JAUYNW010000083.1 GCF_030698145.1 Phenylobacterium sp. | reverse complement strand
CGAAGTGCACTTGCCCACTGGGGCGAGCATCTTCCCGAAGGAGCTTAGCAGACCCCCGCGACACTGGGCGGAGCGCATCTTCAACAACATCGTCTATTGGAACCAACCTGAGAGAGGCGGGCACTTCGCGGCATTTGAGCAACCTGTACTCTTCGTGAACGAGCTAAGGAAGTGCTTCCGCCTAATGCGATGACTCCGCTCGTTTGGCGGACGAGTAAGAACCGGGGCGAGGCTCACCGGCACTCAGGCATTGAGCCCGTACCGTCTACACCGCACCGATCAGTTTTGCGGCCGAACCGATGGCGCCGCGGCCGAAGCTGGCGGCTATTCTCGCCGACGACGTCCGGCGCACGATCGCTCAAGGAGCGAAAGCGTCCCGAGGGGAGACCCCAGAGTGGTGGAGCCGGCCCGCATCGCCGCGATCGCCGTGTCGGAAACCTGGATGAACGGCCGCCGACGCTATGCACGCTGATACTACGGGTTCACATGGCCAAGCTCAGTCTCTTGTCCGGAAGCAGACCTTCAGAAGGTCTCAGACGAGCCCCAAACAGCCATTGAACTTATGGTGCGGGCGGCCGGAATCGAACCGGCACGAGCCTCTCGGCCCTACGGATTTTCTTACCACTTCGGCTTTGGCCGCCGGCGCCGATCGTGACGGAGCCGTTCGTGGTCTGGACTATCCCTTCGCCATAGCCTGAGAAGCCTTAGGCGCCGCCCGTCTAGTCTCTACACCTTCCCCAGGATGGGGCTTGGCTCGGGATCGCCATCTGACAGGGTTCCCCGAATTTGAGCGGTTCTACGTCCGGGATTTCCCCCGGCGCACTCAATCGTTCGGCTTAAGTCCGTTGCGTCTACCAGTTCCGCCACGCCCGCTTCTGCCGTGCTGGCTGTATAGCCAGCCCGGAAGAGACCGCCAAGGCGGCCTTATAAGGCGGCGTCCGCCGCCTCCTGTCTGGCCGGCCGTTTGGCCGGCTTGGGCTTGCGCACATTGATCGCCGCCGCGTCGAGCGTCGAGGCGATGTGAGAGGCGTAGAAGGTCTGGATCATCTCCACGCTGGTCCGGCAGTTCTTGGCGATCTGATAGATATCGGCGCCTTCCATCAGCCGCAGGCAGATGTAGGTGTGGCGCAGGCTGTAGGCCGTGCGCCGCTGCCCTTCCCTGTCCTCCCGGAGATCCAACTCCTTGAGCAGCGTGTTGAAGAGTTCCCGCTGGAAGCTGGGGAACAGCCGGTCTGTCGGCTGGCCCTTGTTGCGGTCCTTCAACCGTCGGAACGGCATGACGGCGCCCGGCATGCTCTTGCAGTAGCCCACCCCTCGCTTCCCGCGGACCTTGATCTCGAGGATGCGTTCGTCCGTCGCATCATCGGTGACGATGGCGACGTCTCGATACTCCAGGCCCAGCACCTCGTCTGGACGCAGGCCCGTGTTGACCATCAAGAGGATGTAGTCGTGGAGGTTCTCGGCGGCGGTGCGCCACCGCTCCTTCTTCGGGTTCTTCGCCCGGTCGCGGGAAGCTTGGTAGAGGCGCTTGTACTCCTCGGGCGAGAACCAGGCCCGGTGGCTCACCTTCCCTGACTTCTTGTAGGGCGCCGACATGTCGGGTAGCGCCACGAGCCAACCCTTCCGGTTCGCGGTCTTCAGGATCTGGCGCAGGGTGACGATCTCGCCGTGCAGCGTGTTGCGCGCTGGGCGTTTCGGTTCGTTGGTTCGCCGGTCGCGGTTCGTCGTCGCGCGGTGGACCCGGTACTCCTGGACCAGGCCCGCCGTCACCTCCGACAGCGCCGTGCCGCCGAAGAAGGGCATCAGGTGGACCCGCACCTGCTGTTCCTTTTGCGTCATGTAGTAGTCGCTGCGCTCGCCGGCGGTGACAACCGCCGCTTCCCGCAGAAAGGCGTCGGCCGCCTGCTTGAAGGTCGGCCCGTACGCGACGGGCCGGCGGCGGCGATCGGTGAGCACCTCCGGCGCTGCGGCCGCCGGTTGAACGACGGTCTGAGAAGCAACCGGATCGACGCCGTAAGGCGGCAGGCCACGCCGCCGACGCCGCTCGTCGGTGTAGCGCTCCATGTACCAATCCCGGGCGAATTCCTTCGCGAGGACCAGACTCTCCTCGTGAGTGCTCTGCCGGTGGTTCCGGCCGCCGAGATAGGTGGAGCATTGCCAGAACCGGCTGTGCTCGCGCCGGTACAGGTGGAGCCGGCCATCCATCAACGTGTGATTGTGCTCGTCCATGGCTTCCACGGATGTAAGACATGTGTAAGTTGTATCAAGAGCGCGAGCTTGACTCAATATGCTGATTTTGCTAGGTTTTTTGAGCGCCAATTCACCCCTAGGGTGATTTCAAGTCCGGTGCGTCTACCAGTTCCGCCACGCCCGCTGACCGTGTCCGATCCATAGCCGTCCGCCCACGCCAAGGCTACCCGGCCCGGCGCTTGCTGCGTCCCGCGCCTGAGGTCCCGTTCTGGCACGGGACCCGCGGCGGTCGCGAGGGAACCATGGGCGAGACGATGCTGGCCTACGCCATCGATCAGGCCGACAACGACTGGCGCTGGAGGGTGTTCGACATCGACGGCCAGCTGGTGGCCGGCGGCCTGGCGCCCACGCAGCCGCAGGCCCAGTCCGCCGCCATCCAGGTCTTCGCCCAGCCTCCGGCCCAGCGCCTGCGCGCCGTCGTCGGCCGCGCCTAGGCGGTTTCCTTGGCCTTGGCCGCCATGCGGGCGATCAGGGCGCGGCGCTCCTCCAGTCCGCGATGCAGCTCCACCAGAGTGCGCGCGGCATGCTCGTTGGCCTGGATCGCGGCCCAGTAAGCGGCGACCTTGGGCGAGGCGGGAATGGGGTTCTCCACCCCCACCGTCGGGATCACGTTCTCCACCAGGAACAGGGCCGGCGCCAGGGTGCAGTCGGCCAGGGTCAGGCGCCCCGACACGGCGAACCCGTCGGTCCCGATATAGTGCTCCAGGGCCTTGAGGCCGCGGATCACCTGGCCGCTCAGCAGGTCCACCACCGCCTGGTCACGGGTCGACTTCCGCGCCTGGCCGGCCAGCATGAACATGTTGTTCATCAGATAGATGTCGGCGATTCTTGAGACGGTTCGGATGGCCGCGGTCTCCCGCGGGCTCGCCCCCAGCAGGCGCGGCTGCGGGTGGATCTCCTCGATATATTCGCTGATCACCTCGGACTCGGGGATCACATCCCCGCCCAGGTCCAGCACCGGGATGCGGGCCAGCGGCGAGACCTTGTGGAACTCCCCGGTCAGGAAGCCCGGCGGCAGCTCGATCTCGATATCGGAAATCCCCTTGGCGTAGATCTGCATCCGCACCTTGGCGGAATAGGGGCTCAAGTCCCCCGAATAGAGCTTCATTTCAAATGCTTCCCTGAAAAGGCGTCAGCGCCTCAGGCGTAATTGGCCAGGGCGTTGCCCGTAGCATCGCCGACGCCGCTGCCGCCGTCCACCGGCACGATGGCTCCGTTGACGTAGCGGGCCTGGTCGGACGACAGGAACAGCGCCATGTCGGCGATCTCGTCCTTGGTGCCATAGCGGCGCAAGGGGTTACGCTCCTTCACCCGCGCCTCGGCCTCCGCCGTGGTCGCCAGCCGCGCCATGCCCTCGGTGTCGGCGATGGGTCCGGGCGAGATGGCGTTGACCCGCACCCCGGCCGGTCCCCACTCCAGGGCCAGGCACTTGGTCAGCATGTTGATCCCGGCCTTGGCGGCGCAGACATGGGCCTGGAACAGGCTGGCCCGCTCGGCCTGCCCTGCGGTGATCGAGATCAGCGAGGCGCCGGGCCGGCGCAGGAACTCGAACGAGGCGCGCAGCACGTTGAACGTGCCGATCAGGTCGATGTCGACCACGGTCTTGAAGCCGTTGGCGCTCATCCCCAGCGCCGGGGCCACGAAATTCCCGGCCGCGCCCGACAGCACGATATCGATGGGTCCGTGTTCGTCGAAGGTGCGCTTCAGCGCGGCCTCCACGGCGGCGTAGTCGCGCACGTCGGCGGCGATGCCGATGGCCGGCTTGCCGAAGGTGGAGACCTCCTTGGCCGCGGCCTCGATCTTCTCCGGGCTGCGGCTGATCAGGACGACATTCGCGCCTGCCGCGGCGAACCGCTTGGCGATCCCCAGATTGATGCCGCTGGAGCCGCCGGCGACGAAAGCGGTCTTGCCCGCCAGTTGGGTGTCCTGAGTCATGGTGTCTTCTCCCTTTGTTGGAAGGACCCTAGACCCCGCCACCCTGGGAGAGGAAGGCTGACCCCACGTCGGCCTATCCCTATCCCTTGGGCAGCGCGGCCACCGCCTCGCGCAGGGCCTCCAGCCGCGCGGCGTCAGCCGGATGGGTCGACAGCACCTCCGGCGGCTGCGGGCGGCTGGCGGAGGTCTCCGCCAGCCGCCCGAAGAACCGCAGCGCGCCGGCGGGGTCCATCCCGGCCTCCTGCATGAGGTCCAGCCCGACCCTGTCGGCCTCCAGCTCGTGCTTGCGCGAAAAGGGCAGGATCACCCCATAGGTGGCCCCCATGCCCAGGGCGCCGGCGATGTCGCCTGCGTGTTCGGCGTATTCGCCGTTGGCCAGCAGCACCTGGACCAGGCCGACCCCCACCTCCATCGCCAGTTGCTGGCTGACCCGCTCGGCGGGATGGCGGGCGATGATGTGGCCGATCTCATGGCCGATCACCGCGCCCAGCTCGTCGTCGTCCTTCACGAACTCCATCAGGCCGCGGAAGGTCGCGACCTTGCCGTTGGGCAGGACGAAGGCGTTGATCTCCGGCCGGTCGAACACCGTGAACTCCCAGGCCAGATCGTCGCGGCCGCTGGCCTTGGCGAGCTTGCTCCCCACCCGCGCCAGGCGCGCCTGCGCCGCTGGATCGGCCAGGACCGGCGCCTGGGCCCGCACCTGCGCCCAGGCCTGGTCGGCCATCAGGGTGAGCTGATCGTCGGGCACCGGCGCGAACTGGCGGCGCCCGGTGGCCGCGTTCTCCGAACAGCCCGCGACCAACACGCCGCAGGCCAGCCCCGCCAGCATGCCGCGTCGGGTGGCGCAGGCGCAGTTCATTCGCCCGCCTTGGCCGCGGCTTCCCATTCCCGGAAGTCCGGCGTCGCCAGCAGCCGGCTCATATAGGCGCCGCAGCGTCCGTCATCGCCGTAGTCGCTCAGGTGCACGCCATAGGTCCGGAGCCGCGTCGCCACCGGGGTGTAGAACGCGTCCACGATCCCCCACTCCCCGCACAGGAACGGCCCGCCCGAGCGCGCCAGCAACTCCGACCAAAGGGCCGCGATCCGGTGGATGTTCTTCTGGGTGGCCTCCGTCAGGTTCGCCACGTGGGGCGCCGCGTCCAGGGCCATGGGGCACTCGCCGCGCAGGGACTGGAAGCCGGAATGCATCTCGCTGGCGGCCGCCCGCGCCAGGGCGCGCAGGGTCGGATCGGCCGGCCACAGCCCCGCCTGGGGGAAGCGCTCGGCCAGATATTCGCAGATCGCCAGCGAGTCCCAGACCACCAGGTCTCCGTCCTTCAGCGCCGGCACCAGCCCGGAGGGCGAGTGCGGCAGGATCTCGGCCTCGGTCTGGTTATGCTCCTGGCGCAGGCCGATCAGGGTCTCGGTGAACGGCGCCCCGGTCTTCTTCAGCGCCAACCACGGGCGCAGCGACCAGGTCGACCACCGCTTGGTTCCGATAACGAGTTCCATGGCTGCTCCATTTCCTTAGGGTCAGCCTATTGCCCAATGAGGGGGGCGATCGGCTACAGTGGCTTCAACAATAAGAATTTCAGTTCGTCATTTCCGAGGAAACGCTTTCATGACCGAGACCGCCGCACCGTCGGCCGAACCGATTATTACCCCCGCTACGTCCACGATCAGCGCCGCGCCGTTCTCCCCGGCCTATACGCGCTACGCGATGTTCCTGCTGCTGGGCATCTACATCGTCAATTTCCTCGATCGCGCCGTGATCAATATTCTGGCCGAGCCGATCAAGAACGAACTCCACCTCGCCGACTGGCAACTCGGCCTGATGAGCGGCCTGGCCTTCGCCATCTTCTACACCGTGCTGGGCATCCCCATCGCCCGCCTGGCCGAGCGCAAGAACCGCCCCATCATCATCGGCACGGCCGTGGCGGTCTGGTCGGGCTTCACAGCCCTGTCGGGCCAGGCCAACAGCTTCGTCACCCTGGTCCTCTGCCGCTTCGGCGTGGGCGTGGGCGAGGCCGGCTGCACTCCGCCCGCCCACTGTCTGATCGCGGATTACGTGCCGTTGGTTTTGGGGGGGGCGGCCCTGGCCTTCTATTCCATGGGCACGCCGCTGGGCGGCCTGCTGGGCCTGGTCTTGGGCGGGCTGGTGGCCGACGCCTATGGCTGGCGCGCCGCCTTCCTGGTGGCCGGCCTGCCGGGCATCCTCTTCGCCCTGCTCTGCTGGTTCACCCTCAAGGAGCCGCGCAAGATCCTGGCCGCGCACA
>NZ_JAUYNW010000099.1 GCF_030698145.1 Phenylobacterium sp. | reverse complement strand
CGATCTCATAGGCGTAGCTGTCCTGTCGGGAGAGCAGCGCGAGCACGCAGAGCTCGAGCACCCCCTTCTTCAGCTGGACTTGAACGGCTTCCGCCACGACGCGCACCTCCACTTCGAGCTAACGTGTATCGCACGGTAGTGCTCAGTGCAAGGTAGCGTGCATTACAAGTTAGTAAGCCTCGGCGCTTGCGGTGCGAGACAGGTCGTCGATAGTTCGAACATGCTCAAGCTATGCATTTTGTATATCGCTCTTGTATCGATCTCGACCGCCGCCCAGGCCGCCGACTGGCGGGCGCCGGATCCCGCCGAGACCCTGGTGATCGAGACATCCAAGGGCGTTATCCTCATCGAGATGGCGCCGGCCCTGGCGCCCAGGGCGGTGGAGCGGATCAAGCTGCTGGCGCGCGAGGGGGTCTATGACGGCCTGCTGTTCCACCGGGTGATCGAGAACTTCGTCGACCAGACCGGCAACCCCAACAACAAGGATGGCGGGGTCTCGAAGCATCCTGACCTGGGCCCGGAGTTCACCTTCCGCATCAAGGCCTCCGATCCCCACGTGATCGTCAGGCGGACCAGCGACGCGGTGGAGGGCTTCGTCGGATCGACCCCCTTCATCGGCGCCCAGGACCTGCTCGACACCAACCCGCTAGGCCGCCGCGCCGCCGGCGCCTACTGCCCGGGCGTCGCCGGCATGGGCCGCCAGGAGGCGATCAACACCGCCAACAGCGAGATCTTCTTCATGCGCGACGCGAGTCGCCGGCTGGACGGCGACTACACGGTCTGGGGCCGGGTGGTGAGTGGGCTGGACGTGGTCCGCGCCATGACCGTGGGCGAGCCGCCGGCCAGCCCCGACAAGATGATCCGCGTCCGCGTCGCCGCCGACCTCCCCGCCGCCGAACGTCCCAGGGTCGAGGTGCTGGACGAGCGCGGGGCGGCCTTCAAGGCGCTGGTCGCCAAGGTCCGCGCCGCCAAGGGCGCCGACTTCACCGTCTGCGACCTCGAGATCCCGAGCCGCTGAGAGCCCGCCTGACGGTCCGCGCCGGATTTCTGGCGCGCGGGACTCAGGCGACCGCGGCTATAGCGGAGCTCCAAGCAGAGGAGCCGCCGCATGGTCGCCTGGACGGACTGGATCGCCTTCGGACTGATCGCCCTGGGCATGGCCATGACGCCCGGCCCCAACATGGTCTACCTGATCTCACGCTCCATCAGCCAGGGTCGCCGGGCGGGGTTCATGTCGCTGGCCGGCGTGGCGGCGGGCTTCATCTTCTACATGGTCTCGGCGGTGGTCGGCCTGACCGCCATCGTGATGGCGGTGCCGGTCGCCTATGACGTGCTGCGGATCGTCGGGGCCTGCTACCTGGCCTGGCTGGCCTGGCAGGCGCTGAAGCCGGGCGCCGCCTCCCCCTTCGCGGTGCGCGAGCTGGAGCCGCACGGCGACGCACGGCTCTTCGCCATGGGCCTGTTCACCAACCTGCTGAACCCCAAGGCCGCGGTGCTCTACCTGTCCCTGTTGCCCCAGTTCATGCATCCCGAGCGTGGCGACATCCTGGCCCAGGGCATGATCCTGGGCGCCACCCAGATCGCCGCCAGCGTGCTCTGCAACGGGGTGATGATCCTGGCGGCCGGCGGTGTGGCGAAATTCCTGGCCACCCGCCCGACCTGGGCCATGGTCCAGCGCTGGCTGATGGGCACGGTGCTTGGCGCCCTCGCCGTTCGCATGGCCCTCGACAGCCGACGCTAGGCCAGGGCGGGCTTCACCTGCCGGCGGATCATCATTGAGGCGACCGCGGCCACCATGGCCGCGACGCCGGCCAGGACGAAGGCCTCCAGATAGCGGCCTTGCGAGGCGCGCAGGACGAGCCGTTTCGGCTAGATCTGCTCTTCCAGAGTTACTGCGACCATCTGCAGTTTGCCTTCGCGCTCGACCTGGATTTCCACCGTCGAACCCGGCGCGCCCATCATCGCCCAGGCCAGCCCTTCGATCCCGTCGCGCCCGCGCCATCCGGTGATCTTGTCGTTCAGCCGCAGGCCCGCTCGATCCGCCGGCGATCCGGGCCAGAGCGACGTCACCCGGCCCGCGCCGTCCACGAACTCGACATATGCCCCGGCGCGGTCGTAGCGATAGCCATCGGCGATGGCCTTGTTCGGCTTGATCCAGAACCGGCGTCGCTGCGGATCGTGCACGAAATTCAGGCGGCGCAGAAACTCCATGCCGATGACCCCGTCGATGGTCTTGCCGACACCCTTTTCACCGATGGCCGGATCGCCCAGCGCGACCACCGGCTTGCTGAACACGACATTGCCCAGCTTGAGGCGCTCGGCCCGGATCAAGTGGGCCTGCAGGGAGCCGCCCACGACATGCAGCGTCTGGCTCGGCGCGGAGGCGTTGCGATCCCAGAGCCCGACCTTCTTCACGTAGTGGGCGTGCAGATAGATACCGAGGGACGCCCCGGTGTCGATCAGCAGCTTCAGCTTCACGCCGTCCAGCTCGACGTCCACCACCGGCCGGTGGTCGCGGGTCCATTCGAACAGCTCGCTACGCGACCGGGCCCCCATGTTGTCCATGCTGACGGAGTCGGTCTCGCCGGGATCGAGGTCGAGGGCGTGATAGCCATCCAGGGCCTGGATCGTGCGGCGGGAAATCGTGACTTCCTGGGCATCGAAGTCGAAGCCCATCACCCCGAACCGGGTCGGTGGGATGAGGCCCTGCATCTTCTGCGGCAGGACGCCGGGTAGCCCGACCATGTAGGCGTCGTTCTCCTGTAGGGCGCCGCCCACGACGAGCTGCGCCCGGTACAGTGTGAGGTCCAGTTGCAGGCCCAGATTTCGGGCTTGCCCGCGGTCGAGCAGCGGCAGATTCAGTTCGCTGGCCTTCGACTTCAGGATCGCGAAGGACGACGCGCCTGTGTCGAGCACGAAGGGAAGGTGCGGTTCGTAGCCCTTGAGCTGCACCAGGGTCCAGGGGCAGTTCCGGGTCACCCGAAAGGGGAATCGGCTCGCGGCGTCCGCCGTGTGGGCCGTCGCGGGGACGGCAAGCGCCGCCGCCGCCAGGGCGTCTCTTCGACTGATCGACATCGTTCCCCGCCCCTGACCCCAGGCCAGTCTCGGGGCATGGCAGGCGCGGCGTCAACCTCTCGTTGCGCCTAGCCCGCCGCCAGGTTCACCAGGCCCAGATCGATCTGGTCGTCCAGGCTCTGCGAGAACAGCACTGTCCCGTCCGGCGAGAGGCCCAGGGAACCGCAGCAGTTGGGGATATCCACCAGCTTGTGCGGCGCGCCCGTCCAGGGGTGCAGCCAGATGCTGGACGGCGACGCGCGCTGGCCCCGCAGCACGACCACGCCTTCGGAGCCCACGACCCACTCGTCATAGCCGCCGATCTCCACCAGCGGGACGGCCCGGCCCGGCGACAGGGCGCGAACCACCGACTCGCCGACCTTCAGGCCGTACAGCCGCCCGTCTGGACCGCCACGCAGAACCTGCCAGCCCGCGCCGCCCGCGAGGGGGCGGGGATGGGCGCCGGCCTCCAGGCCGACCTGCATCACCCGGTATCCCGCCGCCGTCCGTTCCAGGTAGTTGACGCTGGCCCCGTCGGCGGCGAACTCGGGATAGAGCTTGTCCAGCCCATCCCAGGTCATCGCCCGCAGGCGCGAGCCGTCGCGGGCCACGGTGTAGAGGTCCGACCGGCGACCCTTCACGGCGATGAAGGCGATGGTGCGCCCGTCGGGCGACCAGGCCGGCGCGGTGACGTAACTGCCGACGATCGAGGTCAGGCGGACGGACCGCCCGTCCGGGTTGGTGATCCAGATCTCCGAGGAGCCGCTGCGGTCCGAGGCGTAGGCCACCGTCCCGTCGGCCGCGCCGTCCGGATCCCAGTCGTAGCCGGCGTCGTTGGTCAGCGGGCGCGTGACACCGCCGGGCGACAGGGTCGCCAGGTTGGTCCGGCCGCGAGGGATCTCCACCGCCAGGCGGTTGCTGCTGTCGGCCGACATGCGGCTGAAGCTGATCTGGCCAAGGCCCAGGCTCACCTGGCGCGGCGGGCCGTCGATCTTGGTGTCCACGGTCCAGAGCCCGAACTCCCCGCCGCGATTGGATGAGTAGAAGACGTGGCGGCCGTCGGCGGACCAGACATAGCCGGGCGCCTTCCAGCCGTCCGTGGTGAGCGCCCGCTCCTTGCCCGTGCGCACGTCGAGCAGGAACAGGTCGTCGGCGCCGTGCATCAGGCTGCGGCGGAAGATCACCTTGCGGCCGTCCGGCGAGGCCATGGGATCGCTGTCGCCCAGGGTCGCCGCCGAGGGCGCGGTCAGGTCGCGCGCCGCCCCGGTCTCAATATTGACCGCCCGCACCCGCCAGATGGCCGCGGCGTCCGGACGGTCGGCGAACACCAGGGTCGTGTCGTCCAGCCAGCTGACCCGCGTGTAGCTGGCCGACTGGCAGCGGGCGACGACGCGCTCGGGACCGAGCGGGATCGGCGTCACCACCAGGCTGCACTCGCCCACCGGCGGGGTCCGCACGAAGGCGATGCGGTCACCCCGCGGCGACCAGACGGCGCTGTGATCGTCGGCCGGATCGGTGGTGATCCGCACGGGAGTGCCCTGCCCCACGGCGCGCAGGTAGAGGTCGCGGCGCGACACCACGTCGGGGCGCTGGGCGTAGACGATCTGATCGCCGGCCGGCGACAGGGCCGGATGGGTCTCCAGGCCGCGCTCCGAGGTCAGCGGGTGGAAGGCCTGCGCCGTCCAGGTCACCGGGCGCGGAAGGGCGATGAGCAGCACTCCCACCGCGGCCACGGCGGCTGCGGCGAACCCACCAGCGATGAACAGTCCGCGGCTCGAGGCGGCCGGTCGCGCCGGCGCCGGGTCGGCGACGGGCTCGACCGCCGGGGCCACCCGATGCACGTCGGCGTTGGCCTGCAGGCGATAGCCCACGGTGGGGATCGTATCGACCACGATGCGGGGGTTCTCGCAAAGCGCCTTGCGAAGCTGCGCCACGCAACGGTTCAACGCGCCCTCAGTGACGATGCGCCCGCCCCAGCAGAGATCGATCAGTTCGTCGCGGCTGACCGGCTGGCCCCGGGACCGGTGCAGGGCGACCAGCACTTTCATCACCCGCGGCTCCAGGGTGACGATCCTGGCGTCGTGCTCCACCTCGAGAGCGGCCGGCCGCACATGGGTCCCCGCCAGGCCGAACGGCAGCTCGCGCGCCAGGTTCAGCTCAGGCCATTGGATGGCCACGTGTTCGTTCATCGCGAAACCATCACGAATAAATCACGCCCACCGCCACGCCGTCCCCGCGCCACTGTCCGACAAACCCCGGTCTCTGAACAGTCCAGTTCGCCCGGGATTACAACAATGCAATGTTCGGCCGCGCCCTTCGTACTCGCGCTCTTCGCCTCCACATCCGCCCTCGCCCAGGAGAGCGCCATCGCGACCGCCTCCGATGCTTTCGGCGAGCGGGTCGGGATCGAGCAGATCGGGCTCTATGACGAAGGCCAGGTGCGCGGCTTCGACCTCCAGTCCAGCGGCGCCTACCGGATCGAGGACGCCTACTTCTCCATGGCCTCGAACCTGAACGATCCGGTGCTCGCCGGCGTCAGCGTCAGGGTGGGCGTGAACGCCGCGCGGCTGGCCTATCCGGCCCCGTCGGGGGTGGTGAACTACCGCCTGCGCGGCCCCTCGGAAAAGAACCGCCTGACCATCGGCGGCGGCCTGCGCGACTACGGCACCACGGTGATCCAGGCCGACGGCTCCTGGACCTCGCCGGACAAGGTCTTCTCGCTGACCGGCGGGGCGGTGGTGCGCCCCGAGGTCACCTGGGGCTATGGCGGCTCCGGCAAGGCGATGGACGTGGGCGTGGTGGGCGGCTGGAAGATCTCCGACACCCAGAACCTGCGCGCCTTCGCCTCGCGCTACTGGCGCAGGTACGACGGCGACACGGGGATGATCGCGCTCGACCCCGCCCTGCCGCCGCCGGCCGAACGCCTGCGCAACTACGCCCCGTCCTGGGCGGGGGTCGAGGCGCAGAACCTCAATTTCGGTGGCCTCTACAAGGGCCGCTTCGGCGACTGGACCCTGGACGCCTCGGCCTTCCGCTCCATGTACGCCAGCGAACGCTCGGACTTCACCCTCGTGGCGACGCGGGCCAATGGCGACGCGACGGCTACGACCTTCGTCAACCCGGGCAAGACCAACACGTCGGACTCCGCCGAGGCGCGTCTGTCGCGGGTCTACCCGGCCGGATCGTTCAGCCATCTGGTCAGCGCCTCGGTACGCGCCCGCCACAGCGAGGTGGAGATGGCCCAGTCGCTGGCGGTTCCGGCCGGGACCTTCAACCTGCGCGGGCCCTCGCCGAACCCCGCGCCGCCGCCGCCCTGGTCGGGCGCCCGGGGCCTCGACACCGTCGACCAGCTCACCGGCAGCCTCGGCTACGGCCTGCTGTGGGGCGAGCGCCTGCAGGTGCGCCTGGGCGCCCATCGCACCCGCTACGAGAAGGAGGTCATGACCTTCAGCGGCGTGACCACCCGGGGCGAGGAGACCGCCTGGTTCTACAATGTCTCGGCGGTCTGGAGCCTGACGCCCACCACCAGTCTGTTCGCCAGCTACGTCACCGGCCTGGAGGAGTCGGGCTTCGCCCCGCAGAGCGCCACCAACCGCAACGAGGTGCTGCCGCCGGTCGAGGCCAAGCAGCAGGAGATCGGCGTGCGCCACGCGCTCACCGACAACCTGACCCTGCTCGCCGCCCTGTTCGAGGTCTCCAAGCCCACCACCGGCTTCCGCGCCGACGGCTCCTTCGGCCTGGTCGGCCAGGTCGCCCACCGGGGCGTCGAGGCCTCGCTCTCCGGCAGGATCGGCGAGAAGACCGACGTGGTCCTGGGCGCGGTCTCCTATGAGGCCGAGGTCACCGGCCCGCTGGTCGCCTCCGGCGTGGTCGGGTCCCGGCCGGCGGGGGTTGCCGAACTGATCGCCAACGCCAGCATCGAGCATCAGCTCACCCGCGCCTGGTCGGTGGACGCCCAGGTGAACTATTTCGGCGAGAGCTTTGTCGACAGCCGCAACACCCTGTCCGCGCCGGCCCTGACCACGGTCGGCCTGGGCGCGCGGGCGCGGTTCGAACTCGACGGCCGCCCGGTCACGTTCCGCGTCCTGGCCTCCAACCTCACCGACGAGCGCGGTTGGTCCAGCTCAACCGGCGGCTTGATCTGGCCAATCGCCCCCCGCACCCTGCGCGCCACGTTCTCGATGACGTTCGGGGGCTAGCGCCCGTCGTAGACGACCTTTCCCGCCACCACCGTCATCACCGCGCGGGCCTTGGCGATCTCAGGGAACGGGGCGGTCATCAGGTCGACGGAGAAGACCGAAATGTCGGCGGCCGCGCCCGCCTTCAGCAGGCCGAGCTCGCCCTCGCGGCCGGCGGCGTAGGCGGGGCCGCGGGTCAGCAAGGCCAGGGCCTGCTGACGGCTGAGTGCTTCGTCCAGTCCCCAGTCGGGGCCGGCGAAGCCCTTCAGGTCGTGGCGGTAGGCCGCGGCGTAGAACTCGACCAGCGGGTCGCCCTTCTCCACCGGGGCGTCGGAACCCCCGGCCACGACGGCGCCGCTCTTGAGCAGGCTCTCCCAGGCATAGGCGCCTTTCAGCCGTTCGGGGCCGAGCCGGGCCGGAGCGAAATAGAGGTCGCCGATGGCGTGGGAGGCCTGCATGGAGGCGATCACCCCCAGCTTGGAGAAACGCGGCAGGTCCTGAGGCGACAGCACCTGAGCGTGCTCCACCCGCCAGCGGGCCGCCTTCAACGCCGCGGTGTCGCCGCCGAAGGCCTGCTCGAAGGCGTCCAGCACCAGGCGGTTGCCGCGGTCACCGATGGCGTGGACAGCGATCTGGGCGCCCGAGGCGCGCGCCTGCTTCAGGACGCCGTCGATGGTCTCGCGCGGGGTGAGGATCAGACCGGTCCCCTCGGCGTCGGCATAGGGCGCCAGCAGGGCCGCGCCCCGCGAGCCCAGGGCGCCGTCCATGTACATTTTCACCCCCCGCACCCGCACCAGGCCCGTCGGGTCCTGCGATGGGCCCGCGCTCAGCACTGTGGCGGCGTCCTGCGGCGACATGTAGTTGTCGACGCGGATCGGCAGCCGGTCATTGGCCGCCAGGGCCCGCTGATAGCCCACCTCCTCGCTCGACGAGCCCATGTCGTGCAGGCCCGTCCAGCCGCGCGAGGCGTAGAGGTCGACCCCGCGCTTGACCGCCTCGGCCTTGGCCGCGGCGCTGGGCGGCGGGACCTTGCCGCGCACCAGGCCCATGGCGTTGTCGATCAGCATGCCGGTCGGCTCGCCGCTCGGGTCCTTCAGGATCTGGCCGCCGGCCGGGGCGACGGTGTCGCGGGTGACGCCGGCTAGGGCCAGCATGGCGGTGTTGGCGACGATGGCGTGGCCGTCGGCGCGGCCCAGCACCACCGGCCGGTCGGACACGGCGCGGTCCAGGTCCTGGCGGCTGGGGAAGCGCTTCTCCGGCCAATGGGTCTCGATCCAGCCCCGGCCGGAAACCGGGCCCGTCCCGGGGTTGGCCGCATTCCACCCCTTCAGCCGGGCGACCAGGTCCTCCACGGACGCCGTGCCCTCCAGGCTGAGCGTCATCTCGCGGAAGCCGATGCCCGAGAGATGGGCGTGGGCGTCGACGAAACCCGGAAAGGCCGCCGCCCCCTTCAAGTCGATGTCCTTTGCGCCGGGCACCGCGCGGCGCGCCTGGGCCACGGGACCTGCGAAGGCGACCTTGCCGTCCTTGATCGCCAGGGCCTCCACCGAGGCCTCGCCGGTATGGATCGGGCCGCCATGGATCAGCAGGTCCTGGGCGGCGGCGCTCGAGGCGCAGGCCAGCAGGGCGGCGGTCGCCACCCGCAGAATGTGGACGCGCATCTGAACTCCCTCGGACTCGTCGGACAACAGCTAGGGGGTCGCCGAATTCAAAAGCAAGGCTTGCGTCGGCGGCCCTAGCCAGGGTTGCCGCGACCGGCCAGATTGCGGCCATGAGTCAAGGCGACAGCGGGGCGGAGGGCCAGGTCGGCTCGCGATGGAGCACATGGCTGCTCGGCCTGGCGGCCGTGGCCGTGGCCCTGGTCTATGCCGACCGTATCTTCCTAGGATCACCGCTCTATCCCGGCGACGAGGGCGCCTATCTGATCCACGCCCTCTATGGAAAGGCGGTGGCCGCCGATCCAAAGATCGCGCCCAACCTGCAGGCCCTGAACAACGCCGTCTTCCTGCTGATCGTCCGGGGCCTCACCTACGCGACCGAGCACCTGGTGGAGTGGCTGCGGGTGCTGGGCGCGGGCGCCTATTTCGGCGGGCTGTTGCTGGTCTGGACAGCGGTCCGGCCACGGCTCAACCTTCGGCGCACCGGCGGCTTCCTGCTGCTGGCCCTGGCGTTTCCCTACTATCGCCATGTGTTCACGGCCCTGCCGGAGGGCTGGTATGTCGGCCTGCTCGGCGTGCTGGTCCTGGTCACGGCCCGGCTCTACCTGCAACGGCCGGTGGCCCACGCCCTGCTGGCCGGGGCGCTCACCGGCCTGCTGGCGCTGGTCAAGCCGCATGGCCTGTCGGTGGCCGCGGCCTTCGGCGTCCTGGCCGTGCTGGACGCCCTGGCCGGACGCCGCCAGCTCTGGGTGTTCACCGTGCGCATCACGCTGTTCACCGCGGCCTTCCTGGCGGCGGGCAATCTGGCCCAGCTCGCGGTCGGCGCTTCGATCGACCACCCCTTCACCTTCTTCCTCGGCGGACACTACGCCCGCGCCCTGGACAGCCAGACAGGTCCGGCGGAACTCATGCTGGGCGTCCGGGCGCTGGCCGTCACGGGGGCCGCCAGCCTGCTCCTGGCCGGCGTGCCCATCGCCACAGGCCTTGCGCGGATCGTCGCGCGCTGGCGCTGGAGCCGGCGGCGCGGTGGCTTCGAGTTGGACGCGGAGGAAACCACCTTCCTGCTGGTCCTGCTGGCCTTCGCCGCAACGCTGGCCATGGTCGCGATCTTCTCGGTCAAGGCCCTCGTCTACGGCCCGAACGAGGCGAACCGCCTGTGGGGGCGCTATTTCGAGTTCTTCGTCCCGATGATCTGGCTGGCCGCCGCGCCGTTCATCGGGGAGTTCCAGGCCGGCGGCGGCCGGGCCTGGCGTGTCGCAATGGCGCTCATTACCCTGGTGGGGCTCGGCGGGCTCGTGGCCTGCCTCTTTCTGGGCGTGATGGTCTTTCCCTGGGACGGCTCGGCGGTGACCGCCTTCTTCCGGCCCGACTTCGCCCGCTGGAACCTCACGGTCGGCGCGCCGCTGTTCGCCCTGGCGGTCGCCGCCAGCCTGGCGGTCGCCGCCGCCAGCCTGACCCGCATGCGGACTTCAACGGCCTGGCTCGGCTATTTCGTCGCCCTGGGCGTGCTCTCCACGCTTCTCGATGTCCAATGGCAGCGCGAGATCGCGCCCGCTCGCGAGGCCCTGCGCGCTGAGCTGGCGGCCGCGGACTCGGTGCTCGCGCGCCAGCCGGACCTGGCCGCGGCCGTGGTGGACAACATGGAGGCCCACCACTTGGTGCTGCTGGGCCTGCATGGCCGGCCGCACATGGTCCTGACCGCCCCCGACACCGATATCGGCGCGCGAGCCCTCGCCGAGTACGACACCGTGGTCGTGGTCGGACCGCACGACCTGGTCGGCGGAGGTTGGCGGCCCCTGTTCGAAGGCGGACAGCTGGCCGTGTTTCGCCGCGAAGCCGCCCTGGCCGAATCCGAGCGCCTTGGGCTTCCGCGGGGAACACGCTAAGAGCCGCGAGGGGGCCAGCTCACCAGGCGGCCGACAGTCTGAAGACGGATGGACGATGCTGGGCTGGTTCCAGGCGATGATGCCGAAGGAAGAGAAGTTCTTCCATCTGTTCCGCGCCCATGCCGAGACCCTGGTCGAGGGGGCCGGCGCCCTGCGCGAGGTGCTGAAGGGCGGCGACGGGGTGCCCGCCGCCTGCGCCCGCGTGGTGGCCCATGAGCACGCCGCCGACGAGATCACGCGTGAGGTCCTGACCGCCGTACGCCGGACCTTCATCACCCCGTTCGACCGCAGCGATATCAGGGACCTGACCACCTCCCTCGACGACGCCATCGACCAGATGCAGAAGACCGCCAAGGTCATCACCCTGTTCGAGCTGCGCGAGTTCGATGACCCTATGCGCGAGATGGGCGACATCATCGTCGAGGCCGCCGTGCTGACCCGCGAGGCTGTCGGCCTGCTGGACAAGATGCGCCACAACGCCGCCCGGCTGCACGAACTGACCGAGCACATCAGCCAGATCGAGGACCGCTCCGACGCGATCTATGACACCGGGCGCAAGGCGCTGTTCCTGGCCCACCGCCATGGCGATCCCATGGCCTTCGTGGTCGGCGTCGACATCTACAGCCACCTGGAAAAGGTGATGGACCGCTTCGAGGATGTGGCGAACCGCATCAGCGGCATCGTGATC
This sequence comes from Phenylobacterium sp., assembly GCF_030698145.1. Classification (GTDB taxonomy): domain Bacteria; phylum Pseudomonadota; class Alphaproteobacteria; order Caulobacterales; family Caulobacteraceae; genus Phenylobacterium. Next base: position 27,253 of record NZ_JAUYNW010000099.1, on the reverse strand, counting down.
GAACAGGTCTAGGGAAGCGCAAGTGGACCTGCTCGGCTTCACGCCGCTCCTGATCTTCCTGATCGTGGTCGCCCTGGCGTTCGACTTCCTGAACGGCCTGCATGACGCGGCCAACTCCATCGCCACCATCGTGGCCACCCGCGTCCTGCCACCCTTCGCCGCGGTGGCCTGGGCGGCGTTCTTCAACTTCATCGCCTTCCTGTTCTTCGGCCTGCACGTGGCCAAGACGGTGGGCGCGGGGCTCATCGAGCCGAACCTGATCACCGACGGCCTGATCTTCTCGGCCCTGGTGGGGGCCATCGGCTGGAACCTGCTCACCTGGTGGGCGGCGATTCCGTCGTCGTCCTCGCACGCCCTGATCGGCGGGCTGGTGGGCGCGGGCCTGGCCAAGGCCGGGACCGGTGCGGTGATCTGGACCGGACTCAACAAGACCTTGGCGGCCATCGTGCTCTCGCCGGGCACGGGATTCGTCCTGGCGCTGTTCCTGATGCTGATCGTGTCGTGGACCTTCATCCGCTTCACGCCGTTCGCGGTGGACGGGGTGTTCCGCAAGCTGCAGTTCGTCTCGGCCTCGCTCTACTCCCTCGGCCATGGCGGCAACGACGCCCAGAAGACCATGGGCATCATCGCCGCCCTGCTGATCGCCCACGGCATGGGCCCGGCGTCCGGCGAGTTCCACGTGCCGCTGTGGGTGGTGCTGTCCTGCCAGGCGGCGATGGGGCTGGGGACGCTGTTCGGCGGCTGGCGGATCGTCAACACCATGGGCTCGAAGATCACCAAGCTGAGCCCCATGCAGGGCTTCTGCGCCGAGACCGGCGGAGCCATCACCCTGTTCGCGGCCACCAGCCTGGGCGTGCCGGTCTCCACCACCCACACCATCACCGGCGCCATCGTGGGCGTGGGCGCGGCGCGCCGGGTTTCGGCGGTGCGCTGGGGCGTCGCGCGGCGCATCGTGACCGCCTGGGTGATCACCATCCCGGCGGCGGCGGCGATCTCGGCGGCGACCTACTGGCTGGCCGGACGGCTGATGGGCTAGCCCCAGACCCGCTCAGCGTAGCTGATGAAGTTGCGGCCCATCACCTTGTCGATCACGCGCTGCGAATGGCCCCGCGCCGCGAGCAGGCCCGCCAGCTTGCGGAACTGGTCCGGCCCCCGCAGGTCCATCACGAAGGGCTGGGTGTCGGCCCGCTCGCCCCTGGCGGCGATCCCGGCGGCCTTGCGCTCCTCATGCTCCTGGGCGAGCGCGGCCTTGTAGGCCTCCATGTCGTCGATGGTGGCCACCGAGCCGTCGGTGCCGATCCCCACATGGTCCTCGCCGCAAACCTTCAGGGCGTGCTCGATGTGGGCCACGACGTCGGCGGCGCTGGCCTGGCTGGTCGGGTTCAGGAACGGCATGAAGTAGATCCCGACGAAGCCGCCCTTCTCCGCCACCCCGCGCAGCTCGGCGTCGGTCTTGTTGCGCGGCAGATCGGTGAGCGCCCGGCAACCGGTGTGGTTGACGGAGACCGGGGCCTTCGACGCCGCGATGGCGTCCAGGCAGGTCCGCTCGCCGGAATGCGACAGGTCGACCATCAGCCGGGCCCTGTTCAGCCCCGCCACCACCTCGCGTCCCAGCGGCGTCAGGCCCCGGTTCTCCGGCGCCATCGAGCCGTCGCCCAGGATGGTCGGGAGGTTGTAGGTGAGTTGCACGATCCGCACGCCGCGCGCGGCGAACTCGTCGATTCGCTCAAACCGCTCGCCGATCTGGACGGCGTTCTGGAAGCCGTAGATCACCCCGATCTTGCGGTCGGCCCCGGCCTTGGCGATGTCGCCGGCCTTGCGCACCAGCACCAGGTCGCCGGAGTTGTCGGCGATGACCTTGTCCCAGACGTCCAGGGTCTTCAGCGTATAGGCGTAGGGCTCGTGCGGCCCGGCCACATAGCCGAGCGTGATGTTCACCGCCGTCAGGCCGGACGCCTTGGCGTCGCTTAAGGCCCGTGCGTCGAAATCGATGACCGCGGTGTCCGCCGCCGGTCCCGGGGGCCGGCCGATCTGCAGGTTGGGGTTCGACAGTCCGCCCAGGGCGTTGACGATGATCGGCTTTTCCGTGAGCGCGAGCGCCGGGCCGGCGGCGAGGGCGGCGGCGAAACCGAGGGTCTGGCGGCGGGAGATCATGGCTGGCTCTTTCGTGCGGCCAGGTCGGCCTTGGGGTCGTAGGCGGCGCGGGGATAGGCCACGCCGCGCTTCACGGTCGTGACCACGGTCCGCAGGTTACGGATGTCGGTCGAGGGGTCCTTGGCGACGAACACCAGGTTGGCCAGCTTTCCGGCCTCGATGGTCCCGAAGTCCGGGTGCGTGCGGACCGAAAGCGCGCCGTTGCGCGTGGCCGCGACGATGGCCTGCATGGGCGTGAAACCGGCCTTGTCGACCAGCAGCTCCAGCTCCTCGTGCAGGGCCGGATAGGCGGCTTCGGGGGCCGAGGCGCCGTCGGTGCCGGCCGAGACGATCACCCCGGCGGCCAGTGCCTCACGGGTCAATCGAGCGGCCAGTTCGGTGGAGCAGTAGGGCTTGCTCGGCCGGCCCTTCATGGCTTCGTAGATCCGCACAGTGGCGTCCAGGACCACGCCGTCGGCCTTCATCCTGGCATAGAGGCCGGCCATTGCCGGATGCACGTCCGGGCCGAAGCGGGCCTCCTCGACGGCGGCGCGGTTGTGGTACTGGCCGGGGACCCTCTCGGAGACCTGGTAGGCCAGCATGCAGACATGGCTGACCACGTCGGCGCCGGCGTCCAGCACCTGGGCGGGGGTCGCCGGGAACACCGCCGCATGGGCCCAGATCGGCACGCCCTGGCGGTGCGCCGCCTCGGCGACCTTCGCCACCGTCTCGCCGGGCAGGTTCGCATAGACCTTGATGGCGGAGGCCCCGATGCCCCTCGCCTGGGCGACGGCCAGGGCCAGGTCGGTCTGCGGCGTGATCGCCTGCATCCAGCCGACCTCGCCGGCCTTGGCGCCGCGCGAGGCGGCGTGGACCCGGCGGTCGTCGAAGAACGATGGGCCGGCCATCAGGGCGGCATAGTAGATATCGGGTCCCGGGATCTCGCCGATCCGGGTGGCGCGCGCCAGGTCGGCCACGTTGCGCAAGTCGTCGGCCATGTCGCGGATCGAGGTGATCCCGCCATAGAGGCTGCGCTTGAGTTCCGCCTCCGCCCAGGCCCGCGCCGGCGGCGTGGCCAGGTGCTGGTGACTGTCGGTCAGGCCGGGCAGGACGAACTGGCCCGCCACGTCCACCACCTTGGTCTCCGGCGGCAGCTTGAAGGCGATCTCGCCGTCCTTCCAGACCCGCTCGATCCGCTCGCCCCTGACCAGGATCGACATGCGGGCCTTCGGCGGCGCGCCGGTCCCGTCGATCAGGGTCGCGCCCTTGTAGACCGCGAGCGGTTCGGCTTGCGCGCTGGCGAGGCCGGGAACCAGGACGAAGACGGCGGCGAACGCCGCGGCGCGGAAAGCGATCATGCCTCCCGTTTAGCCCGGCTCATCGCCTCCCCGAAAGGTGAAGCTCACCGCCCGATGGTCGGCGGCTATCTCGGCAGCTTGCTGACGCCCATCAGATAGGCGTCGACCGCCTGGGCGCATTGACGGCCCTCGCGGATCGCCCAGACCACCAGCGACTGCCCGCGCCGCATGTCGCCGCACGCGAAGATGTTGGGGCTCGAGGTCTTGTAGTCGCTCACCGGCGCCTTGACGTTGCCGCGCGGATCCAGCTCGACGCCTGCCTGCTCGACGAATTCGTTGTGGCGCGGGCCGACGAAGCCCATGGCCAGCAGGACCAGGTCGGCCTGCAGCTTGAAGGCGCTTTCGGGAACCTCTTGCGGCGTCAGACGGCCGCCCTCGCCCGCCACCCACTCGATGCGCGCGCACTCGATGGCCTCGACCTTGCCGTTGGAGCCCAGCACCTGGCGGGTGGTGACCGCGAAGTCGCGCTCGCAGCCCTCTTCCTGGCTCGACGAGGTGCGCAGCTTCAGCGGCCAGTCCGGCCAGGTCATGAACTTGTTCTCGCGCGCCGGCGGCTGCGGCATGATCTCGAGCTGGGTAACCGAGGCCGCCCCATGGCGGTTCGAGGTGCCGATGCAGTCGCTGCCGGTGTCGCCGCCGCCGATCACGATCACATGCTTGCCGGTGGCCGAGATCGCCCCGGTGGGCGCGGCGCGCAGTTCGTCGTCACCGGCGTTGCGCTTGTTCTGCTGGGTGAGGAAGTCCATGGCGTAGTGGACGCCCTGGAGCTCGCGACCCGGGATCTCCAGGTCGCGCGGGTTCTCCGCCCCGCCGGCCATCACCAGCACGTCGTAGTCATCCAGCAGGCGCTGCACCGAGACGGTGACGCCGACCTCGAAATTGGTGCGGAAGATCACGCCTTCCTGTTCCATCTGCACGACCCGGCGGTCGATCAGATGCTTCTCCATCTTGAAGTCCGGGATGCCGTAGCGCAGCAGGCCGCCGATGCGGTCGCTCTTCTCGAACACGGTGGGCGCATGTCCGGCGCGGGCCAGTTGCTGCGCGCAGGCTAGGCCCGCGGGACCCGAACCCACCACCGCGACGCGCTTGCCCGTGCCACGGGGCGAACCCTGCGGCTTGATCCAGCCTTCGTCCCAGCCGCGATCGACGATCTGGCATTCGATCGTCTTGATGGTCACCGGGCTGTCGACGATGTTCAGCGTGCAGGCGGCCTCGCACGGCGCGGGGCAGACCCGGCCGGTGAACTCCGGGAAGTTGTTGGTGGACTGCAGGTTCTCCAGCGCCGCCTTCCACTGGTCGCGATAGACCAGATTGTTGAAGTCGGGGATCTGGTTGTTGACCGGACAGCCGGTGTGACAGAATGGAATCCCGCAATCCATGCACCGCGCGGCCTGGCCGGCGACGGCCGGGACCGCCAGCGGCTGGGTGAATTCCTTCCAGGTCTTCAGGCGGTCGGACGGCGCGTCATAGACGCGATCCTGACGGTCGATCTCAAGAAAGCCGGTGGGCTTGCCCATGCTCTTAACTCCCCGACTTTGAAAGCTATTCGGCCGCGACGGCCGCGGCCGCCTGGCGTTCGGCGGCCATGTCGACCAGGGCGCGGCGATAGTCCTTGGGCATGACCTTGACGAAGGCGCCCAGCGAGGTCTCCCAGGTCTCCAGGATCTCGCGGGCCCGCCGCGACCCCGTATGGAGGTGGTGGCGCTCGATCAGGATGCGCAGCCGCTCGGCGTCGAAGGACAGCATGTCGCCCATGCCGTTGTTGTCGACCGACACGGCCTTCTGGCTGGGCATGTTGTCGTGGCCGACGCTGGTCACAGTTACGCAGTCCAGGTCGACCATCGCCTTGTTGCACAGGGCGTCGAAGCGCTTCTTCGGATCATAAACGTAGGCTACGCCGCCCGACATCCCAGCGGCGAAGTTCCGCCCCGTGTCGCCCAGCACCACCACCACGCCGCCGGTCATGTATTCGCAGCCGTGGTCGCCCAGGCCTTCCACGACCGCCACCGCGCCGGAGTTGCGCACCGCGAAGCGTTCGCCGGCCACGCCCTCGAAATAGGCCTCTCCGGCGATGGCGCCGTAGAGCACCGTATTGCCGACGATGATGTTCTCCGTCGGGTCGCGATTGGCCTCGGGCGGCTGGCGCACGACGACGCGGCCGCCGGACAGGCCCTTGCCCACATAGTCGTTGCCGTCGCCGGTCAGTTCCAAGCTGATCCCACGCGCGGCGAAAGCGCCGAAGCTCTGGCCGGCCTGGCCGCGGAACTTCAGGGCGATGGTGTCGTCCGGCAGGCCGGCATGGCCGTAGCGGCGCGCCACCTCACCCGACAGCATGGCGCCGACGGTGCGGTTGATGTTCTTGATCGAATATTCGCCGAGGACGGGCTTGCCCTCCTCCAGCGCCACCTTGGCGTCGGCGATCAGGGTGTTGTCGAGCGCCTTCTCCAGCCCATGGTCCTGGCGGTCCATGTTCCAGAGGCCCAACGGGCTCTCCGAGGGAATGGCGTAGAGCAGCTTGGAGAGGTCGACGCCGCCGGCCTTCCAGTGCTCGACCGCGTGGCGCATCTCCAGGCGGTCGACGCGGCCGATCATCTCGTTGACCGTGGCGAAGCCGAGCTCGGCCATGATCTCGCGCAGCTCTCCGGCGACGAAGAAGAAGTAGTTGATCACGTGCTCGGGCTGGCCGGTGAAGCGCGCGCGCAGCACAGGGTCCTGGGTGGCCACCCCCACCGGGCAGGTGTTGAGGTGGCACTTCCTCATCATGATGCAGCCCGCCGCGATCAGCGGAGCCGTGGCGAAGCCGAACTCGTCGGCGCCCAGCAGGGCGGCGACCGCCACATCGCGGCCGGTGCGCAGGCCGCCGTCGGCCTGAACCGCCACCCGTGTGCGCAGTCCGTTCAGCAGCAGGGTCTGCTGGGTCTCGGCCAGCCCGATCTCCCAGGGCGAGCCCGCATGGGTGAGCGAAGTCAGGGGCGAGGCGCCGGTGCCGCCCTCGAAGCCGGAGATGGTGATGTGGTCCGCGCGCGCCTTGGCCACGCCCGCGGCGACCGTTCCCACGCCGACTTCCGAGACCAGCTTCACGGAGATACGGGCCTTGGAATTCACGTTCTTCAGGTCGTGAATGAGCTGGGCCAGGTCCTCGATCGAATAGATGTCGTGGTGCGGCGGCGGGCTGATCAGGCCCACGCCCGGCGTCGAGTGCCGGACCCGGGCGATGTTCTTGTCGACCTTGTGGCCGGGCAGCTGGCCGCCCTCCCCGGGCTTGGCGCCTTGGGCCATCTTGATCTGGATGTCGTCGGCGTTGACCAGGTACTCGGCGGTGACGCCGAACCGGCCCGAAGCCACCTGCTTGATGGCCGAGCGCATGGAGTCGCCATTGGGCAGCGGCACGAAGCGGTCCGCCTCCTCCCCGCCCTCGCCGGTGTTCGACCGGCCGCCGATGCGGTTCATGGCCATGGCGAGCGTGGTGTGGGCCTCGCGGCTGATCGAGCCGAAGCTCATGGCCCCGGTGGCGAAGCGCTTGACGATCTCGGCGGCGGGCTCGACCGCATCGAGAGCGATCGGCGTGCCGGTCTTGAAGCGCATCAGGCCGCGGATGGTCAGCAGGCGTTCGGACTGCTCATTAATTCCTGCCGCGAAGGCCTTGTATTCATCCGGCAAATTGCCCCGCACCGCGTGTTGCAGCTTGCTCACCGTCTCCGGCGTCCAGGCGTGCTCCTCGCCGCGCAAACGGAAGGCGTAGGTCCCGCCGACATCCAGCATGGAGGCGTAGATCGGGTTGTCGCCATAGGCGTCGCGGTGACGGCGAACCGTCTCCTCGGCGATCTCGCGCAGGCCGACGCCCTCGATGGTGGTGGCGGTGCCGGTGAAGTACTGCTCGATCAGTTCGCTCGACAGGCCGACGCCGTCGAAGATCTGCGCGCCGCAATAGGACTGGTAGGTGGAGATGCCCATCTTGGACATCACCTTCAGCACGCCCTTGCCGACCGCCTTGATGTAGTTCTTGCGAACCTCGTAGGCGCTGAGCGCCGAGCCGGTCGAGACGCGGATCTGCTCCAGGGTCTCGAAGGCCAGGTAGGGGTTCACGGCTTCGGCGCCATAGCCCGCCAGGACGCAGAAATGGTGCACTTCGCGCGCTTCGCCGGTCTCGATGACCAGGCCGGTCTGCATGCGCAGGCCCTGGCGGATCAGGTGGTGGTGCACGGCCGCGGTGGCGAGCGCCGCCGGGATCGGGATGCGGTCGGACGAGACCTCGCGATCCGATAGGATCAGGATGTTCTTGTCGGCCAGGACGTTGTCGGTGGCCTCGCGGCAGACGCGGTCCAGCGCCCGTTCCAGGCCCGGCGCGCCCTCATCGGCCGCCCAGGTCGCATCAATGGTCGCTGTGCGGAAGGAGCCGTCCACCAGCTCGTTGATCGAACGGATCTTCGACAGGTCCTCATTGGTGAGGATCGGCTGGGAGACCTCCAGGCGCTTGTGGGTGCCGGCGTGGCGGCCCAGCAGGTTCGGCCTGGGTCCGATCATTGAGACCAGGCTCATGACCAGCTCCTCGCGGATCGGGTCGATGGGCGGGTTGGTGACCTGGGCGAAGTTCTGCTTGAAATACTCGTAGAGCAGCTTGGGGCGCTTGGAGAGCACGGCGATGGGCGTGTCGGCGCCCATGGAGCCGATCGGGTCGTCCCCCGTCTGGGCCATCGGCTCGAGGAAGAACTGGACGTCCTCCTGAGTGTAGCCGAAGGCCTGCTGGCGATCGAGAAGCTGCGCAGGGTCGTTGGAGAGCGCCTCGTTGAAGGCGATCTCGGGCAATTCTTCCAGCTTGAACTGGGTCTGGGCGAGCCACTCGGCGTAGGGCTCGGCCTGGGAGAGGGTCGCCTTGATCTCCTCGTCCTCGATGATCCGGCCTTCCTCCATGTCGATGAGCAGCATCTTGCCGGGCTGCAGCCGCCACTTCCGGACGATCCGCTCCTCGGGAACGGTCAGGACGCCGATCTCCGAGGCCATGATCACATGGTCCTGGTCGGTGACGACGAAGCGCGCGGGGCGCAGGCCATTGCGGTCCAGGGTCGCGCCGATCTGGCGGCCGTCCGTGAAGGCCACGGCGGCGGGGCCGTCCCACGGCTCCATCAGGGCGGCGTGGTACTCGTAAAACGCCTTGCGTTCGGCGTTCATCAGCGGATTGCCGGCCCAGGCCTCCGGGATCAGCATCATCACCGCGTGGGCCAGCGGGTAGCCGCCGGCCAGCAGCAACTCGAGCGCGTTGTCCAGGCAGGCGGTGTCCGACTGTCCGTGCGGGATCAGCGGCCACATCTTGTTGAGGTCGGGCCCCAGCAGGTCGCTCTCCAGCGTGCGCCGGCGGGCGTTCATCCAGTTCACGTTGCCGCGGACCGTGTTGATCTCGCCGTTGTGGGCGATCAGCCGGTAGGGGTGGGCGAGCTTCCAGGATGGGAAGGTGTTGGTCGAGAACCGCTGGTGGACCAGGGCGAGCGCCGATTCCGTGATCGGGTTGGCCAGGTCCTCGTAGAAGGTCCCCACCTGGCCGGCCAGCAGCAGGCCCTTATAGACCACCGTCCGGGTCGAAAAGGATGGCAGGTAGAGCTGGGTCAGGCCCGGCAGGTTCATCCGCGTGGCCATCTCGGCCAGCGGGTTCTGGAGCTGCTTGCGGACGGTCAGCAACTTCCGCTCGAAGGCGTCCTGGTCCTTGGTGTTGGGGCCGCGGCCGACGATGGCCTGGCGGATCACCGGCATCTGCGCCAGCACCGCCGCGCCCAGGCCTTCAGTGCTGATGGGCACTTCGCGCCAGGCGATGAAGGTCTGGCCTTCCACCTTCAGGAAGTGCTCGAACTGGTGGACGGCCACCTCGCGCGCGCCGTCGTCCTGCGGCAGAAAGCACATGGCCACGGCGTAGTCGCCCGGCGCGGGCAGATCGACGCCCTCCTTGCCGGCCCAGTCGCGCAGCAGACCGTCCGGGATCTGAATCAGAATCCCCGCGCCGTCGCCCACCAGCGGATCGGCGCCCACGGCGCCTCGATGGTCCAGATTGACCAGGATCTCCAGCCCGCAGGCCACGACCTCATGCGATTTGCGGCCCTTGATATTGGCCACAAACCCCACACCGCACGCATCGTGTTCGTTGCGTGGGTCGTACAGACCTTGACGTTCCGGAGCTCCCATCGGCATCCCTCACTCGTAAGCTCGCAGGCGTGCGCGGACGCGGCCAAACACGACCGTTCCGCACGCCAATTCGGCGCGCATCTACACGGCAAGATCAACCCTTGTCGATGGGTCAGAACCTGCGGAATTGAAAAGATTTTCTAAGGTGCGACGTCTAGTAGCGTTTTGTCGGCGTTTCGCGCCACATTGCACCCGGTCAGGATCATCGCCGTCGCAAGCTCGCTGCGCAGGGTTCCCAGCATCTTCTCGACCATCGGCTGGCCGCCCGCGCCGAGCGCATATGCCCAGGGCCGGCCGACGAAACAGGCGCGGGCCCCGAGCGCCAGGGCCTTCAGGACGTCCAGCCCCGACCGCACGCCGCCGTCCATGAAGATCTCCAGCTCGCCACCGACCGCGTCGACCACCGCCGGCAGGGCGGAGATCGACGAGCGCACCCCGTCCAGTTGCCGCCCGCCATGGTTGGAGACCACCAGCCCCTGCGCGCCGGCCTTCACGGCCTCGCGGGCGTCTTCCGGGTCCAGGATCCCCTTGATAACGATGGGACCGTCCCAGGTCTTGCGCACCCACTCGATGTCGGCCCAGGTCACCGTCCGGTCGAAGTTCCTGGAGATCCAGCTCAGGAAGTCGGTGACCTTGCGCCCCTCCGTCACCGCGCTCTGCACGCAGCCCAGGGTGTGCGGCCGGCCGCGCAGCCACACATCCCACAGCCATTCCGGATGGGTCACCCCCTGCCAGGCGGTGTTGAGCGCCCCCGACAGGCCGCTCGACCCGGTGAACCCCGAGCGAATGTCGCGATAGCGCGAGCCCGGCAGCGGCAGGTCGACCGTGAACACCAGAACCGGGCACCCGGCCGCCTTGGCCCGCGCCAGCAGCTCGGCCATGTAGCCGCGGTCCTTCAGCATATAGAGCTGGAACCAGGGCGGCATTCCGGCCGCGGCGACCTCCTCCACCGAACAGACCCCCACCGTCGAGAGGCAGAACGGCACGCCGGCCGAGGCCGCGGCCTTGGCCGCCTGGACTTCGCCGCGGCGGGCGTACATGCCCGCCATGCCCACCGGCGACAGGCCCACCGGAAAGCTCATGGTCTGGCCGAACACCTCGACGCTCATGTCCAGCGTGCTCATGTCGCGCATGACCCGCTGGCGCAGGGCGATGGCCTCGAGATCGGCGGTGTTTCGGCCCAGCGTCACCTCAGCGTAGCTGCCGCCGTCGATATACTCGAAGAACATCTTCGGCAGCCGCCGCCGCGCCAGCTCGCGGTAGTCCGACACAGACGCCGGCTTCATGATCGCCCTTCCCGTTTCCGCCCGGCGCCATTGGTACGGTCAAGCCAGGTCGTTGACAAATGTTCCGTATTTGTTCTTCTGCGGGTTATGCAAATCCGACTCGCCCTCCCCTCCGATCTGGCGGCCGTCCGCGACCGGCTCCGCGCCGTCTTCGGACCGCAGAGGACCGAGCACCGGATGGATCCGGTCTCCCAGCTCATCAAGGCCGTGGTCGGCTCGCGCACCTATGACGAGGTCGCCTGGGCCGCCTTCATCCGCCTGCGCGCGGCCTTTCCGAACTGGGCCACCCTGACGCTCGCCGATCCGGCCCAGATCGAGCCGGTGATCGATCCCGTCACCCATGCCGCCGACAAGGCGCGGCGCCTGCCGATCCTGATCCGGGTGATCATCCTCAAACGGGGCGAGCTGGACCTGGATTTCCTGAAGGACGAGCCGCTGGACGAGGCCATGGAATGGCTGACCCGCCTGCCTGGCGTGGGCGTGAAGGCGGCGGCGGCCAGCCTGAACTTCAGCACCCTGGCCCGTCCCGTCCTGACCGTGGACACCCACGTCCACCGGGTCGGTGAGCGCCTCGGCCTCGCCGCGCGCGGCGGCGACCAGAAGCAGGCCTACCAAACCCTGATGGAACAGACTCCCACCGACTGGGACGCCGAGCGGTTCTTCGAACTGCACTGGCTGCTCAAGGCGCACGGACAGTCGATCTGCACCCATTTCGACCCTGCCTGCGGCCTCTGCGCCCTGCGCGACGCCTGCCCGCGCGTGGGGGTCGGCCGCGACCAGGAGGGCGAGGTCGTGGCCTTCCGCACGCCTGGCGGCTAGACATCGGCCGTCGAATTGTGGCGTGTGCGGCGTTGGAGACGGGCGGCGACCGCGCTAGTTTGCGCCCATGGATTCTAGGAGCAATCGATGAGCGACCGGATTGAACGGCCCTGGGCCTTGATGCGCCACCATGCGGGCTGGGCCGACGTCTTCCACATCGAGAGCGAAACCGCCGATTCCATTACCGGCTTCTATCCCGATCGCGAGACCGTGGGTCCGCCGGTCAATTACAGCGTCCGCGCCGTCCTCGCCCGGTTCCCGACCATGGAAGCCGCCCGCGCCGCCCGCGAGGGCGCCGTGCTGGAATGGCGCAAGCACGACGAAGGGGTCCGCGAGGCCGAGACCAAGCTGCGTGACGCCGAGAAGGCCCGCGAGGAAGCCTGGCTGGGCTGCCTGCGCGACCACGCAAACGGGGGCTAGAACCGCAACCCCTTTGCCACGAGCCAGGCGACGCCGACCGCGAGCACCAGCCCGACCGCCAGGCTCCAAAGCCTGGCCGGGCGCAGCGCCTGCGTGGCGAAGGCGCTCTTGCCGGTGATCATCGCGCCAATCAGGTTCTGCCGCTTCCAGGCCCAGTAATAGGCCACCGCCAGCAGGTGCAGGACGACCAGCCCCTGCAGGACGCGGAACAGCAGTTCATGCAGTTCCGCGCAGAGCCGGCTCGTATCGAAGTCCGCCAGATGCGACAGCGGCCCGGACTCCAGCCCGTCGATGTCGCTGGCGAACAGACCGAGCACCGTCATCGCCAGCATCACCGCGATCATCGCCACGACGCTCCAAGCGCCGACCGGGTTGTGGCCCTCGACATGGCTGGGCGTGCGCTCGCCCGCGGTCCTCAGATAGGCCAGCGTCGTCTTCGGGCCTTTGAGGAAACTCGCGAACCGCGCGGTCGAGCCACCGGCCACGCCCCACCAGAGCCGGAAGACCAGCAGGCCCAGAACCCCATAGCCGGACCAGCGGTGGATCAGCATGTTCTCCTCGGCCGAGAACCAGGCGACCAGGATGAGGACCATCAACGACCAGTGGAAGACCCGCGTGGGCAGGTCCCAAAGCGCTACGCCGGGCGCGCGTGGTGGCGTCGGCTCGCTCATTTCTCGTCGGCGCGGAACGGCTTGTGGCAGCCGCCGCAGGCGGCGCCGGTCGCCTTGAACTGAAGCTTGATGGCCTCGACATCGCCCTCGCCCGCCACGGCGCGTAGCTTTTTGCTCTCGGCCTGCAGCGCCTTGGTGGCCTCGGCGAACTTGACGGGTTCGGCCCAGATATCGGCCTTGGCGCGCATCTTGATCCCCGTGTCGGGACCTGAGCCCTTCGGGAACCATTTGGGGATCGATAGGGAGAAGCCGTGGACCTTCTTGGCTTCGGCGGCGATCAGCTTGGTGTCCGGCGCGTCCTTCTTCAGCTCGTCGTTCACCGCCTTGAACGACTTGCCCATCTCCTTGTAGCTGGCCTGGCGCAGGGTGATCGCCTTCTCGACGGAGGTCGCCGCGATCGCGCCGCCCGCGGTCAAGGCCAAGACGAGGGCGATACTGACTGCGCTGGTCTTGCCTGACATGAACGTCTCCGCTGGGTTGTGGTCGAGCGGAGTTTGAGACGAGCCCGTCAGGCCCGTCAATCAAAGCTAGCGCTTGGCGGCGCTCTTTACGGGAACGCCCTCGCGGCCGGCGTCGGAGATCAGGGCGCCGCAGGCCGCGTCCTTGGCCAGGCCCAGGTCGACGAAAGGCAGGATAGCCGCCAGCGGAGCCGCCGCGGTCGCCAGCAATGCGGCGAATCCGCCCTGGGCGATGATGCGGTTGGTCTCCACCCCCACCTTGGGGCCGGTGATCGGCCCCCTGATGGTGATCGGCGCGGTGAGGCGGATCAGGCGCGCCTCCTTGGGGTGGCCCTCGATGCGGAAATCCATCCGCTCGGTCTCTAGGTCGATCGTTCCCCGCCCGGTCCCCAGCACGGGTCCGGTGTCGAAGACGATGCGGTTGGCGGTCATCACCCCGTTCTTGACCTGGAAATGGGCGACGGCGCAGCGCACGGCGGTCTTGCCCTGGTCCTTGGCCAGCAGCAGCCCCAGGCCCTTGGCGACATTGATCCCCAGCAGCTCGGCGAAGGCCTCGCGGATCTCCCCGCGCGGGATCACCGCCAGGACCTCGCCGTCGGCGTTAGCCGCCGCGCGGTGGACCGAGGCGCCGGCGCCGGTCAGCTTGATCCTGCCCACGAACGACCCGGTCAGCGGCGTACCGCCGGCCTTGATCGGGACAAGCTGTTCCAGCCGCGCATTGGACAGGCGCAGGTCGACGCTGGTGACGGGCGTGTCGTTGCGCGCATTCAGCCGCATCGCGCCGCCGATCCGGCCCTGAGGCAGGTCGAAGCTGACCGGATCGGCGGTCAGCAGGCCCGCGTCCAGCTTCACATGGACCGAGGCGGAACGCAGCGGCAACATGGCGTCGCGCACGCTGATCGCGGCGTATCTCACATCGGCGTCCATGGCCCGGATGCGGTCGACCTTCAGGGTCGCGTCGGGCAGCAGCCGGTGCTGGGCCTGCATCTGCCGGGCGACCGCCGCCTGCTCGGGCGAGGCCGTCTCGCCCTTGCCCACGGCCGGCGCGCCGCCGAACACGGTGGCCAGATCGTCGAAATCAAGCAGTTTCGAACGCAGGTCGGCCTTCATGAACGGCCGGTCGCGCCCGGTGTCGACGGAGAGTTCTCCGGCCAGGTCGGTGTCGCCCACTCGGCCGCCGATGCGGGCGATTTTCCAGACCGTCCCGTCGCGCGCCATCCGCCCGCTCAGCCGATAGGGCGGCGTGTTGGGCAGGGTCACGCCCGTCAGGTCGTAGAGGTCGGCGAGGTCAGGACCGTTGGCCGTGACGTTCATGGCGAACTGGCCCAGGTCGAAGGGCTTGGGGATCGCGCCCTTGGCCAGCACCCGGGTGGCCCCGGCGCGGATATCGGCGTCGAACGGATAGGGCTTGTCGGGATCGACGTTCAGCAGCGGGCCGCCGGTGACGTTCAACAGGAAGGGCGCGGCGTTGATGGAGCCCTTGCCCGCCATGACGAAGCCGCGATTGGCCGCGCTCCGGGTCTCGCTCGCGTCGAGCGTGGCGTCGAGGACGATCTTCCTCTTGGCGTCGGTGAACTTCAGCCGGCCGTCCTCGATCACGAAGCGGCGCACCGGCGGCAGCCGAAGCGGCTCGTCCTTCTTCCGGCCGTTGGAAAAGTCCCAGGTCGTCCGCCCCTGCCGATCGCGCAACAGCACCAGGTTCGGCCTGGCGAGCTCCAGCTTGAGCAGCACGACCCGGCCCCTAAGCAGGTCCAGCGCCTGGATCTGCACATGCAGCCGCTCGATCCGCGCCATCTGCCCGGCCCCGGCCCACTTGGGGTTGCCGATGCGGATACGGCCCACGGTGGCGCTGGGGGTCAGCGACCATAGCTTGACGTTCAGGTCGCCCTCGATCGCCACCTCGCGCCCGGTGCGCATCGAGGCGAACCGCGAGATCGGCCCACGGAGGTAGTTCCAGTCGAACAGGATCAGGAATAGGGCCGTGGCGACCAGCAGCACGCCCAGGATTCCGCCCGTCCAGACGAGCGCCTTGCGGCGCCTGGACATCCTGGGCGGGGGTGGGGTTTGCGGGTCGTCGGTCAATCATCGGCTCCGGAGACTCCCCCAAACGCGCGAGCGACCGGTTCGGTTACAGTCTCAGTGCCGCACGCCGTGGCCGGTGACCGCGGCCAGGCCGGTCAGGGCGATGATCTTGAGATCGAGCAGGAAGCTGCGCCGGGCCAAGTAGTCGGCGTCCAGCCGCGCCTTGTCGGCGATGGGCAGGGCGTCGCGGCCGTTGATCTGCGCCCAGCCCGTCAGGCCCGGACGCAGCGCATCCACCCCGGCGGCGGTGCGCAGGGCCACCAGGTCATCCTGGTTGAACAGCGCCGGCCGAGGACCGACCAGGCTCATGTCGCCCCGCAGCACGCTCCAGAGCTGGGGTAGTTCGTCCAGGCTGGAGCGGCGCAGGAACGCGCCCAACGGCGTGATCCAGTGATCCGCTTCGGGCAGCAGGTGCGTCGCCACGTCGGGCGCGCCGACCCGCATGGTGCGGAACTTCGGCATCGCGAACAGCGCGTTATCGCGCCCCACCCGCCGCGACCAGTGCAACGCCGCGCCCGGACTCTCCATGCGCACGGCGATCGCCACGACGGCGAGCACCGGCGAGAGCACGATCAGCCCCGCGAGGGCCGCCAGGATGTCGAACGCCCGCTTGGCCACCGCTCCTCCCACCCTCCAAAGGTGCGGATAGAGCCTTAGCGCGCCGAGCGCCCGCGCGCCAAGCTCAGGCGGGATCGTCGACGATGGGACGCATGGCGCGCGCAGTCTTCGCCTTGGTCGCCACGGCGGGCTCGGACGCGGCTTCGACCATCGGCTCGGGTTCAATGATCGGTTCGAGTTCGATGGCGGGCGCGGCTTCGACCACCGGCTCGGGTTCGGTCAGGAGTTCGGCGACGGCGACGAAGGCCGCCTCGGGCTCGGCCGTCGCGACGGGTTCCGGAATCTCCGCCTCGGGCTCCGCCGGCGATGCGGCTGCCTCGATGGCTTCGGGCAGCTCGATCGTCGCCGTGGCCGGCGCCTGGGCGAACAGGGCCTCGATGTTCGTCGCCCCGCGCCAGCGACTGAACCACCAGTAGGCGACGCCGGCCGAGGCCGCGCCGGCGTAGAGGAACCAAAACGGCGAAGCCGCTCCCAGCGGCACATAGATGGCGCTCTTGGGGTCGAACTTCGGTTCGGCGGGGGACTCGGGAAGGGTTTGCGACAGGACCATGAACGCCTCCAAACGGCTAAGGTTGTTGCAGCGCAACAAATCCTAGTCGATCTCTTCGCAACTGCAAAATGACACTTAGGTGGCGGTCCAGATTCGCGCCGATCCGCCCTGCCCCAGGGCGCCGACTGTCCAATCGCAGATCGATTGCAGGGTCTGCGCCATCCCGGCCGGCGCGCGCGCCAGAACCAGGGCGCAGCCGTTCATCTTCATCGGATCGGTCAGCGGCCGCATCCGGGCCTCGGCGATCAACAGCGGCCCCACATTGGCGTCCTCGGCGTCGCGCACGAAGCTGTCGAAGGTCTCCAGGTCCTTGAGCGGCAGCCAGATCATCACCACCGCCCGCGGATTCTTGGCGGCGATGGCGGTCAGGGCCTCGACGCAGCGGCGATAGTCGTCGGACTTCTCGAACGGCGGATCGATCAGCACCAGGGCCTCGCCCTCGCGCGGTAGCTTGGCCGCGGCCTCCCCATAGCCGTCGGCGCAAACGGTCCGAGCCGCTGGCCAGGGTGTGAGCGCCTGGGTAAGCGCTGCATGCTCCTCGGGGCGAAGTTCGCAGGCTAGGTAAGTGTCGCCCTTGCGCAGGGCGCCGGCGATCAGCAACGGCGAACCCGGATAGAGCCGTGTCGCGCCGCCGCCGTTCAACTGGCCGACCGCCGTGCGCAGCGGCTGGAGCGCGGCAGGCAGGTCGCCCGCCTGCATGAGCTGTCCGATCCCCGCTTGCGCCTCGCCGGAGCGCTGCGCCTCGGCGCCGGAAAGGTCGTAGAGGCCTCGCCCCGCATGGGTGTCGATCACGCTCAGCGGCCGCGGCATGTGGGCCAGCAGATCCAGCAGGGCCGCGTGCTTCACCAGGTCGGCGAAATTCCCGGCGTGGAAGGCGTGGCGATAGTTCATCGGTGCTCGGAACCCTGCCCCACCGCTCACGTTGAGCGCCGGCGAGGGGCGCTTCCTGCCATGGCTCGCGGAAATCCCAAAGGCGCGCGATGCCTCGCGGCGCCGCCGATGCGCCGTCCCTGGACGGACTGACCTATGTGAACGACGGCGATCCAGGCGGCGCCCGCGTCTCGACCGCACGCGGCCTCGCCTATCTCGATCCCGAGGGCCGGCCGATCAAGGACCCAAAGACCCTGGCGCGTTTCGCCGCCCTGGTCATCCCGCCGGCCTGGACCGACGTCTGGATCTGCCCCAGCCCGCTACCCTGCGCGACCGCCACGCCAAGATCACCAATGGCGGCGCGGTGTTCGAATTCCGCGGAAAGAGCGGGAAGAGCCATGTCACCGGTTTCCAGGACCAGCGTCTCGCCCGGGTGGTCAAGGCCTGCCAGGACGTTCCGGGCCAGCGGCTGTTCCAGTACATCGACGACGACGGCAAGCGCCGCGCCGTGGAGTCCGCCGACGTCAACGCCTACATCCGCCAGGCCCTGGGCGAGGACTTCTCGGCCAAGGACTTTCGCACCTGGGCCGGCACGCTCTCGGCTGCCCGGGGCCTCGTCGTCCAACCGCCCGCCGCCGAGGCCAGGCGCAACGTCACCCGCACGGTGAAGGCGGTGGCGACCCTGTTGGGCAATACCGCCGCGGTCTGCCGGGGGTCCTACATCCATCCCCTGGTGCTGGAGTCCTACGAACGCGGCGTCCTGCCGCTCAAACCCGGCGCCTCGGCCCGCGCGTTCGAGCTTTCGGTACTCCGTTTCCTCGAAGCGGCCCAGGAAGCCGCGACCTGAAGCTTTCCCCTAGGCATCCGCCGCGTAATCGGCGTTAGGGTCGACCAAAACACCCCCAGGGAGGGCTCACATGCTCGGAGACAAGCTGCGCTTCGGCGCCTTCATCGCGCCGTTCCATCCGATCGAGGAGAATCCGACGCTGGCCATCCAGCGCGATCTCGAGCTCGTCCAGTGGATGGACCAGCTCGGCTATGACGAAGCCTGGATCGGCGAGCACCATTCCGCCGCCTACGAGCTGATCGCCTCGCCCGAGGTGTTCATCGCCGCCGCGGCCGAGCGCACCAAGCACATCCGCCTGGGCACCGGAGTCTCGTCCCTGCCCTATCATCACCCGCTGATGCTGGCCGACCGAATCAACCAGCTGGACCACATGACCCGCGGCCGGGTGATGTTCGGGGTCGGTCCCGGCGCCCTGGTCTCCGACGCCTTTATGATGGGAATTCCGCCCTCCAAACAGCGCGACCGCATGGACGAGGCCTTGGAAGTGCTGGTCCCCCTGCTGCGCGGCGAGACGGTCACCCACAAGTCCGACTGGTTCGAACTTTCCAACGCGCGCCTGCAGATGACCCCCTATTCGCGGCCCAGCGTCGAGATCGCGGTGGCCAGCCAGGTCTCGCCGACCGGCGCACGGGCGGCGGGCAAGCACGGCGCGGGCCTATTGTCCCTGGGTGCGACCTCCACCGGCGGCTTTAACGCCCTGGCCTCCAACTGGGCCGTGGCCGAGGAGCAGGCCAAGGAGCACGGCCAGACCATGGACCGCCGCGCCTGGCGCCTGGTCGGTCCCATGCACATCGCCGAGACCCGCGAACAGGCCATGGCCGACGTCCGCTTCGGGCTGGAGAAGTGGATCTACTACTTCCGCGAGATCGCCAACCTGCCGATCGTGCCGGCGGACGCCGACAACCCTGTCGAGGCCCTGATCAATTCCGGTATGGCGGTGATCGGCACGCCGGACGACGCCGCGGCCAAGATCCAGCAGCTTCTCGACGAGAGCAAAGGCTTCGGCGCCTTCCTGTTCATGGCCCACAACTGGGCCGACTGGACCGCGACAAAGAAGTCCTACGAGCTGTTCGCCCGCTACGTGGCGCCCCGCTTCCAGGACCTGAACGTCAACCGCCAGGCCTCCATGGACTGGGTGAAGTCCAACAAGGCCGAGTTCACCGGCCAGATGCAGGCCGCCGTCGGCGCCCGCATCGTCCAGCACATGATGGAGAAGGGCTCCGAGAACATCCGCCCCGAGATCGTCGAGATGATCACCGGCGGGGCGAAGCCGCCGGGGGAATAGGGCGTCGGACATCAGATGCTCCCCTCCTGGGGGAGCTGTCAGCGAAGCTGACTCAGGGGGACTTTGACTCTTGCTTGCGGGCTGCAACCCCCTCCATCACGTCGCCGAAGTAGGCGACGCGCCACCTCCCCCTAACTGCGCTACGCGCTGGGGGGAGGATCTGACGGACTCTTCAATCGGCTGGCATCGGGGCGGCGGCGTACCTAGCTTGGTCGGGTAACTTCGGGGATGCACGACGTGGACGTACAGGCCTATCTCGACCGCGTCGGCTTCTCGGGCCCCGCCAGGGCGGACCTGGCGACCCTGACCGCCCTCCACCGCGGTCATCTGCGGTCGATCCCCTACGAGAACCTTGACGTCCAGCTCGGCCGGCCGATGACCCTCGACACCGGGGCCGCCTTCGACAAGCTGGTCACCCGGCGGCGCGGCGGCTGGTGCTACGAGATGAACGGCCTGCTGGGCGCGGTGCTGCAGGAGATCGGCTTCTCGGTCACGCGGATGGCCGGCTCGGTCTCCCGCGGAGAGCGCGGCGACCGCCCACTGGGCAACCACCTGGTCCTGCGCGTCGAGTTGGACCGGCCCTATATCGCCGATGTCGGCTTCGGAGATGGCATTCTCGAACCCTTCCCGATGAGCTTCGGCGACCTCGACTGCGCCGGCTACAGCTTCCGGCTCGAGGACCTCGACGGGAAATGGCTTCGGTTCCACAACCACGCCAACGGCGGCGCGCCCTATTTCGACTTCACCCTCGCGCCCGCCTCGCCTGACGAACTGGGCGCCACCTGCCGTTGGCTCTCCACCTCGCCGGAGTCGATCTTCGTCCAGACCGCGCTCGCCTTCCGCCACACGCCGGACGGGATCGTCGCCTTGTTGGGCCGCGCCCATCGCCGCATCCGGCCCGATGGGAAAGAGACGACGCTGCTCAACTCCGCCGAGGAGTTCGTCGCCGTCCTGAAGCAGGACTTCGGCCTCGACGTGCCGGAGGCCGCCGCCGCCTGGCCCGCCATCCGCGCCAAGCACGAGGAATTGTTCGGGGCCGAGGCCTGAACGTTAAATGGTTCCTACCGTTCAAGTCATAAAAGCGTGCCTGGACATCCTGAGCGTGCGGCCCCTAATCCCCCTCGTTGGGGAAAAGGAGACGCAGACATGCTGGACCTTTCGCTTCCGCCGTCCGTGACCGTCAGCCCGACCGTGGTCGGCGTCTCGGTACTGACTGATGACGGGATTACGGTGCACGTCAGCCTGCCCCGCCCGCGCGGCCTGCACGACCTTCCGGCCGACGTGGTCGCCGATCGCGCCCTGCACCTGGCCAGGGCGGCTCTCAAGACCGCCTCGCAAACGCTGGGAGCCGCCTAGCCCTCGGTGTCGATCGAGGCCTGCATGGCCTGCGCATAACGGGGGCCGGTGACGGTCTTCTCATTCACCAGCGCCTCGATCTTGGCCATGGTCTCAGACGACAACGTCACTTCGGCGGCCTTGGCGTTTTCGGCCATGTGGGCAGGCGAGGTGGTGCCGGGGATCGGGACGATAATCGGATCCTTCTGCATCAGCCAGGCTAGGCAGAGCTGGGCCGGCGTGCAGCCCGCCTCATCCGCAATGGCGGCGAACGCCTTGTAAAGATTCAAATTTGCGGCGAAAGCCTCGCCCTGGAACCGCGGCATGTCCTTTCGGAAGTCGCCCTCGGCCAGGACGCTCGGATCGAGGACCCCGCCGGCCAGGAAGCCGCGGCCGACCGGGCTGAAGGCTACGAAGGCGACGCCCAACTCGCGACAGGCGTCCAGCACCGCGATCTCAGGGTTGCGGGTCCAGGGCGAGTACTCGGTCTGCAGCGCGGTGATCGGGTGGACGGCGTGGGCGCGGCGCAGGGTCTCGGCCGAGACCTCGGACAAGCCGATGGTCTTGATCTTGCCCTCGGCGACCAACTCCGACAGCGCGCCGACGCTCTCCTCGATGGGCACGCGCTTGTCCCAACGATGCAGGTAATAGATGTCGATGATGTCGGTCTGGAGTCGCTTCAGGCTGCCTTCGCAGGTGGCCTTCAGGATTTCCGGGCGGCCGTTCAGTTCGCGCTGGTCGCCATTGGTCAGGCCGCACTTGGAGGCCAGGACGAAGTCCTTGCGGCGGGAGCCCAGCACCTCGCCGACCAGGGTCTCGTTGTGGCCGATCCCATAGACCGCGGCGGTGTCGAAGAAGGTGTAGCCGGCGTCCAGCGCGCCCTTCAGCACTTGCTCGGCCTGTTCGCGCGGCGGCGGCGGACCATAGGCGTGGGACAGGCTCATGCAGCCCAGACCGATGGCCGAGACCTCGAAGGGACCGATTCGACGCTCAATCATGCCTACGCTCCGTGCCTCTGGTGACGCTCGCTAAAGCGTCGAGCCGAGGCGCGAGGTCAAGTGTAGCTTAGGGGTTGACCGTCATCTTGATGACGATCCGACCCGGATTGGCGAGCGCGAAGCTCTCCGGGACCTCGATCTGCGCGGCCAACTTGACGGCCGCCTCGGCCTTGGCGCCCTCGGCGTCCAGCGCCTTGCAGTCGGTCAGGCCGGTTTCCGAAACCTGGCAGTCCAGCAGCACGGCGGTGGCGACGGCCTCGACCATCGGCGCCGGCGCGACGGCCGAGGCGGGTTGGGCGGCGGCGGAAGCCGAAAGCGCGGCGGCGGCGGCAAGAACGGAAAACAGCATGGGGCCTCGGCGATTAACGAAGATTAGTCAAAGGTGAAGCCTGCTGGAACGCAAGTGTTTCATTCCGGCGCCTTCACGGCCCTCCGTCGCAATGCCCATGCCGGGCGCCTTCAAACCGAGCCCGACGCCCATCGATATTGCATCGCAATAAGATATCGTTGCGATGCACAATATTCACTTGAACCCCATGCGGCGCAAGGATTACCCAGGAGTCGGGCGTAGCGGTCGCCGTTAGATTTGGCTGCCGTCCAAAGGGAAACGTCGGGAGGTGGTTGGTCTTCAACCCCCTTTCGGGACTTCAGATTATGATCCGCACCTTTGCTCTTTCGACCCTGGCCGTTCTGGCCATCTCCGCCCCCGCCCAGGCCGCCTCGGTCAAGGTCAACCTGGTCGGCAAGTCGCCCGCCCAGATCGAGGCGGACGTCACCAAGGCCGCCAAGAAGGTCTGTTTCTACGAGACCCGCAGCGAGACCCTGGCGCTCGACGCCTATGGCCGCTGCGTGAAGGCCACCACCAAGACCGCGCTCAGCCAACTGGCCACCGCCCAGGCCCAGGCTGGCACGACCCTGGCCGCGCGCTAGGCCCAACAAAGCCAACGACCAAGCAAAGGCCGGCGGCGACGCCGGCCTTTGTCATGTCGCGAGCTTGGCTGTACGCGCGAACTCCTCCTATGGTGATCGAAGCAACCATAGGATGTACCGATGCCGAGAACTGCTGTCTTGCTTGGGCTCTGGCTCGCCCTCTGCGCCCTGCCGGTTCTGGCCCAGCAGTCCGTTCCGAAGATCGACGCAGCGCCGACGTGCCTAGAGACGCCAACCGAGGTGTGTCGGACTGGTCGCCGCTTCCCGGTCCAGGAAGCCGAAAACCGCCTCAAGGGCGAGGCGCTCGCCTGGTGGATCGAGAACGACACCCTCAACGCCGTCGCGCGTCGTTCGGGCGACTATGCGCTGCTCTGCTGCGCGGTTCAGACGCCGATGGAGCGGATCGAGGGAGGCGTCGATCTATGGGCCATGTCGATTCGGGTTCCCGACCTGCCCCACGCGCAACTCACCATTGGCGTGTTTCCCACGCGGCAGCCGATGACGCGCTGGCGGGGGCCACAGGCGGCGAAGCCCGCCAGCCGCACAAGCATCCCAGCCGATTGGATACGCGACCTCACGATCTCATCGCGCGCGATGGGCGAGCGTCGAAAGCTGACCATTTACGCGCCACCGAACCCGCCACCTGGCCGGCGATACCCTGTGATCTACATGGCGGACGGAGACAGCGTGCACGGCCGGGCCGGAATCATTCATGCGCTGGTCCAGGACGGGAAACTTCCTCAAGTCATCCTGGTTGGCCTTTGGCCAGCGCCTGCCGAGACCGCCCGTGACGCTGGCCCAGGCATCCAGTTTCGCCACCAGGAGTACCTGATCGGCTTCGAAGGCGGTGACGCCCGGTTTGCGGCTCATGAGCGCTTCCTGCTTGAAGAGGTCGTACCCCTGGCCGAGCGCGAGTTCGCCGCTGCGACGGTCCCGCGCCAGCGGGCCGTGACAGGTTATTCGAACGGTGGTGGGTGGGCGTTGCAAATGGGCGCACGGCATCCGGACGTATTCGAGAAGGTTATTTCGCTCTCGCCTGGCGGCGCTTCCGGTATCCAGAGATTGCACGGCGCGCGGTTCGGCGACGTCTTCCTCGGCGGTGGGACGCTCGAGCAGGGTTTTGGAAATAACGCCCGCACGGCGGCGGCCCTGGCGGCGCCTAGCGCCCGCCGCCTTTGGTTGGAGCTGCGCACCGCTGGCCATAGTGAAGATCTCTGGGAGGATCTGTTCGCCGAGGCCACGGTCCGGATGTTCGGCGACGCCGGTCCACCGACCGCTCCGGAGTCCACCCCGCGATGATCGACATGACGCCCGACCTCGCCGCCACGCTCAATGCAGTCTGCGCCACCTCAAGCGAGATGGAGGACGACTGGTGGGTGTTTGGTGGCGCCGGCATGACGATGGTCGGGGTTCGCGGACTCTCGCCGCCCTGGAGGCGCTGGCCTAGCCCCGTTCCCCATGCACTCGGACGATCAGCGACTGGCTGGCCGTGGCCATCAGCTCGCCGTCCTGGGCGAACAGGTACATGGCCCCGTGACCGAAGCCGCCGTGGATCCCCAGGATGCGGGTGTCGCACAGCACCCAGTCGGTCGGAACGATCGCGCGCACGCGGATGGTGTTGTCCAGGCTGTTGCCGCCGGCGTTGAGGCCGAGCGCGTTGCCCACCGCGCCCGGCACGAAGTCGGCCATGATCGCCAGCATGGTGGCGTCGATGGCGATCGCCTCCCGCGGCCGGATCCACAACAGCAGCCGGCCGTCCTCGCCATCGCCGGCGTCCGTGCCGCCATAGCGGCCCTTGGCCACCCGCACCTCGATGCGGCTGTGCAGGTCCTCCCCGCCCCCGCGCCAGTGGGCGGCGGGCGGGCAGTCTTCCGGCGGGGCGCAGTCGGGCATGGTCAGCCACTGGCGCGACAGGTCGCTCGGCCGCGCGCCCAGGGCGGCGTTGACCGTGAAGATCTCCTTGTCGCCGACGTGGCCGATCACCCGGGCCTGGCTGTTGTACTTGCCGGCCGCCGGGACCCAGACGTCCAGGTCCACCACGCTGGGCGGCCGAGCGTAGGAGAGGTACTGCGCCGTGGCCCAGATCACCGGCCGCTCGCAGGTCCGCTGCAAGGCGGCGATGGCCGAACCCAACCCCACCCCGCCGAACATGAACAGGTTTCCGGGCGGCCCCACGCAGACGCCTGGGCTCAGCGGCAGGTACCAGCGGTGCGGATTGTGCGTCGCCTGGATGTCGAAGAAGAGTGGTGCGGTCATGGTCAGCGCGACGCCGCGGCGGCTTCGGTCTCGTTCTGCAGGCGCTTCTCGGCTTCCTTCATCAGGGCGTCGGTGGAGAGGTTGCGGGCCTCGCGGGCCTTGATCTCGTCGACCAGCCGCTGGTCGGCGTTCTGGACATGCAGGGCGTAGAGGAAGGCGCCGAAGCCGCCCAGGGCCGCCACGGTCAGGACCAGGGCCGCGATCGCCGCCATGCTGGTCCAGGCCTTGGACTGTTGTCCGGGAGGCGCCGGCTTCAGATAGGCCGCGCCGATGAACACCACCCCGGCCAGGAAGGTCGCGCAGCCGGCCTGGTGGATCATCGCCCGCTGGCCCACCAAGTCGGCGTTGGCCACCACGCTGGGCGCCAGGCCGATCAGCCGGTTGCCCTCAGTGAGTTGCGAGACCTCGATTGTGCCGGCGAACACCACCTGGGCCAGGCCCAGCAGGGCGAGAATCCATCCGGCGATGATCATGAGGGGCCTCCACGCCGGGCGAGCGGCGGACTCGGTTCAAGGGCGTCCTAGTTATCACGGCCCGCCGGGCTTTCGACTTCCGCTCGCGCAGTCTTGACCGCCGCTGCGGCAGGTGAGCGAGATTTCGCCAACCCCAGAGGGAAGGAAGCGCCATGGCCCAGTTCAAGCTGCTCATCGACGGTCGTCTTGAAGACGGCGACGCCACGATGGATGTCATCAACCCCGCCACCGAAGAGCCGGTCGCCACCTGCGCCCGGGCTTCCAAGGCCCAGCTCGACAAGGCCGTGGCCGCGGCCAAGGCCGCCTTCCCAGCCTGGCGCGACACGCCCATCGCCGAACGCCGCGCGACCTTGGTCGCCATGGCCGACATCATCAAGGCCAATGCGCCGGAACTCGCCCGCCTGCTGACCCAGGAACAGGGCAAGCCCATCGAGGCGGCTACCGGGGAGGTCTACGGCGCCTCGGCCTTCTTCCGCTATTTCTCGACCCTCGACCTGCCGATCAAGGTCCTGGACGACGGTCCGGGCCGCAAGGTGGAGGTGCGCCGTCGCGCCCTGGGCGTGGTCGGCGCCATCGTGCCCTGGAACTTCCCGATGATCCTGATGGCTTTCAAGGTCCCGGCCGCCCTGCTGGCCGGCAACACCGTGGTGCTGAAGCCCGCGGCCACCACGCCGCTCTCCACCCTGCGCTTCGCCGAACTGGTGAAGGATTGTGTGCCGGCCGGAGTGCTCAACGTCATCGCCGACGCCAACGACCTGGGCGGGGCGCTCACCGCCCATCCGGACATAAACAAGATCTCCTTCACCGGCTCCACCGAGACCGGCAAGAAGGTGATGGCCGGGGCGGCCGACGCGCTGAAGCGCATCACCCTGGAACTGGGCGGCAACGACGCGGCCATCGTGCTGGGCGACGTCAATCCCGAGGCCACGGCCGGCAAGATCTTCAGCGCCGCCTTCCAGAACTCCGGCCAGGTCTGCATCGCGGTCAAGCGGGCCTATGTGCACGAGAGCATCTACGACCGCGTCTGCGCCGAACTCGCGAAGCTGGCCGACGCGGCCGTAGTGGGGGAAGGCCTGCAGCAGGGCGTCCAGATGGGCCCCCTGCAGAACAAGATGCAGTACGACAAGGTCCTGGGCGTCATCGAGGACGCTCGCAAGACCGGCAAGATCATCGCCGGCGGCGGCGCCATGGAGGGCAAGGGCTACTTCATCCGCCCGACCATCGTGCGCGATATCACCGACGGCACGCGGCTGGTGGACGAGGAGCAGTTCGGCCCGGTCCTGCCGGTGATCAAGATCCGCGACGGCGAGGATGCCCTGGCCCGCGCCAACGCCTCGCTCTACGGCCTGGGCGGCTCGATATGGTCCAACGATCTGGACCTGGCCTATGACCTGGCCGGCCGCATGGAGAGCGGCACGGTCTGGATCAACAAGCACGCGGAACTCGATCCCGGCATTCCCTTCGGCGGAGCCAAGACCTCGGGCATCGGATCGGAACTCGGCGAGGCGGGCCTGGCGGAGTTCACCCAGATGCAGGTCATCAACATGGCGAGGTGACCTCGTGGCCAGGCTCATATAGCCTCCGAGCGAGAGGCCGCCGATGATCGCGTCCTTGGCGCCGTCAGCGTCGAGGAGCGCGGGCATGTCGGCGACCGTGGCTTGCTCCGTATAGGCCGCCGGGTCGTCGGGATAGT
>NZ_JAUYNW010000088.1 GCF_030698145.1 Phenylobacterium sp. | reverse complement strand
TCCAGGAGCTTTTGATCTTCTGCGGTCTTGCCACGCATAAGCTTGGCCGCTCTCCGGCAACAAAAAAGCGGCCGGGCCGAAGCCTGCCGCTCGTAGGCGCTATCCAGCGCTAACGGACGATGTGGAGGCCTATATAGCGCGGGGCCGGCGGCTTGTCACGGGGTGTCGCCGACCACGAGACGCAGGCGCTCGGTGATCGGCTCGCAGGACGGAGGGGCGGGCCCGTCGAGATCGAAGCGGATCACCGCCTCGTCGGCGCCAAGCGTCAGCACGAGGTCCCCGGCCGCGCCCCGGAAAAGCCGGCCCACGCCGGGCTCGAGGCGCGAGGCGATCTGCCCCGCCGCGACGAACCCCAGAGCTTCCAGGATCGCACCGGACGCCCGCGGATCGGCCGTCCGCAGCCAGACGCGACGTAGGGCCGCGCCCTGCGGGGCGGCGTTCACGGGGTCGTACAGGGGCTGGTCGAAGACCGGCGAGGCCCAGGCCTGGGGACGTGGTCCATATTCGATCACGAAGAGTTGGGTCAGGATCCCCTGCCCACGGCGGAAGGACAGGATCGACCACGGCGAGCCGTCGGTCGCCTCCGCCCATCGGCCGACCCGCACCCCCCAGCCCTGGCGCAGCGCCAGGGCCTCTACGGCGTCGACCTCGCCCCTCAGGCCGAGAAGCACCTGGCCCGCCGGCTGGCCATCCCCGACCTGGTGCAGGTCGACGAAGGCGCCGTCGACGAACCGCACGCCGCGCGCGACCGGGCGGCCTTCCGGCGCGAAGCCGTCCAGGATCGGAAACCCGGTCAGGTCGGAGAGGCGCCGGGTGAGGCGGTCGCGCTGCTCGGTCCAGATCGCCAGGTGGTCGAGAGTCAGCATCGCGTCCTCGGGCTTCCCGAGCATTGCGCCTGGGGCCTGGGCGTCAAGCCGGGGATCGCCCTCGCGGCGGAGGATTTTGCATCAGACCCGGCCAAATCGACGCGACCCGGGCGCCGCGCCCTTTTCCGGAGCGCGCGAATAGTCCACACACCGGCCGCTTCCTTTTTTGTGTTCGGACAAGGTCCTCCTCCCCATGGACATCACCAAGATCCCCACCGGCGTGAACCCGCCCTACGACGTCAACGCCATCATCGAGATCCCGCAGGGCGGCGAGCCGGTGAAGTACGAGCTGGACAAGGAATCCGGAGCGATCTTCGTCGACCGCTTCCTGCACACGGCCATGTACTATCCGGGCAATTACGGCTTCATCCCCCACACCCTGTCCGACGACGGCGATCCGATGGACGTGCTGGTGGTTGGCCCGACCCCGGTGGTGCCCGGCGCGGTGATCCGCGTGCGGCCGATCGGCACCCTGATGATGGTCGACGAAGCCGGCGGCGATGAGAAGGTCCTGGCGGTGCCGGTGGACAAGCTGCACCCGTTCTATGCCGGCGTGGACTCATGGCGCAGCCTGCCGGCTATCCTCACCGAGCAGATCGCCCACTTCTTCCAGCACTATAAGGACCTGGAAAAGGGCAAGTCCGTGGAGATCGTCCGCTGGGCCGATCCGGAAGAGACCGGCGAGCTGATCCGCCAGGGCATCGCGCGCGCCGACGCCGCCGGTAAGGGTTGGACGGGCGGCTAGGCCCGCACGAAGTCGAAGAACACCGGGGCGCAGTCGCCCAGGCGTTTCTCCTCATAGCGGGTTGTGACGTGGTCGGCAGGGGGCGTGCGCCAGTCGTCGGCCGCCTGCGCCGTCCAGTCGAAGTGCGGCGAGGCCAGCACCCGCTCCAGGGCCCAGTCGGCATAGCCCGCTACGTCGGTGGCGAAGCGCAGCCGCGCGCCCGGCTTCATCACTCGCGCCAGGTCCTCCAGCATCTCCGGTTGGACGATGCGCCGCTTGTGGTGGCGCGCCTTGGGCCAGGGGTCGGGGAACAGGATGAACACCCGGGCGAGGCAGGCGTCCGGCAGGTGGGCGACCAGCTCGCGCGCGTCGCCGTCCTGGATGCGGACGTTCTTCAGGCCCTGCTCGGAGACATGGCGCACGGCGCTGGCCACGCCGTTGAGGAACGGCTCGCAGCCGATGATCAGCACGTCGGGCGCGCGGCCGGCCTGGGCGGCCATGTGCTCGCCGCCGCCGAAGCCGATCTCCAGCCAGACCTCGCGGGCCTCCGGCATGAGGTCGCGCGGATCGAACGGCGCCTGGGGCGCGCGGATCTGCGGCAACAGGCTCTCCACCAGGGCGGCCTGCCGCGGTTTGATCGGGCGCGACTTGATGCGCCCATAGGAGCGCATCAGCGGGTGGGCGGTCTCTTCCATGGTCGCCCTCTAGCGCGGTCCCGCCGTCGAGGGAATGCGGTGCGGTTGACCAGGCTAGGCCCGCGCGCCTAGCCTGCGGCCATGTCATCGATTGTGTGATCCGACGCCGCGCAGCGCGCGGACGTCACCGGCCCGACATCGCAGGCGGCGAGACAGCTCGCCGCGCGCGGGCTGCCGCCTCATCAGTCGTTGAAAGCTCCAACCTTGAAAATCATCCCCACGCTCGAAACCGAGCGCCTGCGTATCCGGCCGCTCGTTAGCGGCGACCTCGAGGACTGCCACCGCCTCTATGTCGAGATCGACTGGATCGACCACGAGCTGGACCTGGCGGCCAATCGCGTCCGGCGGGCCTCCTGGCTGGCCTGGACCATCGACAGCTATCGCGAACTGGCCGCCCTTCATCAGCCGCCCTACGGCGAGCGCGCCATCGAACGCCGGGCGGACGGCGCTTTTCTCGGGCTGGTGGGGCTCGTGCCGTCCCTCGCCGCTTTTGGGCAGCTTCCCGCCTTCGGCGGCAGGACGGACGAGCGCGTACGGCCGGAAATGGGGCTGTTCTGGGCGCTGCGGCCGAAGGCGCAAGGCTCGGGCTTCGCGACCGAGGCGGCAACGGCTCTCGTCGGCTATGCCGTGGATGGCTTGCGGGTCGAGCGGCTGGTCGCCACCACCGAGCGGGACAATCGCGCCTCGATCGCGGTCATGCGACGCCTCGGCATGACGATCGAGGAGAACCCGCACCCGACCTCGGACTGGCCGCAGGTCGTGGGCGTGCTGAACCTGGAATAGGAGAAGGCCGCGCGCCCGGCTCCGGGCGCGCGGCCGATCCTTGGACTAGGCGAGACCCTTCAGCTGGTCGACCAGGTCGGTCTTTTCCCAGGAGAAGCCGCCCTCGTTGTCGGGCTGGCGGCCGAAGTGGCCATAGGCCGCGGTGCGGGCGTAGATCGGGCGGTTGAGGCCCAGGTGCTCGCGGATGGCGCGCGGCGTGGCGCCGCCGATCATCTCCGGCAGCGCCAGCTCCAGCTTGGCCGGATCGACCTCGCCGGTGCCGTGCAGGTCCACATAGAACGACAGCGGGTCGGCCACGCCGATGGCGTAGCTGATCTGGATGGTGCACTTGCGCGCCAGGCCAGCGGCCACGACGTTCTTGGCCAGGTAGCGGCAGGCATAGGCCGCCGAACGGTCCACCTTGGTGGGGTCCTTGCCGGAGAACGCGCCGCCGCCGTGGGGCGAAGCGCCGCCATAGGTGTCGACGATGATCTTGCGGCCGGTGATGCCGGCGTCGCCGTCCGGGCCGCCGATCAGGAAGCGGCCGGTCGGGTTGACATGCCACTTGGTCTTCTTGGTCACCAGGCCCGAGGGCAGGACGGCTTCCACATAGGGCTTGATCAGCGCCTGGATGCGCTTGGAGTTGGCGGCGAAGTCGCCGATCTTCTTCTTGTGCTGGGTGGAGACTACGATCTTCAGGATCTCAACCGGCCGGCCGTCCTGGTACAGCACCGTGACCTGGCTCTTGGCGTCGGGCTCCAGGGCCTCGCACTCGCCCGAGTGACGGACCTCGGCCAGGCGCTTCAGGATGTCGTGGGAGAACTGCAGGGTGGCCGGCATGAGCGACGGGGTCTCGTCGCAGGCGTAGCCGAACATGATCCCCTGGTCGCCCGCGCCCTCTTCCTTCTTGTCGGTTGAGTCGACGCCCACAGCGATGTCGGCCGACTGGGCGTGGAGGAAGTTCTGGAACTTCGCCTTCTGCCAGTGAAAGCCCTTCTGCTCGTAGCCGATGTCCTTGACCGCGGCCCGGACCTTGGGTTCCAGGCTGGCGAGGATGTCCTTGGTGAGCTGCTTGTTCTCAGCCTTGGAGGCGCCCGGCTTGCCGGCCCGGACCTCGCCCGCCAGCACGATGCGGTTGGTGGTGACCAGGGTCTCGCAGGCCACCCGCGCCTGCGGCTCGGCGGCCAGGAAGGCGTCGACGACCGTATCGGAAATGCGGTCGGCCACCTTGTCCGGATGGCCTTCGGACACGCTTTCGCTGGTGAAGATGTAGGAGGAACGGCTCAAGACGATAGCTCCGGAAAATGGGCGCAGACCACCACCCCGGGCGATCCGACTGAACGTCGGCGCGAACCTATAAAGGAATCTTTATATCCCGCAAGCGAGACCGGTGGACGCGAGGCTAGGCGTCAGGCCTCGTCGTCTTCCTCGACCATGGCCCTGACCAGGTCCAGGATCCGGCGGCGCACCCGGGAGCGGCGGATGCGCGGAAAGGTGTCGGCGAGCTCCAACCCCTCCGCGGTCAGCAGGAAGGCCTGGGCGGTGGGGCGGCTCTGGGCGCTTTCCAGACCCTCTTCGTCGCCTTGCGGCAGGCCCTCATAGAAGTAGGCGATCGAGGTTTTCAGCGCCCGGGCCATCTCATAGAGCTTCGAGGCCGAGACCCGGTTGGCGGCCCGCTCGTACTTCTGCACCTGTTGGAAGGTCAGGCCGATGGCCTCGGCCAGCTTCTCCTGACTGACGCCCATCTCCTTGCGACGCAGGCGGATGCGCAGACCCACATGCAGGTCGACCGGGTTGGGGGCAGGATCTGTTTCCTTGGCCATGCTTAACCCTAGACGAAGGGAAGGCCGACCGTCAAAAAATTGACTGTTATGTCAGTTCAAGTCGGCCGCTTGGCGCGCGCCCGCGCAAGACTCGCCCCCGAAACGAGCAACATCAGCACAAAACCACCGTCGCCGAACCGCGAGTAGGGGGTCGGCGGCAGCGCCGCGGGCAGCACGGCGTCGATCACGCCTTCCGTACCGAGCCCGAGCTTGGCGAGGGCGCGGCCATGGGCGTCGATCATCGCCGATACTCCGGTAGGGGTGGCCCGCACGATCGGCAGGCCCTCCTCGATGGCCCGGTAGCTGGCGATGTTGAGGTGCTGCAACGGTCCGCTCGCGGCGCCGAACCACGCGTCGTTGGAGACATTGAGCAGCCAGGCGGGGCGAACGCCCGAGCGCCGGGCGGCCTCGGCGGCGAATCCCGGGAACAGGGCCTCGTAGCAGATCATCGGCTGGACAGCAGGCAGGCCGCGCGGGGTCAGCGGTCGGGGCTCGGGGCCCGCCGTGAAGTCCTCGGGCATGTGCACCAGGCTGCGGATCCCCAGCCGGGTGGCCAGGTCGCCGAACGGCAGGAACTCGCCGAACGGCACCAGCCGGTGCTTGTCATAGACCCCGGTCACCTCCAGCCCGCCCGCCTCGCGGCGCAGGGCGATCAGGCTGTTGAAATAGTCGGCTCCGCCGCCCGCCGAGAGCCCGGCGCGGTTGGCGCCCATCAGCAGGGTCTGGCCCGGCGCCAGCGCGCCCGCGAGTCGGTCGACATAGGGACTGCCTGGCGCCAGCAGGTCGTCGATCACCGCCGGCAGCGCCCCTTCCGGCCAGACCACGATGGCCGGCGTCGCGCCGCCCTGCCGGGTCAGGCGGACATAGGTCGCCACGATGGCGTCGAGGTTTTCAGGCTTCCACTTGTCCTTCTGGTCGATATTGGCCTGGACGATGCGCACCTGGAGGCCGCCCGCCGCCGGGGGCTGGGCCAGCCGCGCGACGCCTGCGCCGTAGAGGCCGGCCAGGGCCAGGACGGCGGCGCCCAGGGCCAGGGCGCGCGTCCGCCGCGGGGCGGCGTCGAGGACCAGGGCCGGGGCCGCGGCGATCGCCAGGGTGATCCAGGTCAGGCCATAGACGCCGACCAGGGCCGCGGCCTGGGAGACCGCGCCGCCGGCCGGCCAGGTCTCGCCCGGCAGGTTCCAGGGAAAGCCGGTCAGGACATGGCCGCGCAGCCACTCGGCGCCCGCCAGCAGGCCGGCGAACACCAGCACCCGCGAGGCGCCCCGGGGCGCGAGCCAGCGGTAGGCCAGGGCCGCCAGGCCCCAGAACACGGCCAGGCCGCCCGCCATGAAGAACAGGGCGAAAGGCGCCATCCAGCCCTGGTTGGCGGCGTCCACCTGGAATGGCTCGGTGATCCACCAGACCCCGACGGCGAAGTAGCCGACCCCGGCCAGCCAGCCCCGGAAGAAGGCCGAACGCCGGGGACGCGCCCCCTTCGTCTCGGTCAGGTTCAGCAACAGGGCGTAGCCCAGCAGGCCGGGCAGCAAGCCGAAGGGCGGATGAGCGAACCCCGCCGCCAAGCCGGCGGCGAGCGCCAGCAGGCGCGCGATCCAGGGCGACAGCTTCAGGATCTAGGCCTCGACCACGGCTTCGGGCTTGGCGGCCGGCTTGAACCGCACCCGCTTCACCCGCCGGGGATCGGCGTCCAGGACCTGGATCTCGAAGCCGCCCGGGTGGGCGATCACCTCGCCCCGCTGCGGCACCCGACCGGCCAGGGCCGAGACCAGGCCGCCGACGGTGTCGATCTCCTCGTCAAGGTCGGGGGGCGCCAGGTCGGTGTCCAGGGCCGCCTCGAGCTTCTCAAGCGGCGCGCGGCCGTCGACCTCGAAGACCCCGCCGGGACGCGGGGTGACGCTGGCCACGGCCGCCTCGTCGTGCTCGTCATCGATGTCGCCGACCACCGCCTCGACCAGGTCCTCCATGGTCACCAGGCCGTCGGTCCCGCCGAACTCGTCGATGACCAGGGCCATATGGGTCCGCTCGGCCTGCATCCGCAGCAGCAGGTCGGCGCAACGCATCGAACCTGGCACATAGAGCACCTCGCGGCGCAGCTTCTGCAGGATGAGGGCGGCCGGATCGGGCCGCTTCCCGCGGCCGGCCAGCAGCTTGAAGATGTCCTTGACGTGGATCACGCCCACGGGGTCGTCCAGGCTCTCGCGATAGATCGGCATCCGGCTGTGCTCGGCCTCGGCGAAGCGGGCCACCACCTCGGAGAAGGGGGTCGAGAGCTCGACGGCGACGATGTCGGCGCGCGGCGTCATGACGTCGTCCACCCGCATGGTCTGGAAGGCCGCGGCCTGTTCGACCAGGGCGCCGCCGGCGCCGTTGGGCGCCGGGAGGGTCAGCGCCTCTCCGGCCTTGCCGCGCAGCCTGCGAAAGAAGGCCCGAACGCCGCGGCTCTGCCTGGCGGGTTCGGGCGGTCTGGAGCCGTCGGAAGAGTTAGCCATGGTCTCCCTGTTCGGCGGCATAAGGGTCGGGGACCCCCAGTTCCGCCAGGATGACGCGCTCAAGACCTTCCATCTGGTCGGCCTCGGCGTCGGTCTCGTGATCGTATCCTACTAGATGCAGCACCCCGTGCGCCACCAGGTGCTGAAGGTGGTGGGCCAGGGACTTGCCCTGTTCGGCGCATTCGCGGGCGCAGACGCCGTAGGCCAGGGCCACGTCTCCCAGGTGCCGTTCGGGATTCTGCGGCGCAGGAAAGGACAGCACGTTTGTGGCGCTGTCCTTCTGGCGGAAGCGTGCGTTGAGGTCGCGCACCGTCGGGTCGTCGGTCAGCAGCAGGGTGACCCCGCCCTCGCTGAAGTCGATATGGGCGAGCGTCGCCTGGGCGGCGGCGAGCGCCAGGGCCTCGGCGTCAGGTTCGCCCGCGATCCAGGCCTCGTCCTCAATCTCGATGTCGATCACGGCTTTCGCGCCCGCTGTGCGGCGTCGGCGTCGTAGGCTCGCACGATCCGCTCGACCATCGGATGGCGCACCACGTCCTCCACCGTGAACCGGTTCACGCCAACGCCCTGGACGCCTTCCAATAGGCCAACCGCGTGGGCCAGACCGGAATCGGCGCCGTTCACCAGGTCGATCTGCGAGGGATCGCCGGTCACCGCCATGCGCGAGCCCTCGCCCAGCCGGGTCAGCACCATCTTCATCTGCAGGCGCGTGGTGTTCTGCGCCTCGTCGACGATGACGAAAGCGTGGCTGAGCGTACGGCCGCGCAGGAAGGCGATGGGCGCGACCTCGATCTCGCCCTTGTCGCGCCGGCGGCGGAACTGGTCGGCGCCGAGGATGTCGGTCAGCGCCTCCCAGACCGGCGCCATATAGGGATCGACCTTCTCCGACAGGTCGCCCGGCAGGAAGCCGAGCCGTTCGCCGGCCTCGACGGCCGGCCGGCTGACGATCAGGCGGTCGACCTCACCGCGCAGCAGCAGGCCCGCCCCGTGGGCGACCGCCAGGAAGGTCTTGCCGGTGCCGGCGGGGCCCAGGCCGAACACCAGTTCGCACTTGGCCAGGGCCTGGAGGTAGCGCGCCTGGCCGGGCGTCTTGGGCGCGACCTGGCCGCGCTTGCCGACCGGCAGGCCGCCGCCGCCCGAAACGCTGGAGCCCGCCTTGCCGCCGCCGGTGCGGGCCTGGCCGATGGCCACGCGCACATCGGCCTCGGTCACCTCGTGGCCGGCGTCGGCGCGGGCGGCCAGGGCGGCGATCACCTGCTTGGCGTTGGCGCGCGCCTTGGTGTCGCCGCTGAGCGCCACGCCGCCGCCCGGTGTCTCGACCAGCACGTCCAGCGCGTCTTCGATCAGGGCCGCGTGACGGCTGGAGGTTCCGGCCACGGCGCGCGAGGCCTCGTCGGACAGGGGGATGAACTCGGGGGGCTTGCTCACGCGGGAACCTGTTCCAGGACGCCGGCCAGGCTCATCTTGGCGGCGGCTTCGATACGCACCGGAACGATCTGGCCGATCAGACGATCCGGCCCCTCGGCATGGACCGCCTGCAGATAGGGGCTGCGGCCGGAGAGCTGGCCGGGATGGCGGCCTCTCTTCTCGAACAGCACCGGCAGCACTTGGCCGACCTGGCTCAGGTTGAAGGCCCTCTGCTGCTCGTCCAGCAGAGCGTTGAGCCGGGCCAGGCGCTCGTCCTTGACCGCCTCGGCCACCTGGCCGGGCATGGCCGCGGCCGGGGTGCCGGGGCGGCGGGAATATTTGAAGCTGAAGGCCGTGGCGTAGCCGACCTCGCGAACCAGGTTGAGCGTCGCCTCGAAGTCGGCGTCGCGCTCGCCGGGGAAGCCGACGATAAAGTCGCCGGACATGGCTATGTCGGGGCGCGCGGCGCGGATCTTCTCCACCAGCCGCAGATAGCTGTCAGCGGTGTGGGCGCGGTTCATGGCCTTGAGGATCTTGTCGGACCCCGCCTGCACCGGCAGGTGCAGATAGGGCATGAGCTGCGGCAGTTCGGCATGGGCCGCGATCAGGGCCTCGTCCATGTCGGCCGGATGGCTGGTGGTGTAGCGGATCCGGTCCAGGCCCTCGATCTTGGCCAGCCGCCGCGCGAGACCGGCCAAGCCCCCCTCTCCGGTATAGGCGTTGACGTTCTGGCCCAGCAGGGTGACCTCGCGGACCCCCTGTTCGGCCAGGCTGCTGGCCTCGGCCAGGATGGTCTCCACCGGCCGCGACCACTCCCCACCGCGCGTGTAGGGCACCACGCAGAAGGTGCAGAACTTGTCGCAACCCTCCTGCACCGTGAGGAAGGCGGTGACCCCGGTTGGGCGGCGCTCGGTCGGCAGCGCGTCGAACTTGGCGTCGGCGGCGAAATCGGCCGCCAGCCGCTCGCCCCGCGCCCGGTGGGTGCGGGCGATTAGTTCGGGAAGCTGGTGATAGGCCTGGGGCCCGACCACCAGGTCCACCGCCGGCTGGCGCAGCATGATCTGCTCGCCCTCGGCTTGGGCCACGCAGCCGGCGACGGCGATCACCATGTCGGAGCCGGCCGCGCGGCGCTCCAGCTTCATGGCCTTGATGTAGCCGAGCTCGGAATAGACCTTCTCCGTGGCCTTTTCGCGGATGTGGCAGGTGTTCAGCACCACCAGGTCGGCGTCCTCGGGACGCTCGGTCATGGCGTAGCCCAGCGGGGACAGCACATCGGCCATGCGCTCGCTGTCATAGACGTTCATCTGACAGCCGTAGGTCTTGATGAAGAGGCGCTTGGTGGGGGCGGACATGGCCGAGTTTATGGGGCTGTGGATAGTTGGGCGCAAGGCGGAGACCCGCGATGAGCCCTACTCCTCGATCGGCACGCCGTAGAGCTCCAGCCGGTGATCCACCAGCTTGTAGCCGAGCTTGTGGGCGATGGCCTCCTGCAGGGCCTCGATCTCCTCGTCGACGAATTCCACCACCTTGCCGGACTTCATGTCGATCAGGTGGTCGTGGTGGATCTCGGTCGCCTCCTCATAGCGCGAGCGGCCGTCTCGGAAGTCGTGCCGGGCGATGATCCCGGCCTCCTCGAACAGCCGCACCGTGCGGTAGACCGTGGCGATGGAGATGTGCGGGTCCACCTCGTGGGAGCGGCGATAGAGCTCTTCCACATCGGGGTGGTCATGGGCCTGCGACAGCACGCGCGCGATCACGCGGCGCTGCTCGGTCATGCGCATGCCCTTTTCGATGCAGAGATTCTCGATCCGGTCCACGAACGGCTCCTGGCGACTTGGTGCGCGCAAGATAGAGCGCCTAGGCCGAGGGGCCAAGGTCGAGACGCATCACCACCGCATTGGCCGGTGGATTTGGTCCGCGGTCGTAGTATCCGCGCCGCAGCCCGACCTCCTGGAAACCCGCCTTGGCGTAGAGCCCGCGCGCCGCGGCGTTGTCGTGGGCGACCTCCAGGAACAGGGTCTGGGCCCCGGCCATCCGCGCAGCGCCTGTGGCCGCCTCCACCAGGGCCAGGGCCAGGCCCCGGCGGCGGGCGGCGGGATCGACGGCCAGGGTGAGGATCTCGGCCTCCCCGGCTACGGCGCGGCAGAGGATGAAGGCCAGGGGTTCGGCCTCCTCGATCAGCAGGGCGAAGCCGCCCGGACCATCCAGCAGTCCCGCGATCTCCGACGCCGCCCAGCCGCCGGAAAAGGCGCGCCCATGCACCCCGGCCAGGGCGTCGGCCTCATGGCCCCAAGCGCCGCGCAGCCTCACGGCGGCGGCAGCCTGCCGCCCGGCAGCCGGGCGTCGGGCGCGCGCAGATAGAGCGGGCGGGGCGGGACCTCGGCCTTGGCGGCCGCGAGGCGTCCCACCGCCCCGGGATCGGCGTGGTCGGCGGCGAGGACGAGGGCCGACGGGGTCATGTCGGCGAATAGGCCCGCGCCGGAGCCGATCAGGATATCGGGGAGGAACTCCGCCACCCGCGCCGCGGCGGTCTCGATGGGCAGGGCGTCGGGCGCGCTGACCGCGGCGCCGTCGGCGAAGGCCTGGAGGTAGACCTGGCCGCGCTTGGCGTCGAGCACCGTCAGCACCCGGCCGGGGGAGCCGGCGGCCAGGGCCTCCAGCGTGCCCACGGCCACGACGGGAATCGAGAGCGCCTGGCCGATCCCCTTGGCGAAGGCCAGCCCCACCCGCAGGCCGGTGAACGAGCCCGGCCCCACGGTGACGCCGACGCGGTCGAGGCGGTCGAAGGCGATCCCGGCCTGCGCCATCACCTCGGCGACCAGCGGCGCCAGGCGTTCCTGATGTCCCCGCGCCATGGGCTCGACCCTGGCGGCCAGCACCCGATCGCCGTCCAGCACGGCCGCCGAACAGGCGCCGAGGCAGGTGTCGAGGGCGAGGACGATCACGGCCGGGTCGGGCCCCAGCAGGGCTCCAGCGCCTTGGCCGTGCGTTCGGCCCAGGCGGCCAGGGGTCCTGCCGTGGTCCGCAGCTCCATGCCGGCGGAGGGGCCGCTGCGCGTCCAGCGGACATCGGTCGACCAAAGGAGATAGCTGGTGTCGTCGCGGCCGCCCGACGGCGGCGAGGCGCGCGGCGCCCTGATGCGGGGGGCCGGCACGCGCTCCAGCGCCGCCAGGGCGGGAGCCAGTTGCGGGCAGGTCTTCGAGGTCGTCCAGCCGATGGTCGTCACGCCGTCGCGCACGCCCACGCGCCGCGCCAGCAGGTCGCCCGCCGCCGTGGGATAGACGCCAAGACCGAAGGTCGCGCCGCGGGCGCGATAGACGGCCAGCGCCAGGGCCGGCGGCTGTCCGTCCACCCGCGCGCCCTTCAGCACCGGCCAGTCGTCCTCGTCGGCCAGGCATGGCGTGGCGAACGCCGCGGCCGCCAGCGATAGAAGAAGAATTCGCCCCCGGCTCACAGGTCTAGAGCGTCTGCTCGACCCGGGTCACTTCGGGCACATAGTGCTTGAGCATGTTTTCCACGCCGGCCTTGAGCGTCGCCGAGGAGGATGGGCAGCCCGAGCAGGCGCCGCGCATGTGCAGCCACACCACGCCCGTGTCGGGCTCGAAGCGGTTGAACAGGATGTCGCCGCCGTCCTGGGCCACGGCCGGGCGGATGCGGGTGTCCAGCAGTTCCTTGATCTCGGCCACCACCTGGGCGGTCTCACCGTCATAGACCTGGTCGTCGTGGCCGCCGGCGTCGTCGCCCTCGCTGGCCGAGAACAGCGGCCGGCCCGAGGTGAAGTGATCCATGATCGCCGCCAGGATCGGCGCCTTCAGATGCGGCCAGTCGACCTGCGCGTCCTTGCCGACGGTGACGAAGTCGGTCCCGAAGAACACCCGGGTCACGCCCTCGACGCCGAACAGGTCGGTGGCCAGCGGCGAGGCCTCTGCTTCCTCGGCGCTGCGGAAGTCCCGCGAGCCCTCGGCCATGATCTCACGGCCGGGCAGGAACTTCAGGACCTCGGGGTTCGGGGTGACTTCGGTCTGGATGAACATGTGGGAGATGTGGCGCTTTGGAGCGGGAATCGCAAGCTTGGCGGCGTCTGCGGCGAGGGCTGGAGCCTATGAGCCCGGCCTCAACGCTTGAACGCGCCGACCCCGGCCGAAAAGCGGCAGGACGCCCAGGGGGGCTTTCGACCGTTGCGGACATTACTGTCGTGGCGTCACGGTCTTTTCCATAAAGACGCTCAGGGGATCTTCGGCGTATTCGCCGAAGGGGCCTCGCTCGTTGAAGCCCTGACCTCGATAGAGGGCTATCGCGTCGGGTTGAAGCGCGCCGGTTTCAAGCATCAACTTGGGACATCCATGGCGCCGGGCCTCAGTTTCGATCACCTGCACCAGCCGGCGCCCCAGGCCCTGTCCGCGAAACTCCGCACGAAGGTAGAAACGCTTCAGCTCACCAAAGCCGGAGCGCACCACTAGCGCGCCGCAACCGACAAGTTCGTCAGCATTGCGGATCGCAATGAAGACCAGCGCCTTTTCCTCGAGGTCGACCGGGCGTGCGTTGCGATCTTCCTCGGCATAGAGGCGATCAAAATACCCGTCTCGCTCCAGCAGCAGTTCGGCAACGCCGTCGCTCGTCGGAAGCTCGACACCAATACGAAATTCGCCCGCTGACATGCTCGCTCCCTCGTCCGACTGACAGGGTATGACGCCGTGGCGAGGTCCGGAACCCACCCTTCTCAGGCTTTCGGAGCGTCGGCTTGCCTGCAGGTTCGCGTGTGAGGTCCCACACTCGCGCATTTGGGTGTTGGGAGCGCCCGACCTAAGCCAGATCCGCGATCTCGTCGTCGGTCAGGTCGCCCGGGACCACGGTGACCGGGACCTTGCGGGTCCCCCACTTGACGCCTTCCTTGGCGATGGAGGCGACCAGGGGGCCGGGACCCCGTCCGCCCACCGCCGCGGCCAGGACCAGGATCTTGATGGCCGGGTCTTCGGAGATCACCTTGCGCAGGGCCGCGCGGGTGTTGTCAGCGTCCAGGATGATGAACTCCGGCGCCATGCCGGACTGCTCCACCACGTATTCGGCCATCTTCTGAAGCGCCTGCTCGGCCTCCTCGCGGGCCT
The DNA here is from genome assembly GCF_030698145.1 of Phenylobacterium sp. Taxonomy (GTDB): domain Bacteria; phylum Pseudomonadota; class Alphaproteobacteria; order Caulobacterales; family Caulobacteraceae; genus Phenylobacterium. The sequence goes on along the minus strand of NZ_JAUYNW010000088.1, from coordinate 4,370 downwards.
GGCGCTCGATCTCGTCGCGCACGCCGCTCCAGTGTTCGAACACGGCCGGCTCGATGACCCGCAGCAGGGCCACGTGCCCGCCGGTGGAGCGCGCGCGGCGACAGGCGAAGCGCAGGGCCGCCTGGAACTCCGGGCTGTCGTCGGCGATGACGAGGAACTTGCGCTGGCTCATGGGGCGACGGTGGCGCGCGGGGCGGCCTCGCGCAAGCCTCGGCTCAGCTTCCCCAGTAGCCGACGATCTTCTTCACCTCGGCGAGCGTCGGCGCCGCGGCCTCCCGCGCCTTTTCCGCGCCCGCGGCCAGGACGGCGTCGATCTCGGTCGGATCGGCCATCAGGCGTCGCATTTCGCCGCTGATCGCGCCGAACTTGGCCACCGCCAGGTCGGCCAGCAGCGGCTTGAACGACTGTCCGAAGCCCTGGCCGGTGAACTCCGTCAGGACATCGGCCGCCGTCCGCTCGGCCAGGGCGGCGTAGATGCCGATCAGGTTCAACGCCTCGGGCCGGTCCTTCAGCTCCTCCAGGGTGGCGGGCAGCGGGTCGGGATCGGTCCGCGCCTTGCGGATCTTCTGGGCGATGGTGTCGGCGTCATCCAGCAGGTTGAGCCGCGAATTGTCCGAGGGGTCGGACTTGCTCATCTTCGCCGAGCCGTCGCGCAGGGACATGATCCGCGCGCCCGGGCCTTCGGTCAGGGCCTCGGGCAGCGGGAAGAACCCCGGGGCGTCGAAGTCGTGGTTGAACTTCTGGGCGATGTCGCGGGTCAACTCCAGGTGCTGCTTCTGGTCGTCGCCGACCGGCACGTGGGTGGCCTTGTAGATCAGGATGTCGGCGGCCTGGAGCACCGGATAGGTGTAGAGCCCGACGCTCTCGCGCTCCTTGTGCTTGCCCGCCTTGTCCTTGAACTGGGTCATCCGGTCCAACCAGCCGAGCCGGGCCACGCAGTTGAGCACCCAGGCGAGCTGGGCGTGCTCGGGCACCGCCGACTGCGGGAAAATGGTGGCCTTCTTGGGGTCAAGGCCCGAGGCCAGATAGGCTGCGGCGATCTCGCGGACCTGGGAGGCCAGGAGCTTGGGGTCCTGCCACACGGTGATGGCGTGCATGTCGGCGACGAAGATGAAGGTGTCCATTTCGTGCTGCAGGCGGGTGAACTTCACCAGGGCGCCGAGATAGTTGCCCAGGTGCAGGGCGCCGGAGGGCTGCACGCCGGACAGCACGCGGTTGGGGCCCGAATAGGCGGGAGGGGCTTGGTCGGTCATGGGGTCAGGCTTCGAATTGGAGGACAGCGAGGCGCGACGTCGCGCGCCGGGAAGGCGGGGTCAGGCGCGGCGCCATCGCCAAGTGTTTCGTCCGTGAGCCATGGGCTTGCGAATAAGGCTTCGCGAGAGCCCCGGCAAGCCTGTCAGAGGTCGGTGGGGACCGGGGCGTCGCCCGCGCGGCGACGCAGGGCGGCGCGAATCTCGCTGGGGGTGATGCCGCGAAAGGCCACCAGCAGCAGGCCATAGACCGCCACGCCCAGCGCGCTTACCGACAGGACGGCGATCTCCTTGGGCCCCAGGCCGATCATGCGGAAACCCGCCAGGGGCGCCTCGAGCGCCGCCCGTTCGTGGGAGGCGAAGGCCAGCAAGCCGCCGAACACCGCGCTGGCGGCCAGGATGCGGGCGATGCGGTTCCAGGCCTTCAGGGTCGGCGAATAGTCGCCGCGCTTGGCCAGCAGCAGCACCATCTGCACCACGTTGAGCCAGGCCGCCGCGCTGGTGGCCGCGGCTATCCCCTGCACCCCGACGACCTGGAAAAGCGCCACGCCCAGCACGATGTTCACCGCCACCGAGATCAGGCCGAAGCGCATCGGCGCCTTGGTGTCCGACCGCGCGAAGAAGGCGGGCTGCAGCACGCGGGCCAGGACGAAGGCCGGTACGCCCCAGCCGTATTGCAGCAGGATCTGGCCAGTCTGGCGGGCGTCCTCCACGGTGAAGACGCCGCGCGTGAACAGCCCGTCGATCAGGAAGAAGGGCATGGCCACCAGGGCCGCGGCGGCCGGGGCGGTGAGCGCCAGGGCGAAGATCACCGCCTGGTCGGTGGCGACCTGGGCGTCCTCATGGTCGTCGGACTGGATGGCGCTGGACAGCCGGGGCAGCAGGGCCACGCCGACCGCCACGCCGATCAGGCCCAGCGGGAGCTGGTAGAGCCGCGCGGCGACCTCGGTCCAGGCCCGGCCTCCGGCCACCTGGGAGGCCAGGATGCCGGAGATGAAGATGTTGATCTGCACGGCGCTGGCGGCGATGGCGCCGGGGATGGCCATGCTGATCAGCGATTTGATCTCCGGCGTCAGCTTGGGCCGGCGAAGCGTGATCCGCGCGCCAGTCTTCTTGGCGCCCCACCACAGGAGGCCCGCCTGCAGCACGCCGGCGATCGGGATGCCGACTGAGGCCGCGGTGGCCGCCTTGACCGGATCGTCCTGGGGCAGGACGGCGGCCAGCATCACCACGTTGAGGATGGTCGGGAAGATGCCGGTGACGATGAACCGGCGATGGGCGTTGAGCACGCCCGACAGCAGGGCCGCGATCGCCATGCAGGGCAGGTAGGGCATGCTGATCTGGGTCAGCACGATGGCCAGCTTGAACTTGGCCGGGTCGTCGGCGTACCCCGGATTGATGGCGTACATCAGCCACGGCATGGCCAGCTGGGCCGCCAGGGTCAGGACGATGGTGGCCGCCGCGAGGGTGGCCATGGCGTCCGAGGCGATCCGGTCTGCGTCCGCCTGGCCCTCGCCTCCGCGCGTGCGGGTGTAGGCCGGCACGAAGGCCGAGGTGAAGGCGCCCTCGGCGAAGATCCGCCGGAACAGGTTGGGGAACGAGAGCGCCGTATAATAGGCGTCGGCGGCGATGGTGGCGCTGGCCCCCAGCCGCGCGGTCAGCACCAGGTCGCGCGCCAGCCCCAGGAAGCGGCTGACCAGGGTCAGGCCCGACAGCACCAGCGAGGAGCGGATCAGGCCGCTCTTGGGCGGAGGGGATGGCGGGGCGGTCACGAGCGTTTGTGTGCGCCGAGCCCGGCGCCAGGGTCAAGCCGCCGCGTGGCCCTACCGCGCGACGCTGGCGCGGGCCTTCTGGATGTTGGCGCGCGACTTGGGCGTGGCGGCCGCTTCGACCTCTTCCAGGGAAGCCATGAGCTGGGCCTTGAGCGTGATCATCTTCTTGGCGTCGGTCAGCTTCTTGCCGTCGGCCTCGACCACATAGAAGGCGTCGACGGCGCGCTCGCCATAGCCGTCGATGTGGGCCGACAGGATCGACAGTCCCGCCTCGGAGATGTTGCGCGCCAGCGCCACCAGCAGGCCCGGCCGGTCGCGGCCGGAAGCCTCCACCACCGTCGAGGCCTCGGAGGCTTCATTGTCCAGCATCACGGTCGGCGTGATCGTGAAGGCCGCCGCGCGGCCGAAGTCGGCGACCCGGCGCGGCTCGGCCTTGCTGGCCTCGCCCCGGCCGGCGGCTTCTAGCGTCTGGGCCAGCTTGGTCAGCACCCGGGGATTGTCGTCCCCGTAGGGCTTGCCGGTGACGTCTTGCACAAAGAACACGTCCAGCGCCTGGCCCTGGCGGGAAGTGAAGACCCGCGCGCCCACCACATTGGCGCCGGCCCCGGTGATGGCGGCGGCAAGGTCGACAAACAGCCGTTGGCGGTCGGTCGCGGCGACCACCACTTCCGAGGCGTTCAGCCCGGGCCGGATGTGGCCCTCGGCCGCGGCGCCGCCCGCCTGGGCGGCGCGGCGGCCAAGCTCAGCGTGGGTCAGGATCTCGGCGTCGGTGAAGGAGGTGAAGTAAGCGTCCTCCATGGACGTGGCCCAGGCCTCCGACGAGGGGTCGGCGCCGATCAGCCGCACGCGGGCGTCATAGGCGGCGTTCTCGTGATAGCGGCGGATGGCGGCGGCGGCGTCCGAGCCGCGTCCGCCGCGGAACACCGCTTCGGTGGCGCCGTAGAGCTCGCGCATGAGCTGGCCCTTCCAGCCGTTCCAGACGCCCGGGCCCACCGCGCGGATGTCGGCCACGGTCAGGACCAGCAGCAGGCGAAGCCGTTCCGGCGTCTCCACGATGCGAGCGAAGTCGGCCACGGTGCGCGGGTCGGAGACGTCGCGCTTCTGGGCGTAGTCGCTCATCACCAGGTGATGCTCCACCAGCCAGGCCACCATCTCGATGCGCTTGCGGTCCAGGCCCAGCCGCTCGCAGGCCTGGCGCGCGGCCCGCGCCCCGGCCTTCTCCTGGCCGCCCGCCCCGCCCTTGCCGGTGTCGTGCAGCAGCATGGCCAGGAACAGGGCCTCGCGGTCGTCGATCAGCGGCATGATCGCCGTCGACAGCGGATGGTCCTCGGCGAACTGGCCGTTGGCG
>NZ_JAUYNW010000081.1 GCF_030698145.1 Phenylobacterium sp. | reverse complement strand
GGTGCGCGACGAGATCGTCGGCAACAATGTCCGCGTCAAGGTGGTGAAGAACAAGGTGGCCCCGCCGTTCCGCGAGGTCGAGTTCGACATCATGTACGGCGAGGGCATCTCCAAGCTGGGCGAGATCATCGACCTTGGGGTGAAGGCCAACGTCATCGAGAAGTCCGGCTCGTGGTTCTCCTGGAACAGCCAGCGCATCGGCCAGGGCCGCGACAACGCGCGCGAGTTCCTCAAGAATAATCCCGACATCGCCGCCCAGATCGAAAAGCAGGTCCGCGGCGCCAAGGAAGTCATCGAGGAAGAACTGCTGGTCGGCCCGACCGGCGACGAAGACGGCGCGGCTGACGAAGAATAGGGATCGGACGGCCGCCTGGGCTCCGTGAGCCCGGGTCCGCCAACCCGACGCCCGAGCTCGCTAGGAGCCCGGCCCCGCGCGGCCGTTCATGGAAGGACGTTCAGGCGAGTTTCGCCTGGGCGTCCTTTTCCTTTGCCGTGCGTCGAAGTTTGCGTAAACGGTCGCCGGTTCCCGCGGGGCGCGCCCCATGCCCCCACCATCTGATCAAGTGTCTGAAGTCATGCCGAGCCTCAACGAAATCCGCAGCCAGTTCCTGGGCTATTTCGAGAAGAATGATCACCTGATCATTCCGTCGGCTCCGCTCGTGCCGCAGAACGACCCGACCCTGCTGTTCGTCAACGCCGGCATGGTGCCGTTCAAGAACTACTTCACGGGCGCCGAGACCCCGCCGGCCCCGCGCGCGGCCTCGTCGCAGAAGTCGGTGCGCGCCGGGGGCAAGCACAACGACCTGGACAATGTCGGCTACACCGCGCGGCACCACACCTTCTTCGAGATGCTGGGGAACTTCTCGTTCGGCGACTATTTCAAGGCCGGCGCCATCGAGCACGCCTGGACCCTGCTCACCAAGGAGATGGGCATCCCGGCGGAGAAGCTGCTGGTCACCGTCTACCACACCGACGACGAGGCCGCCGCGCTCTGGAAGAAGATCGCGGGCCTCTCCGACGACAAGATCATCCGCATCGCCACCAGCGATAACTTCTGGTCGATGGGCGACACCGGCCCCTGCGGCCCGTGCTCGGAGATCTTCTACGACCACGGCGCCCACATCCCCGGCGGCCCGCCCGGCAGCCCGGACGAGGACGGCGACCGGTTCGTGGAGATCTGGAACCTGGTCTTCATGCAGTTCGAGCAGTTCGCCGACGGGACCCGCCGCGACCTGCCCAAGCCGCAGATCGACACCGGCATGGGCCTGGAGCGCATCGCCGCGGTGATGCAGGGCGTGCACGACAACTACGACATCGACCTGTTCCGCACC
>NZ_JAUYNW010000076.1 GCF_030698145.1 Phenylobacterium sp. | reverse complement strand
CATGCGGATCGGCTTGGCGTCCGAGCCCTGCGGCCAGAAATAGGCGCTGCGGCTGGAATTGACCTCGACCTCCAGCTCCACCCCGAGCTTGCGGCAATAGCCCAGCACCCCCTCGTGGTGGCTGGGCAGGCGGGCCGGGCCCGCGTTCATGTAGACCCCGTCGGAGAAGGTCACCGTCTGGTCGGGCTCGCCCACCATCTCGATCTTCGAGCCGTTGCGCAGGGTCCAGTTGCGGCCGCCCAGCCGGTCGCGGGCCTCCAGCAGGGTCACGGCGAACCCGGCCCGCTCCAGTTCGTAGGCGTTGACCAGCCCCGCGATCCCGCCGCCCAGGATGACCACGCTCTTGCCCGCCCCCAGGTCGGCCGGCATCACCGGGACCTGGCTGGCCGCGGCGGTGGGCAGCAGCCCCAGCGCCATCATCGCCGTATAGGCCGCGCCATAGCCTCCGCTCGCACCCACCCGATGCAAGAAATCCCGGCGACTGATCCCCATCTCGCGCTCCCCCGACTGACTAACTGATGACTGGCTGACGCCGCACGAGGCGCGGCGGGCCTCAGATGCGTTCGCCGGGGTGGCCCTTGGCAAGCTGGACGCCGGCGATCCGCACAGGATCGGCGGATGCAGTTCAAATAACGAGCGAACCTGATCAATTATCCGACAAACTGACACCGCTGTCAGTTTCGTCTACACCTGACGTTTTATGCAACCATCGATTGATGAAATGCTATGATCGGAATATTTGCTTCAAAAAACCGCACTAACGACCTCGATTGTCCGCTTTCCGCGCATGATGGAGTCCTGATCACTAATCGGATTGACACCGGTAGGCCAGATCGCGGTCCTGTTACTCACATACCGCCTGACGAGGGCAGACGCCGAGAGTCGACATCTTGGTGCGCCTCGCCGCGCGGAGGCGTCGCGCTTCGAATTACTGGAGAGCGAGAACGTATGGCGACGCCTCGCAAAAGAAGAAGGGCCTAGGCGCCCCGCGAGTACGTGTGGAGGAAGCGTTCCGAAGGGCCCGACAACATAACAAGAGGGGTCCTAGATGAAATCTATATTTGCCGGAGTCAGCGCGCTTGCGCTCGCCTGTGGTATGGCCGGCGCCGCCGTGGCGCAGACGACCGACGAGGCGGCCGCCGAGCTCGACGTCCTCATCGTCACCGGCACGCGTATGACCGGTCTGCGCGCGGTCGACAGTCCCGCGCCGATCCAGGTGCTGGACGAGACGGCCTTGGCTCGCGTCGCCCAGACCGACCTGATCCAGGCCATCGCCCAGAACGTGCCGTCCTTCAACGCCCAGGCGTTCGGCGGCGACACCGCCAACCTGACGCTCTCGGCCAAGCTGCGGGGCCTCAGCCCCAACCACGCCCTGGTGCTGATCAACGGCAAGCGCCGGCACGGCACCTCCAACCTGGCGGTCCTGGGCGGTCCGTTCCAGGGCGGCGCCACCGCCGACCTCAACTTCATCCCGCTAGGCTCGGTCAGCCATATCGAGGTGCTGCAGGACGGGGCCGCGGCCCAGTACGGCACCGACGCCATCGCCGGCGTCATCAACATCATCTTGAAGAAGAACACCGAGGGCGGCTCGATCGTGCTGTCGGGCGGCGAGTTCATGGACGGCGGCGGCCTGACCGGCGACCTCACCGCCAATCTCGGCCTGGCGCCCATCGACGGCGCCTATCTGAACCTCACCCTGGAAAGCCGCTGGCACGACCACACCTTCCGCGGCGATGTCGATCCGCGCACCATCGACACGGCCTTCAACACCGCCTCCAGCTCGCGCCTGTCGCGCTATCCGCTGCTCGCCGGCGCGGCCGACTATCCCTACATGAACCGCATCCCCGGCGACGCCGAGTACCGGCTCAACATCTTCTCCTTCAACGCCGGCTACGAGATCTCCGACAGCCTGGAGCTCTATTCCTTCGGCACCTTCGGCATGAAGTACGGCGCGGCCTATGAGAACTACCGCGTGCCCAACCTGGTGGTCGGCAAGGACGGCACCCTGCCCCGCCCGCTCGGCTTCAGCCCCAAGGAAGCCCTGGACGAGACCGACTACGCGGTCAGCTTCGGGATCAAGGGCCAGATCTCCGACACCTGGAACTGGGACCTGTCGACCACCTACGGCCGCGACGAGGTGGCCATCAACGTCCTCGATTCGGTGAACCGCTCGCTCTACATCGACACCTCGACGCTCACCACCAAGGGCTTCTCGCCCACCGACTTCCACGCCGGCGACTTCATGGCCAGCCAGTGGACCACCACCCTGGACGTGGCGCGTGAGTACGACGTCGGCCTGGCCACGCCGCTCAACCTGGCGCTGGGCGCCGAGTACCGGAAGGAAGAGTACGAGATCAAGCCGGGCGACGAGGCCTCCCGCTACAAGGAGGGCTCCCAGTCCTATCCGGGCTTCGCGCTCACCGACGCCGGCGCCTATGACCGCACCAACTGGGCGATCTACGCCAACGTCGCGGTCTCGCCCATCGAGGCCCTGCAGCTCGACGCCGCCATCCGCTACGAGCACTTCAGCGACTTCGGCGACACCACCGTGGTCAAGGGCACGGGCCGCTACGACTTCAACGAGGCCTTCGCCATCCGCGGCACGGCCAGCACCGGCTTCCGCGCGCCCACCCTGGCGGAATCCTTCTACTCGGCCACCAACGTCTCGCCGACCGCGGCCTTCGTGCAGCTTCCGCCCAACTCCCCGGCCGCCAGGCTGGTGGGCATCGACGGCCTCAAGCCCGAGAAGTCCACCAACTTCAGCATCGGCTTCGTGGCCCATCCGGGCGCGGGTTTCACCGTCACCTTCGACGCCTACGAGATCACCGTCGAGGATCGCATCGTGGGCTCCGGCGCGCTGTTCGGCTCGGGCGGCGCCTTCAACATCGCCGCGGTCCGCGCCGCCATCCTGGCCAACGGCAACGTGCTGGACCCCACCGTCACCCAGACCGGCATCACCATCTTCACCAACGGCCTGGAGACCCGCACCCGCGGCGCGGAGCTGGTGCTCACCACCTCGTCCGACTTCGGCGACTATGGCGGCGTCCAGTGGTCGCTGACCGCCAACTTCAACGAGACCGAGGTCACCAAGATCTCGGCCCCGCCAGCCCAACTCGCCGGCGCCTCGCTGTTCAACCTGACGGCCATCTCCAACCTGGAGGACACCTCACCCAAGTACCGCTTCGTGGGCGGCGCGCTCTGGACCTGGGACAAGCTGACGGTGAACCTGCGCGAGGCGCTCTACGGCCCCTCGTCCAACCTCAACAGCCGGACCGGGGCGGTCTATTACAAGACCGAGATCGAGGCGACCCTGATCACCGACCTGGAGGTCTCCTACAAGTTCACCGACTCGGTGAAGCTCGCCGTCGGGGCCAACAACCTGTTCAACACCTACCCCGACAAGGTCAACGCCCAGCTGCGGGACGAGTATTTCCGCAACAACAGCAACGCCTACGTCACCCAGTACCCGACCTTCTCGCCCTTCGGCATCAACGGCGGCTACTACTACTCGAAACTCAGCTTCACGTTCTGATCCGAAGCTGACAAACGGGCCGCGGCGGAACCCTCTCCCGCCGCGGCCTATCTTGTTCCAGATCCTCCCCCAGCGCGCAGCGTGGTTTGGGGGAGCTGGCGCGTCGCCTCGATCGGCGACGTGTCGGAGGGGGTTGCAGCGCGCCGCAAGCCGCCGCCCTACCCCAACCCGTCCAGCGCCCCGTGGTCCAGGATGTGGTCGGCCGCCCCGCCCAGCATGCGCATGAACATGTCGTCGCCGCGCGGCGTCTGCTCCACCATCATGGCCGCGAAGAAGGCGGTGAAGAACAGCAGGAACGCCCCGCGCCCATAGTCCCGCCTCAGGTCGGCGGCGGCGTACCCGCGCACCCCCAGCTCCGTCAGCCTGGCGTGATAGAGCCCGAGCAGCTCGTCCTCATGGGCGCGGCGCACGTCGGCCGGCAGGGCCCCGGCCAGGAAATAGGCCACGTCCGTCGCCCCGGCCCCATAGGCGAAGGACTGCCAGTCCAGCGTGGTGATCGGGTGGCCGCCGGCCGCCGTGGCGAACATCATGTTGTCGGGCCGGAAGTCGTTGTGGGTCAGGCAGCGCGGCCCGTCGTGCATCGCGCCCACCGCCCCGAAGCTGCGCCCCAGCACCTCGCCGACCTCGACCCAGTGCGCCGCCAGCCGGTCCTCGTAGCGGGCCTTGAACCCCATCCACATGGCCGCGACCATCTCCGGCGTCGCCGCGCTGGGCGGCGCGGCCTTGGAGCCCGACACCCAGGGCAGGTCGTCCAGCCCGTCGTCGCCCCAGTGGCTGGCGTGCAGCTTGGCCGCCTCGCCCATCGCCAGCCGCGCCTGGTCCAGGCTCACGCCCTTGAGCTGGTCGCCCTGCTCGGCCGGCGCCAGGTCCTCCATGATCAGCACGAACGCGCTGGTCGCCTCCTCCACGTCGGTGAAGTAGCAGCGCGGCGTGTGGATCAGCGCCTTACCCGCCAGGTGGCGGTAGAAGTTCACCTCGCGCAGATAGTTGCCCAGCATCACCCCGGTCGCCCGGCTGGTGTCGTCGGCCGCCGGGAACTTGCCCACCACCGACCTGGGCGCGCCCTCCCCGCCGCGCTCATAGTCCAGCACGAAGCGCACGCTGTCGCCGATCTGCCCGGTGCCGACCCCCTTGGCGCTCAGCCCGCGCACCACCGCGTCGACCCCGGCCTGCTGCAGCATGGCGGTCATCCAGGCCGCGTCGATCTCGCCCGGCGCGCGGATGTCGGGGCTCAAGCGCCGAGCTCCCGGGCGAAAGCCCTCATGGTCCCGTCCCTCCCGGCGGCGCTGTCCCGCGCCGTCCGTCGAGCCAAGGGTCATCCCCCTCCCCGGCGTCAGTCCAGGGGAAAAGTGCGGCCCCGCACCAATCTCGCCCCCCAGATGCTCCCCTCCTGGGGGAGCTCCCGGCCGAATGGCCGGGTGAGGGGGACTTTGACTCTCGCTTGTGGGCTGCAACCCCCTCCGTCACGCCGCCGAAGAGGGCGACGCGCCACCGTGATGAGCGCCGGCTCGCGCTTGCGAGCCGGATGCGATCGACAACGATTTGTCGATCG
>NZ_JAUYNW010000073.1 GCF_030698145.1 Phenylobacterium sp. | reverse complement strand
TGGCCGGGTGAGGGGGACTAAAATGCCCTTCAACGGAGGTTCGACCGGTCTGAGCAGGAGTCAAAGTCCCCCTCAGGCCCTTCGGGCCAGCTCCCCCAGAGGGGGAGCATCTAAGCTCCGCCGCATATGCGATAGCCCTGCTCTTTATGGGGAGGGCAGACCGCGCAGCGGTCGTGGGTGGGGAAGCCTGACGCTTCCTCGCCCAATGCCGAAGTTCCCCACCCTGACGGCTGGCGCCGCCGTCCCTCCCCACAAGGAGGAGGGAAAATGAAAAACGCCCCGGAGATTGCTCTCCGGGGCGTTTTCCTTGGTCGTTGATCGGTCGGACTAGCCGCCCGAGTGGGCCAGGACCGCCAGCAGCAGCAGAGCCACGATGTTGGTGATCTTGATCATCGGGTTCACCGCGGGACCCGCGGTGTCCTTGTAGGGGTCGCCGACGGTGTCGCCGGTCACCGCGGCCTTGTGGGCCTCGGAGCCCTTGCCGCCGTAGTGGCCTTCCTCGATCAGCTTCTTGGCGTTGTCCCACGCGCCGCCGCCCGAGGTCATCGAGATGGCGACGAACAGGCCCGTGACGATCACGCCCATCAGCATGGCGCCCAGGGAGGCGAAGGCGTTGACCTTGCCCGCGATGGCCTGGATGGCGAAGAACAGCACGATCGGCGAGAGCACCGGCAGCAGGCTGGGAACGATCATTTCCCGGATCGCCGCGCTGGTCAGGATGCTCACGGCCCGGCCGTACTCCGGCTTGACCTCACCGGTCATGATGCCCGGGTTCTCGCGGAACTGACGGCGGACTTCCTCGACCACCGCCTCGGCCGCGCGGCCCACGGCGGTCATGGCCATGCCGCCGAACAGGAAGGGCAGCAGGCCGCCGAACAGCAGGCCGACCACCACGTAGGGGTTGGAGAGGTCGAAGGCGACCACGCCAAGGCCGTCGAAGAACGAACCCGGCGTGGCGTTGGCCGCGAAGTACTTCAGGTCTTCGGTATAGGCGGCGAACAGCACCAGGGCGCCGAGGCCGGCCGAACCGATCGCATAGCCCTTGGTGACGGCCTTGGTGGTGTTGCCCACGGCGTCGAGCGCGTCGGTGGTGACGCGCACTTCCGGAGGCAGGCCCGCCATTTCGGCGATGCCGCCGGCGTTGTCGGTGACCGGACCGAAGGCGTCCAGGGCGACGACGAAGCCCGCCAGGGAAAGCATGGCCGTGGTGGCGATGGCGATGCCGAACAGGCCCGCAAGGCCGTAGGTGACGATGATGCCGACGATGATCACCAGGGCCGGGGCCGCGGTGGATTCAAGCGACATGGCCAGGCCCTGGATCACGTTGGTGCCGTGTCCGGAAACCGAGGCCTTGGCCACCGACTTCACCGGGCGGAAGCCCGTGCCGGTGTAGTACTCGGTGATCACCACGATCAGGGCGGTGACCACCAGGCCGGCGATGCCGCAGCCGAACAGGCTCATGGCGTCGAAGGTCTTGTCACCGACCGTGACAGCGCCGGGAACCAGCGAGGTGACGACCCAGTAGATCGCGCCCACCGACAGCACGCCGGTGACGATCAGGCCCTGATAGAGGGCCCCCATGATGTTGTTGCTCTTGCCCAGGCGCACCGCGAACGTGCCGATGAGCGAGGTGTCGATGCAGACGCCGCAGATGGCCAGCGGCAGCAGCATCATGTTGGTGACGATGTCCGTGCCGCGGAAGAAGATCGCCGCCAGCAGCATGGTGGCGACCGTGGTCACCGCGTAGGTCTCGAACAGGTCGGCGGCCATGCCGGCGCAGTCGCCGACATTGTCGCCCACGTTGTCGGCGATGGTCGCGGCGTTGCGCGGGTCATCTTCCGGGATGCCGGCCTCGACCTTGCCCACCATGTCGCCGCCGACGTCGGCGCCCTTGGTGAAGATGCCGCCGCCCAGACGGGCGAAGATCGAGATCAGCGAGGCGCCGAAGCCGAGCGCGACCATGGAGTCGACCACGTCGCGGCTGGTGTTCTCAAGACCCAGGATCAGGGTGAGGAAAGCGTAGTAGCCCGCCACGCCGATCAGGGCGAAGCCCGCCACCAGCATGCCGGTGATCGCGCCCGAGCGGAACGCCAGGGACAGGCCCTTGGCGAGGCTCTCGGAGGAGGCCTGGGCCGTGCGCACATTGGCGCGCACGGAGATCAGCATCCCGACGAAGCCGGCGAGGCCCGACAGGGTCGCGCCAACCAGGAAGCCCGCCGCCGCCAGCCAGCCGATCAGCAGCCCGAGCGCGATGAGGACCACGACGCCGACGATGGCGATGGCCGTGTATTGTTTGTTCAGATAGGCCTGCGCGCCTTCCTGGATCGCCGCGGCGATCTCCTGCATCCGCGCGTTGCCAGGCGAGGCCCGCAACAGGGACAGTGTCTGGAGCACTCCGTAGAGTACGGCCAGGAAGCCGGCGGCGATCACCAGCCAAAGCATAGTCTCAGAACTCATAGTTTAAGCGCCCCTATGGATTGCACGGAGATGACCGACCCCGCCCCGAGAGGCGGCCGACGGCGTTCCAGGCCCTGATGGTTTCCCCAGTATTGGGACGTCGTGTATCCGCCGCCCCTTATTCGTCGCGGGACGTTGCCAGTTGTAACGGGCGCGTGCAACGCCCCGTTCACCAAGCAGCCGGAGCCGGTATGGGCGCTAGGGGCGGATTTCCGAACCGCCGCGCGGCCCGGCCGACTTGGGCGGCGCCATCCGCCGCTTGGGCGCCTGCGACAGGATGGTGATCGATTTCACATCCTTCGCGCCCGCGATGGCCACGGCCTCGCGCATCATGGTCGCCTGCAACCGAGGGGCGTCGATGGTCATGTAGTCCTTGGGGTTGGTGAAGGGGGTGCGGTGCCCAACCCTCACCAGCGCGTCGCGGAAGTAGGGTTCCTTGCCCCGCACCTTGGCGGTGTTGGCCGAGGTGGTCAGCACGACGCGCAGCGAGACGAAGACGTAGTTCACCAGCTTGCCGTCCACCACGATGGGCAGCGCCACGGGCGACAGGTCGACATACTGGCCCACGTCCTTGGCCCCGGCCTTCTCCTCGGCCAGGGCGGGGCCGGCGGCGAGCAGGACGATGGCGGCGGCGAGAGCGGCTCGGCGAGGCATGGGGGCCACCCTGACGGAATATGGTTGCCGTAACCTTTCGCAATCCAGGGTTACCGGCGCTTGCGGTCGTGCTTAAGCTGGCCGCAACCAGGGAGGGTCGAATGCGATCGCTGCTGCTTGCACTCACAATCGGGCTGATGACAGCCTTCCCGGCCCATGCCGCCGGCGCAAAGCCGCCCGCAGCCTATGGCGACAAGGCGCAGGACCTGGTCGAGGCCTATTCCGACGCTGGCCGGTTCAGCGGCGCGGTCCTGGTGGCCAAGGACGGCAAGCCGATCTTCCGAAAAGGCTTCGGCCTCGCCAATCGCGAATGGGGCGTCGCCGTAACGCCGGAGACGGTGTTTCGCCTGGGGTCGGTGACCAAGCAGTTCACCGCCGCTGCGATCCTGCAACTCGCTGAGCAGGGCAAGCTCGGGCTCGACGACCCGATCTCGAAACACTATCCGTCCGCTCCGGCCGCCTGGGCGCCGATCACCCTGCGCCACCTCCTGGTCCACACGTCGGGTATCCCCAGCTACACCGCCATTCCCGGCTTCTTCGGAAACCCCTCCCGAAACGACCGCACGCCGGAGGAGATCATCGCGCTGACCCGCGACAAGCCGCTGGAGTTCGTCCCGGGATCCAAGTTCACCTACGACAACACCGGCTATGTCCTGTTGGGCTACGTCATCGAGAAAGTCAGCGGGCAGACCTACCAGGCCTATCTGCGGGACCACATCCTGGGTCCCGCCGGGCTGAAGGCCTCCGGCTACGACGTGAGCGAGGAGATCCTCCCCCGCCGGGCGGCGGGCTACGCTCTCTCGGGCGCGGAAGTCCGCAACGCCGCTTATCTGTCCATGACCCTGCCCCATGCGGCGGGCTCGCTCTACTCGACCGTCGATGACTTGCTGGCCTGGGACCAGGCCCTGCACGCAGGCAAGGTCCTGAAGCCCGCGTCGGTCACCGCCATGTTCACCGCCCAGGGCCACCAGTACGGCTTTGGCCAGTTCATCGGCGTGGAGAACGGACACCGTGTCTGGAGCCATGGCGGCGGCATCAATGGCTTCTCGACAGTTCTCGCCCGCTATCCGGACGACGGGCTAACCGTGGTGGTGCTTTCCAACATGACCCAGGGACCGTCCGGGAAGATCGCCCGCGAACTGGCGGCGCTCCACTTCGGCGAGGCGAAGCTTACCCCGACAGTGAAACTCAAACCCGCCATGCTCGACCAATATGTCGGCCTCTACCAGCTTGGGCCTCGACTGGTGCTCCGCGTTCGGCGCGACGGGGATCGTCTCAGCCTGCAGCCGACCGGCCAGCCGCCAACACCATTCTATCCGACGTCGGAACGGGCTTTCGCCGCCCGGATCGTGGAGTCCGTCGCGACCTTCGACGGGCCCGTGGAGGGGCGCTCGCCGGGAATGACCACTCTCCAAGGTGGAGTCGAGTTGAAGGGCAAGCGGATCGAGGCGGCGGAGGCCGACCGGATCGAGAGCCAGCCCAAGCCCACGCTCACGGAGGTGGCGATCGATACGTCCCTGCTCGACCGCTATGTCGGAAGTTACCGCTTGACGCCCGCCCTGACCGCCGTGGTCAGCCGCGAGGCCGACCAGCTGTTCCTGCAGGCGACCGGCCAGCCCAAGGTCGAGCTGTTCGCGTCGGCGCCCAACGCCTTCTTCATCAAGGTCGTGGACGTCCAAGTCACCTTCAACGGCCCGGCAGGCGGCAAGGCGGTGGAGATGGTGGTTCGTCAGAACGGCGCCGACATCGCCGGCCCGCGGATCGAATAGGCGACTATTCGGACGTCGCCGCCACCGGCATGCTCACCGCCCTATCCAGACGAGGAAATCCCAGAATCATGGTCGCAGACGGCAGGTCGGTCAGCCTCCGACGCATCGAGGCGGGCGACCTCGCCCAGATCGCCCCACACCTCTTCACGGTCTCGATCACCGAACCGCTGACGGAGCTCTCCCGCCTCCAGTCCGTGCACACCGCGACCGGTCTGTGGCTGGACGACTCCGGCGCGGTGGCCATTGTCGAGAACGCTGGCGGGCGGATGGTCGGCACCATGCAGTTCTACCGCTCCAGCCCGGTCATCCACGGCTATGAGCTGGGCTATATCGTCCATGACCCGGCCGATCGCGGGAAGGGCTACGCCTCGGAAGCCACAGCCCTGCTGAGCGACCTGCTGTTCGCGCAGCGGCCGGGTTGCTTCCGGCTGCAGTTGATCATCGAGACCTGGAACGAGGCGTCGTGGCGGATCGCCGAACGCTGCGGATACGCCCGCGAGGCCCTGCTGCGGAAGGCCGGGTTCAGTACTGAGGATCCTGAGGACTGCTACCTCTACGCCCGGGTGCGCGGCGGCTAGCCGTGCCGCCAGCCGCCGGGGCCGGGATCGATCGGGACGCCGTCGACCAGGACGTCGACACCCGCCCCCTCGACGATCTCCCCGATGAGGGTCATGCCGGGAATGCGGACGGCGTCCGGGGCGACGGCGCAGACGATCTCATAGTCGTCGCCGCCCGAGGCCAGGGCGCGCAGCGCCGTGGCGCGATCGTCCTGGCCGCCTAGCCAGCGGTGGGCGGCGGGCGACAGGGGCAGGCGTTCGAGGCTCAACCTCAGGCCGGCGCCGCTGGCCTTGGCGATATGGCCGGCGTCGGCGATCAGACCATCGGACACATCGGCGGCGGCGTTCGCGTGGTCCCGCAGCGCCGCGCGCAGGTCGAGGCGCGGCGTGGGCAGACGGTAACGGCCCGCCAGATATCCGTCCGGATCGTCCAGCTCGCCCCGCGCCGCGGCCAGGCCCAGCCAGCCGTCGCCGATGGTCCCGCTGACCATGACCAGGTCGCCGGCCCTGGCGCCGCCCCGCCGGATCATCTTCCCCGCCGAAACCCAGCCCATCATGGTGAGCGAGAGCGTCAGGGGCCCGGGCGTCGAGACGGTGTCGCCGCCCAGCAGGACCAGGTTGGCCCCGTCCTGCGCCAGGCCCGCGGCGAAGGCCTGGCGTTCGGGCCATCCGAAATTGGGCGGCCAGGCGACCGCCAGGAAGTAGCCGTAGGGCTCGGCGCCCTTGGCGGCCAGGTCGGAGAGGTTCACCCGCAACAGCTTGCGCGCGATCAGGCTGGGCGCTTCGCCGCTGAGGAAATGCACGCCCTCGACCATGGCGTCCTTGGTGACCACCAGGTCGAAGCCTGGCCGCGAGGGAATGGCCGCGGCGTCGTCCAACAGCTCGAAGGCCTCCGCCGCCCCCTTGGTCAGCGGGCGGTAGAGGCGGGCGATCTGCTCGAACTCATCTGGGCCGGACATCCTGAGCCACCGCGTCCAGGGCGCCGTTCACGAATCCCGGCTCCGGGCCTTCGAAGAACGACTTGGCGAGCTCAACATATTCGTCGATCACCACCTCGGTGGGGACGTCGGCGCGATGGGCCAGCTCGAAGGCGCCGGCGCGCAGTATGGCGCGGACCGTGGCGTCCAGCCGCTCCAGCCGCCAACCGGAGGCCAGGCGCTTGACCACGGCCTGATCGATCTCGCGCTGGGCGGCCACCACGCCGCGCACCAGTTCGGCGAAGAACTCCTCGTCGGCGCTGGCCAGGGTGTCGCCCTCGGTGGGCGCGTCGCCTTCCATGCCCCGGTCGAACCGGTGGTCGGCGAACTCGCGGATCACGGCCTCGACGCCTGCGCCGGAGACTTCCATCTGATAAAGCGCCTGGATCGCCGCCAGGCGGGCGACCGAACGCTTGTTGTGGGCCGTCCCGCTCATCGGGCGACCTGACCCAGAAGTTGGCGCTTGAGCGCGATCATCTCGAGCGCCGCGCGGGCCGCACCGCCGCCCTTGTCGCCTTCGCTGGCGCGCGCCCGGGCCCAGGCCTGATCGCCGTCCTCAACCGTCAGGATGCCGTTGCCGATGGCCAGGCGCTTGCCGATGGCCAGGTCCATGATGCCGCGCGCGGACTCGTTGGAGACGATCTCGAAGTGGTAGGTCTCGCCACGGATCACCGTGCCCAGCGCCACATAGCCGTCATAGCGCTTGCCGGCCGGGCGATGACCTCCCTCCTCGGCGATGGCGATGGCGCCGGGGATCTCCAGCGCGCCGGGCACGCTGATCACGTCGTATTCCGCGTCATGGGCGGTGATCACGTCGGCCGCCGCCTTCAGCAGCTCGTCGGCCAGATCATCGTAGAAGCGCGCCTCGACCACGAGGATGCGGATTTTCTCTTCGAGCATGTGACGTCCTTTTCGAAGCGACCCTTTAGGCCGTTTCGCGCCAGCGGGCGAGATAGCGCGCCAGCATATCGATCTCGAGGTTCACCCGGCTGCCCACCGTGAGCCGGCCCAGGGTGGTCACATCCCAGGTGTGAGGGATCAGGTTCACGCCGAAGACGTCGTCCTCGACCTCGTTCACGGTTAGAGAAACGCCCTGCATGGTGATCGAGCCCTTGGCGGCGATTAGGCGGTGCAGCGGGCGCGGCACGCGGACCTGGATCCGGTGCGAGCCGCCCTCGCTTTCGATGGAGATCACCTCCCCCACCCCGTCCACATGGCCCGAGACGATGTGGCCACCCAGTTCGTCGCCGAGCCTAGCCGCGCGTTCCAGATTGACTGGGTCGCCGGCCTTCCACTCGTCCAGGGTGGTCATCGACAGGGTCTCGCCGGAGACCTCCACGGCGAACCAGCCCTCGCCTTTCTCCACCACGGTCAAGCAACAGCCGGCGTGGCTGATCGAGGCGCCGATATCGACGGTGGTGAGGTCGAAGGCGGTCTCGACCTCGAGCCTGCGATCGCGGTTGGTGTCGCGGACGGCGCGGACGCGGCCCACATCGGTGACGATGCCGGTGAACATTCAGATCCTCTCGTATCGCTCCCAAAGGTCGGCGCCGACCTCCAGGACTTCAAGACGGCGCAGCTTCGGCGCCTCGGCCAGGGCCGCCACGGCCAGGGCGCCGATCCCCGGCCGGCCCTCCCCGCCGATCACGATGGGCGCCCGGAACCACTCCAGGCGATCCACCAGGCTGCAGCGCAGGAAGCTCGCCGCCACCTGGCCGCCGCCCTCGACGAACAGCCGGGTCAACCCTTGCCTTGCCAGGGTTTCCACCACGTCACGCAACTCCGGACGCTTGTCGCCGACGGCGTGGACCTGCAGGACGCGCACGCCGGCGTCGGTGAGTCGCGGCTCGGGCGGCGTCGTGGATATCAAATAGGTCGGGATATCGCGCGCTGTGACGACCAGCTTGCAGCCATCGGCCAGCCGCTGTCGGCTATCCAACACAACGCGGGCGGGCTGGGAGCCCGTCCAGCCCGGCAGGCGGACGGTCAGTGCGGGATCGTCGGCCAAGGCTGTCTCGACGCCAACGACGACCGCGTCGTGTTCCGAACGCAGCCGGTGCGTCGCCTCGCGGGCCTCCGGCCCCGTGATCCAGCGGCTCTCGCCCGTGGCCGTGGCGATGCGGCCATCCAGCGAGGTGGCGAGCTTGAGGGTGACCCTAGCGCTCATCCTCGGACGCTTCGCTCAAGCCCTCCTCGCCGAGGAAGGTCGCGAACTCACCGGCCTCACGGAAGTCGCGATAGACCGAGGCGTAGCGGACATAGGCCACGTCATCGAGGCTCTTGAGCTGCTTCATGACCATCTCGCCCACCACGGACGAGGCGAGCTCTGTCTCGCCCATGCTCTCGAGTTGGCGGGCGATCAGCGAAATCATCCGTTCGATCCGCTCGGGCTCGATGGGACGCTTGCGAGTGGCGATGGAGATGGAGCGGGCCAGCTTGTCACGCTCGAACGGCGTGCGCCGACCCGAACGCTTCAGGATGGTCAGCTCGCGAAGCTGCACCCGCTCAAAGGTGGTGAAGCGACCGTTGCACTCGGGGCAGAGCCGCCGGCGCCGGATCGCCGCGCCGTCTTCCGACGGGCGGCTGTCCTTAACCTGACTCTCGGCGTGACCGCAGAATGGGCAGCGCATGATGTAGCCCCTCCCGGCCTACCTTACCCCCAGATACAGGGTCTAGCCGTAGATGGGGAAGCGTTTCGTGAGCGCCAACACCTCATCGCGCACCTTGGCTTCCACCGCCGAGTTGTCGCCGCCCTTGGCCAGGCCGTCCAGGACCTCACCCATCCAGGTCCCGACCTGGCGGAATTCGCCGGGGCCGAAGCCGCGGGTGGTGCCGGCCGGAGTGCCGACCCGCAGGCCCGAGCTCTGCATCGGGGGGAGCGGGTCGAAGGGGATGCCGTTCTTGTTGGTGGTGATGTGGGCCCGCTCCAGGGCCACCTCGGCGTCGGCGCCCGACACGCCCTTGGGCGTCAGGTCGACCAGCATCAGGTGGCTGTCGGTACCGTTGGAGACGATCTTGAAGCCGGCGGCCTGAAGGCTGTCGGACAGGGCGCGGGCGTTGTCGACCACCTGGCGGGCGTAGAGCTTGAACTCAGGCTTCAGGGCCTCGCCGAAGGCCACGGCCTTGGCGGCGATCACGTGCATCAGCGGGCCGCCCTGGAGACCGGGGAAGACGGCGCTGTCGATCTTCTTGGCCAGCTTCTTGGAGTTGGTCAGGATCATGCCGCCGCGGGGACCGCGCAGGGTCTTGTGGGTGGTGGTGGTGACCACGTGGGCGTGGGGGAACGGGTTCGGATAGACCCCGCCGGCCACCAGGCCAGCATAGTGGGCGATGTCGACCATCAGGATGGCGTCGACGCTGTCGGCGATCTCGCGGAAGCGGGCGAAGTCGATCTCGCGGCTATAGGCCGAGCCCCCGGCGATGATCACCTTGGGCTTTTCGGCCAGGGCCACCTCGGCGGCCATGTCGTAGTCGATCAGGTGGTCCTGCTGGCGAACGCCATAGGCCACCGGCCGGAACCACTTGCCCGACTGATTCACGCTTTTGCCGTGGGTCAGGTGGCCGCCGGCCGCCAGGTCCATGCCCATGAACGTGTCGCCGGGGCTCATGGTGGCCATGAACACCGCCTGGTTGGCCTGGCTGCCCGAGTGGGGCTGCACGTTGGCGTATTCGCAGCCGAAGATCTGCTTGGCGCGGGAAATGGCGATCTCCTCGGCGATGTCCACCACTTCGCAGCCGCCATAGTAGCGTTTGCCGGGATAGCCCTCGGCGTACTTGTTGGTCAGGACGGAACCCTGGGCCTCGATCACGGCCTTGGAGACGATGTTCTCGGAGGCGATCAGCTCGATCTGGTCCTGCTGGCGCTTCAGTTCGCCGGAGAGGACGGCGGCGATATCGGGGTCGCTGTCGGCGACACCGGCGGAAAAGAACGCGTCGGAAAGGCTCTGGGTGTGGACGGTCATGGGCGTGGCTTTCGGGAATCTCGGGAGGGGCGGAGGCCAGGGGCGCTCTTTAGCGCCTTCGGCCGGGCGAACCAAATGCTGGGAACAATCTCGACATCCGAGCGTTGCAACCTGACCGGAGGCGCGCGCTGGCGTGGTCTCGTGGCCATCGTCATGGCGTTGTGAGGGGGCTCTGTATGAGTATCGATGTCGAACCCGAGGCTCGTTCGGGTGAGGAATTGCTGCGGCTTGGAGCCGATATCGTCTCGGCCTATGTGAGCCGCAACGCGGTCTCGGTGGACGCGGTCCCCGACATCATCCGGTCCGTTCATGGCGCCTTGCAGACCCTGGGACGCGAGGCCGCCGCCCAACCGGAAGAGCGGGCCAAGCCGGCCGTCCCGATCAATCGCTCGATCCAGAACGACTTCATCGTCTGCCTGGAAGACGGCAAGAAGCTGAAGATGCTGAAGCGCTATCTGCGATCGCGATTCGACATGAGCCCGGACGACTATCGCCGCCGCTGGGGCCTGCCGCCCGATTATCCGATGGTGGCGC
Organism: Phenylobacterium sp.; assembly: GCF_030698145.1. GTDB lineage: Bacteria > Pseudomonadota > Alphaproteobacteria > Caulobacterales > Caulobacteraceae > Phenylobacterium. The sequence goes on along the minus strand of NZ_JAUYNW010000073.1, from coordinate 29,685 downwards.
CGGCCTACGCCGCGCGTCGCAGCGACTTCGCCAAGAAGATCGGCCTGGGCCGAGGCGTTCGTCGCGGGAAGTGACCCGGTGGGAACCGGGTCATCCCCGCGCGGGCGGGGATCCAGAAGGTGAATGAGCGGCCTTGCCGCAGTCGTTTGATCAGCGAACCCTGAGGGTCTCCTGAATGAGCCGAACGCCGCGCGGGTATGCGCCCGCGCGGTCGAAATCGCAAGACCAGAGCAAAATCCGGTCCGGATTTTGCTCAAGATTCTTTGAGTCTAGACCATTTTCTTCGCCGAACCGGTGCCCACTTCGGCGGAAAATGGACTAGGCGGCGACCCCGCCCACCCGGGCGATGTTGCAGTGGACCCAGAGCTTCTCCAGCGCCTCGGCCAGGTGCTCCATCATGTCGTCCGTGTGGGCCGGCGACGGGGTGAAGCGCAGGCGCTCGGTGCCGCGCGGCACCGTCGGGTAGTTGATCGGCTGAACATAGATGCCGTAGTCGGCCAGAAGGATGTCGGAGATCATCTTGCAGTGGACTGCGTCGCCCACCAGCACGGGGACGATGTGGCTGACCGAGGGCATGACCGGCAGGCCGGCCTTCTTCAGGCGCGCCTTCAGGGTCGCGGCGCGCTCCTGGTGGGCTTCGCGGACCTCGTTGTGGTCCTTGAGGTAGCGGATCGAGGCCACCGCCCCGGCGGCGAGGGCCGGCGGGATCGAGGTGGTGAAGATGAAGCCGTCGGCATAGGAGCGGATCGCGTCGACGATCACGGCGTCGGCGGCGATATAGCCGCCCATGACGCCGAACGCCTTGCCCAGCGTGCCCTCGACGATGTCGATCTGGTCCATCACGCCGTCACGTTCGGCCACGCCCGCGCCGCGGGGACCGTACATGCCGACCGCATGGACCTCGTCCAGATAGGTCATGGCGCCGTACTTCTTGGCGAGCGCCACTGTGCCCGGCAGGTCGGCGATGTCGCCGTCCATGGAATAGACGCTCTCAAAGGCGATGACCTTGGGGGCGTCGGCCGGCGCTTCGATCAGGAGTTGCTCGAGGTGCTCCAGGTCGTTGTGGCGGAACACCCGGCGGCTGTCGCGACCGCCGGCCCGGATGCCGGAGATCATCGAGTTGTGGTTCAGCTCGTCCGAAAAGATGATCAGGCCGGGCAGGATCTTGTAGAGCGTCGAGAGCGAGGCCTCGTTAGAGACGTAGCCCGAGGTGAACAGCAGGGCGGCTTCCTTGCCGTGCAGGTCGGCGAGCTCCAGCTCCAGCTCCACATGGTAGTGGGTCGTGCCCGAGATGTTGCGGGTGCCGCCCGAGCCGGCGCCGGCCTCGTTGATCGCCTTGTGCATGGCGTCGAGCACCAGCGGGTTCTGGCCCTGGCCCAGATAGTCGTTCGAGCACCAGACCGTGACATCGCCCTGGGTCCCGTCAGTCTGGGTCCAGGTGGCGCGCGGGAACTGGCCCCGATGGCGCTTCAGGTCGGCGAACACCCGATATCGACCTTCCGAACGCACGCGTTCGAGGGCGGAGCGGAAGGCGTCCTTGTAATCCATCGACTTGAACTCCGCCCTTGGCGTTCGACGATCTCTCGCCGCGAGCGGTCCCCTTATTCGGCCGCGCTTATCGCGCCACCAAGCCCCATTGTCCACATTCTGTCATGTCGGAACAGATCAGTTTTCATGATCGAACGTACAGGCTTCGTGATCGCCGGTAACATTCGCCCGGCGACCACGACGCTTTGGCGCGGCGCGGCGCGCCTAGCCGGGCTTCTTGAACTTGTAGACGAACTGGTCGGTCTTGCCCCGGATCGCGGGGTCGAAGACGCCGATGGTCTTGGCGTCGGCCGGGTTGCGCAAGGCGTTGTTCTCGCCGACGAACTGGAAGCCAGCAGCCTCGACCTCACGCTTGACGATGGCCGGATCGATCCGGTGGAGGGTGTCGGCGACCTCGACCGGGGCGCCGGCGACGGCGGTGTGGTCGATAATCAGCAGGGTCCCGCCCGGCTTGATGGTGTCGAACAGCGCCTTGTTCACCGCAGCGACGTCCAGGTTCAGGCGCTTCAGATGGAAGTCGTGATAGTTCTGGGCCGTGAACATCACGTCCACCGGCTCAGGCGTCTTGAAGGCGCCGGCGGCCAGCGGAACCGGGATGACATTGCCCTTGGCCGCGGCCTTGGCCTTCTCCAGGTCGGCGGGCGTCACCGCCGCGAACACCTTGCCATTGGGGCCGACCGCGGCGCTCAGGACACGGGTGAAATAGCCGCCGCCGGGCAGCAGTTCGACCACGACGTCGCCCTGCTTCACGCCGGCGAACTCCAGCATTTCCGCGGGCTTGCGCGCGGCGTCGCGCTCCTTGTCGGCGGCGGGACGATCGGCGTTGGCGACCGCCGCTGCGATGTGGGCCGGGGGTGCGGCCTGGGCCGCGGAAACCGATAGGGCAAGGGCCGCGCAAGCGGCCAGCAACAGATTGCGGTTCATGTTTCTCTCCCTGCGGCGCGCACGTCCGGCGGCCGTCTTGGTCAAGGTAGTGGCGACCAAGCCTCACCGGAAGGAAGCGGCGCAAAAATGGCGTCCAGCATGGCGTCGTCGACGCCCTCCGGCGTCGCCGGGTTCCAGCGCGGGGCGTTGTCCTTCTCGACGATCACCGCGCGCACCCCCTCGAGGAAGTCGTGGCGCCGCACGACCCGGGCGCCGACAGCGTACTCCATGGCCATGTTTTCGGCGAAGCTTTGCGCCGCGCCGCCCAGCCTCAGTTGGCGGAGGGCGACCTTCAGGGTCTGGGGCGACTTGGTGGCCAGCACCTTGAGCTGATCGCGGGCCCAGTCGGTGTCGGCGGCCTGGAGGGCCGCGAGGATCGCCTCGACGCTGTCCTTGCCGAAGATGCGGTCGATCTCGTCCTGGTGCTGGGCCAGGGGCGGTCGTCCGGCGTCGGCCTCGAACTCGGTCAAGATGGTCTCGACCGCCTCGGGGTCGGCGAGGATGGCGGCCTTCAGGTCGGCGACCTTGGCGCTTTCCACATAGTCGGTGGCCACGCCGACCAGTTCGCAGTCGGCGGCCTTGATCCGCGCACCGGTGAGGGCCAGCCACAGGCCGATATGGCCCGGCATCCGCGGCAGGAACCAACCGCCGCCCACGTCGGGGAAGAGACCGATTCCGGTCTCGGGCATGGCGTAGGTGGTCTTCTCGGTCGCAACCCGGTAGCGCGAGGGCATGGCGAGACCGACCCCGCCGCCCATGGTGATCCCGTCCATCACCGTCACGACCGGTTTGGGATACTCAAAGAGCAGATGGTTCAGCCGGTACTCGACGAAGAAGAACTCGCACGCGGCCTTGCCGTCGGAGGCCCCGCTCTCGGCGAGCATCCGGATGTCGCCGCCGGCGCAGAAGCCCCGATCCCCGGCGTGGTCGATCATCACCAGGGCCACCGCCGGATCGTCACGCCATGCCAGCAGGGCCTGGGTCATCGCCTGGCACATGGCGGTGGTGAGCGCGTGCAGCGCCTGGGGCCGGTTGAGCGTGATCCGCCCGACCGCGCCTTCGATACGGGTGAGAACGTCTTCAGTCATGGTCGCCAGCCTCGCGTCGGGGTCGTCGATCCGGCGTTATCACACCCGATCGCGACCTCCATCGCAAACACGTCAGCAACGCCTGAAGACTTGCGTGACGCCAAGGGATCGGTCACAGCGCGGGATCATGACCAAAGCCCCCCTCGCCGCCTATCCCGCCCTGCGCCTTCGCCGCCTGCGCCAGGCCGACTGGGTCCGCCGCCTAGTGCGCGAAAGCGTACTGACCCCGGCCGACCTGATCTGGTCCATGGTGGTGCACGAGGGCGAGGGCGAGGTCCCCGTGGCTTCGATGCCGGGCGTATCGCGCCTGTCGGTCAAGGATGCCGCCAAGGCCGCCGTGGAAGCCAGGCGATTGGGTATCCCCGCGATCGCCATCTTCCCCCACATCGACGGGGCCAAGAAGGACGCCTCGGGCGCCCTGGCCCACGATCCGAACGGGCTGATCGCCAACGCCATCAAGGCCATGAAGGACGCCGCGCCCGAGGTCGGGATCATGTGCGACGTGGCCCTGGACCCCTTCACCGACCACGGCCATGACGGCCTGATCGAGAACGGCAAGATCCTCAACGACCCGACCATCGAGCGCCTGGTGCAGCAGGGGCTGATGCAGGCCCAGGCCGGCTGCGACATCCTAGCCCCGTCCGACATGATGGACGGCCGCTGCGGGGCGCTGCGCCAAGCGCTGGAGGTCGCGGGCCTGCAGGACGTGATGATCATGTCCTACGCCGCCAAGTACGCCTCGGCCTTCTACGGCCCGTATCGCGACGCCATCGGCTCGGGCAAGCTCGGGACAGGCTCGGTCGACAATCCCGGGGACAAGAAGACCTACCAGATGGACTCGGCCAACACCGAGGAGGCCCTGCGCGAGGTCGCGCTGGACATCGCCGAGGGCGCCGACATGGTCATGGTCAAACCCGGCATGCCCTATCTCGACATCGTCAGCCGCGTGGTCGAGGCCTTCGCCATGCCGACCTTCGCCTTCCAGGTGTCGGGCGAGTACGCGATGATCATGGCCGCGGCCCAGAACGGCTGGATCGACGAGGAACGCGCCATCCTGGAGAGCCTGGGCGGCTTCAAGCGCGCCGGAGCGGCCGGGGTGATCACCTATTTCGCCCCGCGGGCGGCGAAGATGCTCGGGGCGTGATGACGACCAGGGTCGTGGAGATCGTCGCCGGGGTCATCCGCGACGCCGACGGCCGCGTGCTCACCGTTCGTAAGCGCGGGACTTCGGCCTTCATGCTGCCGGGGGGCAAGCGAGAGCCGGGCGAGAGCGACCTCGCGGCCCTGTCGCGCGAACTTGGCGAGGAATTGGGCTGCGTCCTCGTCGGGGTCGACCATCTGGGAACATTTGACGCCGAGGCCGCCAACGAGCCGGACACGCAGGTCCATGGCGCGATCTATCTGGCCCACATCGAGGGCCCGGTCACAGCTCTGGCGGAGATCGAGGACCTGCTCTGGATCGATCCAACCGCCCCAGCAGCCGTCCGACTTGCGCCGTTGCTGGAGCGCCACGTGTTGCCGCACCTGCTAGCTACGGCTTCTCCAGCCGGGTGACCAGGCTGGACGTGTCCCAGCGGGCGCCGCCAGCGGCCTGCACCTCGGCGTAGAATCTGTCGACCATCGCCGTCATGTCCAGGGTCGCCCCATTGGCGCCGGCCTCGCCCAGCACGAGACCCAGGTCCTTGCGCATCCAGTCGACGGCGAAGCCGAAGTCGAACCTACCCTCGCTCATCGTCTTCCAGCGGTTGTCGAGCTGCCAGGACTGGGCCGCGCCCTTGGAGATCGCCTCATAGACATCGGCGGGGTCGAGACCGGCGCGCCTGGCGAAATGCAGGCCCTCGGCCAGGCCCTGGACGACGCCGGCGATGCAGATCTGGTTGACCATCTTGGTGAGCTGGCCCGCCCCGGGCCCGCCCATGCGCCGCACGGCCTTGGCGAAGGCGGCGATCACCGGCTCGGCGCGGGCGTAGGCCTGCGGCTCGCCGCCGCACATGACGGTGAGTTGGCCGTTCTCCGCGCCGGCCTGGCCGCCTGAGACCGGGGCGTCGACGAAGAAGCGCCCGCCCTCCCCCGCCAGGTTGGACATTTCGCGGGCCACCGTGGCCGAGGTGGTGGTGTGGTCGACGACGATCCCGCCCGGCGCCATCGCCGGCAGGACCTGGGCGACGACACCACGGACGTCGTCGTCATTGCCCACGCACAGGAAGACGATCTCCGCGCCGGCCGCCGCCTCGGCGGGGCTCGCCCCAAGGCGTCCGCCATGGGTCGCGACCCAGCGCTCCGCCTTCTCAGGGGACCGGTTGAACACCATGACCCCGTGTCCGACCTTGGCCAGATGGCCCGCCATCGGGAAGCCCATCACCCCCAGCCCGACGAAAGCGACCTTCATGCAGTTCCCCTGTTCACTAGGCTCAACGCCATCTTAACGCGCCCCGTCCACCTTGCGAGGGAATCAGGGTCACGGGGTTTGAACCATGGCGGTGGGCGAAGCGCCTATCCTCATCAAGAAGGTGAAGAAGGTCTCCGGGCACGGCCACCACGGCGGCGCCTGGAAGGTCGCCTATGCCGACTTCGTGACCGCGATGATGGCCTTCTTCCTCCTGATGTGGCTGATCAACACGACAAGCCCGGAGCAGAAGCGCGGCATCGCCGACTATTTCGCGCCCGCCAGCGTCTCGGAGACTACTTCGGGTTCGGGCGGCATCCTGGGCGGCACGGCGCTGGGCGACGACGGCGCCAAGGGCGCGGGCTCGATGGCGATCATCGAGGACAAGACCCCGGAATCGAAGGTCCAGGACCACGGGCAGTCGACGGACGCCGGCAAGGACACCTCGCCGCAGGCGTCCGAAGAGGCCGTGCGGGAGGCCATGGCCAAGCGCGAGGAGGCCGCCTTCGCCTCAGCTGCCCAGTCCCTGCGCCAAGCGCTGCAGGACATGCCGGAGCTGGCCGAGCTCTCCAAGAACATCCTGATCGACCAGACCCCCGAGGGCATGCGCATCCAGTTGGTCGACCAGGAAGGCCGCTCGATGTTCAATACGGGCCAGACCCAGCCCAATGACCGCGCCAAGCTGCTGCTGCGCGCCGTGGCCAAGATCATCAACAGGCTGCCGAACCGCATCACCATCTCCGGCCACACCAGCGTCAGCACCTCGGGCGCCAAACCCGACTCCGACTGGTCCCTGTCCAGCGGCCGCGCCGACGCCTCGCGCCGGGTCCTGCAGGGCGCCGGCGTCGATCCCGACCGGGTCTACCAGGTCTCGGGCAAGGCAAACTCCGAGCCGCTGTACACCGACGACCCGACCTTGCCCGGCAACCGCCGGATCGCCATCGTGCTGCTGCGCGAGGCCCCGGTCCTGCCGCCGGACAGCGGCTTGCAATGAGGGGGTTCGCGCCGTGACGTTTGGGACCTTGCGCCTGAGCTTCCCATGACGCCTAATCCCTCCAGGCGTAGTGGTTCGAAAGCGATCGCAAGTCCGTGACGCAGCACTTTCCGACGCGACAACTCAGGTTCTTCCTGACAGCGCCCTCGCCCTGTCCGTACCTGCCCGAGCGCCACGAACGGAAGGTTTTCGCCCATCTGCCGCTGTCGGACGGCGCCAGCGTCAATGACAGCCTGACCCAGGTCGGCTTCCGCCGGTCGCAGAACATCGCCTACCGCCCGGCCTGCGAGGCCTGCGCCGCCTGCGTCTCGGCGCGAATCCCGGCCAAGGACTACATCTTCTCGCGCTCGGAGCGCCGCGCGCTCGCCCGCAACGAGGACCTGGAACGCCATCTGGTCGAGGCCGAGGCCACCATGGAGCAGTTCGACCTGCTCCGCCGCTACCTGGTCAGCCGCCACGCCAATGGCGGCATGGCCGAGATGACCTGGCCCGACTACGTCGCCATGGTCGAGGACACCGCGGTCCGCACCCACATCATCGAGTACCGCCTGCGCTCGCAGGACGGCGGGCCCGGCGACCTGATCGCCTGCGTGCTCGTGGACCTGATGAGCGACGGGCTCTCCCTGGTCTACTCGTACTACGACCCCAGCCTCACCCGCCGCAGCCTGGGCTCCTTCGTGATCTTGGATCACGTGGTCCAGGCCTGCCTGACCAGCCTGCCCTATGTTTATCTGGGCTACTGGGTGCGGGGGTCCGAGAAGATGGACTACAAGGTCCGCTTCTCGCCCATCGAACTGCTGCGCCCGGAGGGCTGGTCGTTGATGTCGGCCCGCGACCGGTTGCGGATTCAAGACCCCTGACCATCCCGCATCGTTGACAGCCGCGCCCGGCGGTTCTCACATGGCCCCCAACGAAGCCCCGAGGGCTTCCCTGGGAGAGTGTCATGGACCCTGCGCTCGAAGCGTTCCGTCAAGAGGCCCGCGACTGGCTGGCCGAGAACTTCCCGCCACCCCTGAAGGGCCAGGTCGGGATGATGACCGCCGAGGGTCAGGCCCCCGAGGACGCCGATTTCAACCTCTGGAAACGGCGGATGGGGGAACGCGGCTGGGGCGTGCCCACCTGGCCAGCGGCCTATGGCGGCGGCGGCCTCTCGGCCATGGAGGCCCGTATCCTGCGTGAGGAGATGGCCAAGGCCGGCGCGTGGAACCCCATCGGCGGCATGGGCGTGATGATGTTCGGCCCCACCCTGCTGGAATACGGGACCGAGGAGCAGAAGCAGCGGCATATTCCGCCCATCGCCAAGGGCGAGCTGCGCTGGTGCCAGGGCTATTCCGAACCGGGATCGGGTTCGGATCTCGCCTCGCTGCAAACGAAAGCTGAAGATTCGGGTGACCATTTCCTCGTAAATGGCTCAAAACTATGGACTTCTGGCGCGAACTATGCCGACTGGTGCTTCTGCCTGACCCGCACGGATCCGACCAAGAAGCATGAGGGGATCAGCTTCCTGCTGATCGACATGCGTACGCCGGGGGTGGAGACGCGGCCGATCCTGCTGATCTCGGGGTCCTCGCCGTTCTGCGAAACCTTCTTCACCGACGTGAAGGTGCCCAAGGGCAATCTGGTCGGGCCGCTGAACGGCGGCTGGACGGTCGGCAAGCGCCTGCTGCAGCACGAGCGCAGCGGGATCAGCGGCGCCGACGGCGGCCGGGCCCAGCCCACGTCCAAGCCGCTGCGCGAGGCGGCCAAACGCTACAAGGGGGTCGACGAGGACGGCGCCCTGGCCGACAGCGACATGCGCACCCGCGCCGCCATACTGGACATGGACCAGAAGGCCTACGCCCTGACCATCGCCCGGGTGGCGGCCGAGGCGCGCAATCAGAACGGCCCCAGCGCCGCCACCTCGGTCATGAAGAACGCCTATTCGCGGGCGGCCACCGACCAGGCCGAGATGATCGTGGAGGCCATGGGGCTGAATGGCCTCGGCTGGGACGGCGAGGAATTCACGCCCGAGGAGCGCGCCGCGGGCCGGGCTTATCTGCGGGTGAAGTCCTCGACCATCGCGGGCGGATCGCAGGAGATCCAGAACAACATCATCGCCAAGCGCATCCTGGGCCTGCCCGACACCACCCAGAACCGCTGAGCGCCACAGGCTTCGTCAACAGCAGAGCTCGCCCCGTCCCCAGGCGAGGCGCGAAGGCGCGTCGACCGCCGGCCCGCGGCTTGGTAAACCTGCGGCGTGTACTCGTATCGGTCCAGATCAGTCGCATGACGCGCCAATTGCGCCTGGAGCTGCGGCGGCCGGTGTCCTACGCCCGCGAGCACTTCGTGCCGGGGCCGTCGAACGCCCAGGCCATCGCGATGCTGGACGCTTGGCCCGCCTGGCATGGAGGGGCCCTGGCCCTGTTCGGACCCACGGGCGCCGGGAAGACCCACTTGGCGCGGCATTGGGCGGAACGGGCCGGCGCGGTGATCCTGGACCGCGTCGATCCCAAGCTGGCCGAGGTCTCAGGCCGGCCGGCGCTGGTGGAGGACGTCGACCAGGGGATCGACGGCGAGGCCCTGTTCCACCTGATCAACATGGCCGCGCGCGACGGGGGCGGCCTGCTGCTGACCGCGCGCAAGGCCCCGGCCACCTGGGACGCGGCCCTGCCAGACCTGCGCTCGCGACTCAACGCCCTGCCGGCGGCCGAGATCGAGGCGCCGGACGACGAGGTGCTTGAAGGCGTCCTGAGAAAATTCTTCCGGGAGCGGAGCATTCGCCCCCCGCGTGAGGTGTTCACCTACCTGTTGCGGCGCATTGAAAGGTCGATCCCGGCGGCGCGCGAGATCGTCAAGCGCCTGGACGAAGCCGCCGACGAGGCGGGGCGGCCCATTTCCCGGGCGCTTGCTCGGGAGATTCTTGAGGACGATACGGAGAATCTTGACCTTTTTGACGGATGACTTGTTGCTGTCACACGGTTCGTTCAGAACCAAGTTATGCCGACGGACACTGTATCCATGACCTATGCCGCGCCGACAACGACCGCCGATGCGAAGCCGCTCGCGGTCGACACGGAGCTGGCCGAGTCGCCCGAACGTTTCATCAACCGCGAACTGTCGTGGCTGGCCTTCAACGAGCGGGTGCTGGGCGAGAGCAAGAACACGCGCCACCCGCTGCTGGAACGCCTGCGGTTCCTGTCGATCTCGGCCAACAACCTCGACGAATTCTACATGGTCCGCGTCGCCGGCCTGAAGGCTCAGGCCCGCGAGGGCGTCCGCGTCGTGTCGCAGGACGGCCTGACGCCGGTCGAACAGCTTCTGCGCGTCAACGCCGAGGCCGCCGATCTGATGCTGGATCAGCAGACCCGCTGGCTGCAGCTGCGCGAGGAGCTCACCGCCGAGGGCCTGACCGTCGTCCAGTCCGACGAGGTCAGCGCCGCCGACAAGCTGGCGCTGGAGCCGACCTTCATCTCGCGCATCTTCCCGGTGCTGACGCCGCTGGCCATCGATCCGGCCCACCCGTTCCCGTTCATCCCGAACCTCGCCTTCTCGCTGGTCATGAAGCTGAAGCGGATCTCGGACGGCCGGCTGATGTACGCCCTGGTGCCGATCCCGGCCCAGGTGGCGCGGTTCTGGGAGCTGCCGCCGGCCCCCACCCGGCGCAAGCGGCCGCATCGCCGGTTCATCAGCCTTGAAAGCATGGTCGCCCTGTTCCTCGACCATCTGTTCCCCGACTCCGACGTGGAGGCCGTGGGCGTGTTCCGGCTGATCCGCGACAGCGACGTGGAGATCGAGGAAGAGGCCGAGGATCTGGTGCGCGAATTCGAGGTGCGGCTGAAGCAGCGCCGGCTAGGTTCGGTGGTGCGGGTCGAGCTCGAGGCGGCCATGCCCGAGGAGCTGCGCGCCTTCATCGTCGGCAACCTTCACGCCCAGAACGAGGACATCATCCTCATCGACGGGCTGCTGGGGCTGGACGAACTCTCACAGCTGATCCCGTCGGACCGTCCCGACCTGAAGTTCAAGCCGTTCGAGGCGCGTTTCCCCGAGCGGATCCGCGATCATGCCGGTGACTGCTTCGCGGCCATCCGCGACAAGGACATCCTGGTCCACCACCCGTTCGAGAGCTTCGACGTGGTGGTGCAGTTCATCCGCCAGGCGGCGCGCGATCCCAATGTCCTGGCGATCAAGCAGACCCTCTACCGCACCTCGCAGGACAGCCCGATCATCGCCGCGTTGATCGAGGCGGCCGAGAACGGCAAGAACGTCACCGCCCTGATCGAGATCAAGGCCCGGTTCGACGAAGAGGCTAACCTGAAATGGGCCCGCGACCTGGAGCGGGCCGGCGTCCACGTCGTGTTCGGCTTCGTGGAGTACAAGACCCACGCCAAGCTCTCGATGGTGGTCCGCAAGGAGGGCGACACCCTTCGCACCTACTGTCACTTCGGGACCGGCAACTACCATCCGGTCACCGCGCGGATCTATACCGACCTGTCGCTGTTCACCTGCGATCCAGCCATGGGCCGAGACTCGGCGCGGCTGTTCAACTTCATCACCGGCTACGCCCGTCCCGACGGGCTGGAGAAGCTGTCGCCCTCGCCGCTGACCATGAAGGCCGACCTGCTCACCTTCATCATGCGCGAGGTGCAGAACGCGCGCGCCGGCAAGCCCGCGGCCATCTGGGCGAAGATGAACTCGATCGTCGATCCGGTGATCATCGACGCGCTCTACGAGGCCAGCCAGTCAGGGGTCTCAATCGACCTGGTGATCCGCGGCATCTGCTGCCTGCGGCCCGGCGTGCCCGGCCTGTCGGAGAACATCCGGGTCAAGTCGATCGTCGGGCGCTTCCTGGAGCACTCACGGATCGTGGCTTTCGCCAATGGCGGCGTCATGCCCTCGGCCGAGACCCGCGTGTTCATCTCCTCGGCCGACTGGATGCCGCGCAACCTCGACCGCCGGGTCGAGTGCCTGACGCCGGTCGAGAACCCCACCGTCCACCAGCAGGTTCTGCAACAGATCATGGTGGCCAATCTCAAGGACGAAGCGCAAAGCTGGACGCTCGACGCGGACGGCCGCTATACCCGGGACCCGTCATGGGACCACCCGGGCGCCTTCTCCGCGCACGAGTACTTCATGACCAACCCGAGCCTCTCCGGCCGGGGGCAAAAGGTGAAGGACATGCCGCGCGCGATCGATCATGTGGCCTCGCGCGGATAATCGAGCGCATCTAGGCCTGATGAAGTCCGAATCGCCGCTTCCCGGCGCGGCTGGCGTTCGCCAGGCCGCGGTCATCGACATCGGCTCCAATTCCGTGCGCCTGGTGATCTACCGGCTGGAAGGCCGGGCGATCTGGACCGTGTTCAACGAGAAGGCCCTGGCGGGCCTGGGCCGCGACCTTACGGTCACCGGACGCCTGTCGCCGGAGGGCATCGAGACCGCCCTGACAGCCCTGCGCCGGTTCCGCGCGGCCCTCAGCGGCTGGGCGGCCTCCGAGCTCTTCGTGGTCGCCACCGCCGCCGTGCGCGAGGCCGCCGATGGAGCCGCCTTCATCGCCCGCATCCAGGCCGAAGCCGGACTCACCCCGCGGATCCTCTCCGGCGCCGAGGAAGCCCGCTACGCGGCCCTTGGGGTCCTGGCCGGCCAGCCCGACGCCGCGGGCGTGGTGGGCGATCTGGGCGGAGCCAGCCTGGAGTTGGTGCATCTGGACCCCGCCGCTCCCCGTGACGGCGTGACCTTGCCGCTCGGCCCCTTTGCGCTTGGGGCGCCCAGGCCGCTGGACGTCGAGCGCGTGCGCAAGCGCATCGTCGGCCACCTGGACCAAGCCGCGCTCGCCTTCCGGACCCGGGAGTTCCACGCCGTGGGCGGCGCGTGGCGCAACCTCGCCCTGCTGCACATGGAGATGGCCGACTACCCCCTGCGGGTGGCTCACCAGTACGAGATGAGCCGCTCGGACGCTGTCGATGTCGCCCGCTTCGTGGCTCGCCAGTCCAAGGCCTCCCTGGAGCGAATGCAGGGCCTGTCCAAGAAGCGCTTCGACACCCTGCCCTACTCGGCCCTGGTGCTGGAGACCCTGATCGAGCGTCTGGGCGTCGAGCGGGTGGTGATCTCGGCTTATGGCCTGCGCGAGGGCCTGCTGCTGGAGGCCATGGCCCCCGAGGACCAAGGGCGCGATCCGCTGATCGAGGGTTGCGAGGCTCTGACCACGGTCCACGGCCTCTCGAACACCCTGGCGCCGGGCCTGGAACGCTGGCTCGCCCCGGCCTTCGGAGTGTTGCGGCCGGAATTCGGACATCGCGAGGCGACACTCACCGCCGCGGCCTGCCGCCTGGCCGACCTGGGCGCACGACTGCACCCCGACCATCGTGGTGAACTGGCCTTCGAGCAGGTGCTGCGCGCGCCGATCGCCGGCATGACCCACCCCGAGCGCGCCTATCTGGCCTGCGCCGCCTTCGCCCGCCACAACCCCACGCCCGTTACCCCGGAGCCGGGCACCATCGCCCGGGTGCTGACCGTGGAACGTCGCCAGAGGGCGCGCGCGCTGGGATCGGCCATCCGCCTTGGCTGCGACCTCTCGGCCCGCAACGCCGCCCTCCTGGAGCGGTCGGCCCTACGCATCCAGGGCGAGGTGCTGAGCTTGAGCGCCGAACATGGCTGGTCGGACATGCTGCTGGGCGAACAGACGGCCAAGCGCGCCCAGACCCTGGCCCAGGCCCTGCGGCTCAAGCTGCAGTTGGGTTAGAGCGTGATAGATACCGGTGCAGGCGCCCGTCACACTCTAACACTTCGAATTAGTGCCTATTTGATCCCTTCGAATACCTCCATTCGAAGGGAAAAGGGTCCCGCGGCCGACCGTCAGCCGCCGGTGATCCAGTCCCCCGTCAGGCTGGCCAGCGAGACGCCGACCAGGATCATCTGGCCTCCGCCGGACATGCTGATGACCACGTCGGCGCCGGACTGGGCCACAGTGTAGCTCGAGCCCTCTTCGACGATCACCCGGTCGCCCTCGGCGCGCCTGAAGTCGGTGACGTAGTCCAGGCCCGCCAGGCCGAAGGTGAAGAAGATGTCGGCGCCGGCGCCGCCGCCCAGGCTGTCGTTTCCGCGATCTCCGAACAGCCAGTCGTCGCCGTCGCCGCCGGTCAGGATATCTTCGGCTTGGCCGCCGCGCAGGGTGTCGCGCCCGGCGCCGCCGTCGAGGGTGTCGTTGCCCATGTTGCCGTAGATGAGATCGTCGCCCCGCTCGCCGATGAGCAGGTCGCGATCCTTGCCGCCCACCACCCAGTCGTCGCCGTCGCCGCCGCGGGCTGTGTCGTTGCCCTCGTTTCCGTGGATGTCGTCGAAGTTTATCCCGCCGACCAGATAGTCCTGACCCAGTCCGCCGCGCAGGAAGCTCTCGCCCGTGCCGATGGCCGCCCCGCTTGTGATGGTATCATCGCCGTCGCCGCCCAGGAGCGCGTCGTAGCCGCCGCCTCCGTCCATGACGTCATTGCCCGCGAACCCGTAGAGCGCATCGTCGCCCGAGGCCCCGAGGAGCGTATCGGAGCCAGCCAGGGCGAGACTGAAGGCCGACAACACATCGCCATCGCGAACCAGGGCGACGAACTGTTGCGCCGATACCGAGAAACCGGAGATGTCGAAGTGAAGGAACCCACCCAGATTTTCCTGCACGTGGTTGAGCACGCCGCCGGCCAAGCCTCCCAACGGATCATACGAGAAATTGCCGAAGAAGGCGTCGCGGTGGCCACCAGGAAGGTCGAAGTAAGCGAACTCGGTGAAGCCGATGTAACCGGTTCCCTGCAAGAACGGCAAAAAGAGAGGGCCGTCCATGTCCACGCCGAACTCAGCGCCAACTTTGAATAGAGCCATCGTACACCCACCCTTCTGCTCAACCATGGGAGGCGGGTTGGTCGCCGAGGTCAATGCCGCACCCCGCAACGGTCACCAATATTAAGGAAGATTAGGATTACCAACCCTCTCCAAACGCCCCTCGGCCCAGTCCGATTTCCTCAGGGGGCGGCCCCACCTCTTGCCAAAGCCGTCGGGCAGGCAGGAACTAGCGCCTGACGAAGAGGCGCATCGGCGCCCACGGGAGGGACGCGATGCGGTTCGGGATCTTCTATGAACATCAGCTGCCCAAGCCGTGGAACGAGGGCGACGAGGCGCGGCTGTTCCACCAGGCGCTGGAACAGGTGGTCCTGGCCGACAAATTAGGCTTCGACTACGCCTGGGAGGTCGAGCATCACTTCCTGGAGGAGTATTCCCACTCCTCCGCGCCCGAGGTGTTCCTGGCGGCCTGCGCGGCGCTCACCAAGACCATCCGGGTCGGTCACGGCATCCGCCAGGTGATCCCCAACTACAACCATCCGGCCCGCACGGCTGAAGGGTTGGCGACGCTGGACATCATCTCCAATGGCCGGCTCGACTTCGGGATCGGCGAAGGCGCGACGCGGCTGGAACTGGGCGGTTTCGGCATTCCGGCCAAGGAGAAGCGGGCGCTGGCCCTGGAGGCGGCCGAACAGATCGCCAACATGATGGTGATGGACCCCTACCCCGGATTCGAAGGGCGGGGGTTCTCCTTCCCCTGCCGCAACGTGGTTCCGAAACCGATGCAGAAGCCACATCCGCCGATGTGGATGGCCTGCACCAACCGCGACACCATCAAGATCGCCGCCTCCATCGGGGTCGGGGCCCTGGCCTTCTCCTTCGTGGACCCGGAGGAGGCGCGCAACTGGGCCGACATCTACTACGGCATCATCAAGTCCGATCAGTGCGTGCCCATCGGCCACAGCGTGAACGCCAACATCGCCATGGTTTCCAACTTCTCAGTGCACCGCGACCGCGACGAGGCGATCCGGCGCGGCCAGGAGGGGTTCGAGTTCTTCGGCTACGCGGTCAACGCCTTGGTCGCCCATGACGCCGTCCCCGGACGCTCGACCCTGTTCGCCGATTTCCAGGCCTCACGCGCCAAGAGCGATGAAGAGATCATCTCGGCCCGCAGCATGGCCACGCGAAACGCCAACGGCATCGGCACGCCCGACGACATCCGCGACCATATCCGCGCCTTCCAGGCGGCGGGCGTCGACCAAGTGATCTTCCTTCAGCAGGCCGGCCGCAACAAGCATGAGCATATCTGCGAGTCCCTGGAGCTGTTCGCCACCGAGGTGATGGGCGGGTTCAAGGCAGAGGTCGCCGAGCGCGAGGCGAAGAAGGCCGCCGACCTCGCGCCCCACATCGCCGCGGCCATGAACCGCAAGGCCTGGATGACGCCGCTGGCGGACCACGAGATCCCGGTGGTGCCGGCCTCGGTGGTCAGGGCGCAGATCAATGCGGTGAGATAGGCCGTCGCGCGCGGCGCGATCGGCGTGCGTCTGGCCGCTGGAAGCTGTTCGCCGACGTGGTTCGCTTCGGGAAGTGTCGGGCGAGCCCGCTCGGCCCTGTCCAGATGTTCGGGGACGAGGTCACCCTCGACCTGTCCGCAGCCTACGAGATCAACAAAAACGCTCAAGCCTTCATGCGGGTGTGATCAACGCAACCGATGAGTATCCCGACGAGGTGGTCGGCTCGAACGACGGGCGCCCCTACACGGAGGCAGGCGGACTTGGCGTGGATGGACGGGAATATTTCATCAGGCATTCGGCGCGCTTATAGGGCGTTGGCCCTAGGCGTCACCCTCTGCGGGGCCGCGGCGTCGGCGCAGGCCGCGGAACGGGCGAAGAACGTCATCCTGTTCATCGGCGACGGCATGGGGGTCTCGACCCTCACGGCTGCTCGGATCTTCGAGGGCCAACGGCGCGGTGTCGACGGCGCTTCCAACCGCCTGTCCTTCGAGGCCTTCCCCGACCTGGCGCTGGTGAGGACCTATTCGGCCGACAGCCTGGTCACAGAATCGGCCGCCAGCGCCTCGGCGATTCTGACGGGGCGGCGCACCCTGAACGGGGCGTTGGGGGTCGACAACAAGGTGGTGCGCGGCGACTGCGCCTCCGCCAAGGCCGCCCGCGTCCCGACCCTGGCGGAGCTCGCCAAGCGGAGCGGACGGGCCACCGGTGTGGTCTCCACCGCCGCGATCACCGACGCCACGCCCGCCTCGCTCTACGCCCACACGCCTTCGCGCCAGTGGCAGGCCGACGCCGACCTGCCCCCCGAGGCCGTCGCGACCGGCTGCGTCGACATCGCCCGCCAGATGCTGGACGGCCCCGCGGCGATGCAGCTGGACGTCATGCTGGGTGGCGGTCTGGCCGCTTTCACCCCGGTGGACGGCGCGGGGCGCCGGCTTGACGGCCGCGACCTGACCGCCGAGTGGCGTAATGCCGGTGGCGTCTATGTGGAGACTGGATCGGCCCTGGCGGCGGTCCCCAGGGCGACCCGACGCCTGCTCGGCCTGTTTGCGCCCGGCAATATGATGCGCGAGACCACTCGCAGGGTCTCGGAGGCCGACGCGCCGCGCTTGGTCGACATGACGCTCAAGGCCATCGAGATCCTATCGAATGACCCAGACGGCTATTTCCTGATGGTCGAGGGCGGCCTGATCGACAAGGCCCACCACCAGGGCCTGGCCTACGAAGCGCTGAATGAGGTGGCCGAGCTGTCCGAAGCGGTCGCCGCCGCCGCGGCCAGGACCGACGCCGCCGACACCCTGATCCTGGTCACCGCCGACCACAGCCATGGACTGACCCTCAGCGGGGGCGGCAGGGGCACCTCCGTCCTCGGCCTGCTGCCGGGGCACCGAGGACGACCCGGCCATCGCCCTGGACGGAAAGCCGGTGTCGATTCTGATGTACGCCACCGGTCCCGGAGCCCCGGCGATGGGCGAGGCCCGCCCCGACCTGACCAAGATCGACACCGCCGACCCGGATCAGCGGATGCCGGCGGCGGCGCCGCTCAGCAGCGCCGCCCATACCGGCGAGGACATCGCCGCCTACGCGCGCGGACCCGGCTCCGCCCGCCTGCGCGGCCTGATGGACCATCCGGGCGTGTTCCAGGTGATGCGCGAAGCCCTGGGTCTTCCGGCCAGCTAGGCGGCGACCGGCGCCTGGCTCATGTCCGGCGTGCGTGCGGCCTCAAAGAAGGCTTCGATCTATTCGAGCGGCGGCAGGCGGCGGCGCATGTCCTGATCCGGGTCCAGAGGAAACGTAGCTACTACGGGACCCGTGACACGGTGATGTCGGCCACCCCGGGGGCTAGGCGCCGCGCGTGGCGTCCCTAATGTGCACGGCCCTCGGCCACCAGGATCCGCCCACCCATGCCCTCACGTCTGGCGATCTTCCATCCCGCGGGGCAGCTAGGCTTGGGCCAGAACTTCTTCGGCAAGGACGTCGCCAATCTCGACCTCTATCGGGCGCTGGTCGCCCATGGCGGCTTCGAGGCGGTCGACATACTGACGCTGGTGCAGGTGGAACTTGATCAGGTGACGCCCGCGCTCACCCAGGGACGGCCGACGACCACCCGGCTGGCGGTCGACAGTGTGCTCAACACCGATCGCATGGTCGCCGCCGGCGCGCTGCTGCGTGGCCAACCGGACCTGGCCGACCTGGCCTGGATGCGCCGCCGCACGGCCGGTGACCGCGCCTTCAGCCTGCTCGGCCTGATCCACACCATCGCCCCGCCGGCCAGCCGCATGAACCTGGCCCTGAACCAGGTGGCGCCGATCCAGCCCTGGGACGCGCTCATCTGCACCTCGCCGGCGGTGCAGGCTGCGCTCACCGAGATGTTCGAGACCTGGGGCGACTATCTCGGCGATCGGTTTGGCGACAGCGGCCGCCTGGCGATCCCCAAGCTACCCCTGGTCCCGCTGGGCGTGGACGGGGCGAGGTTCGCAGGGCTCGCCGACCGCCCCGACGTCCGCGCCCGGGTGCGCGGCGAACTGGGCCTCAGCGACGACGACATCCTGGTCATCTGGGTCGGTCGGCTGTCGTTCTTCGAAAAGGCCTTCCCCCAGCCGATGTTCGCCGCGGTGGAAGAGGCCGCTCAGGCCACCGGCAAGCGCGTGCACTTCGCCATGGTCGGCTGGTTCCCCGACGAGCCGCGCCATCGGCCGCTCTACGAGAAGGCGGCGCAGGCCTATGCGCCGTCGGTGATCACCCACCTGCTGGACGGCAACGATCCGGAGGTCGTGGGCGGCGCGTGGGCGGGAGCCGACATCTTCCTGTCGCTGGTGGACAACATCCAGGAGACCTTTGGCATCACCCCGATCGAGGCCATGGCCGCGGGCCTGCCGGTGGTGGTCAGCGACTGGGACGGATACCGCTATACGGTGCGAGACGGCCAGGAGGGCTTCCTGATCCCGACGCTCGGCGCGCCGGGAGGCGGCCAGGGCCTGGGCATGGCCGCGCGCCACGCGATGGGAATGGATACCTATCAGAGCTATGTCGGCTCGGTCGCCCAGCACACCGCCGTGCATGTGGGGGCCGCCGCCCGGGCCCTGAGCGCCTTGATCGCAGATCCCGAACTGCGCAAGACCATGGGCGCGGCGGGCCGCGAACGCATCCGCACCACCTTCGACTGGCCGGTGGTGGTGAGCGAGATTCGCGCCCTGCTGGACGAGCTGGCGGCGATCCGCGGCGCGGCGGCCGACACCGCGCCCAGCCACACGATCCACCCCGCCAAGGGCGATCCCTTCGCCGACTTCGCCGGCTTCGCGACGGAGGTGTTGTCACCCGACACGCCCCTGGCCCTGCGGCCCGGCGCCGATCCGACCAGACTGGACCGGACCGAACTCGACCGCGTGGCGCGGGGCTGGCGGGCGACGCCGGCCGAGTGCGCCCTCGTGTGCGAGCTGCTGGCCTCAGGTCAGGCCGCGAATGTCGGCGATGTCCTGGCCCGTTTCGCGCCGGCCCGCCGTTCTCCCGTGGAGCTCGCCATCGTCTGGATGGCCAAGTTGGGCGTCATCGACTGGCTGGCCTAGCGGCCCGCCCGATCCGGCCCTCCGTTGACTCCTCGATAATTCTGGAATATTCGAATTATATATCCAGATCAGGAGCCCTCCATGAAACGCCTCCACCTTCACGTCAGCGTCGCTGACCTCGATCAGTCCATCGTCTTCTACCAGACCCTGTTCAACGCCTCGCCCAGCGTCGTGAAGTCCGACTACGCCAAATGGATGCTGGAGGACCCACGCGTGAACTTCGCCATCTCGCGGCGTGACCAGGCGGTCGGCGTCGACCATGTCGGGGTGCAGGTGGATAGCACCGAAGAGCTCGCCGAGCTCTCGGGCCGGCTGAAGGCGGCGGGCGCGGTGACCTTCGACCAGGAAGCCACCACCTGCTGCTACCACCAGTCGGACAAGAGCTGGGTCAGCGATCCCTCAGGCCTGCGCTGGGAGACCTTCCATACCTTCGGCGAAGCGACCACCTATGGCGAAGATGCGCCTGCCGAGGCCGCGCCGGCCATGGCCTCGGCCTGCTGCGGCGCGCCCGCCCTAGCCGCTCCAGCCACCGCGTCCTGTTGCTGAGCGTCACAAATCCGTGGCTTGGCGGCGCCTTTTGATTCCGGTATTCGCGAATTATGGAAACAGATAGCGCCGTCGACGCCCTTTCCGCCCTCGCCCATCCCGGCCGGCTGCAGGTGTTCCGGTTGCTCGTACGGGCGGGCGAAGGCGGCATGGCGGCCGGTGACATCGCTCGCGCCGCCGAGATCCTGCCCAACACCCTCTCGACCAATCTCAACATCCTGAGCCACGCCGGGCTGGTGACGTCCCAGCGCGACGGCCGCTCGATCGTTTACCGCGCCGCCTATGACCGCATGGCCGAGCTGTTGGTCTTCCTCACCGAGGACTGTTGCGCCGGCAACGCCGCCATCTGCGCGCCCCTAGCCCAGGTCGCCACCCGCGCGGCCGCCTGCAACGCCTGCTGAGGCCCGCCATGACGCTCAACGTGCTCTTCCTCTGCACCGGCAATTCGGCCCGTTCGATCATGGCCGAGGCCCTGCTGAACCGCCTGGGCGCGGGCAAGTTCAAGGCGCTCTCAGCCGGCTCCATGCCCAAGGGCGAGGTAAATCCGCACGCCCTGCATCTGCTGGCCTCGCTCAACTACGACACCTCGGTGTTCCGCTCGAAGGCCTGGGAAGAGTTCGCGGCGCCCGGCGGACCCGAACTCAACTTCGTGTTCACCGTCTGCGACAACGCCGCGGGCGAGGTCTGTCCGATCTGGCCGGGCCAGCCAATGACCGCCCACTGGGGGATCCCGGATCCCGCCGCGGTCGAGGGAACGGACGCCGAGATCGCCGTGGCCTTCGCCGAGGCCTATCGCCAGCTCAAGAACCGTATCGAAGCCTTCGTGAACCTGCCGCTTTCCTCGCTGGGCGGCGTGGCCTTGCAGCGTCACATCGACGACATCGGCGCCGCCGACAGCCTGCAGGGCGCATGATCCGCAGGCACGCGGCCGAGGGACTTGGGACCGCCTGGCTGCTGGCCGTGGTGGTCGGGTCCGGGATCATGGCCGAGCGTCTGGCCGGCGGAAACGTCGCCATCGCCCTGCTGGGAAACACCCTGGCCACCGGGGCGGCGCTCTATGGACTGATCACCATCTTCGGCCCGATCTCGGGCGCGCACTTCAATCCCGCTGTCTCCCTCGTCTTCGCCCTGCGCCGGGAGCTGGCCTGGGGCGAGGCCGCGGGGTTCGTGGCGGTCCAGGTCCTGGGCGCGGTGCTCGGCGTCTGGGCGGCGCACGCCATGTTCGAGGAACCGATCTGGCAGGTTTCCGCCAAGCTGCGCGACGGCCCCGCCCAGGTGTTCTCGGAGGCGATCGCCACCTTCGGTCTGATCGTCACGATCCTGGGCGCGGTGCGCTTCCGGCCGGAGGCGACGCCGGCCGCGGTCGGGCTCTACATCACCGCCGCCTACTGGTTCACCGCCTCGACCTCGTTCGCCAACCCCGCCGTGACGCTGGCCCGGTCGCTGTCGGACAGTTTCGCGGGGATAGCGCCGGCCTCGGCGCCCGGGTTCCTGCTCGGGCAGGCGGCGGGGGCGCTGGCCGCCTGGCTGGTGGGCGGCTGGCTGTTTTCGAAACGCGCATAGCAAGAGGGCGACGCCGCGGTCGCCCGCTGCATCGCCCTCTCATCCAGACCCCGTGGAGGGCCTGCGCCTTGAGGTCGTTGACGTTTCCGGTTCGCAAGGTCGCCCCTGCCAGCCTTGTTCGTCGCCGTTGCCCCACATTGTCCGGCTCCAGGTTACCCCTTCGCCTTCCTCCGCAGGACCTCCTGTTCGCTTGACGATCCGATTGCCCGGTCCGTCCGCGCCGCAGTCCCTCTCGACAAGTTGAGGCTCGCGCCGAACGGGCCGGCTGGCAAGCGGCGTGATTCGTTCAGCGGTCGCGGCCGGTTGAAGAACGGTGGATAAGTCGCGGTCAGCCGCGCGCGAACCCGAGCGTGGGAAGGCCTGGCGATTATCCACCGGTTTCGGGCGTCAGCGGCCCGCGCGGACCAGCATGAGGGTGACGTTGTCCTTGGCCCCCCGTTTCAGCGTCAGGGACAGCAGCCGGTCGGCCGCGGCCTCGAGGTCGTCCAGGGCCAGCACCGCGCCCAACTCGTGATCCTCGACCAGGCCGGTCAGGCCATCGGAGCACAGCAGGAAGACATCGCCCGGCCTGATGTCGCCGTGGGTCTCTGACAGCTCCAGGGTGTCGGTCGCCCCGACCGCGCGCGTGATGACGTTGGAGATCCGCCGCTTGCGCGCCTCCTGTTCGTCCAGGGCGCCGGAGTCGATCAACTCCTGCATCAGGCTGTGGTCATGAGTGATCCGCATCAGAGCCCCGCCGCGCCGCAGATAGACGCGGCTGTCGCCGGCCCAGACGCAGGCATAGTGGTCCTCGTGAGCCAGCAGGACGACGACTGTGGAGCCGATCACCGCGCCCGGCGACAGCGTGGCCGCATGGGCCATGAGGTCGGCGTTGGCGTCGGCCAGGCGATCGCGGACGGCGTTCAGATAGGCGTAACCTGAACCGAAGCGGCCCAGGCCCACCAGGGCCTCGACCACCCGCAGACTTGCCAGGTCGCCGGCCTGGTGGCCGCCCATGCCGTCCGCCACGGCCCAGAGCCCGATCTCCGGACGCGCGAGGAAGCGGTCCTCGTTCAGGCTGCGGGACAGTCCGACATGGGTGCGGCTGGCGGTCTGGAAAACGCGGACGCGGGGCGGGGCCGAGGCTCGGCTCATGCCTGGGTGCTCATGGAATCGAGCTCGTTGAGTTGGCGCTCATAGGCGGCCTTGAAGGCCTGGTTCACCGGACTGTCACGGTCCCCGTCGGCCCGCAGCCGGAATTCGGCGTGAAGCTTGACGTATTCGGCGAACGCCACGGCGTCGCGGTTCTTCAGCATCAGCGACTGGCCCTTCAGCCGCGCCTCGGCTTCTTCCGGCGAGAGTGCGTCCAGGGTTGAGCCCACAGCCGCGCGCAGGCCCGCCATCATGCACAGCAGATGCTTCTTCATGTCCTGGAACGAGGCCTTCACGGCGGCCGGCCCCGACAGGAACCCTTCCCCGCGCGGCCTTAGCAGGTCGATGGCGACCCGTTGGGCGGGCGCCCATTTGAAGGGATTGTTGCCCTCGGCGCGGACCGTGGTGCGGGTCATGCGGTACTCGGTCTTGACCGAGGTCCGCTCGCTCATCAGGTCGCCGAGACCCAGCACCATCTGCTGGTAGACCGCGCCCAACCGGCGCATCACCTCGACCGGGTCCTCGCCGGAAAAGGCTGAGGCGTCAAGGCGCGCGCCGGCGCAGAAGGCGTCGAGCAGCGAGCCGTCGCTGGGGATGTCGCCGTCGGGCCCGGCCCAGGCGCTGGGCGCGGCCAGGGTCGCCTCGGTGATCGGCACGGGTTTTAGCATCGGGCCGCTGAACGGCGCATCGAAGGCGTCGCCCTCGGCCTCAGCCGCCTCGATGACGATCAGGTATCCGCCCAGACGCAGGGTGTCGCCGGCCTCGATGGGGGCCGGATCACCGGGCGGCAGGCGGTCGCGGCGCGCGCCGACGAAGACGCCGTTGGAGCTCGTGTCGCGCAGGGTCAGACGCCGGCCTTGCAGCGCGATCACGCAATGGCTGCGGGAGATCGAGCGTTCGGGGTCGGCGATCGTCCAGCCGGCGGCCGGATCGCGGCCGATCACCAGCTCGCCCTCGGTCAGTTCGCGGGACTCCAGGAGCTGGAAGGGGTCGCTGTGGCTGAACAGGCGCAGGACCGCCTTGGCGATCTTCGGCTGGGCCAGGGCGGCGGTCATCGTGGCGGTCTGGACGCTCAAGAGCGGCCTCCGATAATGGTCCGGTCGGTCTCGTCTTCTTCCATGACCAGGCGCGTGCGATCGAGCGCCTGCACGGCGCGCTCTGCGGCCGCCGCAGCGATGCGCAGTTCCGTCATGGCCGAGGGTTCGCCAGGCGTCGGGTCTTCGTGGACAAGGGCCTCGGTCTCCAGCCGATCCTGAACGGAGGCGGCGAAGCGGTTGAAGCCGTCGAACAGCTCGCCGAACTCGTCCTTGCGATTGTGGGAGATGCGGAAGTCGAGGTCGCCGCGCACCGCGTCGGCCAAGGCCGCGCGCAACCGGCGGATGGGTCCGGCCACCTGCCGGGCCGCGGCGTAGCTCACCGCCACCACCACGCCCAACGTCACGGCGCTGAGCGCGGCCAGCAGCCAGTGCGACAGGGATGCGGCGGCCTCGAGGTCGGCGGTGCTCACCGCCACGTCCACCGTGCCGAAGGAGCGGCCGGCATAGAGGATTGGGCGCACGAAACGGAAGCCGCCGACGCCTTTCTCGGGCTTGATCGAGGTGACGACGGCGTTGGAACCCTTTTGGACCAGGGTTTCGCCCCGCGGGGTCTCGTAGATCTGACCCACCTGAGTGGCGTCGGTGGCGCCGCGGATCAGGCCGTCGGCGTCGACCACGGTGATCTGACGGATATTGGGATCGGCCGAGGCGGCGCGGACGAAGGCCGACACGGGCGCCCAGTCGCGCTGGTCCTGCGGCAGGGTGGCGTTGTCGGCGGCGGTCAGCGCGGCGTTGGAGGCCACGAACGAGGCGATGGCCGCGCCCGACGAGAGCGTCATGCGCTCCATGGCCTTGTCCTGGCGGTTCAGCACCAGGCCGACGCAGACCAGCAGGACCACCGCGGTGATCCCGGCCATGATCAGGGTGAGGCGGGCCTGCAGCGGCAGGTAGCGACGCACGCCCTCCTGTTCCTCGGCAAGCGCCTCCAGGGCGCGCTGCTCGCGACGCATGGCCTCAGCGAGCTGGCCGCCGTCGGCGAACCGGCGCTCGGGCTTTTTGGCCAACAGCTTGCCGACGATGAACTGCAGTCCGCGCGGGCAGTCGGGTGCGAGCTCGGCGATGGGTCGCGGGTCGTGCTGGGTGATCTGCAGGGCGAGGGTCGCCGCGCTGGTCCCGGCGAAGGCCCGCTGGCCGGTGATGAGCTCGTAGAGCACCACGCCGACGGAAAAGAGGTCGGAGCGCCCGTCGATATGCCCGCCCAGGGCCTGTTCGGGACTCATATAGCGCGGGGTGCCCAGAACCTGGCCGACCTGGGTCTTCAGCATCTCGGCCTCGGTGTCGGCCTCGGCCACGCGGGCGATGCCGAAGTCGAGGATCTTCACGCCGCGGCCGTCGGGCGCGAGCAAGATGTTGCTGGGCTTGATGTCGCGGTGGACGACGCCGACCTCGTGGGCGTAGCGCAGGGCCTCGCCCAACTGGGCGCCGATGGCCAGCACGTCGTCGACCGGCAGGCGGCCGATGCGCGCGGCGGCTTTGTCCAGCGGTTCGCCGTCCAGCAGCTCCATGGCGATGTAGGGATAACCATCGACCTCGCCAACGTCATAGATCGTGACGATATTGGGGTGCGACAGGGCGCCGGCGGCCTTCGCCTCGCGCAGGAAGCGGGCGACATAGTGCCGGTTCTGACGGAACTCGGCCTTCAGGACCTTGATCGCCAGCACCCGATTGATGCCCGGATCATAGGCCCGGTAGACGTCGGCCATCGCGCCTTCGCCGATACGCGCCTGAACCTCGTAGCGCCCCACCAGTTTCAACATGCAGACATCCCCGGACCGCGATCCTTTCGGAAGGCTAACCGGCTACGGTTAAAGGAGAATTCGCGGCGAATGTGTTTTGGGGAATTATTTCGCGGCTGGCTTCACCGGCTGCGCACATTGGCCTGTATTCGCGCCGCGCGGTCGAGGTCGCGCTGGATGGCCGCGCTGCCTGGATCGAGGGCCAGGGCCTGGCGCAACAGAGCCACGGCGCGGTCGATCGCCCCGCGGTTCATCTGCTCCAGGGCCTGTCCGCGCAGCTGCACCGCACGGGTGGGATTTCGCTGGGCGACCGGCGTGGGGCTGGGCGCGGCCGGCTTGGCCGCCGCGGCCTTCCGCGGGACGCCGGGGATCTGCAGGGTCCGGCCGACGGTCATCTGCGAGGGGTCGGTGATGTTGTTGTATCGCGCCAGGCCATAGAATAGCAGGCCATCGCCCATCAGCCGATCGGCCAGGGTCGACATCGTGTCGCCCGGCCGCACCTTGTAGGCATAGTGTTTCTCGCCCAGCAGCTCGCGCGGGTCGCGGTCGATCTGGTCCAGCAACTTGCGGGCGACGGCGTTGGCCGGCTGCTCGGCCAGCACGGCCAGAAGTTCGGCGCGGGCCAGGACGCCCTGCCCCGTCCCCAGCAACTCCACGGCTCGATTCTGTCGATCGCGGAGGCTCAGTCCCGGCGTCGCGCTGGGCGCTGGCGGTGGGGCCTTGCCGCCGACGCTCGGCGCGGCGCCTGGAGACAGCCCGGCCTTGGGTGTCTGGGCGCAGGCGGCCAGGGTCAAGGTCAACAGGACAGCCAGGGCGATGGGCGCTTTCAAGCCACGGCCCTCCGCTTGGCGGGCGGCCGCGGCGGCGGAGCCAGCCTAGCCAGCCACGCGGGGTCGCGCACGGTGCGCACGAAGTCCTCGCCGCTCATCGGCCTGGCGAAGTAAAATCCCTGGATCAGGAAGCATCCCAGGCTGCGCAGGGTCTCGACCTCTTCGCGGGTCTCGGCGCCCTCGGCCAGGACCTGGATGTCGAGACCGCGCGACAGCTCCACCAGCGCCCGACATATGGCCTGGCTGTCGCGGCGTTCGTCGATCTTCGTGACGAACTCGCGGTCGATCTTCAGCTTCGAGAACGGCAGGTTCTTCAGATAGGACAGGCTGGAATAGCCGGCCCCGAAGTCGTCGATGGCGACGCTCACGCCGAGCGCACGCAACTCCTCGACCAACCGGCGGGTGCGCGCGGCGTCTTCCATGGCCGCGGTCTCGGTGAGCTCGACCTCCAGCGCCGACGGCGACAGGCGGTGTCGTTCCAGGGTGCGCACGATGGTGGTGTTGAGCGACGGATCGGCGAACTGTCGCGCCGATAGGTTGACCGCCATCTTCAGTCCGTTGAGGCCGAGGTCCTGCCAGGCGCGCGCCTCACGGCAGGCGGCGTTCAGCACCCACAGGCCGACCTCGTCGATCAGGCCCGACTGCTCCAGGATCGGAATGAACTCGGCCGGTGAGACCATGCCGAGGTCGGGATGCTTCCAGCGTAACAGGGCCTCCGCCCCAACCACCCGGCCGGTCTCGAGATTGACCACCGGCTGGAAGTGCAGCGCGAACTGCTCGCGCGCGATGGCGTAGCGCAGGTCCTGCTCCAGCGAGAACCGCTCCTTGGCCGTGTCCGACGACTGGGCCGAGAAGAAGGCGAGCTTGCCGTTGGAGGTCTCGCCCGCCTTGGGCAGGGCCGCGAAGGCGCGCGTCAGCAGGGTGGCCGGATCCTCGCCGTCGTGCGGGAAGATCGCCGCGCCAAGATCGACGTCGGGGGAAAGCCGAATGTCAGGCAGTTCCTGACCCAGGACGTAGCTGAGCGCCTGGAGTTCGTTGGCCGCCACGTGCGGCGCCTCGACCTGGGCGAACCAGATGGCGAAGCAGTCGCGGTCCACCTGGGCCACGACGCGGTTGGGCTGCAGGGCGCTGGACAGGCGTTGGGCGAAGGCGGCGAGCGCGCGTTCGGCCGCGCCCTGATCGAAGGCCGCCAGCCGGTCGTAGTCGGCGAACCGCACCACGCCCAGCACGACCGTATGGGTCAGATCCTTAATGTCGGCGTCCAGCGAGGCCAGGAACGGCTCGCGGGTCGGAAGGTCGGTGATCGGATGGCGGTTGGACAGGCGATGGCGCTGGCTGTCCAGCCGGCCGGCGATCTTGGTCACGTCGCGCATCATGCGCCCGACCCCGTCGGTGAAGCCCTGCGGCAGGGCTGGCGCCTCCTCGCCGTTGGCGCAGGCCTCCAAGGCCCGTCCCAACAGGCCAAGCGGCCGCAGCATCAGGGTCAGCAGGGTCAGGGCCGTGGCGGCGCCCGCGATGGCGACGGCCAGGGTCGCGGTGCGGGCCGCGCCCTCGCCCGGAATCAGCCATCCGATCAACGGAAACGCCACGGCGATGGCCGCGAGGGCCAAGACCTTGCCGCGGAAGCCGATCAACGGCAGCCGCCCGAGCGTCCCATAGGTCCAGAGCTTCAAATTCGCACCACGGCGGTCATCCCCACGAAGACCTCGCCCGATGTATGCGCCCGGGTCTTCTACCGCTTGGTGAAAACTTGTCCTTTACAGATGGTGACCAAACGCGGTCCCGCCGAGCCTATTCCGCCGCGGCGGTGGCCTTGGGCGCACGCCGCACTTCGACGACGCGGACCCGCGTGCCGTCCAGCACCAGGGCCAGTTCGCCACGCTTCAGGCGCAGGGCGTCCTCGCCGAACGCCTCCCGGCGCCAGCCGGTGAGCGCCTGGGTCTTGGCGTTGTCGTCGTTGGCGATCTGCTCGAGGTCCGAAACCGTGGCGATCAGCTTGGAGGCCACGCCGGCGTCCTCGGCTCGGGCCTTGAGCAGCACCTTCAGCAGCTCGACCACCGCGCCGGCGGCCGGCGACGGCTGGACCTTGTTGCGTTCGATCACCGGGGCGTAGCCCTCGGGGTCCTTCAGCGCCTCGCGGACGGCGGTCAGCAGGTCGGGTCCGAACCGAGAGCCCGAGAAGCCCTTGGGCACCGAGCGCAGGCGATCCAGGGCGTCGGCGTCGGTCGGCGCCTGAGTGGCCACCTCATCGATGGCGTCGTCCTTCAGGATCCGGCCACGGGGCTGGTCGCGCTGCTGGGCGGTGCGTTCGCGCCAGGCGGCCACGGACTTGAAGATCGCCAGGTACTTGGCGGTGTGCCGGCGCGGCTTCAGCCGCTTCCAGGCGTTTTCCGGCTCGACGTCGTACATGGCCGGATCGCAGAGGCCCTGCATCTCGTCGAACACCCATCCCAGGCGGCCGTCCTTCTCCAGCCGCGCGCGCAGCATGGGATAGAGCTCGGCCAGGTGGGTCACGTCGCCCAGCGCGTAAACCAACTGGGCGTCGGTCAGAGGCCGCCGCGCCCAATCGGTGAAGCGCGACGATTTGTCGATCTCCAGCTTCAGCATCTGGCGGACCAGGGCGTCATAGGCGATCTGCTCGCCGAACCCGGCGGCCATACCGGCCACCTGCGTATCGAACAGCGGCCTAGGCATGGCGTTCAGGTTGTTGAAGATCTCGACGTCCTGGCGTGCGGCGTGGAACACCTTCTCGATGCTCTCGTCGCGCAGAATCTCCAGGAACGGCTCGAGATCGATCCCGTCGGCCAACGGATCGATCACCGCTTCAGCGGAGGGCGCGGCGGCCTGGATCAGGCAGAGCTTGGGCCAGTAGGTGGTTTCGCGCATGAACTCGGTGTCTACTGCGACGAAGGGCTGGCCTTTGATTTTGTCGCAGAACGCCTGGAGCTCGGCGGTGGTTGTAATCGGC
>NZ_JAUYNW010000011.1 GCF_030698145.1 Phenylobacterium sp. | reverse complement strand
ATCAGTTAAAGACGCATCATGACCGAAACCATCGCCCCGGCCGCGCCGACCAAGAAGGCGGGCGCCTTCTTCACAGAGACCGTCACCTTCGTCCAACACTGGACGCCGGAGCTGTTCTCGTTCCGCACCACCCGCGACCCGAGCCTGCGCTTCCAGAGCGGCCAGTTCCTGATGGTCGGGCTGGAGGTCGACGGCAAGCCGCTGGTGCGCGCCTATTCGGTGGCCTCGCCGGCCTGGCACGACGAGCTGGAATTCTATTCAATCAAGGTCCAGGACGGCCCGCTGACCTCGCGGCTGCAGAAGATCAAGGTGGGCGATCAGGTGCTGGTCGGCCGCAAGCCAACCGGCACCCTGGTGCTGGACGGGCTGAAGCCCGGCAAGCGGCTCTACATGCTGGGCACCGGCACGGGCCTGGCGCCTTGGCTATCGCTGGCCCGCGACCCGGAGGTCTATGACCGGTTCGACCAGGTGATCGTCACCCACACCGTGCGCGGCGTCGGCGACCTGAACTACCGCGAGATGTTCGAGCACGACCTGGCCCAGGACGAGATCCTGAGCGAGGTGATCGGCGGCAAGCTCACCTACTATCCGACCGTGACGCGCGAACCCTTCAAGACCCAGGGCCGGATCACCACGCTCATCGAGTCCGGGAAGCTGTTCGAGGACCTGGGCCTTCCGCCCCTGGACCCGGCGGTCGACCGTCTGATGCTGTGCGGCGGCCCCTCGGTGCTGGCCGACCTCAAGGCGCTGCTGGAAGCCCGCGGCTACGAGGAAGGCTCCCTGGCCAAGCCCGGCGACTACGTGCTGGAACGCGCCTTCGTCGAGACCTGATCGGCGATGTCCAGGACGAAGGCTGCCCGGTCCTCGACGCTGGCCAGGGGCAGGATCACCGGCTCGTAGCCCAGTGCGTGGCAATGGGCGAGGATGAGGTCGTGCACCTGCACCGCCTGGTCGAAAGCCTGTTTTCTTTCCGTATCCTGGCCGTAGATCTTGAACCACGGCGGCGGGACGAAGACCGTCGTGTTGTAGCGACGCGTTCGCAGCGCCTCGAGGTGCCAGGGCGGCGGCCTGAAGTCCGGCCCGCCAGTATCGGGGATGCCGCGGTCGAAGAACACGCGTTCCTCCACATCGGCCATCGAGTCGAAGATGGCGATGTCCTCGCGCGCCGTTCGCTCGCCATAGGCCTGGACGTCGAGCCAGGGCAGGGCGGAGCCACCGGCGGCGGCCTCTTCGCGGATCACCCGGCGATGGGTCTCCTCGACGCAGCGCTCGCCGCGTGCGCGCAGGTGCTCGATCAGCGTTGTCTTGCCCACGCCCGGACCGCCGGTGAACAGGAAGAAGTTGGGTTTCGAGACGATCATGGAAGTCCTCAAGCCAAGAAAATTTGCGCCGGCGCGAGGCGGCGTTGGGTCAGGCCTGGGGAAATGGGTCGGGCGTCGCGGCGGCCGTCAGGCCGGCGGGCAACCCTTGAACTCACCGGCCTTGGCGACGGTGAGCTTGGCGAGGTTCAGGGCCATCAACGGACGCATCGATGACGAACCGTGGCCGGTATAGAGGTCGATCTTCTCGCCCTTGATCGCGCCGCCGGTGTCGGTGGCGTACCAGTAGCCGTCGTGCTTGGAGCCGTCGGGCATCGGCAGGCCGACGGTTTCCTTGATGTAGAGCTTCGTTCGGCGCGGGATCACGGTGCGGTCGGTGGCCACGGTGCGCATGGCGACGACCTTGCAGCCCAGCGAGTCCAGGGCGCCCACGCCCTTGGCGCCGGCATGGTAGAGGGTGGCCTTGAGGCGGAATTCGGGGGTGCCGGGCAGGGTGCCGGTGAGGGCCGAAACAATCAGGTCGCCAATGGGATCGGAAGAGGGCGCAGCCTGGGCGCTGGAGGAAAGTCCGAGCAGGACAGGCAGGGCGGCAAGGGCGGCGAGGCGACGTCGCATGACGGCGGCTCCTTCGTCGTTGATCTGTGCAGCAGGGTCTTGGGTACCCGGACTCACGGGCCTGAGTCAAACCGGCTTGCAGCGGAACTAACAGGCGCCCTCGAAGAGTCTGGCTTGCACAGGCGGCGAGCTCGGCTATTGAAACCCTTGTCCAGCAAGGAAAACCACCATGCGCATCTACGGCGATTCGATCTCCGGCAACTGCCTGAAGGTGAAGTGGGCGGCAGACCATCTGGGGCTGGCCTATGACTGGATCGAGACCGATGTCCTGAAGGCGGAGACTCGCACCGCCGCGTTCCTGGCGCTCAATCCCGCCGGCCAGGTGCCCGCGGTGATCCTGGCCGACGGCCGGCCGCTGGCTCAGTCCAACGCCATCCTGCTGCACCTGGCCGACGGCTCGGACCTGATCCCCGCCGACGCCTATGACCGGGCCCGGATGCTGGAATGGATGTTCTGGGAGCAGTACAGCCACGAGCCCTCTGTCGCCGTGGCGCGCTTCCAGGTCCACTATCTGGGCAAGCCCGTCGCCGAGCTGGAGCCGAAGATCGTCGAGCGGGGCCATGGCGCCCTGCAAAGGCTGGAGGACGGCCTCGCGGACGGCGGGTTCCTGGTCGGCGACCGCGTCAGCCTCGCCGACATCGCCCTGGTGGCCTACACCCGGGTCGCTCACGAGGGCGGCTTCGACCTGGCCCGCTATCCCGCGGTGAAAGCCTGGGTGAAGCGGGTGGAGGGCGCGCTGAAGATCGCCTAAACCGGTGGGCATGATCCGCACCGCCGCGCTCGCCTCCGCCCTTCTCCTCGCCTTCGCGCCCGTCCAGGCCCTCGCCTGGGGCGCCATGGGCCACCGCATCGTCGGCGAGGCCGCCATGCGCGCCCTGCCGGGCGACCTCCCGGCCTTCCTGCGCAATCCCCAGGCCGTCCGCGACGTCGGCGAGCTGTCGCGTGAGCCCGACCGGTCCAAGGGCTCGGGACGGATACACGACCACAACCGCAACCCGGGGCATTCCCTGGACCTGGACGAGGAAGGCAAGCTGCTGGGCGGCCCGTCCTTCCTCCCGCTGCCGTCCACCCGGGCCGACTATGAGAAGGCCCTGCAGGCCGCCGGCCTCGACAGCTGGAAGGCCGGTTACCTGCCCTATTCGATCATCGACCAGCACCAGCAATTGGCCAAGGACTTCGGCTACTGGCGGGTGGTGAAGTACGCCGCCGGGCGCGAGCGGAACAAGGTGCGCAAGGCCTGGCTGGTCCGCGACCTGGCGCGGCGGGAGACCCAGATCCTGGCCACTATCGGCCAGCTGTCGCACTTCGTGGGCGACGGGTCCCAGCCGCTGCATGTCACGGTCCACTACAACGGCTGGGGCGAGTATCCGAACCCCCAGGGCTACTCCACCGCCAAGGTCCATGGCCCGTTCGAGAGCGAGTTCGTGTTCAACAACATCAAGCCCGCCGGCGTCGCCGCCGGCATGGCCGCGCCGGTCGACTGCAAGTGCGCCGTCGAGCAGCGGACGGTGGACTACCTCACCGCCACCAGCCGGTTCGTTCTCCCGTTCTACGAGATGGAAAAGGCCGGCGGCCTGAAACCCGCCGATCCGCGCGGCGTGGCCTTCGCCACCGAGCGCCTGGCGGCGGGGGCCTCGGAGCTGCGCGACATGACGGTTTCGGCCTGGCGCGCCAGCGCCAGGGTCACGGTCGGCTGGCCGGTGGTGCGGGTGGACGACGTGCTGGCCGGCAAGGTCGACCCCTATGACGCGCTCTACGGCAAGGACTGATGCGCGCCGTCCCGCAGTTCGGCGAGCGGATGGGTGGGCGTGTCTACGCCGACCGGCCCGCCGCCTTCGGCGTCGCCGAGCGCGACGGCAAGATCGCCCTGGTGCGGATCGAAAAGCCCGACGGGGCGATCTGGCGCGACCTGCCCGGCGGCGCGGTCGACCCCGGTGAGAGCGCCGAGCAGGCCGTGGTCCGCGAGTTCGGCGAGGAGGCAGGACTGGCGATCGCGGCCGGGGAGGCCTTCGCCGAGGCCGACCAGTACTTCCTCAACACCGAGGGCAAGGCATTCGACAATCGAGGGACGTTCTTCGCCGTGACCATCGAGGCCGAGGCACCGGACCTGAAGGTCGAGAAGGACCACACCCTGATCTGGGTCAAGCCGCTGGAAGCCATGACGACCCTGCGCCACGAGGCCCACGCCTGGGCGGTGGCGGCCTGGCTGCGGCGGCCCTAGGCAGGCGCGCGGGGCTTGGCTCGGGCGCCCGTGGGTGTCTTGCCCTTGGGCTCGGCCTTGGATTTCGGCTTGTGGGAAATGGGCCTACCGTTCTGCTGCCGCAGGTGGGGCGCCAGCTTGTCCAGGTCGGTCAGGATTTCCTCGAGCTTGTCCTGGGGCAGGTTCTCGATGCCGATGAAATAGTTGTCGGCCTTGGTGACCCTGATCAGCTCGTCAAGCTTGGCCTGGAGGGCGTCGCTGTCGCGGTTCTGGGTGTTCTGAATCAGGAAGACCATCAGGAAGGTGACGATGGTCGTGCCGGTGTTGATGACCAGCTGCCAGGTGTCGGAATAGCCGAAGATTGGTCCTGTCACGCCCCAGGTGATCACCACCCCACAGCAGGCGATGAACACGAAGGGCCGGCCGGTCCAGCGCGCGATGCCCGAGGCGAACCGGGTGAAGAACTGGTTCATGTCTGGCACCTGTACGGCTCCACGCCGCATTGCGCGGCGGAGGCTGAACGGCTATCGCCACGGCCAAGTTCCGACCGCGCGCGAGGGTGAATGTCGCAGGCTCAGATCATCGACGGCAAGACCACGGCCGAGCGTATCCGGGGCGAGGTCGCCGCCGAGGTGGCCGCGCTGCAGGCGAGCCATGGCCTGACGCCCGGCCTGGCCGTCGTCCTGGTCGGGGACGATCCCGCAAGCCAGGTCTACGTGCGCTCCAAGGGAGAGCACTCGAAGGCCGTCGGCATGCACTCGGTGACCCATCTCCTGGCGGCCGACGCCTCCCAGGCGGACCTGCTGGCCCTCGTCGACGCCCTCAACCGAGACCCTGCCATTCACGGCATACTGGTGCAGCTTCCGCTGCCGAAGGGTCTGGACGAAAAGGCCGTCATCACCGCCATCGATCCCGCCAAGGATGTCGACGGCCTGCACCCGGTGAATATCGGCCTGCTGGCCCAGGGTCAGAAGGCGCTGGTCCCCTGCACGCCCATGGGCTGCATGATCATGCTCGCCGACGCCCTGGGCGACCTCACCGGCAAGCGCGCCGTGGTGGTGGGCCGCTCCGTGCTGGTCGGCAAGCCGATCGCCCAGCTGCTGCTGGCCGCCGACTGCACCGTGACCATCGCCCATTCGCGGACCCGGGATCTGGCCGCGGTCTGCCGCGAGGCCGACATCCTGGTGGCCGCCGTGGGGCGACCGCAGATGATCAAGGCCGACTGGATCAAGCCGGGCGCCGCGGTGATCGATGTGGGCATCAACCGCATACCGTTCCGCGATCCGGTCAAGGCCGCCGCGGGCAAGACCAAGATCGTCGGCGACGTGGCCTACAAGGAGGCCTTGGCCGTGGCCGGCCACATCACGCCGGTGCCCGGCGGCGTCGGCCTGATGACCGTGGCCTGCCTGCTGAGGAATACCCTCACCGCCGCCAAGCGGATCTCTGGCCTGGAAGTCTAGACCCCGCAGCGCCGACCTGACTCGTGGGCGCCGCGGCGGTTGGAGCCTGCCATCTCGGCTCGGACAGCGGTTTTCCGAAATGCCAACCCTGGCCGAGATCGACGCCGAGTTCTTGGGCCAGGCGGGCGGTCTGGGCCGTTTCCACCATCTCGGCGATCGTGGTCACGCCAAGCTCGCGACAGAGCGCGATCACGTGCTTGAGCACCGTGGTATCGCGGGGGCGGGAGTCCAGCGCCTGGATATAGCGGCCGTCGATCTTGATGATGTCGACGTCCAGGAATCGCAGATAATTCAGCGAAGCGGCGCCGGCCCCGAAATCGTCGAGGCAAACGACATGTCCGATTGCGCGTAGCGCGGCGATCTTCAGATTGGCCATTGGAAGATCCGGAATCTGCTGGGTCTCGGTGATTTCCAGCAGCAGCCTTGGGCGAAGCGAGGGGGCGAAGGAGGTGACTTCGCCAAGCGTCTCGATGAATCCAGGTTGCATCAACGAGATGGCGCTTACATTGACCGCGATTCGCAGGTCCGAGACGCCCGCAATTAGCGCTTTGGCCACGCACCGGGCGACAGCGAGATCGAAATCCGCGATCAGGCCCAGCTCCTCGGCCAGTCGGATGGTGTCGGCTGGGCTCGAATCGGGATCGAAGCGGGCCAACGCCTCGAAATGGTGGAGCGTCCGTCCATCCAGGCTGACGACCGGCTGGTAGGCGAGATGGATATCCCCGCTTGCGAGCATGGCCTTGAACCGCGCCGCGTCGCGCGCCGTTCGCTGAATTGCGGCGCTGAACCCCGCCTGGGCCCCGGCAGGGCCGTCCTCGATGTAACGATCGAGCACATAGCGCATGGCGCGGAGGTTCTGGGCCGGCGAGCCAACGTTCAGGGCGAGTTCGGCCGTTACCGGCTCGACCTGGCCGCCTGCTGCCTGCTTGAGGCGCTCGGTGAGCCGATCGGTTGACGCGGCGGCCGACCGGACGAGCGCGAAGCGGTCGACAGCGACTTCCGAGGCGCCGGCGCCGGCGTAGGATTCGGCGCGTAGCGTCGCCGCCACGCGGCGCCGCGTCCGCTCCGCCGTGACGGCGTCCATGGTCGAGACCGCCGAGTCGAGCCCGCCCAACTCAACGAGGTCCAAACGCACGGGCAGGCCCGCGCGGTCGGCTTCGCCCAAGAGGGTCGCGACGGTCGAGGCGAAAGCGTCCTTGGCCAGCAGGCCATCCGGCCCCCTGGCAATCTGGTCGACGGCCGCGGGACCTCCGAGGCCGAGGGCGCAGGACACCCGCCCCGCGCGCTGGGGCAATTTGAAGACTGACAGGGAGCCGTGCCGCGCCAGGCGGCGGGCCGGACTGGACGCCAGAGCGATCCGCAGCGGTCCCTGGCGCTCGCCGGCCTTCAGACCCTCGAGCAAAGTCGCCAGCAGGTCAGAGTCGCCTGGCCCGACCAGCTCGGCCCAGTTCGAGCCGACGAACTCGGCGGGGACGCGACCGGTAAGCTGCTCGACGGCGCCGAGCGCGAAGGTGACCGTGCCGACGGCGTCGACCTCGAATACCAAGTCAGCGCCGGCGAAGGCGAGGCCGAGGAGTTGCAGGTTCAGCCCTGCGCCCGGAGCGTCAGGCGAAACGGACATGGTTGGCCTCGTCATGGGTAAAGGCCATGCTGTCCTCAAAATCCAGGAAGACGTCCATTAGTTCGTCGGGCGCAATCAACCGCGCCCGGCCTTCCGGGAACCGGTAGCGCCAGAAACTCGCGACGTGCTGGATGGCTCCGAGCTGTTCGCCGAGGCTGGAGAACATGGCCGGCGCGGTCAGCAGAAGGTCGCGGAAACCGGTCGGCTTGCTCTCCTCGGTCAGCGAAGCGTAGGCCCTATTATAGACATCCAACATGTCCTGGGCGGCGGTCTTGGTGGCGCTCATCGCCAGCTGGACGCGCTTCTTGGCCTCTGGGATGTA
The DNA here is from genome assembly GCF_030698145.1 of Phenylobacterium sp. GTDB lineage: Bacteria > Pseudomonadota > Alphaproteobacteria > Caulobacterales > Caulobacteraceae > Phenylobacterium. The sequence continues at coordinate 90,416 of NZ_JAUYNW010000011.1, read as the reverse complement.
GGCCGAGGCGTCAGCGCTTTTGGGGCCGCGCGCCTTTGCGTGATCTCGGCCATGACTTGGCGCATCGGCGCCGCAAGATCTCCAAGCACCCATTTGTGGTAGAGGAAGCCGCGCCAGGAGAAGGCGCCGTCAGTGTACTCTTGGTCGCTCAGCTTCAGAGTCGCCTTCAGGGGCTCGCACCCGCTGTCCGGGGTGTTCGAAAGCAGCTTCTCGACCAGGCGCGAGGCGCAGGCGTGCGATCCGTAATTGTCGCCAGACGACAGGGTGACCAGCGCCAGAATCTCCTCGCGGGCAAAGTCGAACATCCGCTGCACATCGCCGGCCGAAATCCCAAAATAGCCGCGCGCCGGTTCGATTTCGTTGACCCGCAGATGTTCCCGCAGCAGGAACGGATCGAGCGATGGCAGGCTATCGATAAGATCGAGGACACGACGATCACGCGAGCCTGGTTTCAGATTTTGGCCCAGAACCGACTCGACGACTTCGTCGAAGTCCTTCTGGCCGACGAAGACCGAGCGAGCGCCGACCCTCAGATCGGAACTGTCGATTGGAATAAGGATCTTGGTCGCCGTCGGTCGCGGCGAGGCGAATTGTGCGTATTCGTGGGGTCGAAGCCGGTGCTTGAGGATGATGCTACGGTCCAGCAACCGGTTCTTGAAGAACGGCGCCTGGGCCAGATCTACATCGTCGCCAAAATTTCGGTGGATCGCCAAAAGGTTCAGCACCCGCGCAGTGGACGCAGATTGTTCCAACGAAGTCAGACGCCGTACGCCTCGATCATTGTCCATGAATGCCTCATGACGCCCGAATACTTAAATCATGAGGTCGGGAACTTAATATCTCGTCACGGTCGCCTGCGGCAGCTCGTCACACGCCCTAAAACTGGGTGACGGATACCTAGGCGGGAGCCGCCCCGGTGCGGTTGGTCCAAGCGACCAGGCCGTTCAGCGCTTCGCCCACGGCTTGATCGAAGGCCGCCACGATGGCCGAGACCCGGTTGTCGCCGGCCCGCACCTGGGCTTCGATGAGATCGGACCCGGCCGGGGTGCGGTCGGGTCGGGTCAGGGCGACCCGGAGGCTCACCACCACCAGCGGCGCGGCCTTGGGACCGCGGTCATAGACCGCCTCGAAACGGGTGACGTCGACGCGCAGGGAATAGTCGGCCTTGGCGGTCTGGCCGCGAGAGATCAGCCGCGCTGCGCCGCTGTTGGCGTCGAAAGCCTGGGCCAGGGCCTCGTCGAACAAGGTCACGGCCGGGGCCACCCAGCGTGAATTGGCCACATAGGCGACCTCGCCACCGTCGACGGTCAGGATTCGGTCGCTGGAGGCCGCACGGGTGAAGCTCCCGCCGCCGCGCACGACGCCGAACTGGCCGGCCGGTCGGCCCGCGCTCTGCTCCGCGGACGGCGCGGCGGCGTCGAACCTGTAGAGCTGGGCGGGGTCGCTCTTGGGGAACAGCGAGACGCAGCCGCCGAGCGAAAGGACGAGCGCCGCGGCGCCCAGCGCCCCGAGAGAGCGGGTGAGGGCGCTCATGGCTTGATCTCCACTTCCTGGGCCGCCGGCTTACCGACCAGGCCGCGGGGGTTGGTTTCGATGTCGCGGATCAGCCGGTCGAGGGACTCGGCCGTCTGCTGCAGGGCTGCGACCGAGGCCGTGAGCTGCGGCAGGCCGTTGGTGGCGAAGTCGCTGGTCGGGCCCTCCAGCTTGCCGATCATGACGCGCAGGTCCTTGGCCGCGGCCTGGGCCTCCTCGGCGGCGCCGGCGACGTTCTTCATGGTGCGCTTGCCGTCGCCATCGACGAGCTGCTGGCTGGACTGCGACAGGGTCCCGATCTGCTGAGCCGCCGCGTCGATGCTGCGCAGGGCGTTCTGGGCGTCGGCGATGATCGCCTTGCGCTGGCGCAGCTCGGCGGTGACCGTTTGGGTGTCGCTGATCGCCGCGGTGAAGGACCTGATGTTCTGGTCCGACAGGACGCGGTTGACCCGGTCCAACGCCTCTACGGTCCGCGACAGCACCGTGCCACCGCCCTCGAGCAGATCGGCAAGGGCGCTGCGCTGGGTGCGCAACTGCGGGACCCTGTTCGGTGGCACGGTGTCCTTGAGCAGCTTCTTTGAAGGCGTCCCTGCGGTGATCTGAATGTAGTTGATCCCGGTGATGCCCTGGGGCTCGAGGGTGCCGTAGGAGTCCACTCGGATCGGCACTTCCGATCCGACGCGGGCGCGGGCGATCACGCGGTTGGGGTTGGCCGGGTCGAGCTGGATCTGGGTGACCTCGCCCACCTTGATGCCGTTGAAATGCACCTCGCCGCCCTGCGACAGCCCGCGCACCGGCCCCTGGAAGATCACGTCATAGAGGTCGTAGTCCTTGGCGAAGCTCACGCGGGCGAGCCAGACACCGAAAATAACCAGTCCCACGAAGAGGATCAGCGTCGAGAGGCCCACCAGGGCGTAGTTGGCGTCTTTTTCCATCAGTTCACCGTTGCGGCTCTATGCGCCTTGACCGCGGCGCGTCCGCGCGGGCCCAGGAAGTACTCACGGATCCAGGGGTGGTCGGAGGTCTCGAGCGTCTGCACCGGCGCGTGGGCGACCACCTTCTTGTCGGCTAGGACGGCGACGCTGTCGGTGATCGTATAGAGGCTGTCCAGGTCGTGGGTGATCATGAAGACGGTCAGGTCCAGGCTGTCGGACAGGTCCTTGATCAGTTCGTCGAACGAGGCCGCGCCGATCGGGTCCAGGCCCGCGGTGGGCTCGTCCAGGAACAGCAGCTCGGGGTCCAGCGCCAGGGCCCGGGCCAGGCCCGCGCGCTTGCGCATCCCGCCCGACAGTTCCGAGGGTTTGAGGCTGCCGGCCTCGGGCGGCAGGCCGACCAGGGCGATCTTGAGATCCGCGAGCTGGGCGACGATGCGCCGCGGGATGTCGGTGTGCTCGTACATCGGCGCCGAGACGTTCTCGCGCACTGTGAGGTTGGAGAACAGCGCGCCCTGCTGGAACAGCACGCCCCACTGGCGTTCGATCGCAGACCATTTGCGCCGCGAGGCCCGCTGGATGTCCTGGCCGAACACCCGCACCATGCCGCCCTCCGGCGCCTTGAGGCCTATGATGGTGTTGAGCAGCACCGACTTGCCGGTGCCCGAGCCGCCGACCACGCCCACCACGTCGCCGCGCTTGACGGTCAGGTCCAGGCTCTCATGGATCACCCGGTCGCCGAACGCCGACACCAGGCCGCGCACCTCGATGGCCGGGCCGGTGGTCGGCAGGGTGTCTTCGGGGTGCGACTCGTCGCTCAAATGTTCAGCTCCATGAAGATGAGCGCGAAGATCGCGTCGATCAGGATGATGGCGAAGATGGCGTGGACGACTGCAGCCGTCACCCGCCGCCCGAGGGATTCCACGTCGCCGCCGACCTCCAGGCCCTGGCGGCAGCCGATGCCGGCGATCACCGCGGCCATGACCGGCGCCTTGCATAGGCCGATCCAGAAATGCGTGGGTCCGACATTGTCGACGATCCGCTGCAGGAAGAAGGAGGGGCCCAGGTCCAACACCGTCCAGGTGATCAGCAGCCCGCCGAACAGGCCCGCCAGGGTCGCCACGAAGGTCAGCAGCGGGATGGTCAGCAGCAGGGCCGCGAACCGCGGGAAGACCAGGGCCTCGAACGGATCGACGCCCAGCACCTGCATGGCGTCGATCTCCTGGTTCATCTTCATCGAGCCGAGCTCGGCGGCGAACGCCGAGGCGGAGCGGCCAGCCAGGAGGATGGCGGTGATCAGGATGTTGAACTCGCGCAACACCGCAATGCCGATGAGCTCGACGGCGAACACCTCGGCGCCGAACTGGCGCAGCATGTTGGCGCCCAATAGACCGACCACCGCGCCGATGAAGAGCGACGTGATGGCCACGATGGGGATGGCGTCCAGGCCCGCCCGCTCCATCAGCGAGACGATCGGCGCCCAGCGCACGCGCTTGGGATTGGTGAACAGGTAGAGGAAGGTGCGGCCCACGGCGACCAACAGGTGCCCCACGAAGACCAGGGTCTCGAAGATCTCGTGGCCGAGGTCGAACACCCCCTTGCCGATCCGAATGGTCATCTGGTGGAAGCCGCGGGGCTCGACGCGCTCCACCGGCTTGGCCGACGCTGCGGCGCCGACCAGTTGCAGCAGCCGCAGCGATTCCGGCCGTCCCGAGACCCTGTCGGGGTCGATGTGGCCTTCGGCGGCGCGGATCACCGCATAGGCGCCGGCGGTGTCCAGCCGGCCCACGGCGGTGAGGTCCAGCGACTTGGCGGCCTGGCCGACGATGGCCTCATAGAGCTCGCGGGCGGCTTCCCCGATCGACGTCGCCGTCCAATCGCCCGCCAGCACGGCCTGGGGACCGTCTGCGGCCTTCACCAGGCTGAACTCGGCGGGGCGTTCCATGATTGTGGCGCGTGTCCTCGGCTCTGCGGCGTCGCGAACGAGTCGACGCCCCCATGGGATCAACCTAGCAGAGCGGCGTCCCGACCCGGAACGCCTTATGGCGCCGGTTGTTCCTTACGGTGGATAAGCTGGCCCGCCTCGCGACTTGGTGATGGTTTGTCACGCCCCATGGTCTATATTTCGCCCCACTCGCACGGTTATCACCAGCCGGGGGCGGGACTGTCCGACCCCGGAGTGTCCGTCCAGGTCGGGAGCGTGGTTTGACCCGTCAAATCGAGATCGTCGGTAAGTCCGGCAACCGTTATCGTTACACATCGCTGGAAGAGGACCGGATTCTGCCCCCCGCCGGCGCCAATTACATCATCGCCAAGCCGGGTTCGCAGGGGGTCGATATCCTCTATGTGGGCGAGACCGACAGCCTGGCGCGCACCGTCTGGCGCGATCAGCTCGCCCGCGCCAAGGACGTCTATGGCTCCGAGGTCGACGTGCTGACCCGCCTCAACGTTCGCAGCGCGGTGCGCCACGCCGAGCGCGAGGACCTGATCGAGGAGTATCAGCCGCCGATGAACGCCCAGGCGCACAGCTAGCCACTTTCACGAACCGCACCTTGGAAGAGGCGAGGGCCTAGCTCATCGCCTTGGCGCGCGCCGGCTTGGCCTTTGATGGCGCGGGCGTCGCCTTAGCTTGAGCCGGCGTCGCATTGGCCTGCCGAGCCGCTGCGCTGAGGGCGGCGACCACCGGCTGGGCCTGCGGCAGCACCGTGCGCACGGCGGCCAGGGCGTTGACGCAGCCATGCCCGAATTGGCGCGAGCGCCCGTTCTTGTAGCTGGACGGAGGGCCGATCTTGCGCGCGGTGCTCTGCAGCAGGCGCTTGACCTCGGCGCTACTGAGGTTGGGCTTGACCGACAGGACCAGCGCGGCGATCCCGGCGACGAGCGGGCAGGCGCTCGAGGTGCCGCCGAAGTCGTAGGTGTAGTCGCCCTCGGCATAGCCCAGGAAGGCTCCCGCGCCGGCCGTCCCGGTCACATCGGAGGTCAGCACCCCCCAACCGCCGGCGCCGCTGGACGGGGCGCAGACGGATATCGCCGCGCCGAAGTTGGAATAATTCGATCTCTGGTCGCGGCTGTTGCTGGCGGCCACGGCGATCACGTCAGGATGATTGGCGAACCCGGAGACCGTGCCGGCCGCCGGGTTGTTGGTGTCGCTGTTCTCATTGCCCGCCGCGAAGACGACGACGCAGCCGCGACCGCCCCGGCCTTCGCGCGCGCATTTCGTGATCGCGCGCGCGGCCCGCGTCGACAGCGGGAAGAACGGGTTCAGCGCCCCCCAGCTGCAACTGACCACCCACGCGCCCTTGATCGTCACATGGTTGAACCAGGCCTCGAGCTGGGCGTCCGACAGGTCGGGGCCCCAGCGGACCGGCATCAGGGTGCAACCCGGCGCGGCGCCGACCACGCCGCCGCCGCCGGCCGAGGCCAAGGCCACACCCGCGCAGGCCGTGCCGTGCCAATCACCTGGCTCCGGCTTGGGGTCGTCGTTCTTTCGGGTGAAATCCCATTTGTGGATGATCTTGCCCGGCATGGAGAAGTCGGGATGCTTCAAGTCGAACCCGTCGTCGATGACGGCGACCACCACATCAGGCTGACCCAGGGTGCCGGCCGCACTCCAGGCCTCCACCACCCGGGCGTCGGCGCCCTGCAGGAAGCCTTGGGTCGTGCCCCGGTGCCGACCCTTGTTTTGCAGGTGCCATTGCTCGCCCAACAGCGAGTCCATCGGCATCAGGGGCGCCTTGACCGCGGCCCGGCTGGCCAGGTCCGGCTCGGCGATGTCAACGATCGGATCCTGCTGGAGGCCGGCCGCGACCTTGATCGGATTGGGCGAGTCGGGGGTCACGGTGAAGATGAAGCCATCCTCCCCGCGCGCCTCCTTGATGGATAGCGAGAACTTGTCGATCGTCGCCTGGCGCGCGCTCTCTGAGCTCCCGCCCTTGAACTCAACATAGACATCGCCGGTGGGCACGTAGAGGCCCTTGCCCTGCGGCAGTTCGAAGACGTGGGTGCCGGTGGCCACCGCTCCGTCCATCCGCACCCGGTCGAGCGCGGCGTCGGCGTCGACCCGCGCGTCGTCGATCGCCACAATCCGGAACCCGCCCAGCGTGCCCTGGTCGGTCCAGTCCGCGCCCTGCAGGGCCATGCCGACGGCGGTATTGGCGTCGGCCTCGCGATTGCGCTTGGGCCGGACGCCGATGAGCGTCTTGCTCTGCGAGAGTTTGAGTTCGCCCTGTCCGTATTTCAGCGTGAAGTCAGCCATTGGATCACCCCGTTCGCCACACGATGGCCCACAGCATCGTCACGCCTTTCAAGGTAGATCAAGTTACGAAAACACTTTTGGGTTGTCTCATGAACCGCATCAGACCGACCCGCCCGCTGTCCAGAGCCTCTGCAAACGTGCTAGTAGTCACTTGCAATACAATACTGACTATGCGACCGCTTGGGCTGAAGCGGGAGAGCCAGCCGCTGAACCCCTATTCCAGCCGGGAGGCGAGCTTGCGCCCTAGTTCGCCTGAACGCGTCGCGGACTTTCGCAGCAGGGGATGGTGGCGTGGCGAGACCGTCGACGCGCTTTTCCGCAAGGCCGTCGCGGCGCGCCCCGGCGAGGAGGCCTTGGCGGATGCGCCCAACCGCCAGGCCCTGGCGGGGACTGCGCCCCAAAGGCTGACCTACGCACAGGTTGACGCTCGGGTGGACGCCATGGCGGCGGTCTTCGCCGCTCTTGGCGTCGGGCGCGGCGACGTGGTGGCGACGCAGTTGCCCAATCTGGTCGAGGGCGTCTTGGCCTTTCTCGCCTGCGCCCGCATGGGGGCCATCCTGAGTCCCGTGGCCATGGCCTATCGCGGGCACGAGCTGCGTCAGATCCTGCCGATCGTGGAGCCGAAGCTCTACCTGACCGTCGGCGATTTCCATGGCTGCGACCACGCCGCCATGCTGCTGGAGTTGAGGGCGGAAGGTGTGACCGACGCGCAGGTGCTCAGCCTGGCCGCCGTGGCGCCGACCGGCGCTCACGCGCTCGACCCGCTGATGGCGCAGGCGCCTGCGACACCCTATCCCACCCCGGCCGATCTGGACGCGGCCGAGGCGCTGACCGTCTGCTGGACCTCGGGCACGGAGGCCGCGCCCAAGGGCGTGCCGCGGCACCACGACCACTGGGTGGTCAATGGCGAGGCCCTGGCGGAGGCCGCCCGCCTCAGGCCCGGCGACACCATCTTGAACCCCTTCCCGCTGATCAACATCGCGGCCATCGGGGGCATGGTCATGCCGTGGCTGGTCTGCCAGGGCCGGCTGATTCAGCACCACCCCTTCGACCTGCCGATCTTCCTGTCCCAGATGCAGGACGAGGGCGTGGCCTACACCGTGGCGCCGCCCGCGATCCTGAACATGCTGCTGCAGAACGAGGCCCTGCTGTCGGCGACCGACCTGTCCAGGCTGCGCTGCCTGGGTTCGGGCTCCGCTCCCCTGGCGCCCTGGATGGTCAAGGGCTGGCAGGACCGCCACGGCGTGACGGTGATGAACGTGTTCGGTTCGAACGAGGGAACTTCGCTGTTCTCCACCGGCGAGGCCATTCCCGATCCCGAGCAGCGCGCGCGGTTCTTCCCCCGCTTCGGCGCCAAGGGCCTGGATTGGCCGGCGGCGTTTCCCTCCAAGATCCGCACGCGGCTGGTTGACCCCGAGGGCGGCGGCGAGATCACCGAGCCGGGGATAGAAGGCGAGCTGCGCATCGCCGGCGCCATGACCTTCGACGGCTATTGGAAGGCGCCCGAATTGTCCCGGCAGGCCTTCGACGACCAGGGGTTCTTCCGCACCGGCGACCTGTTCGAGATCACCCCGGACGGCGGCGGTCGGTTCTATCGCTTCGTCGGCCGGTGCAAGGAGATCATCATCCGAGGAGGGCAGAACATCTCCCCCGCGGAGCTGGACGTCATGATCGAAAGCCATCCGAGCGTGCGCGAGGCGGGCTGCGCGGCCTATCCGGACGAGCGGCTGGGAGAGCGGGTCTGCGCCGTCGTGGCGCTTCGGCCCGGCAAGGCGCTGACGCTCGAAGAGCTGACTGCCCACCTGAAGGGCCACGACATCGCGACGTTCAAGCTGCCGGAGAAGCTGCGCGTGGTCGAGGCCCTGCCGCGCAATCCCCTGGGAAAGGTGCTGAGGCGCGAACTGGCCGGCGTCGCCGCGACCTGATCCGGTCGCCGCGGCGTTGAAGCGACTTGCATAGTCGCACCCGTTCCGCGACTCTTGCGACCATGATCACGTCGAAGTTCATCCGCACCTGCTCGATCTGGCGGGCGCTGGAGGTGGTGGGGGACACCTCCGTCCTGCTGATCCTCGAAGCATCCTGGATCGGGGCGCGGCGGTTCGACGAATATCGCACGCGCACAGGCCTCCTTCAGACCCTGCTCAGCGACCGGCTGAAGCGGCTGGTGGCCGCCGACGTGCTGGTTAAAACGCCCTACAGCACCGCGCCGCCAAGGTTCGAGTATCGCCTGACCCCCAAGGGCCTCGACCTCTATTGGCCGGCCCTGATGATGCTGCGCTGGGAGCGGCGCTGGAGCCCGCCCGCGGGCAAGCTGCAGCTCCGGTTGAGGCACCGCACCTGCGGCCACGTCTTCGAACCGGTTCCGACCTGCCTGAAGTGCGGCGACGAGATCAGCGCCCGCGACGTGGACTGGACCGAGGGGCCCGGCGTGGGCTGGATGGCCGCCCGCTACAGCCGCCGCCGCCAGCACCGCCACGCCGCTGTGAGCGCCTCGAGCCTGATGGTGGACGTGGCCCAGATCACCGGGGACCGCTGGGCGAGCCTCGTGTTGCGCTCGATCTTCACGGGACTGCGACGGTTCGACGAGATCCATCGCGACACGGCCATGGCCACGAACATCCTGTCCGAGCGGCTGTCCTGGCTCACAGCGCAGGGCGTAATCCGCGCGCACGATCTGGGCGGCCGGCGCTCCGAGTACCGGCTAACCGAGAAGGGGATCGACTACTACCCCATCCTGTTGATGCTCCTGCAGTGGGGGGACAAGTACTATGTCTCGCCCGAAGGGCCGCCGCTGCTGTTGCGGCACAAGGCCGATGGCCACGACCTTGAGCCCGCGGTGACATGCTCGTGCTGCAGTCAGCCGGTCGAGGCGCACGACGTGACCTTCGAGGTCATCGAGGCCGACGCGCCACGGGCGGTCGAGGCGGCGGACTAGCGCTCGCCGTCAACGCAGTCACTTTCATAACGATACTTGATCGGCTAGGCTCTCCCGAGTTCAGCGAGGGGTCATGAAGCACCGCGTCATCCAGTGGGCCACCGGGGCCATGGGCAAGACCTGCCTGAGGGCGGTCATCGACCATCCGGCGATGGAGCTGGTGGGCCTCTATGTCTACGGCGAGGACAAGGCCGGGCGCGACGCCGGCGACATCGCGCGGCGGCCGCCCACGGGGGTGATCGCCACCCGCGACGTCGAGGAGATCCTGGCGCTGGACGCCGACGTGGTGATCCACTGCGCGCGCCTGGCCCCGCCCTATGGCTCTCACGACGCCGAGATCCTGAAGTTGCTGGCCGCGGGCAAGAACGTCATCAGCATCAACGGCTACAGCCGTCCTCGGCACTGGGGCGGGGCGCGGCTGGCGGCCCTGGAGGCGGCCTGCGCGGCGGGCGGCGCCACCCTGATGGCCGCGGGTCTGAATCCGGGCTTCGCCGCCGAGCAGCTCGCGGTGGTGGCGACCGGCGTCTGTTCGCAGCTCGACCACGTCGAGGTGGTGGAAAGCGTCGATTGCAGGGGCATGCGAAATCCCGATTATGTGTTCAAGATCCTGGGGTTCGGGTCCGATCCTCTGGCGATTGACGCCCCCGACTGGGGGGCCGCCTCGTCACTTAATGGCATGTACGCCGAGGTGCTCTCGGCCATGGCCGAGCATTTGGGTCTGGCCCCGGAACGCATCGACACCGACCATAAGGCCTTCCCTGCCTCGGAGGACTTGAGCGTGGCGGCTGGGCGCATCGCGCTCGGTGGGATCAGCCATGTGAACTGGCGTTGGCGCGCGATCGTGGGAGGCGCGGCCAAGCTCACCATGTCGATCCACTGGTACATGGAGACGGCCCATCTGGCGGAGCCGGACCCGCCGCTGTGGCGCATCCATGTCGAGGGCCAACCGGGCGTGCGCTTGTCGGTCGACCTGGAGAAGCGGGCCGGCGATACGAGCGCCACCTCGGCCGAGCAACTGGGCGTCGCCGGAACGGTGATCAATTCGATCCCCCTGGTCCGCGCTGCACCGCCGGGGGTGATGACGCGGCCGTTCGCGACGCCGTTTCGAGGAGAGCTCAGTGACCTGACAGGCCGATCCCATCCGTCACTTGCATAACGATACGATGTGTGGATGATCGGCGGCCGGAAGGGACCGCCATATGCCGGAGACGACCGAGGAGAGCGCGGGGACCGCGCGCGACATGCGCGATCGGGTGGTGATCGTCACCGGTGCGGGCAAGGGGTTGGGCCGCGCCTACGCCCTGGACCTCGCCGCGCGCGGGGCGAACGTGGTGGTCAACAATCGCTGGACCGACCGCGGCCAGCCCTCGAGCGCCGAAGCGGTCGCGGCCGAGATCCGCGCCGCCGGCGGCCGGGCGGCGGCAAGTCTCGTTCCGGCCGAGGACCCGGAAGCCGGCGAGGCGCTGGTCGCCCAGGCGATGACGGAATTCGGCCGGCTGGACGCCGTGGTCTCCAACGCAGGCGTGCCCGAGACGCTTCGCCTGCATCGCCAGACCCGCGAGGGCTTCCGGAAGATCTTCGACATCAACTTCTTCGGCGCCTTTGACCTGGTCCGGGCGGCGTGGCCGGCCCTGTCGGCTTCGGGCTCGGGCCGGATCGTGGTCAGCGCCTCGTCGGCCGGCCTGCACGGCGGCGACGGCATGGCGGCCTACGCCTCGTCCAAGGCGGCTCTGATCGGCCTGGTCCGCGGCCTGGCCGTGGAGGGCGCCGCCCGCGGCCTCAAGATCAACGCCATCGCGCCCTATGCCCTGACCGCCATGACCGAGACGTTCGTCGCGCCCGATGTCGCCGTGCGCATGGACCCGGCGGCGGTGGCGCCCCTGGTCTCCTGGCTGGTCAGCGATGCCTGCGACGTCACCGGCCAGACCCTGGTCTCCGGCGGCTGCCTTATGCGCGCGGCCAGGACCGTGGAAGGCCCGCCGGTGCGGCTGGAAACCGGACAGATAGGCGCCGCCGTGGGCATCGCCCTGACCGCCGAGCCGCGCGAGCCCTATGACGACGCACACCAGGCCTTCGCCGCCTTCATGGACGGGCGCCGGACTTTGGATCCCACCCGTTCACTTGTACAATCAGACTGACAATTTCGGGCCTCAATGGCCGAGCGAGGAAACCATGGTCTACATCCTGGGCGGCTGGCAGAGCGACTTCTCCAAGAACTGGGCGCGGCAGCAGATGGACTTCGCCGACGCCTTCGCCGAGGTGGTGGGTCAGGGCCTGGCCGCCGTGGACCTGGAGCCCAAGGACATCGACACCGGCCACGTCGGCAACTTCGTCGGCGACCTGTTCGCGGGCCAGGGCCTGCTGGGCGGGTTCTTCGGCCTGGTGCATCCCGACTTCGACGGCATGCCGACCTCGCGCCACGAAGCGGCCTGCGCCTCGGGCAGCGTGGCGATCCTGGCGGCGACCGCCGAGATCGAGGCCGGACGCTATGACACCGCCTGCGTGGTCGGCCTGGAGATGATGCGCAATGTCTCGGGCCAGCAGGCCGCGCAGAACCTGGGCGCCGCGGCCTGGGCCGGCCATGAGTTCCAGGACGCCACCTATCTGTGGCCGAAGGCCTTTTCCGACCTCGGCGAGGAGTATGACCGCCGCTTCGGGCTGAAGTACGAGCACCTCATGCGGATCGCGGAGATCAACTTCGCCAACGGCCGCAAGAACCCCAACGCCCAGACGCGGGCCTGGGCTTTCAACGACAAGAGCTTCACCGACGACGACGAGGCCAATCCGGTGGTCGAGGGGATGATGCGCAAGAACGACTGCGGCCAGGTGACGGACGGCTCGGCCGTGGTGTTCCTGGCGTCGGAGAAGGCGGCGACCGGGTACGCCGCCAAGCGCGGGATCGCGCTGGAGAGCCTGCCTCAGATCAAGGGCTGGGGGCATCGCTCCGCGCCGATCAGCTATGAGCGCAAGGTGCGGGCCAGCGAGGGCGGGCCCTATGTCTTCCCGCAGGTGAAGCGGGCCATCGACGACGCGCGCGCCCGGGCCGGGATCGCCGACGTGGGCGAGCTGGACGCGGTGGAGACCCATGACTGCTTCACCACCACCGAATACATGGCCATCGAGCATCTGGGCCTGACGGCGCCGGGCGAGGCCTGGAAGGCGGTGGAGGACGGCTCCATCGAGATCGGCGGGCGGCTGCCGATCAATCCCTCCGGCGGGCTGATCGGCGGCGGACATCCCGTGGGCGCGACGGGCGTGCGGATGGCGCTGGACGCCTTCAAGCAGGTGACCGGCCGCGCCGGCGACTACCAGGTCGAGGGCGCCAAGACCGTCCAGACCCTCAATATCGGCGGATCGACCACCACCACCGTCAGCCTGGTCGTGGGCGTCTGACCATGGCCGACACCGCCGTGGCCGCGCCTGCGCCAGCGCCGTTCCGGGAGGCCCACCTGCTGCCGGTGGACCTCGATATCGAGCGGCGCGCCGACGGGACGATCCTGATCGGCTCGAAGATTCCGCTCCGTCCCTATGACGCCAACATCCCCGCGGCCTTCGCCCGGCGGGCGGCGATCTCGGGCGAGAAGCCGGCCCTGGCCCAGCGGGGCGCCGACGGCGAATGGGCGTTCACGTCCTTCGCCCGGCTCAAGCGGGACATGGACGCGGCGACCCAGTGGCTGCTCGACCAGGCGCCGGCGGGACCCGTGCTAATCCTGGCGGCCAACACCCCCGCCTTCGCGGTGATGAGCTTCGCCGCCCAGGCCGCCGGCCGCGCCGCCTGTCCGGTCAGCGTCACCTATGCGGCGCTGGGCGGCGACTATGGCCGGCTGGCCCACGTGATCGCCAAGGTGAAGCCCGGCGTGGTGTTCGCCCAGGACAGCGCCACGGTGGCCGGCGCGCTGGAGGCCCTGGACCTAGGCGCGGCGAATATCATCACCACCGATCCGTCGCGGCTGTCCAAACCCGCGACGTCCTATGCCGAGGTGCTGGCTACGGCGGCGACCCCGGCGGTCGCCAGGTCGATCGAACGGCTGAGGCCCCACGACCGCGCCGCCCTGATGCTGACCTCCGGCTCCACCGGCTTGCCCAAGGTGGTCCCGATCACCTTCGACAACCTGATGGCCAATTCCACCCAGTGCCAGCAAGCCATCGGCGAGGCGGCGGGCTGGCACGAAGTGATGCTGGACTGGCTGCCCTGGCACCACGCCGCCGGCGCCTTCGTGCTGCGGACCACCCTGCTGGAGGGCGGGACCCTCTATGTGGACGACGGCAAGCCGGCGACCGGACTGTTCGAGACCTCGATCCGTAACCTGCGCGAGATCTCGGTCAGCTATTTCAACAATGTGCCGCTGGGCTACACCATGCTGGTGGAGGCGCTGGAGAAGGACCCGGTGCTGAGGGCCACCTTCTTCAAGAAGATGCGGCTGATGCTCTATGGCGGGGCGGGCCTGTCCCAGACGGTGCATGATCGCCTGCAGGCGGCCGCCGTCGCCGAGACCGGCCATCGGATCATGATGACCAGCGGCTACGGCATGACCGAGACCGTCTCGGCCTTCATGGTCATCCACTTCGAGACCGACAAGGTGGGCATCGGCCTGCCGGCGCCGGGCACGACCCTAAAGCTGGCCCCGGTCGGCGAGCGCTACGAGGTCCGTGCGCGCGGGCCCAACGTCACCGCCGGCTATCTCGATGAGCCGGAGAAGACGACCCTGGCCTTCGACGAGGAGGGGTTCTACCGCACCGGCGACCTGGCGGTGTTCCACGATCCGGCCGACCCGACCCAGGGACTGGCCTTCGCGGGCCGGGCGGCCGAGGAGTTCAAGCTCTCCAGCGGGACTTGGGTCTATGGCGGGTCGCTTCGGGACGGCCTGCTCAGGTCCCTGTCGCCCCTGGTGCTGGACCTGGTGCTCTGCGACGACGGTCGGCCCTATCTCGGGGTGATGGTGTGGCCCACGCTCGGCGCCGATCCCGCCGAGATCGCCCGGCGCCTGGCGGCCTTCAACACCGACCAGCGGGGCGGGGCGGCGCAGGTGAGGCGCGCGCTCCTGCTGACCGACCCGCCCAACGCCAACGCTCACGAGATTTCGGACAAGGGCACCATCAATCGACGCGCCGTCATCGACCGTCGCGGCGCCGAGGTGGAACGGCTGTTCGCCGAGACGCCGGACGCCGGCGTGATGGCCCTGGGTTAGGGCGACGGCCTTTGCGTGTGCGGCGTCCACTCGGCGCCGGCCTGGGCGTAGTCGGCGCTGAACCAGCGCGGATAGCCATGCAGGGTCTGGCCGCCATCGACCAGGACCTCCGCGCCGGTCACGTAGCCGGCCGCCTCGCCGCAGAGGAAGACCGCCATCCGCGCGATGTCTTCCGGCTTGCCGAGCCGGCCGACCGGGGTGTTGGTCAGGGCGTCGGCCCGGACGGCGGGATCATCGATCAGGGATTTGGTCATGGCCGTCTCGATCACCCCTGGCAGGATCAGGTTCACGCGGATGCGAAAGACGCCCAGCTCCGAGGCGAGGGATTTGGCCAGCATGCGCACGCCGGACTTCGAGGCCGCATAGGCGCCGAGCATGTCGCAGACATGGGTAGCGGCGGTGGAGGCGTTCATGACGATCGCCCCGCCCCGGGCACCGTCCCGCATCAGCCGCGCCGCGCCCTGGGCCATCAGGAAGCCGCCGTTGAGGTTGACCTCCACATGCTTGCGCCACTGGTCGAACGGCAGGTCGATGAGCGTCCCATAGCGGCCGTAGCCGGCGTTGAGGAAGGCGGCGTCCAGGCGGCCAAACCGCGCCCGCACGGCGTCGAACAGGACCGAGACCGCCTCGGGATCGGTCTGGTCGCAGGCATGGGTCATGACCTCCGCGCCGCTCGCCTTCAGCCCGGCCGCGACCTCCTCGAGGGCATCGCCTCGCCGATCGGTGATCACCAGATTGGCGCCCTCCCGTGCGAAGGCCGCCGCGGTGGCCGCGCCGATGTCGCCCGCCGCGCCGGTGACCAGCGCCGTCGCGCCCGTGAAGTCGGCCATGGTCCGTTTGCTCCCAGGTCTTCTTGTGCGTCCCGCCTTGCGCGGCTAGGATCACTTGCATAGGAAGACTGTCAAATCATTCCGTCTTGAGCGGGGCGTTGGGGGGTGAGGCTATGCCGGATTTCGTCGTGGTTCTGGCGGTCAACGCTGGCGTCATCCTGGCCTTGTTCGTCCTGGCCTGGGCGGTCTGCGTCACTATGCGCGACTGCACGCCGGTCGACAGCCTCTGGGGGCTGGGCATGGGCCTGGTCGCCATCTCGACCTTCATCCAGACCGGCGGCGGCACGCCCCGCCGGGTGGTGCTGACGGTGATCTGCGTGGCCTGGGCGCTGCGGCTTGGCGGCTACATGCTGTGGCGCTGGCGCGATCACGGGCCCGACGGCCGCTATGTGCGCATGCTGGACAAGGCCAAGGCCGAGCGCGGCTGGGGCTACGGCTATGCGGCCTTCCGCCTGGTGTTCCTGCTGCAGATGCCGCTGCTCTGGTTGGTCTGCCTGCCGGTCCAACTGGGCCAGGTCGCGGCCGAGCCCGCCCAGCTTGGCCTAGTCGGCCTGATTGGCGCGGGCCTCGCCGTCTTCGGCCTGGTCTTCGAAAGCCTCGCCGACTGGCAGCTCGTCGCGTTCAAGAAGGATCACGCCAACGCCGGCCAGGTGATGGACCGAGGCCTGTGGCGCTACACGCGCCACCCCAACTACTTCGGCGACGCCTGCGTCTGGTGGGGCCTGTGGCTGGTCGCGGCGGAGACGACGCCCGGTCTGTTCGCGGTCGTCGGCCCGGCCTACCTGGTCTTCACCCTGACCCGGTGGAGCGGCGTTCCGACGGTCGAGGGCCGGCTGCGCCGCCGCAAGCCGGACTACGATGACTATATCCGCCGCACGTCAGGCTTCTTCCCCTGGCCGCCCAAACCCCCGGAAACCGCCTGACCATGTCCCTGCCGCCGCATATCGCCGAACGCCTGAGGCTTCCAGCCATCGCCGCCCCCATGTTCCTGGTCTCGGGCGTCGACATGGTGCTCGCCGCCTGCAAGGCGGGGATCATCGGATCCTTTCCCGCCAACAACGCCAGGACCCTGGACGATTTCGACGCCTGGATGGGCCAGATCGCGCGGAGCCTGCCCGCCGACGCCCCGCCCTGGGCGATCAACATCATGGTCCACCGGTCCTACAGCCGCTGGGAGGAGGAGCTCGAGCTCGTCCTCAAGCATCGGCCACCGATCGTCATCACCGCCCTGGGAAGCCCGGTGGCGGTGGTCGAGGCGATCCACGGCTATGGCGGCCTGGTCTATGCGGACGTGAACTCCCTGACCTACGCCCAGAAGGCGGCGAAGACGGGGGTGGACGGCCTGATCCTTGTGGCCTCGGGCGCGGGCGGACACACCGGACCGATCTCGGGCTTCGCCTTCGCGCCGGCGGTGCGGGAGGTGTTCGACGGGACCATCGTCCTGGGCGGCGGCATAGGATCGGGCCGGGCGGTGCGCGCCGCCCAGATGCTGGGGGCGGACCTGGCCTATCTCGGCACGCGGCTCATCGCCTGCGAGGAGAGCCTGGCGGTCCCCGGCTACAAGCAGATGCTGGTGGATTCCACGGCTGAGGACATCGTCACCTCCGCAGCCTTGACCGGTATCCCCGCCAACTGGCTGAAGGCCAGTCTGCTCGCCGCGGGTCATGACGCCGAGGGCCTGAAGACCAAGGCCGAGATCAATCTGGGCCGGCCCGAGGACAGCGCCAAGCGCTGGCGCGACGTCTGGGCGGCGGGTCAGGGCGTCGGCGAGGTGCGCGCCGTCGAGCCCCTGGGCGTCATCGTCGAGGCCCTGGTTCGCGACTACGCCGAGGCCGGGCGGACGGGCTGAGGGCGCGACCGGCCAGGCCTTGACAAGGCCGGTCCGGGACCGAAGGTTCGCGCGGTCCTGAAACCAGAGGCGACATGGCCGAATCCAGCCGCACCAGCACCCCGGAAACACCGGCGCTCACCCAGTTGGTCCAGGCCAACTCGGCCACCCGGGCGCTGAATATCCTGGGTGACCGCTGGACCCTCATGATCCTCTACCTGGCGTTCCAGCGGGTCCGCCGGTTCGACGAGTTCCAGGGCAAGATCGGCCTGGCGCGCAGCCTGCTGATCGATCGGCTGCGTCGGCTGCAGGCCGCCGGCATCCTCGAGAAGATCCGCTACCAGGAGCGGCCGGCGCGCGACGAATATCATCTCTCCGAAATGGGGCGAGACCTCTACAGCCTGGCCCTGATGATCATCCGCTGGGAGAAGCGCTGGTTCTATGACCCCGCCAATCCGGCCCACCGGCTCCGGCACAAGTGCGGCCAGGACTTCACGCCCGAGTTCCGATGCGGCCATTGCGGCGAGCTGGTCAGTGCCCGCGACGTCTATGCCGAAACCGGCCCGGGCGCCGGGTTCGAGCCCTCGCCGCCGCCACGCGCCCAGCGGCGTTCGATCGTGCCGGCCGGGACCCTTAACCAGGGCAATCCGATGCTGGACCGCGCCTTCCAGGTGCTGGGCGACCGGTGGACCTCGCATGTGATCGCCTCGGCCTTCATGGGGCGGCGGCGGTTCAATGATTTCCAGGCCGCCCTGGGCGTGGCGCCTAACATCCTGTCGGACCGCCTGTCGCGGCTGGTCGACCTCGGCGTGTTGCGTCGAGAGCTCTACCAGCAGCGTCCCGATCGGTGGGAGTATCGCCTGACCGACGAGGGGCGGGACCTCTATCCGCTGATCGCCGAGCTGAACCGATGGGGGGACCGCTGGCTGGCTGGCGACAAGGGGCCGCCGCTGATCACCTATCACCGCGCCTGCGGCCATGTGCTGGTCTCGAAGGTCACCTGCGACCACTGCCACGACGAGGTCACGGCCTTCAACGTGACGCCGGGCCAGGGCTGAACCGGGCTATTTCGCCAGGGGCCGGTCGAGCATCTCCTTGACCTCGTCGGTCATGGGCGCGCCGGCCTTCATGGCCGCGCTGATCCGGCCGTCGAAATATTCCCGCCACTCGTGGATCAACAGGCCGCGGAACTCCAGCGACCCCGCATAGGGGATAGCCACGTGCTCGCCGGTGGTCAGCCAGAACTCGTCGACGCCCTCCATGAACAGGCGGTTCCCGTTCTCGGCATGGTCGAAGATGCGCCACCTGTTGGTCTTGATCACCTTGGCCATGCCCTGCAGCGCCGTACGCATGGAGGCCTTGCCCCTGACCGCGGGGGCGTAGCCCGAGGAGTTGCGCCAGACGATGTCGTCGGTGACGTGGACCAGCACGCCCTCCACGTCCTGCCGCTTCCAGGCGTCGATCACGGCGGTCAGCACGGGATAGAAGCGCGGCATGGCGGTCTCCTTGGCGAAGGCGAGGACGGGGGTGAGGGCGGGGGTGGCGGCGAAGGCGGCGGCGGCCACCAGGGTCCGGCGGTCGAGGGACATGGGCGGGCTCACGATGCGAGGGGGCGGTCGAGCAGTTCGTCGACCTGGCGCGACAGGGGTTCGCCGGCCTTCTGCTGGGCGGCGACGCCCAGGTCCACATAGTCCCGCCAGCCGACGATCAGGTCACCGCGGAAGTCGAGGACCCCGGCATAGGGGGTGGCCACGCGGTGGCCCTCCGTCGTGCGATAGTCGTCGACGCCTTCGACGAACAGGCGATCGCCGGTCTCGGCATGGGCGAAGATTCGCCACTGGATCCCGTGCATGTCGGCCTGGAAGCGTTCCAGGAGCTTGCGGGCGGACGCCTTGCCGCGAACCGGCGGCGCCGCGGCGGCGGCGTAGTGCCAGACGATGTCCTCGGCCATGAAGGACAGCACCCGATCGATGTCCTTGGCCTGCCAGGCCTCGATCACCTGGCGGAGGATCCCGTAGCAGCGACCCATGGCGCAACCTCGCATGAAGGCGCCGGGCGGCGCGGGGCCGCCCGGCGAAGGACGCTAGAAGGCGGCGGACAGTTCCACACCGTAGGTGCGCGGGGCGCCGAAGGACGACATCTCCTCCTGGAAGAAGGGGATGATGTTGGTGCGGTAGCGGGTCTCGCCCAGGTTCTTGCCGTACACCGAAATGCTCCAACCCTGGTCGGGCAGGGTCAGGGTCACCCGGCCGTCGAGGGTGCCGTAGGCCTTCTCCCAGGTGGTGTTCTCGGGCGCCCAGGGCATCTTGCCCTGCCAGCGATAGGCCAGGCGGGCCGAGAGCGCGTCGGGCATGGAGCCGAAGTCCGTGGTGACCTCGGCGCCCACGGCCGCCTGCCACTTGGGCGTCCGCTGCATCAGCTTCCCGGAGTTGTTCACGCCGGCGAAAATGAAGGTGTCGTAGGTGGCGTCCACATAGCTGCCGCTGGCCCAGGCGCGGAACCAGGAGGTGGGCGCGAACTGCAGGTCGGTCTCGACGCCCTTGATGGTCGCGCCGGGCGCGTTGCTGATCACGTTGCACAGGCAGGAGGCGAGGGTCTGCTGCACCTGCAGGTTCTTGTACTTCATGTAGAACACGGCGGTGTTCCAACGCAGGGTGCGGTTGAACAGCTCGGTCTTGTAGCCGGCCTCGTGGTTGGTGACGGTTTCGGGATCGTAAGCCTTGGCCGCGGCGAAGCCGTTGGAGGCGTTGTTCTGGAAGCCGCCGCCCTTGAAGCCCTTGGAATAGGTCACATAGACCATGTTGAGGTCGTCGGGGGTCCAGCGCAGCGTGGCCTGGGGCGTCAGCTCCTTCCAGCTTTCGCCGTAGGCGGTGGCGAAGTTGGTGGTCAGCGGGGTCAGCGGCGCCGTGTCGTTGGGCCTGATGCGGTCGCCGGTGGCCACGATGATGCCCCGCTGGAACCCGCCCTTCTCGTCGCGGGTGTAGCGGGCGCCGACGTCCAGCTTGAGCGTCTCGGTGATCTTGAAGCCGATCTGGGCGAAGGCGGCCATGTCCTCGTTGCTGCCGTGGTCGTCCCAGTGGGACTCGCCCGACAGGGTCGGCAGCACCGTCGATTCTCCCCAGAAGCGGTTGTACTGGTGGACCTTGGTCTTCTGGTAGTAGGCGCCGACGATCCAGTCGATGCGGCTCTCGGTGTTGGTGGAGGTGAGGCGCACCTCCTGGGAGATCTGGTTCATCCCCTCGATGAAGTTCACCGGCTCGGCGAAGAGCAGCGGACCGGCCACGTTGTAGCCGTTGGCCGGACCCAGGCCCGTCTGGTCGTACAGGGTGAAGGACTGGTTGTTGCGATAGCCAGTGATGCTGGAGAGCCGGATATTCGGCGCCACGTCCTTCTCGACCTTCAGGATGATGTCGTAAGTCTTGTGCCAGGCGCCCTGGGGCGTGGGGGCCGCGTCTCCCAGGAAGTGCGGCCAGATCGGCAGGCTTTCGTCCAAATCCAGGTGGCCGCGGGCCGCGGCGATCAGGGCCCGGGTGGTCGACCAGGGCGTGAAGCTCGCCGGCAGGGTGGGGCTCTTCAAGCCGACCCGATGGATGCCGTCATTGCTGTCCTTGGCGTAATCGACGTTCAGGCTCGCTCGTAGATCGGAGTCCGTCGGCGCATAGGCCAGTTGGATCCGGGCCTGGGTGGAATCCAGGTTCTCGAGTTCGGTGTTGTGCAGGATGTCCTTGTAGTAGCCGCCGCGATTGATGGTCTGGAACGAGAGCCGGCCGGCCAGGGTGTCGGTCAGGGCGCCGGTGAAGTAGCCCGTGGTCTGGCGCAGATCGTAGTTGCCGAAGGTGACGGTGACCTTGCCCGAGCGATCGAAGCTGGGGGCGTTGCTGATGATGTTCACCGCCCCGCCGGCCACGTTCTTGCCCAGCAGCACCCCCTGCGGACCGCGCACCACCTCGATCCGGGCCACGTCGTAGAAGGCCGAGTTCAGGTTGCCCGAACGGCTCACATAGACGTCGTCGACGAAGGTCGAGACCGACTGGTCGGCGGTGGGCGAGGACAGGCGGGTGTTCACCACCCCGCGGATGTTGATCTCGTTGGACTGCGGTGAATTGGCCGTGAACGAGATCCCCGTCATGTTGTGGCCCAGGTCCTCGAGCGTCAGCACGCGGTCCTTGGCCAGGCTGGCGCCTGAGACGGCGGTGATCGCCAACGGCGCATCTTGGACGTTCTCCTCACGCTTCTGCGCCGTGACGATCAGCTCCTCGAGCTGCGTGCCCTGGGCCATGGCCGGCAGGGCCAGGCTCATGCCGGCGAGCACGGCGATCACGGATGTGGTGTGCTGAAGTTTCACTGGTCTTCTCCCCCTGGCCTCGATCGCCCAAGCGCCGAGGTCCCGATTGTGTTTTCCGCGCGCGGCGGTGGACGTTCGATATGGCGGTGGGAGCGCGGCGAAGCGTGGACTCGTCCGGGGCGGCGAACGTCGCGGCGTGCGGCTTGCATAACGCCATCAACCGCGAACGGCGGGTGTGGCCATAGGCGCTGACGTCGTGGGTCCTGGATGCTTCCGACCGCCGCCTCCCTCCTATTGTTCTTGTCTCGCCTACACCCCCGGAGGATAGGCGTCGATATTACATCTCGTCAAGCAAGTCACTCTTCGGGTGAGCGAGCCGAGCGAGCCGAGCTAGGTCCGGGGGCGATCTGAAATGGTGTTTCCACCGCCTCCGGCCGATTCCCTAGAAAGGACTTGCCAGCAGTACGTATGATTATGCAAGTTAAATACCGTCGCGCCGCCGCCCGGGTCGGCCCGACGCAGTCAGGGGAGGCGAGGGCATGTCCAAAACGTTGACGGACGAGCGGAAGATCGGGGTCGGCCGGGAGATGGCCGAGGCCTGGCGCGCCAAGGACTGGCGCAAGGTGGCCGACATGTTCGCCCCCGACGGGGTGCTGCATTCCATGATGGTCGACCCGATCGTCGGCCGCGAGGCAGTCTACAGACGGGTCTCGGGGATCGGTGCGGGGCTTGAGCAGATCACCCTGAACATCCACCACATGGGGGTCATCGACGGCCTGCTCTACATGGAGCGCACCGACGAGTTCACGATCGCCGGCAAGGCGGGTTCGGCCCCGGTGGTCGGCGTGCTGGAGTTCGACGGCCCGCTGATCAAGACCTGGCGGGAATATTACGACCGGGCCCACCTGCTGAAGGCCATGGGCCTGGTCGAGGACTTCGACGCCAAGACTCGCTAGCGGCCGAACGCCCGCAGTTCGGCTGAACGGGCGGAGTCGAGATATTCGTCCAGCCGGGTGATCAGGCCGTTCTCGATCTTCACCACCACGCAGGCGTCCATGGCCCACTTCGCCCCGTCGGGCAAGGTGGCCTCCAGCACGTGCTGCTGCAGGAACCCGTCCGGCAGGGGTTCGCGGCGCACAACGCGGTAATTGCGGTCGGGCAGGGTGCGGATGAACCAGTCCAGCACCTTCATGTTCTGGTCGACCGTCTGCTCTATCCCGTCGCTGTTGTGCCACAGCTTGGCGTCCGGCGCGTAGCAGGCGCGCACGGTGTCGGTGTCGCCGCTCTGAATGGCGCCCACGAAGCGCTCGGCGAAGTCCAGGTATTGTTGGGGGGTCATCGGTGATCTCGCTCAGCGGCCGGTGGTGACGCGTTCGCCCGAGAGCGAGCGGCGCATGGAAAGTTCGAGGGCCTTCGGGTCGCGGGCCAGGTTGGCGCGCACGTCCACGGCCATGAAGTCGGTGTCGACCTCGTCAGCGCCCTTGCGGATCGCCTTCAGCCCCGCCTCGGCGATGGTGGCCGGGGTCTCCTTGAAGCCCTCCACATGGCTGGCCATGCGGGTGTCGACCGAGCCCACGATCAGAGCGGTGACGCTGGTGTTCTGGGCGGCAAGCTCGGCGCGGACGCAGGTGGTCATGGCGCGGCCGGCGAACTTGGAGGGGCTGTATCCGCCCATGCCCGGCACCGCGACGATGCCGCCGGCCGACAGCACATTGGCGATAGCGCTCTCCCTGTGACGGGCCAGGATCGGGGCGAAGGCGCGGCACATGGCCAGGGGACCGAAATAGTTGGTCTCCATCTCCGCGCGGGCGGCCGACAGGTCCGGGGCCGTCATCAGGGTCTGCATGGAGAACTGGCCGGCGTTGTTCACCAGGATGCTGACGTCCTGGCACCGGGCCGCGGCGGCCTCGATCTGCCCGGGCTTGCTGACGTCGAGGGCCACGGCGACCACCCGGCCGCCGCCTTCGTCGACCAGATGCCGGGCGTTAGCAGGGTCCCGCGTCGCCACATAGACCCGGGCCGCCCCGGCGGCCAGGAAGGCGCGCACGAACGCCTCGCCGATCCCGCGGTTGCCGCCCGTCACCAGGGCGACGCTGTCCTTGATGTCCATCGATGGCCTCTTCTTGGTCTTGCGCCTAGCCGGCGATGAATCCGTTGCGGATCAACTCGCGGTCGGCCCACACGGCGTGGGTGCCGCTGGACAGCTTGTGCGGCAGGGCGATGCGTACCACCGGCCCCTCCTCGAAACGCTTGCAGTCGATCAGCACGCACTCCGAGGTCTGGGTGGTCTCATCGATGATGAAGCTGACCAGATAGCCGTCGTCCTCGTCCTTGGCGCCGATGCGCGGCACGAAGGGGGCCTCGCTGGCGTAGCGGCCCTCGGGCAGGGGCAGGGTCCAGGACTCGCCGGTCCGAAGGTCGTGCTTGACGAAGCCGGTGAACAGGAACCAGCCGGGCTTGCTGGTGGTCGAATAGGCGTAGCGATAGGGCTTGCCCGCATAGCGCTGGTTGAACATCCCGAACTCCAGGACGCGGTCGTCCAGGTGACCCTCCGTGGTATCGCCGGTCTTCAGGTTGAAGCGCCAGCGGTGCAGCTTGGGCAGGAAGGAATGCTCGTCCAGGAAGCCCATCATATGGCCGTGGCCATCCGGCGCCCCGGCAAGGGGACCCGGCGTCGGGTTCTCCTCGAAGTAGCCGTCCATGACGATCTCGTCGCCGTCCTCATAGGCGTTGAGGAAGTGCAGGATGTAGGTGGGATCGGCCTCGAACCAGCGGACATCCTTGGCGTCGCCGTACCGCGGGATGATCCCGAAGCGCGACGGCAGGCCCTCGTGGGTGCGAACTGCGTGGATGCCGCGCGTCAGCAGGTCCTGGTCCCAGAACACCGGCAGGTCATTGAGGATCGAATAGTGCTCGGTGAAGGCCATGTCGTGCGGCAGGCGCGGGCCGGGCAGGGGGACGGAGGTGTAATGGACCAGCTTGCCCGCCCGATCGACCACGCCGTAGTGCATGTAGGGCGCGTGCTTGGAGTAGTTGAAGAACAGCAGCTCGCCGGTGGCCTCGTCGACCTTGGTGTGGGCCGAGACGCCGTCCATCGGCCCCCAGCTCGCGACGCCGCCCTGCTCCAGGGTCTCGGGATCGAGCCAATAGGCCTCGCCGCACTGGTAGAAGGTCGAGACCAGCTTTCCGGCATGGACCACCACGTCGGTGGAGGATGAGTCCTTCAGGCCGCCATGGGCGCCGAAGCCGGGCCGCAGGGAGGTTTCCGGACCGTCCATCAGCCCGCCCCACAGGGACTGGCCGGCCTCCTGCTCGGTCTCGAAGCCGCGGGTGCGCACGAAGCGGTTGCGATAGTCGGCGCGGCCGTCCTTGAAATTGATGACGTGGATCATGCCGTCGCCGTCGAACGGGTGATAGCGGCCGAGCGGCTGGTGGACGGGGTTCTCGGTGTTGCGGACGTAGATCCCGTCGATGTCGGTCGGGATCGCGCCCTCGATCACCTCCAGGTCCGTCGCGTCCACCTCCTCATGCAGCGGCGTCCAGGCGCCGGTCAGGTAGGGATGGTTGCTGGGTCCCAGGCTGGTTTTCACCGGCGGCAGGCGCTCCATCTTCATCGAGAGCTCTCCGAATCTCGCGTCGGCGGCCGAAAGAACCGCCCTTGAATTCAACCTAACACCATGGTCTTGTTGTGCAAGTGACTGGAGCGGCCGCGTCGCGAATTCTTGCGTTCCGGGCGGTTCGACATTGGCCCCGTGAGAGGGCCTGGAGGAAAATATGAAGCGGATTTTCAGCCTGCTGGCCTTGATTCTGGCTCTGGCGACGTCGCCGTCCGTGGCGCGTGCGGCCGACGGCGACGTCGGCAAGTTGGAGGTGGCCCACGAGATGATCGCCGCCTGGAAGGCCGCCGATTGGCGAAAGGTCGCCGATCTGTTCGCCGAGGACGGGGTGCTGCGCTCGATGATGATCGAGCCGGTGGTCGGCCGCCCGGCGATCTACGACCGGATCTCGGCCCTGGGGAAGGGCGCACCGGACGGCGTGATCCTGGACGTCGCCCACATGGGCCTGATCGACGGTCTGGTGTTCATCGAGCGGGTCGACCGCTTCGTCTACAACGGCCACCCGGGATCGACGCCTGTCGTCGGTGTGCTGGATATCCGGAACGGCAAGGTCCAGGAGTGGCGGGAGTACTACGACCGCGCCTCCCTGCTGCGGGAGATGGGCGTCGGCGAGGCGCCCGAGAAGAAATAGGCCTGTCTAGAGCGTGACAGCCTGAAGTGGATACCGGTTCAGGCGGCCGTCACGCTCTAAGTTTTTGAAGATAGACCGGCGCGTTCGAACACCATCGCCGCGCCGACCCCGACCCCACCGGTGGCGACGACCAGTCCGGTCTGGGCGTCGAGCTGGGCCATGTCGTCCAGCAGGCTGGCGGCCAGGATCGCCCCGGTCGCTCCCATCGGGTGTCCCATGGCCAGGTGGCCTCCGTTGGGATTGACCCGCGACATGTCGGGCGCGAAGTCCCGCTCGAACAGCACCGGCACGGCGGCGAAGGCCTCCATGAACTCCACCGCCCCGACCTGATCCAGGGAGAGGCCGGCGCGCTCCAGGGCCAGCTCCATCGCCCTGTATCCGGCGGTGAGCTGCATCACGTGGTCGTCCGCGGTCTCGGCCACCGATCGAATCCGCACCAGGGGCCGCAGGCCATGCCGCCGGCCCGCCTCGGCGCTGCCCAGCAGCAGCAAGGCCGCCCCGTCTGAAATGGGCGGGCAGTGGGCCACGCTGTGGACGTGCCGCACGGCCGCCAGCTCCGGCTTGTGTGCGATCAGGATGTCGTCGAAGCCCTGGGCCCCGGCCGCGGCGAACACCGGTGCGAGCCGGGCGAGGCTCGCGCCGTCGCCGAAGTCGCGGATGTTCTCGTCCTGGGCCAGGGCGATCGTTCCGTCTGCGTGGGTGATGGGAACGACCCGGTCGGCGAAGCGCCCCTCCCGCCAGGCCGCCGCGGCCCGGGAATGCGAGCGCAGGACGGCCGCGTCCAGGGCCGGCCGGTCCAATCCCTCCCGCGTCGCCAGCAGGTCGGCGGCGACGCCGACCGGGGCCCAGCCCATGCTCGAGGCCAGGGCCATGTCGGAATAGTAGTCCGCCGCGTCGCTGAGGAACGCGACCTGGGACATGCTCTCGACCCCGCCAGCCAGCGCCAGCTCCTCCTGGCCCGACTGCACCCGCCGAGCGGCGTCAGCCAGGGCGCTGAGGCCCGAGACGCAGAAGTTGTTGAGCGTCAGGCAGGCCATGCTGTCGGGAAGGCCGGCCTGGATCCGGGCCGATAGGGCGGCGTGCCCGCCCTGGACGCCTACCTGGGTGACGCAGCCCAGGGTCAGGTGACCGGCCTCGTGAACAACGGCGGCGCCCAGCCGGCGCTCCAGCGCCCTGACGAGCTGAACGACCAGTTGCGCCGGAGGGACGCGGGCCAGGGATCCATCCGGCCGTCCCTTGCCTCGAGGCGACCGAACGGCGTCATAGATGTAGACCGACACGACTTGGCTCCCCGGCAGTCCGCCCTCGGAGGGCAAGTAGGTCTTTTAAACGAAGTTACGTTGTCGAGGGAAGGGCTCGGGCCTGGGGAGGTGGTGGTGGCCCCCTGGGACCTGAGAACAGCTGTGATGTGGGGCATCAAGCCGGGTGGCGACGGTGAAGCCAGGACCCTAGAGCTTGAAAGGAGTGGTGGATGCGACAGGGATTGAACCTGTGACCCCCTCGGTGTGAACGAGGTGCTCTCCCGCTGAGCTACGCATCCTCCGGAAGGGATGCGCCTATAGCCCGGGGGCTCGCCCCGTTCAAGCGGTGAGAAGACGAACGCACGCATCGGGCAGTTCGTCGAAGTGGTGGATCAGGATGTCGGGGGCCAGTTCGGCGGCCGGGATCTCCGTGTAGCCGAAGCTGACGAGGATGAGCGGGACCCCCGCGGCGCGCGCGGCGCCGGCGTCGGTGGCGGCGTCGCCGACCATCACGGCCCGGCCGATCATACCGCCGGCGGCTTCCACGGCGGCGATCAGATGGCTTGCGTCGGGCTTGGGGGCCGGGGCGAGGTCGGCGCCGATCACCGAGTCGAACAGCCAGGCGAGGTCAAGTTTCTCAAGGATCGGCATGGACAGGTTGGTCAGCTTGTTGGTGCAGATCGCGAGCTTCGCGCCCGCCGCCTTCATATCGGACAGGGCCCGCACCGCGCCCGGAAACGGCCGCGTCAGGTCGGCGCTGTGGTTGTTGTAGTGGGCGATGAAGCGCTTGAAGAGCTCGTCCATCCGGGCGGCCGGGGCCGGCTGGCCCTGGGCGGCGAAGCCTCGTTCGATCAGGCGTCGGGCGCCGTGGCCGATGAACGGGCGGGCCGCGTCGAGGGGCAGGGGAGCGATTCCTTCCTGCGCCAGCAGCACGTTCAGGGTCCCGATCAGGTCGGGCGCCGAATCCACCAGGGTGCCGTCCAGGTCGAGGACCAGTGTCGCGCCGTCCAGCGCTGAGAGGTCGGCCAAGGCGTGCGCTCCATCGAAACCGCTCGCCGTTTCAGCTAAACGCCGCAAGATTGCAACGACCGCTGACTCGAAGGACCGCCCGATGACCGCACGCGCCGCCGTGATCATGGCCGCCGGCCAAGGCACGCGCATGAAATCGCCCCTGCCCAAGGTGCTGCACAAGATCGGCGGGCGAACCCTGCTGGATCGGGTGATCGACACCGTCCAGGCCATAGGCTGCGAAAGGATCGTGGTGGTGGTGGGCACGCACAACCCGGCGGTCCGCGACCTGGTGGTCCGCCGGCTGGGCGAGGACGCGGTGGCCGTGCAGGACCCGCCGCTTGGGACAGGTCACGCCGTGCTGGCGGCGAAGGCGGCGCTGGCCGACTTCGACGGCGACGTGCTGGTGGTCAACGGCGACTGCCCCCTTCTGGAGCCGCACGACGTGGATCCGCTGTTCAAGCTGCGCGGCGAGGGCGTGCCGCTGGCCCTGTTGGGGTTCGAGCCGGCTGACGCCTTGCTCTACGGCCGGCTGATCCGCGGCGCCGACGGTCATGTGCTGCGCATCGTCGAGGCCAAGGACTGCACGCCCGAGCAGAAGGCGGTGAAGGTCTGCTACGCCGGCATGCTCGCCGCCGATCGCGTCCGCCTGTTTGGCTGGCTGGACCGGGTGACCAATCAGAATTCCAAGGGCGAGTACTACCTGACCGACATCGTCGGCCTGGCCACGGCGGACGAGGCCGTGGTCCGCGCGGCCATCGCGCCCGAGAGCGCGGTGATGGGCTGCGACACTCCCATGCAGCTGTCCCAGGCCGAGGCGATCTTCCAGCAGCGGCGGCGCGCGCACTTCCTGGCCGAGGGCGTGCAGATGCTGGCGCCGGAGACCGTGCACTTCGCCTGGGACACCAAGATATCGCCGGGCGCCCAGATCGAGCAGTTCGTGGTCTTCGCCCCCGGGGTCAGCGTCGAGACCGGCGCGGTGATCCGCGCCTTCAGCCACCTGGAGGGCGCCAAGGTCATGGCCGGCGCCCTGATCGGCCCCTATGCCCGCCTGCGCCCGGGCGCGGAGATCGGCGAGGACGCCCACATCGGCAACTTCGTCGAGGTCAAGAAGGTCAAGGTCGGCGCGGGCGCCAAGGCCAACCACCTGGCTTATCTGGGCGACGGCTCGGTGGGCGCCAGGGCCAACATCGGCGCCGGCACCATCTTCTGCAACTATGACGGCTTCGACAAATACGAGACCCATGTGGGGGAGGGCGCCTTCGTCGGCTCCAACGCCTCGCTGGTGGCGCCGGTGACCATCGGGGCGGGGGCCTATACGGGCTCGGGTTCGGTCATCACCCGCGACGTCGCGCCCGACGCGCTCGCCCTGGAGCGTGGGCCGCAGGTGGAGAAGGAAGGCTGGGCCGCGCGCTTCCGGGCCGCCAAGCTTGCCAAGCGGGCCAAAAAATAGCGTCGCGGCCTGGGCTCGCTTCGCCTATGTCACCGCCATGAGCGCATCCGTCGACGATCAGAAGCGGGCCAGTGGCGAGGCCGCCGCGGCCCTGGTGGAATCCGGAATGGTGGTGGGCCTGGGCACCGGTTCGACCGCGGCCTGGTTCGTCAAGGCGGTGGCCGCCCGCGGCCTGGACATCGTGGGCGTGCCGACCTCGGTGGCGACCGCGGAACTCGCCGCCAGCCTGGGGATCCGCCTGAGCGACCTTGGCCAGGTGAAGGCCATCGACCTCACCGTCGACGGCGCCGACGAGATCGGCCCGGCCCTGTCGCTGATCAAGGGCGGCGGCGCGGCCCTGCTGCGCGAGAAGCTGGTCTGGGAGGCCTCAAAGCGCTGCGTGGTCATCGCCGACGCCGCAAAGCGGGTGAAGACGCTAGGCCAGTTCCCGCTGCCCATCGAGGTGGTGGCCTTCGGGCACGAGACCACGGCCCTGCGGATCTGCGACGCCCTGGCCGAGTGCGACCTGGGCGTGGCGCCACGCTTGAGATTGAAAGACGGCGTCCCGGTGAAAACCGACGGCGGCAACCTCATCTATGACGCGGCGTGCGGGCGGATCGAGGAGCCCGCCCTGCTGGCCGCCGCGCTGAAGAGCGTGACCGGCGTGGTCGATCATGGCCTGTTCCTCGACCTGGCCGACCTGGCCCTGGTGGGGACGCCCGACGGCGTCGTCACCTTCGAACCCTAAGGAGCGCCCGTCTTGGCGAACTACGACTACGACCTCTTCGTGATCGGCGCGGGCTCGGGCGGCGTGCGGGCGGCCAGGCTCGCGGCCATGAGCGGCGCCAAGGTGGGCGTGGCTGAGGAACATCGCGTCGGCGGCACCTGCGTGATCCGCGGCTGCGTGCCCAAGAAGTTCATGGTCTACGCCTCGGAGTTCGCCCACAACGCCGAGATCGCCCAGGGCTATGGCTGGTCGGCCAGCCAGGCGACCTTCGACTGGAAGACCTTCCTCGACGCCAAGGACCGCGAGATCGCCCGCCTGTCGGGCATCTATGTCACCAACCTCTCCAACGCCGGCGCCGAGATCGTCCACGCCAAGGCCCGCCTCAAGGACGCCCACACCGTCGAGCTGGAAGGCAAGGGGAGCGTCACGGCGGGCAAGATCCTGATCGCCACGGGCGGCCGGCCCTGGAAGCCGACCGACTTCGCCGGCGCCGAGCACATCATCACCTCGGAAGAGGCCTTCCACCTGGCCGAACTGCCCAAGTCGATCATGATCGCCGGTGGGGGCTACATCGCCGTGGAGTTCGCCGGCATCTTCAACGGCCTGGGGGTGGACACCACCCTGGTCTATCGCGGGGCCAACATCCTGCGCGGCTTCGACGACAACATCCGCGCCCATGTCACGGAAGAGATGACGAAACGCGGCGTGAAGATCGTCCTGGGCAGCGAACACGCCAGCATCGAGAAGACCGCCACGGGCTATCGCAGCAACATGAGCTCCGGCTCGGCCATCGAGACCGACCTGGTCATGTTCGCCACTGGGCGGAAGCCCTACACCGACGGCCTGGGCCTGCAGGCGGCCGGGGTGAAGCTGAACGAGGCCGGAGCCGTGGCCGTCGACAAGTTCTCCAAGACCAATGTCGACAATATCTGGGCGGTCGGCGACGTCACCGACCGCATCAACCTGACCCCGGTGGCGATCCGAGAGGGCGCGGCCTTCGCCCAGACCGAGTTCTACGACACCCCGACCAGCTTCGATCACGACATGGTCGCCTCGGCGGTGTTCTCGCAGCCGCCGGTGGGGTCGGTGGGCCTGTCCGAAGCCGACGCACGTCACCAGCATGGCAAGGTCGACATCTACCTCTCGCGCTTCCGGCCGATGAAGACGACCTTCTATGGCGGCGAGGAGCGCTGCATGATCAAGCTGGTGGTCGAGGCCGCCAGCCAGAAGGTGCTGGGTTGTCATGTGGTCGGGCCCGACGCGCCGGAGATTATCCAGATGGCCGCCATCGCGCTGAAGATGGGGGTGACCAAGCCGCAGTGGGATTCCACCTGCGCGGTCCACCCGACCCTGGCCGAGGAACTGGTCACCATGCGCGAGAAGTATGCGCCCCAGGAGCTCGGCGCGACCGCATGACCGAGCGGGCGGCGAACCCTCAGGCGCGGGCGTCGGCCTGGTCGGGAGCCGTCCTCGCGGGCCTGTTCGTCCTCATCCCGTTCGCCGGCTGGGGCGGGCCGCTGGCCTTCGCGCCGCTGGTCGGCCTGGCGGGCCTGCTGACGCTGCGGGGGCTCAGGGTGGCCGACACCGACCGCCCGGCGGCGATCGCCCTTGTGGTGATCCTGGCCTGGTCCCTGGGCTCAATGGCCTGGAGCCCCTACACGCCGACGGACCTGGAGGGCGCCACCGCTTTCAAGCTGATCGTCCAGGCCGCGCTCTATTGGGCGGTGGTCTGCGCCGCCCGCGACGCCTCGCCGCCGACTCGGACGGCGGCCCTGCGCATCCTGGCCTGGGGCCTGGCCGCGCTGGGCCTGCTGCTCAGCGTGGAGACCGCCACCGGGGCCTTGGTCTACCGCACCCTGCGTGAGGCGATGGGCGATCCGATCCGTCCCGATCTCGCCATCCGCAACGTCGCCCAGGCGGGCTTCGTCCTGGCGCTACTGACCCCGGCCGGCGCGCTCGCAGCGCTGCGCACCGGACAGAGTCGTTGGCTGATTGCGCCGATGGTCGCCGGCAGCCTGGGTGTCGCCCTGCTGTTCGCCACGGACGCGCCCGCTGTCGCCCTGGCCGCCGCCGCACTCGCGGGCCTCACAGTCCATCAATGGCCGCGCATCGGGCCTCGGGTGCTGGCCGCCGTGACCGGCGTCTTCTTCCTCAGCGCGCCCGCCCTGGTCTGGCTGGCGCAGAAGGCTGGAGCCTACGCGCTGGTCGAGGCCAACGTGCCCACCTCCTGGGCCCTGCGGATGGGCTATTGGCGCCGCGCTGTAGCCTGGATCGGCGATCACCCCTCGCGCGGCTGGGGCCTGGACGCCAGCCGGATGTTCTCGCCGGGGATCAAACTGCACCCGCACGATGCGGCCCTGCAGCTCTGGCTGGAGCTCGGCCTGATCGGCGCCATGGCCGCGGCGGTGTTCTGGGCCAGCATCCTGTGGGGCCTCGGCCACAAGCGGCGCGATCCCGCCCGCGCGGTCGGGGCGGCCACGGCGGCGGCCTATCTGACCTATTCGGCCTTCTCGTTCGGTGTCTGGCAGGAGTGGTTCCTGGCCATCGGCGCCCTGGCGGCAGCCGCCTGCGTGCTCGCGGCGCGGCAGCCCGCGGCGCGAGCCGGCTAATGCTGGAGGTGCTGGACCTCGTCGCGCGCGGCGCGGTTGGAGGCCTGGCGATCCTGGCCGCCGGCTTGATCCTTCGAGCTGGCGCGCGCGGCGACGCCTCGTGGCTCAGCGCCGCCTTCGCCGTCGGCGTCGCGGCCCACGCCTGGTGCTCGGCGCCCGGATTCGAGTTCCAGCCCAGTCCCTTGCACGTCGCGGCCCTGGCCCTGACCTCGGGCAATCCGGCCGTCGCGTGGCTCCTCGCCCGATCTCTGTTCCGCGAGGGCCGGCGGCCCCGAGCCTGGTGGTTGCTGGCCTGGTCGATACCGGTCGCAGGCGGTCTCGCGGCGGGTTTGACCGCCGCGGCGGCGCCGGCGATCTCCACGGCCCTGGACCTGGCGACAGCCTTCATGGCGTTGGCCTTCGCCGGCTTGGCGCTGCTGGAGACCGCCGCGACCTGGCGCGACGACCTGGTGAACGCTCGTCGGCGGCTGAGGGTGCTGCTGGTCGTCGCCTTCGCGGGCGCGACCATGCTGAACACCGGGCTCGCCGTCGCCTTTGACTCGTCGGCCGGTCCCGCCAGCGTCAGCCTGATCATGAGCGGGAGCGTCCTGGCCGCGACCTTCGCCGTGCTCTGGGAGCTGCTGCGCGCCCGGACAGGGGGCCTCTTCGAAGGCGGTGGTCACCCGACGGCGGCGCGCGTCGTCGAACCGGTCGACCCGGTGCTGCTGGAGCGCCTCCAGAGTCTCATGTCGGTCGAACGCGCCTATCGATCGGACCTCACCGTCGCCTCTCTCGCCGGGCGGCTGGCCCTGCCTGAACATCGGTTGCGGCGGCTGATCAACGCCGGCTTGGGACATCGCAATTTCGCCGCCTTCGTCAACGGCTATCGCGTCGATGAGGCCGCGCAGGCCTTGGCCGACCCGGAGCAGGATGGCGTGCCTGTCCTCACCATCGCGCTGGACACCGGGTTCGCCTCCGTCGGACCGTTCAACCGGGCGTTCAAGACGCGGACCGGACTGACGCCGACCGAGTATCGGCGTCGCGCGCGGACCGGCTGATTTCGGAAACGGCCAGCCGCCTTCGAAAGCCGGCGAGACGCCGGGCGCCGACGTCGCCAGGACGGCCGATGGGACGCCGCCTGTCCCGGTTCCGGAACCCTCGCCATGCCACGCCGCGCGATCCTGCTCATCTGCCTCGCTATCGCTCCCCTGGTCGCGACCGCCGCGCCTGACCGCGCCAGTCCGGGCGAAGCAATCGCGCAAGGATGGAGCGATCCGCCGCCAATCTCGCACTACCTGGCCCGTGACGGCAGGCGCCTGGCCTATCGCGCCTATCCCGGCGACGGGCGGGTGGCGATCCTCCTGCACGGCTCGGCGGGCCAGAGCCTGTTCGTCCATCCCCTGGCGCGCAGCCTTCACGCGACCGGCGCCACGGTGCTCGCGCCCGATGTGCGGGGGCACGGCGCCTCGGGGCCGCGGGGCGACATCGATCGCATCGGCCAACTGGAAGACGATCTCGCCGATCTTGTCGTCCGGGTCCGACGAGAGCGGCCCAACGCCAGGATCACCCTGATTGGCTTTTCCGCCGGAGGCGCCTTCGCGCTGCGGGCGGCGGGGGCGCCCGGCGGCGAGGCGTTCGACCACGTCATCGCCCTGGCCCCGGCCTTCCCCTTCCCCTCGAACGTGGCGCGACCGCGGACCGGCGGATGGGCCAGGATCGACTTCCCCGCCATGGTGCTCATCGGCTTGGCGAACAGGATGGGCATTCACGCCTGGGACGCCCATCGCGTGATCGCGTTCGCCGTGCCGCCGGACCGGGCCTCCGGCTCCACGCCGGCCTATTCCTATCGGCTGGCCATGAACTACAGCGTCGGTGACTATCGCGCCGCCGCGCGCGAAATGCCCCAACCGCTGACCGTGGTGGCGGGGGTCGAGGACCAGCAATTCCACGCAGAGCGCTATGAGGCGGCCCTGCGTCCGGCCAAGCCGGATCTGCGCGTGAGGCTCGTCCCCGGTCTCGATCATACAGGGCTCATCACCCGTCCCGAGGGCTGGGCGGCCGTGCGGACGGCGTTCCTGGATGCCAATCCCTGATGTCGCCGGGGACTGGATGCGTCGCGCCTTTCCGGAGTAGAAGGCGCGGCGCCTCGTCGAGCGCGGAGTTTGACCCGATGACCGAACACTGGACGCCTGCCTCGTGGAGAAAGAAACCCGCAAAGCATCTGCCGACCGACTATCCGGATCCCGCGGCCCTGGCCGGGGTCGAACAGACCCTGCGCGGCATGCCGCCGCTGGTGTTCGCCGGTGAGGCGCGGCGGCTGAAGAGCCTGCTGGGCGACGTGGCCGCGGGCAAGGCCTTCCTGCTGCAGGGCGGCGACTGCGCCGAGAGCTTCAAGGAATTCCACGCCGACAACATCCGCGACACCTTCCGCCTGATCCTACAGATGGCGGTGGTGCTGACCTTCGCCGGTGGAAAGCCCGTGGTGAAGGTGGGCCGCATGGCCGGCCAGTTCGCCAAGCCGCGCTCGGCGCCGACCGAAACCATCGATGGGGTGGAGCTGCCCTCCTATCGCGGCGACATCATCAATGGCATGGACTTCAACGCCGCCAGCCGCGTGCCCGACCCCCAGCGCCTGCTGCAGGCCTATGGCCAGTCGGCCTCGACGCTGAACCTGCTGCGCGCCTTCGCGGGCGGTGGCTATGCCGACCTCTACAACATTCACCGCTGGACGCTGGGCTTCGTGGCCGACAGCCCCCAGGGCGCCAAGTACCGCGAGCTGTCGGAAAAGATTAGCGAGGCCCTGACCTTCATGGCCGCCATCGGGGTCACCCCGGAGAGCCAGCCCGACCTGCATCGGGTGGAGTTCTTCACCAGCCACGAGGCCCTGCTGCTGGGCTTCGAGGAGGCCATGACTCGCGTCGATTCCACCTCAGGCGAGTGGTACGACACCTCCGCCCACCTGGTTTGGATCGGCGAGCGCACCCGCGACCTGGCCGGCGCCCACGTCGAGTACTTCCGCGGCATCCGCAACCCGATCGGCGTCAAGTGCGGCCCCACCATGGAGCCGGACGACCTGCTGCGGCTGATGGAGGCGCTCAACCCCAAGGACGAGCCCGGCCGCCTGACGCTGTACGGCCGCTTTGGCCACGACAAGATCGAGGCGCGCCTGCCGCGTCTGCTGGACGCCACCAAGCGTTCCGGCCGCACGGTGGTCTGGGCCATCGACCCGATGCACGGCAACACGCTCACCGCCAACAACGGCTACAAGACGCGACCCTTCGACCGCATCCTGTCGGAGGTGAAGAGCTTCGTGGAGGTCTGCAAGGCCCACGGCGTTCACCCCGGCGGGGTCCATCTGGAGATGACCGGCCAGAACGTCACCGAGTGCCTGGGCGGCGCCCGCGCGCTCACCGAGGGCGACCTGGCCGACCGCTACCACACCCACTGCGACCCGCGGCTGAACGGCGAGCAGGCCCTGGAGCTGGCCTTCCTGGTGGCCGAGAAGCTGAAGGAAGAGCGGATCGACGCGGCCCTGCGCGCGGCGGTCTGAACCGTCGATGACCCAGCTGGATCGCCGCCTGGGCCGCTCGGTCTTCGGCGGCGATCCGGCCGGCTACCATGCCGCCCGGCCGGGCTATCCGGAATTCGTCTACGACATCTTGCGCGAACGCTGCGGACTGAGGCCTGGCACGCCGACCTTCGAGGTGGGCGCTGGGACGGGGATCGCCACCGGACGCCTGTTGCATATCGGCGCGGCGCCGCTTGCCGCCATCGAGCCCGATCCGAGACTGGCAGCCTTCCTGCGGGCGAGCCTGCCGACTGAGGACCTTCAGGTTCTCGCCGAACCCTTTGAAGAAACGCCGCTTCCGAGCGCCAGATTCGACCTCGGCCTGGCGGCGACCTCGTTCCACTGGGTCGAGGCCGAGGCCGGCCTCGCCCAGGTCGCGCGGCTGCTGAGGCCTGGCGGCTGGTGGGCCATGGTCTGGAACGTCTTCGGCGACGAACGTCGCCACGACGCCTTTCACGAGGCCACGGTCGGCCTGTTGGGCGAGAGCCGCAGCCCCGCGGCTGGCGCGGTGCGGGAACTGAGTTTCGGTGAGGACCACGTGCGGCGAGCGGCGGAGCTGGAGGCGGCGGGCGTCTTCGAAGACATCGCCTACCAGTCCCTGTCCTGGACCCTGACACTGGGCCCTCCGGGCGTCCGCGCCCTCTACGCCACCTATTCCGAGATCAACGCCCGGCCGCCGGAGGCGCGCGAGCGGCTGCTGGACGCCCTGATGGAAATCGCCGAGCGGGAATTCGCAGGCAAGGTGGAGCGCAACATGGTCACGGCGATCCACACGGCCCGCCGCCGCTGATCCTGTGCCATCGGGGCCACCGGCGCCTGGAAAAGCGGCGCCGTCGTCCAAGCTTCGCTTGCCGCCGTCCCGATGAACGGCCACTTTCCGCGCTTCTTTGAAAACAGGCGCTGAAATGGCCGATCCGGCCCACGCGACCCTTCCGGAAGGGCGCGAACAAGATGTCGTCCGCAAGGAAACGGCCGAGCTATGGAAGCTCTCCTGGCCGGTGGTGCTGTCGCGCCTGGGCATCATGGTGATGGGCCTGTCGGACGCCATCGTCGTCGGCCGCTTCTCGGCGACGGAGCTAGGCTATCATGCCCTGGCCTGGGCCCCGACCAGCGTGGTGGTGACCATGGCCGTGGGCCTGCTCACCGGCGTCCAGGTGATGACCTCGCGGGCGACTGGCGAGGGCCGGCGGGAGATCACCGGCGCGGTCCTGCGCCGTGGCCTGGCCTACAGTTTTTGGATCGGCATGGTCTCGATGGTCGTGACCTTCCTGGTCGGCCCGACCTTCCTGCACGCCATCGGGCTCGAGACCGACCTGGCCGACGGCTCCAGCCGCGCCATGCTGATCTTCGCGCTCTCCCTGCCGGGCTACGCCTTCAGCGTCGCCGCCAGCTTCTGGCTGGAGGGCCTGGGCCGGCCGGGCCCAGGCGCGGTGATGATGTGGATCGCCAACGCGGTGAACCTTGGCCTGCTGCTGCTGCTGGTCCCGGGGACCTTCGGCCTGCCCGCCATGGGCGCGGTGGGCGGCGCCTGGGCGACCACCGGGGCGCGGACCTTCCTGGCCATCGCCATGCTGGTCTTCATCCTGATGATGAAGGAGAGCCGCGCGCTCGGCGTGTTCGACAAGCCGCAGCGCGATCGCGCCGCCGAGCACGAGCAGCGCCGCATCGGCTATGGCGCTGGCGCCTCCAACTTCTTCGAAGTCGCTGCCTTCGCTTCAATGAACATCTTCGCCGGCTGGATGGGCGGGCTGACGGTGGCCGCCTGGGCCGTGGTGCTGAACGTGGCGGCCCTGGTCTTCATGGTCCCGCTGGGGCTGTCGACCGGGACGGCGGTGATGGTCGGACGCGCCTATGGCGCGCGCGACCGGGCGGGCGTCGTGCGCGGCGGCCTTATCGGCTTTGCGATGACCGCGGTCTTCGGCGCGTTGATCTCGCTGGTGATCTGGCCCGCCGCCGGGCTCATCAGCCAGGCTTACACCTCCGATCCGCGCGTGATCGCCATGGCCTCGGCCGCGCTGGTGCTGTCGTGCCTGTTCTTCCTGGTGGACGCCCTGCAGGTGGTGATCGCCCAGGCGCTGCGGGCGCGGGGCGACGTCTGGCTGCCCACCTTCACCCACCTGACCAGCTATGTGTTCGTGATGATGCCGCTGGCCTGGTGGCTGGCCATCCCCATGGGCCTGGGCCTCAACGGGATCGTCTGGGGCGTGGTCGGCGCCTCGTTCCTGTCGGCCGGGCTACTCAGCGCCCGGTTTTGGCAGCTCAGCCGCCGGCCGCTTTGACGATCGATTCATCGCGATCTGTCAGGACTGGGCCATGGTCCCGTCCACGCAGAACGCCGCCCGGTTCCTCCTGATCGCCGCAGGCCTGGTCTGCGTCGTCGGCATGGTCGGCCCGTTCCAGGGCGTGGAGAAGGCCTTCGTGCCCGCCGACAAGGCGGCGCATTTCATCGCCTTCTACGGCCTGACCGCCCTGATGATGGCCGCCTTCCGCAAGAACCGCCGCCTGGAGATCGCGCTCGCCGCCACGTTGATGGGGGGCTCGATCGAGATCGCGCAGATGGTGGTCGGGCGCGGCGTCAGCCTCGGCGACCTGGCGGCCGACGCGGCCGGAGCCTTCGCCGTCTGGGGGCCCATGTGGCTTCAATCCCTGCGCAGCGCCCCTTACGAGGAGCGCCGCGCGTCGGCGGCCAAGGCGGCGGAGATCGCCTAGGCCGGAACGCCCAGAATCCAGCCCTCTTCACGCTCGGCGTCGAGCACGACGTCGGCCGCGGCGGTCTTGGAGGGTCCGAAGATCGCGCCCAGCTTGCCCGCCTCGTCCAGCTTGGCGAAGTGTTCGGCGGTCACCCGCACCTGGGTCTGGTCCTTGACCTCGCCGAGCACCGGTTGGGCCTTGAAGATCGACGGATAGACCTCGGTCACCACCACCTCGACGCCGGCCAGGTCGGCCTCGGTCAGGGTCTTGAATCCCGTCTCGAACGGCCAGGCCCGAAGACCGTCGCCACGGGCGAGCTTCATGCGCCGGACCGCCGGGATGCCAAGGATCGCCTGGCCGCCCACCGAGCCGTTGTAATAGAGCTTCCAGATCGGCGAAGCGCCCTTGGCGGCAAGGTCGGCGTGGCGGAACTCGGGCAGGTCGCCGGGTCCATGCGCCTTGGTGCGTTTGGGTTGAAGGGTGGTCAGGGCGTCCTTGGGCGGACAGCCCCAGAACGGGAAGGGTCCGCCGGTCAGTCGGCGGTTGATCTCCGAACCAACGCCGAAGCGATTGTTCACGTTGTTGGGCTTGTCCGTGACCATCTTGGCGAGTTGATCCCAGACGGCGCGCCAGGGCGCCTCGCCCGGCAGGTTGAGGCCCGCGGCCAGGCCGCGCGGAAAGCCCAGCGGGAAGTCGAAGCCCACCAGGGCCCGCTCGCCGCGCTTCTTCAGGTCGTCGAGGATCTCGGCCAGCTTCTTCTCGGCCTCGGCGCGGGTGGCCGGGTTGTGGCTCTCATAGGCCAGGCGGAAGCGCACATCGCGCTTCATCACCCCGATCCAGACGGAATCCGGCCCGGTCGACGGCTTGGCGGCCGCGCTCCAGTCGACGATCACATAGGCGCTGAAGAGACGAGACACCGGAAAGCTCCGCGAGAGGGTACCCGCGGCTTGTAGCGGCTCGCTTCCGGCGGGCCAACGCCGGAAGCGGCCGTAGCCTGGGAAACTAGGAGAGCTTCACCAGCATCTTGCCGAAGTTGTCACCCGAGAAGAGCGCCAGGAAGGCGTCGGGCGCCTTCTCGATCCCCTCCATGATGGTTTCGCGCCACTTGATCTTGCCGGCGGCGTGCCAGTCGGCGAGCTCCTTATGGAAGGCCGGCTGCATGTCGTAGTGGCTGGAGACGATGAAGCCCTCCATGCGGATCTGCTTGCCCACCGTCAGGAAGATGTTGGCGGGGCCGGGCGGCGGCGTGGCCTCGTTGTACATCGAGATCATGCCGCACATGGCGAAGCGGGCCTTGAGGTTGGCGGAGTTGAGCGCCGCCACCAGATGGTCGCCGCCGACATTCTCGAAATAGACGTCGATGCCTTCCGGCGCGGCGCGTTCCAGGGCCGCGACGATGGGTTCGGCCTTGTAGTCGATGGCCACATCGACCCCGAGTTCATCACGCAGGAAGGCGGTCTTCTCCGGCCCGCCGGCCGAACCGATCACCTTGTGGCCCTTGAGCTTGGCGATCTGGCAGACCACCGAGCCCACGGCGCCCGAGGCCGCCGAGACGAACACCACGTCGCCCTCCTTCATCGCCGCGACCCGCAGCAGGCCGGCATAGGCGGTCATGCCGGGCATGCCCGCGACGCCCAGGAAGGCCTGGACCGGCAGGCCGAAGGTGTCGAGCTTCTGGACCGCGGCGGCCGGGGCGTTGAAGGCCTCGCGCCAGCCAAAGAAGCTCTGCACCACGTCGCCCGGCTTGAAGGCGGGATCGTTGGAGGCGATCACCTCGCCGGTCGCCCCGCCCTGCATGGCCTCGCCCAGGGCGAAGGGCGGGGTATAGCTCTTGGCGTCGTTCATGCGGCCGCGCATGTAGGGATCGACCGTCATCCAGGTGTTGCGCACCTGGACCTCGCCGGGTCCCGGATCGGGCAGGGTGACCGTGGCCAGTTCGAAGTTGTCGGCGGTGGGCAGGCCAACAGGGCGGCTCTTCAGGCGGATCTCACGCGAGGTCGTCATGGGGGGCGTCTCCTTACACCGTAAGCGGCGTTCAAACGGATGTTTAAGACAAAGCGCCGTGTGGCGTCGACCCACAACGGCGTGTTAGGCGCGCAGCGAGCGATTTTCGGAGCGAGTCCCATGGCTGAACCCCTGCGAGGCGGCGTCATCGGCGCTGGCGTGTTCGGCGGCCACCATGCACGCAAGTATGCGGGCGCTCCGGGAGCGGTGCTGTCGGCGGTGCTGGACACCCACCATCCGGATCGGGCCGCGGCCCTGGCCGTGCCCCTGGGCGGACGGGCCTTCTACAAGATCGACGAGTTCCTGGAGGCCGTGGACGTGGTCACCATCGCCTCGCCGGCCAGCGTCCACGCCGAGGGCGCGCTCGCGGCGCTGGCGGCCGGCAAGCCGATCTA
Source organism: Phenylobacterium sp. (assembly GCF_030698145.1). Lineage (GTDB taxonomy): Bacteria > Pseudomonadota > Alphaproteobacteria > Caulobacterales > Caulobacteraceae > Phenylobacterium. The sequence continues at coordinate 48,727 of NZ_JAUYNW010000011.1, read as the reverse complement.
TGTGGAAAAGCCGCTGGCGATCAGCCTGGCCGACGCCGACAAGATCATCGCCGAAGCCGCCAAGCGGAAGCTGGTCATCGCCTGCGGCCACCAGGAGCGGGTGGTGTTCCAGGCCATGGGCCTGTTCGACATCCCCGAGCAGCCCCTGCGGCTGGAGTCGGTGCGCCACGGCACGCCGTCCGAGCGCAGCCTGGACGTCTCGGTGGTGCTGGACCTGATGATCCACGACCTGGACCTGGCCCTGTCGCTGTCGACGGCCCAGCCCATGGCGGTAGAGGGCGACGGCAAGATCGACTTTTCCGGCGGCTGGGACCGGGCCCGCGCAGAGGTCAGTTTCGACGACGGCTTCACCGCCATTTTCGACTCCTCGCGCATGGAGCTGGCGCGCAAGCGGACCATGAAGCTGGTCTATCCTTCGGGAGAGGTGGAGATCGACTTCGTCACCCGGGCCTTCCGCAACACCACCGGCTTCCCGCTGAATCCCGACTATGCCGACACTCCGGCGGTGAAGGACACGCTCGCCACCAGCGTCGAGGGCTTCCTGGCCGCCGTGCGCGGGGAGGCCCCGCGGCCCATCGTGACGGCGGAGGAGGCGGCCCGGGCGCTCGATCTGGCGCTGGCCGTCGAACAGGCGTTGGAGGACGCCAGGTAAGCGCGATAGGCTGGTGAAAACCTCCAGGGAGCGCCGCGCCATGGCCCAAGACGCCTACGACTTCTCGTTCAATTCCATCGACGGCGCGCCGCTGCCCCTGACCACGTTCAAGGACAAGGTCGTACTGGTGGTCAACACCGCTTCCAAGTGCGGCCTGACCCCGCAGTACGAAGGGCTGGAGAAGCTCTATTCGGACTACAAGGACAAGGGCCTGGTGGTGTTGGGCGTGCCCAGCAACCAGTTCGCCGGCCAGGAGCCTGGCACGGACGCCGAGATCGCCGATTTTTGCATGACCAACTTCGCGGTCGACTTTCCCATGACCTCGAAGACCGACGTGAAGGGCGACGACGCCCACCCCTTCTACAAGTGGGCCAAGGACACCCTGGGCGAACCGGCCGAGCCGGTGTGGAACTTCCACAAGCTGCTGGTCGGCAAGGACGGCAAGCTGATCCGCGCCTTCGGCCCGCGCACCGAGCCTCTGGACAACGAGATCACCGGCGCGATCGACCAGGCGCTATAGGCGAACACAATAATCTGCCCCTTCGGCGGTAGTTTTGGCCATTCGAAGGGTCATATCTACCTCGCAGCCCTCGCTCAATCGACGAGGATTGTCGCGCGGGCCTTGGCGCCGCTGGTCTCCACCGTTAGGGAAGACGCCTCTTCGTTGGAGGCGTCGTCATGACCAGGAAGCCGGACGGGACTTGGGACAAGTCAAACCTGCCCAGCCGTCACGTGACCGAGGGGCCCGCGCGGGCGCCACATCGGTCCTATTATTACGCCATGGGCCTGGGTACCCGTGAGATCGCCCAGCCGTTCGTGGGCGTAGCCTCCTGCTGGAATGAAGCCGCCCCCTGCAACACCGCTCTGATGCGCCAGGCGCATGCGGTCAGCGTCGGCGTCAAGAACGCCGGCGGCACGCCGCGCGAGTTCTGCACCATCACCGTGACCGACGGCATCGCCATGGGCCACGAGGGCATGCGCTCGTCCCTGGTCAGCCGAGACTTGATCGCCGACTCCGTCGAGCTGACCATGCGCGGCCACGGCTATGACGCCCTGGTCGGCCTGGCCGGCTGCGACAAGAGCCTGCCCGGCATGATGATGGCGATGCTGCGCCTCAACGTGCCCAGCGTGTTCCTCTATGGCGGCTCGATCCTGCCGGGCTCCTGGCAGGGCAAGGACGTCACCGTGGTCGACGTGTTCGAGGGTGTCGGCATGCACTCCGCCGGCCGCCTGAGCCTGGAGGACCTCTGCAGTCTGGAACAGCACGCCTGTCCGTCGGACGGCGCCTGCGGCGGCCAGTTCACCGCCAACACCATGGCCTGCGTGTCGGAGGCCATCGGCCTGGCCCTGCCGCTGTCGGCCTCGCTGCCCGCGCCTTATCTGAGCCGCGACGAATACGCCGTGGCCTCTGGTGAGACGGTGATGCGTCTGATCGAGACCCAGCTGCGCCCCCGCGACATCGTCACCCGCAAGTCGTTCGAGAACGCCGCCGTCGTGGTCGCGGCCACCGGTGGCTCGACCAATGGCGGCCTGCACCTGCCGGCCATGGCCCATGAGTGCGGCATCGAGTTCACCCTGCGCGACTTCGCCGAGATCGCCCAGCGCACCCCCTATATCGCCGATCTCAAGCCCGGCGGGCAGTTCGTGGCGAAGGACATGGGCGAGGCGGGGGGTATGCCCATGCTGCTGAAGACCCTGCTGGAAGGCGGCTACATCCACGGCGACTGCATGACGGTGACCGGCAAGACCATCGCCGAGAACCTCAAGGACGTGAAATGGCGCGAGGACCAGGTGGTGATCCGCCCGGTCGCCAACCCGCTCTCGCCCACCGGCGGCGTGGTCGGGCTGTGGGGGTCGCTCGCCCCCGACGGCGCCATCGTCAAGGTGGCCGGCATGACCTCCCACCGCAGCCATCGGGGCCCCGCTCGGGTGTTCGACGGCGAGCAGGCCTGTTTCGACGCGGTCGAGGCCGGCGACTACAAGGACGGCGACGTCCTGGTCATTCGTTATGAGGGCGCCCGGGGCGGTCCGGGCATGCGCGAGATGCTGTCCACCACGGCGGCGATCTCCGGCCAGGGGCGCGGCGACAAGGTGGCCCTGGTCACCGACGGGCGCTTCTCCGGCGGCACGCGCGGCCTCTGCGTCGGCCACGTCGGGCCCGAAGCCCAGATGGGCGGCCCGATCGGCCTGGTGAAGGACGGCGACATCATCGCCATCGACGCCGACGCCGGGACGCTGGATCTGGAGGTCGACCCCATCGAGCTGGAGCGCCGCGCCAAGGATTGGAAGCCGCGGGTGACCAACTACCAGTCCGGCGCGCTCTGGAAGTACGCCCAGGTCGTCGGTCCCGCCCATCTGGGCGCGTTGACCCATCCGGGCGCGGCGGCCGAGACCCACGTCTACGCGGACCTCTAGGACCATGCGCACGCTCGGCCTCCTGGGCGGGATGAGCGCGGAGTCGACGACGACCTACTACCAGGCGCTGAACCAGCAGGTGCGCGCGCGGCTGGGCGGCCTGCACTCGGCGCAACTGGTGCTGTGGTCGGTGGACTTCGCGCCCATCGCCCAGATGCAGGCCGCCGGCGACTGGGACGGCGCCGGCGCGGCCCTGGGCGAGGCCGCCGCGCGGCTGGAAGGCGCGGGGGCGGCGGCGATCCTGCTGTGCACCAACACCATGCACAAGGTGGCGGCGGCCATCGAGGCGCGGGTCCAGGTTCCGCTGATCCATATCGGCGACGCCACCGCCTTTGCGGTCAGGGCCAGGGGCTGTTCGCGGCCCCTGCTGCTGGCCACCCGCTTCACCATGGAGCAGGACTTCTACAAGGACCGCCTGCGCGGCCACGGCGTCGAGGCGTTGGTTCCCGGCCAGGCCGACCGGGACCGCCTGCACGCCATCATCTATGACGAGCTCTGCCAGGGCGTCGTCGACGCGGGCTCGAAACGCCAGGCCCTGACCATGATCGCCAAAGCGACCGGCGCCGACAGCGTCATCTTCGGCTGCACCGAGGTTGGCCTGCTGTTGTCGCAGGACGATATCGAGCTGCCGGTCGTGGACTCGACCCTGGCTCACGTCGAGGCCGGCGTGGAGTTCATGCTGGGCTAGGGAAGCGCCGCGACCAATCCAATCCCGCTCATCCCGGCGAAGGCCGGGACCCAGGTGAAGCCCACCAAGCGCTCCAGATGACTCTGGGTCCCGGCCTTCGCCGGGATGAGCGGAGGAGAGCCGAGCCAGGCCATGCGGCTCTACGGCAGGGCCGCGACGCCGAACATGTAGGGATGCCCCCAGGCCAGGGCCGCCCAGATAGCGACAGCCAGCAGGATGCGCCACCAGCCGATTTCGCCCAGCTTCAGGGATTGCTTGCCGGCCAGGATGGCGGCGAACGGGACGTTGGAGGTCTGGGCGGCGAAGGCGTCCCACGTGTCGCCCAGGGCCCGCTTGCGCTTGGCGTCGATGCTGGAGGTCCCGAACAGGGCCAGGACCAGCATGGCCCCGAACAGCACCAGGCTCGCCCGGTCGCCATTGACCAGCAGATGGCCCGCGGCCCAGACGGCCACGCCCCAGAGGAACGGGTGGCGGGTGATGCGCAGCATGCCCTTGACCACGTCGGGCCGCTCCAGCGCGCCCTCTTGGCGGACACTGGTGGGATTGGGCGTGGTCAGGCCGGGAACGACGAGCAGCATGGCCAGGAGTTGCAGCACGAGCTGGATTTGGCGGGTGGCCGGCGTGACTTGCCAGTAGGCGGCGTTGGCGGGATCGCCGCGCGCCGCGACGAAGGCGAAGCCCAGCCAGGTCAGTCCCGCCACCGAGGCCAGGGCGAAGAGCCCCGTATAGGGTCCAGGTCCCACGGTCCCAGTGATCGTGTCGCGCAGGCGGGTGCCGGAGACCAACAGGTGCAGCAGGACGAAGAACGCCGCGGCGGCGAGCAGGCTGGTCATGGGTGGGCCCTCTCAGGTCAAGCGAACCTGCGCTTGAGACGGTGACCCGTCAACGGCGCTCGGGATCGTCGTCGAAGGGCTCTTCGTCGTCCGCGTCGAGCGCCGGTTCGTCGTCATCGAAGGCGTGCGGCTCGGGCTCCCAGGGTGGCGCGGCGGGTTGAGGCTGAGGCTGAGGCTGAGGCTGCGCGGCCACCACCGGCTCTGGCGCGCGCGGCGCGTTGGGGCGGCGAAGGATGGCCTCAGCGCGGGCCAGCCAGCGGTTGGCTTCCTGGATCGCCTCCGCCGCGGTGGAGGGCTTGCGCCTGAGCTCGTCGCCCGCCAGCCACAGGTCCAGGGCGAAGTCGGGATGGTTGGGGTCGTCGAACACCAGCCGCAGGGTGACGCGGGCGGCCTCGGACGGCAGGTGGTCCAGGGCCTTGCGGGGTTCCCCTCGGAAGGCGCGGGCCACGACCTCCCCGTCGACGATGATCTCGAGCCCGACCAGCTCGTAGATCCGGTAGACCAGGCACCAGGCGCCGCTGTCCCAGGCCACGGCCGCCAGGCCTGAGGAGAAGCTGAACCCGGCCCCCTTGCCGCGGCCGCGGGCGACGACCACGGCCTCGGGCGGCGCCTTCAGGACATTGCGCAGGGCGCGCCGTACCCGACGGGCCTCGTCCATGTACCAGATGGCCGCCGAGCCCAGCAGCGTCACGGCCACGCCCGCGAGCGCCAGCAGCAGCAAGAGCCGGGCGAGTTCATCCATGCGGGCAGGCTAGCTGCGTTCGAGCGCGGCGAGAAGTCGTCGACATGACGCCCTCAAATGCGAGGCGCCCTCCAGCGGCGCAGGGCGGCCAGTATCCGCCAGCTGACGATCAGCAGGACCACGACCAGGACCGCCATGACCATGGCGACGCCGATGGCCGCGCCCGGCTGGGTCAGGACCAGCCACAGGCCGCTGAAACTGGCCACGTCCTCGGCGGTGCTGACGGCGATGTTGCTGAACGGTTCGGGGCTGGCGTTGACCGCCGCGCGGGCGCCGGCCTTGGCGCCGTGACTGAGCAGGGCCGCGCCGCCGCCCAGCAGGAAGACCGCCACCTGCCAGGCCGGATCGGAGGCGTCGACCACCGCCAGGGCCAGCAGCGCCCCGCCCAGCGGCCGGATCACGGTGTGGACGCCGTCCCAGAGGGTGTCGAGCCACATGACCTTGTCGGCGAACAGCTCGGCGACCGCGCCCAGGACCGCGGTCCCTATCACCCAGGGATTGGCCAGCACGTCCAGGGCGGCGATCTTGTCGGGCAGGTCCAGCAGGCCGATCCGCATGGCGATCCCGACGGCGGCCACGCAGGCATAGAGCCGCCAGCCCGCCAGGAGGCTGAGGCTGGCCGCGACGCCTATCAGTTCGATCGCGCCCATGGGCCGCCTACAGGTCGAGTTCGATCACCACCGGCACGTGGTCGGAGGGCTTGTCCCAGCCGCGCACGTCACGATGGATCACGCAGGCTCGCAGCAGGTCCGCGGCCTGGGGAGAGAGTAGGGCGTGGTCGATGCGGATGCCGTTGTTCCGCTGCCAGGCGCCGGCCTGGTAGTCCCAGAAGGTATAAGCCTCGGGCGACCCGTCGATGGCCATGAAGGCCTCGGTCAGGCCGAGGTTCTTCAGCGCCCGGAACGCGCCGCGGCTCTCCGGCTGGAAGAGGGCGTCGCCCAGCCAGTTGTTGGGATGGGCCGCGTCGCGGGGTTCAGGGATGACATTGTAGTCGCCGACCAGGGCCAGGGGCTCCTCGTAGTTCAGCAACGCCTGGGCATGGGCGTTCAGCCGCGCCATCCAGCGCAGCTTGTAGCCGAACTTGTCGGTGTCGATGGGGTTGCCGTTGGGCAGGTAGATCGAGGCCACCCGCACCGGGGTCGGGCCGGAAACCACCGCCTCGAGATAGCGGGCCTGCTCGTCCTCATCCTCGCCTGGCAGGCCCTTGCGGACGTCCTCCAGCGGCGTCTTCGAGAGCATCGCCACGCCGTTGTAGGACTTCTGGCCATGGACGGCGACATTGTAGCCCAGCCGCTCGAAGGCCTCGGCCGGGAACTTTTCGTCGACGCACTTGATCTCCTGCAGGCAGGCGACGTCCGGCGCGGCCTCCTCGAACCAGCGCAGCACCGTCTCCAGGCGAGCGTTCACCGAATTGACGTTCCAGGTGGCGATTTTCAAAGCGATCCCTCTTGAACCGGCGCCGTCCCAACGAGACTCACAAACTGGCTGCTTCCTGAATCCATCCTGGCGGCGACACGCGCAAGCCGATGTTCGCCAGCGCGCCAGGTTTGGTTCGAGGGGAGCGCAACGACCGCGCTCGGTCCCCACGTCGGCTCGATGGCGCCCGTGTCGAACACCCGACTAGGTGGCTTGAATCCGTCCGGACGTGAGCAGAAAATTCTCAAATTGCCGCAACAATACTCAGATATTAAGGAAAATTAAGTTTCTGGGTATTGACTGAGGTACCGCTGGTTGAGTCAGGTTGTTCAATTGGGAGTGGTACGATACTTGCTCCCGGAACGTCGAGATGGGGGCGCGCTGTGGGGCGCTGTGCCAATCCGGTTCGCCAGCTCGGCGGCGTTATAACTTGGGGACTGTACCGATGAATAAGCTTCTGGTTTCCGCCGCATTCGCGACGGCTATGATTTTCGGCGGGGCGACGACCGCCTCCGCCGATACCGTGACCCTGCTGACCGATCCCTGCTCGCTGGAATCCACGAGCTGCCTGTTCGACGGCAACACCAACGACGCCGAAGCGATCGACGTCGCCTACAACGGCCAGGCGCCCGCGCCCGTTCCGCTGCTGGACCTCAGCTCGCTGCTGGCGGGTGAAGTCGACGCCTCGCTGCTGGACGAAGAACACGCCGGGACCTACCTGGCCCCGTTCCTCGTGCAGTACTTCGCCGTGAAGGCCGCCGACGGCTTCATGCTCTACAAGCTGGACACCGCCTCGACGTCCTTCGACTGGGCCACCACCGGCCTCGTGAACAAGAAGGGCATCGAGCACGACGTCTCGCACCTCGCGTTCTGGGGCGTCCGGGGTTCGGAAGTTCCTGAGCCGGCCACCTGGGCGATGATGATCATCGGCTTCGGCGCCGTCGGTTCGATGGCGCGCTCCAGCCGCCGCAAGATGGCTGTCGCCTAACCTAAGCGATCGTCAAACTATCGAAGCGCCGCCGGTCCCCCAACCGGCGGCGTCTTCATGTCTGGACGCCCGGTTCAGCGCCCACGGCGCCTTTTTGGCGGAAATCGTCGGGGGGATTCCGGTGTCGTCACCCGTCCAAGCCTCAGTTAGATGAAGCTCTCATCGCAGCCGATACTATCTTTGGCGTGATCGATGGCGCGAATTCCCAAAACGGATAGGTCTGAGATATTGAAAAACACTATCAAGTGACCCGCCAATACGCTCTCAAGTCGCGTGAGTTGTGAAAACCTTAACAGGCGTTAATTGCTACTATTCTAGCGATTTCATACTCTTGTTAAAGGATATTGGGGCGACGGGGTCTTCGGCCGATGCGTAATGCCTGTGCCAGTGACGGTTGGTTGTTCGCGGCGGTGACGCTGCGAGGCTCCGATCATCCGGCCGGCGACCGCGCCATGCGTCTGGGGGCTTGCGGCCCGCGGTTGGGTAGGGCGACATGTCAGCCTTAGCCGACCCGGTCGGCGCAGTCGCCGCGCGGCGACGAGCTTACGGACTCATCAAGGAATCCGGGCGAGTCTTGCGTTTCCGCGGTGGCAAGGATTGGCCGATGACCGATTCGCCCCAGCAGCCGTTCGGCGCCGATGCCAAGACGCAGCCGCGCGAGAGCCCTATCGCGCGCTTCGTGATCACGCTGATCGTCATGGCCTCGGCGACCACGATCTCGTTGGCCCTGCTCACGGACCTGCAGCTCAGCCGCGTCGGCGCGATCATGATGGCGGCGGTTCTCGTCATCGCCGTCGTGTTCGGTCTGACCTATGGCCTGCTCGCCGGGGCGGGCGCGCTGGTCGCCTTCAAGCTGCTCATGGGGGGCGTCCTGCTCCCGTCGGGCCTCTTGTCCGAACAGGGCCTGTTGCTCCTGCTCTTTGGTAGCGTGGTGATCTTCACCGGCGCCTATACTGACTATTCCCGCCGGCGAGGCGATGCGGCCCAGGCCTTGCTGGCCGCGGGACAACCGCTTTCGGCCCACGCCTCGGGCCCGGCCCTGGGGGCGTTCTTCCATCGCGCCGAACGGGAGGCGACCAGGACCAGTCGCCAGCCGATCGTCGAGGAGATCCGGCGGACGGCGATCACCTTCGTGGTGCTCGGCGCGGGCTGGGCCGCGGTCCAGGTCATGGGCGGCGCCTTCGGAGCCACCGCCGCGCTCCTGGTCTTGCTCGGATCGGTGCTGGTCGTGGCCAGCGTGCTCGGCGCGCGCCTCGGCCTGGCGGCGGGAATCCAGGCGATCCTCGCGGCGCTGGCCTTCCCGGTCGTGGAGGCCGCGGCCTTGAGGCCCGATCCCATCGAGATAGCCTTCCATCTGGTCGCGTTCGCCGCCTTCGGCTGGGGCGTGGGCAGACTCGCCGACGGCCTGGCGCATCAGCGGCGGTCGCTGGAGACCCTGGTCGCCGCAAGCCGAGACCTGACGGCGGGCGCCGACGAGAGCGCGATCCGCCGGGTCCTGTTCGACAGCCTGGTCAAGATCGCCGACGGCGGCATGGTCCACCTGAGCGACGAGACCAGGACCGTGGTGCTGAGGACGGCGGGCGGACCGACGCCTCCCAGCCCGAACGCCCCCCTTCCGGCTCAGGGAAGCAAGTGGCGGGCGCGGACGCTCACCGCCGACGGCCGTGATGTCGGTTATGTCCAATGGGCCTTCCCGCAGGGCCGCGGCGGCGCGCGCATCGGCGACGATGTCGCGGTCTCGCTGATCGACCTGGGCGCCTCGGCGCTCGTTCGCGCCCGGCTTAATGTCGAGAAGTCGGAAATGGAGTTCGTCGCCAGGACGGAACACCTGCGGACCATCCTGCTCGACGCGGTGTCGCACCACTTCCGCTCGCCGCTCGCCGGAATCCTCGGCTCGGTGACAAGTGTCCTCAATCTGCCGGAACAGCACGATCGGGGCGCGCGGCGTGAATTCCTGCTGATCATCAAGGAGCAGGCGAACCGGCTGAACCGCTATGTGGAAAACTTCCTGAGCGTGGCGCGGCTGGAGTCCGGTTCGATCGACGTGACGCTCACCGACCTCAGCGTGGAGCCGCTGATCTACGATGTCTGGGAGACCTTCGGCGAGGCCGGCGGTTCGCGTCGCTTCCTGCATGTGAAGATCGATCCCGCCCCCGTGCGGGCCGACGGCGCGCTCCTGGCGCAGGTCTTCGGCAACGTGCTCGAGAACGCAATCAAGTTCAGCGCAGAGGGATCTCTGGTGGATGTCCGCAGCCGCCGCGCCGGCCACCACATGGTGTTCGAGGTCACAGATCAGGGGCCCGGCGTGCCGGTCTCCAGCCAGGGGCGCATGTTCGATCGCTTCTTCCGCAGCCACGCCGCCAAGGCCCCGGGTCTTGGCCTGGGCCTCTACATCACTCGGAGTCTTGTGAAAATGTTGGGTGGTTCGGTCGAGGCGCGCAATCGCGACGATGGCGAAAGCGGCCTGGTGGTGTCGATCAGTCTGCCTTTGGCGGGGGCCGGCGAATGAGCAGCGACGCGAAGATCCTGATCGTCGAGGATGAAGAACAGCTGCTGCGCATGCTGCGCTCGACGCTGATCCAGGCCGGCTACCAGGTGTTCACCGCCAAGACCGGCATGGAGGCCCTGGAGCAGATGATCCTGCATGAGTTCGGGGTCGTGCTGCTGGACCTCGGCCTGCCCGACATGGACGGGAAAGAGGTGATCGACCAGGCGCGCGCCATCTCCCGCGCGCCGGTCCTGGTGATCTCCGCACGGGGGTCCGAGAAAGAGAAGATCGCGGCCCTGGACCTTGGAGCCAGCGACTATCTCGCCAAGCCGTTCGACATGGGCGAATTGCTGGCGCGAATCCGCGTGGCGCTGCGGCCGCCGCGAGTATGTCCGACCAGCCAGCAGCCGCGGGCCGCCGGCCTTCAGATCGACCCGGCCACCCGCCGCGCGATCGTCGACGGAGAGTCCATCCGCCTCTCCAAGAAGGAGACGGAGCTCCTCCAACTGCTGATGGAGGCTGAGGGCGCGATCGTGTCCCATGAGCGGATCATCGAGGCGATCTGGGGCCGCGGCAGCGACGCAGACTTCATGAATGTACGCGTCCTGGCCTGGCAGGTTCGGCGGAAAATCGAGCCGGAAGGCGCCGCGCCGCGGTTCCTGATCGCTGAAGCCGGGCTGGGTTACAGGCTCTGCCTCGACTAATCGCCGCCTGATTGCAACGCGTGCCGTGAAATCGGCTCTCGACGCTAGGTTCCAGTGGCGGATCATGCCCTGAATACGCTGATAGGTTCAGTCGTGTGCTGCCTGTTAAGTTTTGCGTTAAGAAATTATCGCTCGTGATTTGTCTGCGGTTGTTTCGGAATCGAGATTGCGAATAGTTGAAAGCGTAACTGTAAGCTGTGCTAGACTTTCGTGTTGGCTTGGCGCCATTCTTGCGGCGTCGGCTGCGGGACGGGCGGGCTGTCATGAACAGGGAACGGGCAGGGACGGGGCGGATGATCGGGCGAATGTTCCGCCCGCTGACGCGACTGATGGTCGACCGGCGTGGCGCGGTCAGCCCGATGCTCACCCTGATGCTCATTCCGATGATCGCCGTCCTGGGCCTGGCGACCGAGGCCTCCGGCTGGTTCTTCGCGCAGCGCTCGATGCAGAACGCGGCGGATTCCGCGGCCTTGGCCGCGGCGACCAACGGGTGCGACGCCTCCGAGGCCTCCTGCGTGACGGCGATGACGCCCTATTATGATGCGGAGGCCGCGTCGGTGGCGTCCGAGTTCGGGTTCGTGAACGGCGAGGCCGACACGACCGTGACCGCCAGCAACACCGCGACCTGTCCCAACGGCGACACCAATTGCTACAGCGTGACCATCACCCGCATGGCGCGGATCGGCCTGGTCCGCATCGTCGGCTTCGACGGTGACTCCGTCACGGGCGACGGCTCCGCCGCCCAACTCGTCCGGGCCGTGGCGATCGCGCGGCCGCGCGGCCCGGCGACGGGCTTCTGCCTGATCGGCCTGGGGGGAGGGAACGCTGTGCGGATCAACGGCGGCCCGTTCCTCGACCTGGACGGCTGCGACATCCACTCGAACGGCAACGCGGTCTGCAACGGCTCGCAGTCGGACACCGGTGTCGACTACGGCTACGCGGTCGGCAGTTCGAGCTGCGGCGACACCGAGGTGCCCGGCGTGGCGCCCCTGGCCGACCCCTACGAGGCCCTGAACGCCAATCCGCCGATCCCGAACGATACGTGCGGAGGGGTTTATCTGGGCGCTACCCTGGCTGCCGGAACGAGTTTCAGCTCAGCCGTGAAGAAGTGCGGAAACACCACGCTCACGGGCAACGTCACCGTGAATTCCGCCAACAGCATCCTGGCGATCTACAACGGCTCGCTAAACCTCAACGGGTTCACGTTGAGCACCGCCCCCGGCGCAAGCCTGACGATCATCTTCACGGCCTTTGAGCCCACGAACACCGGGTCGACCACTTACGAGCACTATCTCACAGGGAGTGGGACCCTGGACATCGCCGCGCCGACGAGCGGTGATTTCTCCGGCGTGGCCATGATGCAGGACAAACGCCTGAACGGGAGTAAGAACCTGCTCAACTACACGTATCACGGCAACGACCCGACCTTGAATATCCAGGGCCTCATCTACTTTCCCAATGCTGACTTCGATATCCGCGGCGCCATCAACCTGCACTCGGGCGGCCTGAGCTGCCTGGGCGTGGTGGCCAGGACGATCCTGGCCAGCGGAACCGGCGCCGTATTCAACAACGCCACCAGCGACTGTCTGGAGGCGGGCCTGGTCCTGCCGACCATCCCGGGCACCAACAGCCGCCAGGCGCTGGTCCAATGACGGCGCGTCGGTCCAGGCCCACATTCCTCCGCGACACCCACGGCGCGGCCGCGTCGGAGTTCGTGCTGTGGCTCAGCCTGCTGATCTTCCCGCTGCTGAGCGCGGTGGATGTGGGCGTCTATATCTTCCAGAAGATGCAGCTTGAGATCGCCGCCCAGGCGGCGGTCCAGGCGGCCTGGTCATCCTGCGACGAAGGCTCCAAGCTGCCGGCGGTGGAGAACTGCGGCGACTTGGCGGGAACGATCACCACGGCCGCTCAGTCCACGTCCCTGGGCTCCTATGTCACCGTCGTCGCGGGCTCACCCGTCGAGAACTATTACTGCGTGAACGGTTCGGGTGATCTTCTGCCGGTGGGTACGGAGGGGACGATCGGTTCACCGCCCACCAAGCCGACGCCTTTCACCTGCGCTTCGGTGATCGGCGGCAGCACCACCGAGCCGGCGGACTACATCCAGGTGACCGTGTCGTTCGACTACACGCCGGTGTTTCCCGCCGTCAGCGTGGTGAGCCTGCTGGAAACCCCGATCACCCGTACCGCATGGATGCGATTGAGCTGATCATGAGGGCGTTAAAGGCCATCTTGCGAGACGAGCGGGCCGCATCGGCCGCCGAGTTCGTCCTGGTCCTGCCGCTGCTGATCCTGCTGACCATCGGGACCATCAATGTCGGCCTGATGATGTACGTCTACTCCACCCTGAACTTCGCGGTGGAGGACGCCGCCCGCTGCGCCTCGGTCAAGACCACGGTCTGCACCGATGCCGGGACGCTTCAGGCCTATGCGGAGGCGCGCTATCGCGGCCCGGCGGACGGCCTGACCTTCGCGCTGACGACGGAGGCCTGCGGAAGCCGGGTGGTCGGCTCGGTGGACTATGATTTCACGACAGGCCTGACCTCGACAACGATCCCGTTGTCGGCGTCCGCCTGCTATCCGGTCTATGCGGGCTAGAGCCTTTTCCTTTCGAATGGAATCACTCGAAAGGATCAAAAAGGCTCTAATTCAAAGTGTTAGAGCTTGACGGGCGCCTGAACCGGTATCCACTTCAGGCGGTCACCGCTACCTAGACGAGCGCCAGGCTCAGCTTCGCCGTCATCGCCGGGAGCAGGAGCACATATTGCGCCAACACGATCATGTAGAGCGAACCCAGCACCGGGCGCCCGCCCTGATAGTTGATCACCACGCCGGCCAGCAGCGGTCCGCTGATCGGGCCGACCAGGAAATAGGGCGCTAGGCGCTTGATTCGGGACACTTTGGCGCTCCGGCGGTGTACGGGCGAAATAAACCCCAACTAACCGGTCCCGCCAACCAGCAATATGAGGGTGCGACGATAGGCTACGCACGACTGTTTCGGCAGATGCGCGGTTCTTAACCAGCGTTAGCAAAAGCTAAACTCCAACGCGGCGTAATGGATGCGTGAGCGCTTCGGAAACACTGGACGTCCTGCGTGTCGAGCGCCTCGCCAAGCGGTTCGCGGGCGGTGGCGGCGTCGATTGTGTCTCGATGTCCGTGCGGGCCGGGAGCATCACAGGCTTCATCGGCGTCAACGGCGCGGGCAAAAGCACCACGCTGCGCTGCGTGTTGGGCCTGCTGACGCCGGACGTCGGACGCATCGACCTGTTTGGTGAACCCGCGGGCCCCAAGGCGCGGCGCCGGGTCGGGTTCCTGCCCGAGGAGCGGGGATTGTTTCCGCGCGAGCGGGCGAGAGAGGCCATCGCCTTCCACGCCCGGCTGAAGGGCCTGACCAAGCGCGAGGCCCTGTCGGCGGCCGATCGCCTGCTGGAGCGGATCGGCCTGGGGGATCGCCGGCGCGCCAGGATCGGCGAACTGTCGAAGGGCAACGCCCAGCGCGTGCAGATCCTTTGCGCCCTGGCCCACGCGCCCGACCTCCTGATCCTCGACGAACCGCTCTCGGGTCTCGATCCGGTGGCGCAGAGCGAGATCCTGTCGCTGTTCGCCGAATTCCGCGCCGGAGGCGGCGCCATCCTGTTCTCCACCCATTCGATGTCGGCCGCCGAAAGCCTTTGCGACCACGTGGTCATGCTGGGAGGCGGGCGCACAGTGTTCGAGGGCCCGCTGGCCGACGCCGCGGCCGCTGCGCCCCATGGGGCCATTGTCGTCACCGCCGACGAGGTCGGCCTCGTCGCCGCAGCCCTCGCGGTCGGCGGGGAAGCCCGGCCGATGTCCGCCCGGATGGGCGACGCCACGCGCTGGCGGGTCGTCCTGCCCCGCGACGTCACCCACCCGGCCTTGCTGCGCGCCTTGTCCGAACGCGCGGTGCCGATCTTCGCCTTCGAGCCGATCAAGACCGACTTGGAGGGCGCCTTCTGGGACCTGGCCGCCCCGGCCGGGGACGTCGCCCATAGGCGCGCGGCATGACCCCGCCGGTCTGGCTGATCGCGGGGCGCGAGTTCCGGACCTACACGGCCACGGTGAGCTTCTGGGTCGCCCTGCTGGTCGGACCGCTGTGCATGGTCGCCGCCCTGCTGGCGGCCGGCGCGGCGCCGTCGGCGCCCACGCGGGCGGCCAGCCTGACCTTGTCCCGCGGCGCGGATGGCGTCGCCGAGGCGCGGTTCAGCCAGGACTTCCCGCTGGCCGCGGCGGAGCGGACGAAGGTGCTGCGCATCCTGGAGCAGGGTGGGGCGCCGATCCGCCTGGCCCCGGATCGCCCGTCGCCGCGCCTCGACCCGAGCTCGGTCTCGCGTCTCGTCCTGGTGATGATGCTCTGGATGACACTGACCGGCTCGCTGGGAATGCTCTTGCAGGCGGTGGTCCGCGAGCGGGCCAACCGGGCGCTGGAGAGCCTGCTCGCCGCGGCGAGCCCCTGGGATATCGTGTTTGGAAAGATGGCCGGGGTTGGCGGCGTCTCCCTGGTGATCCTGGTCGCATGGTTGGGATCGTCATCAATATTCGCCGGCCTGGCGCCAAGTGCCGACGGCCTTGCGGCGTCGCTGCTTCAGGGTTTCGGTCAGCCGATTCAAATGGCGAGGGCCCTGGGTATTTATGTGTTGGCTTTCGCTTTCTATGGATTGGTGACGGTGGGGGTCGGCGCCCTGGCGCGCGACAACGCCGACGCCCAGAACCTGGCGCGGCCGATGTTCGTCATTTTACTTGCCGTCTTCTTCGCGGCCCTGGCCTGCGCCGGCGGCGGCGCCGATGGCCTGGCCTGGCTTGTTTATCTGCCGCCCTTCACGCCATTCATGCTGTTGATGCAGTCTTACGCGGCCGGCGTGGAGATCCTGGCCGTGGCGCTTCTAGCGATCGCGACGCTCGGCGCCGGCTGGCTGGCCTGCGGCGCGCTGAGCCTGAACTCCATCGGATCAAGTCTTCGTTGGTTTGTCTGGCCAACGCTTAAGTCGTCGAGCCGACGCTGAATAGAGCCTGCACTACCAGGAGTGGCGGGCGCCGTCGGAGCTATCATTTATGACCGAGGGTGGGGAGACGCTTGCGACAAGGCTTGAATTCTAACAGTTTTCAAGGTTGCGGCCTTCTGAGACGAAAACGGTTGCGAGGCGCCACCCTGCCGCGAATGGTCGCGACAAAGCGTCGCATCGTTTCCTTAACATTCGCTAACATTGCGAATTCGATCTTGAGTAGTGCGCCTGGTAGGTGAGCATTGCGACGAATTCTCATCGAAAGCTTGGTGTTAACCATTCATTTAGGTTTACAGGTCGTTCCCCTTGTGGATTAATTTGCTCAGGGTGTAGCGGTCGGGGGGTTCCGAACACTTCACCTGATCATTGCCGCGACCTTGGGGGACGCGGCCCTATGTGAATGCGAGTGGAGCAATCCCATGACCAAGTTCGTTGCTTTCCTGCAGGACGAGTCGGGCGCTTCGGCGGCCGAATACGTCCTCATCCTGGCCATCATCGGCAGCGCCATCGCCGCCTCGGCCGTGCTGCTCGGTGACGCCATCGCGGGCGCCCTCGACGCCGCGACGTTGATCATCGACGGCGTGTTCTAAGCCTATCCAGCAGACCCGCCGCCCGGCCATCTCCGGTCGGCGGGTCGACTTGGTCAAGCGTTCGCTAAGCCTCGGTAACCCAGGCCGGTTCGGCTCGGGAAATAGGCTAGGCTGCAGCGTCTTTATCCTTCTGTAGGAAGGTCAGCGATGCCTATACGCACGATTGCGTCACTCGCGGTCGCTCTGCTCCTGGGCTTGATCGCCGTTCTAATGGTGCGCGGTGTCCTTACATCGCAACGCGCGGGCGGCCCCGATAGCGCCGCCTCCGGCATGACGCCCGTCGTCGTCGCCGCGCTACAGATCGAGCGTGGCGTCGAGCTGAAGCCCGCCATGCTCAAGACCGTCAATTATCCTAAGGACGCGGTGCCCGCCGGGGCGTTCAAGACCGTGGACGAACTCACGGGCAAGAGCGCGGCGGCGCGCACGACCCTGCGCTCCATGGGTCCCAATGAGCCGGTTCTGACCGCCAAGCTCAGCGGTCCCGGCGGCAAGGTCAATCTTTCCGGCGCCCTGACACCGGGCATGCGCGCGGTCAGCGTCAAATCCAACGACGTTGCGGGCGTGGGCGGCTTCATTCTGCCCGGCGACCGCGTTGACGTCATGGTCACCCGGCCCGTGGGCAAGGGTGACGCGGAAACCGTTGTCACCCAGGTCTTGGCGGAGAATGCGCTGGTCCTGGGCGTCGACCAGACCAGCGATCAGGATGCCGACAAGCCCTTGGTGGCCAAGGCCGTTACCGTCGAGGTGACGCCCGACCAGGCTCAGGCCATCTCGCTCGGCCTCGCGGTTGGCCAGGTCTCCCTCGCGCTGCGCCAGATCTCCGACGACGGCGTGCTGACCCGGCGTGCGACAACGGTCTCCGACCTCGGCTTCGGCGTCCGCAAGGCTCCGGCCGCGCGGCGGTCAGGCGGGGCGGGGGCGGCGAAGCCCGTGGCCAAACAGCCTGAAGTGCGGGTCACGCGTGGTGTTGTGACCTCCGGCTACGCGGTGGTCGGAGGGTTCTGAACGGCCGTTGGAATGCGCGCCGTCTAGTGTCGATTTCGCGCCCCCAGGGGCGCTCTTGGGGGGACCAAGGTGAACAGAACAGCAAAGTCCGGGAGGTTCGCGCAGGTTGCGGCGATCGCGGCGTTCCTCTCCCTTGGCGCCGCGGCGCCGGCCCTGGCCCAGATGAGCCCAGTAAGCAGCTATGACGCCCCGACCACCGTCGAGGTCGTTGTCGCGGCCGGGAAGTCGCAGGTCATAGAACTGCCGGCCCCCTACAGCGACGTGATGATCGCCAACCCTGAGGTCGCCGACGTCCTGCCGCTCTCGACGCGCTCGATCTACGTGGTCGGCAAGGCCCTCGGCTCCACGGCGCTCACCGTCTATGGGCCCGGCAAGCGCCTGATCGCGGCGGCCAATGTCGTGGTGTCGGCCGACATCGAAGGCTTCAAGAACCGCCTGCACGACGTCCTGCCCAATGAACGCGACATCGCCATCCATCCGGCCAACCAGTCGCTGGTGGTGTCCGGCACGGTGACCAGCCCCGCGGCTCTGCAACAGGTGCTGGCTCTGGCCGAGTCTTACGCCCCGACCAAGGTGGTCAACATGCTGGGCGTGGAGGGCACCCAGCAGGTCATGCTGTCCGTGCGTTTCGTGGAGATGCAGCGTTCGACGGCCAAGGGGCTGAAACTCAACGTCAACCGCAGCAACTGGGACCCCGCCCTCGGCCCGCGCAGCGGCGCCAGCCGGTCCGGCGACGACCCGTACGTGTCGGTGTTCACCGGCGACACCAACGTCCTGAACGGTGGTCTGCTGGTCGAGAGCTTCGGGGCGGTCGCCGCCCTCTACAACGGCAATCTCGAAGTGCTGCTCGACGCGCTGGAGACCAAGGGCCTGGTCAGAACCCTGGCCGAACCGAACCTGGTGGCCATGTCGGGCGATACGGCGAGCTTCCTGGCCGGCGGCGAGTTCCCCATCCCGGTCGCGCAACAGAGCGGGACCAATGGAGCGGCGGCGACCATCACGGTGGAGTTCAAGCAGTTCGGCGTGGCCCTGGCGTTCACACCGACCCTGCTGAAGGACGGCCTGATTAACCTGGTGGTCAATCCGGAGGTCTCCAGCATCGATCCGACTGTCTCCATCGACCTCGGCACGATCAAGATCCCGGGCATCAAGGTGCGCCGCGCGCGCACCACCGTCGAGCTGCGCGATGGCGAGTCCTTCACGATCGCGGGCCTGCTCAAGGAAGACTACCAGAGCCAGATGCGTGGCTTCCCCTTCGTGAGCGACATGCCGATCCTCGGCGCCCTGTTCCGCTCAAACGGCTACAAGCGCGAGGAGACCGAACTGGTGATCGTGGTTACGCCGCACCTGGTGACGCCGCGCCGCGGCCAGGTCGCCGCGCCCGGCGACAGCTTCGTGCCGCCCTCCGACTTTGAACTGTTCCTCTTCGGCTCGCAGCAAGGCGCCGGCGCGCGCGTCCGCCCCGAAGACCGCGCCCTGATGTCGGCTGATCCGACCAAGGGCGGCGTCGAGGGAGCCCACGGCCATGTCCTCTATTAGGGAGCGTACGATGAGCGTTGTGAAGCTGTTGGCGGTTACGGCGGTGCTGGGCGCAGGGCTCGGCGGTTGCGTGCAGAGTCAGGTCCATCTCAGCGACGACTTCGGCTATGCGGTGCGCCAGGCGGTGGTGGCCCAGATCGCCGATCCGGACGCCAGGTACCGGGGCGATCCGGCGCCGGGTTCGAACGGCGCGCGCGTCGGCCTGGCCCAGGAACGCTACCGGACGGGCAAGGTCACGCCGCCCTCGGCGACGGCCTCCACCATCAGCGCCACGGCCGTGGCGGCCCCGCTCGGGAAGTAGCCATGGGACGCGGCGGCCACATCCGGGTTCTGCAGTCGCGCCACGGTCTGGCCGAGAGCTTGCAGGTTCTCCCGCAGGTCGCGCGAACTGTCCTGCAAGGTCATCGCGGAATTCCACCGGGAATGCGTCGAGATGGTTGATCTGCCGAGGGTTTTTAGAAGTTTCACCTCCGGTGTGGAGGGACGCCAGGGGAGTGGTCAGGTGCAGCGTGTCGGCGTGGTCGAGGGCGCCATCGGTGGCGCGGAGCGCTTCGTATCGGTCGCCGCCCTGTTCCCGCACGTCGCCTTCGAGTCAGCCGGCGAGACTTGGCCGGACCGGATCGCCCCCGGCCTCAGCATCCTGATCGTGCCGGTCGCCGCCACCTCCGGCGCGGAGGTGGACGCCGCGGTCAAGCGGCTCGGCGCGGGGGTCTCGGGCGTTCAGACCGTCGTCGTCCTGCGCGACGCCGACGTCACGACCACACGACGCCTGATGCGGGCCGGCGCGGCCGATGTGCTGACTTCGCCGGTCAGCGAGCCGGCGCTGGCGCTCAGCCTTGAGCGGCTGCTGACTGGCGGCGCGTCCAGCGCCGGGCCCGGACGCAAGGGGGGGGAGGTCGTCGCGCTCCTCAAGGCCGGCGGCGGCGTGGGCGCCACCTCTCTCGGCGTCCAGATGACGACCCTGATCGCCGCCCGCGGCGCAGGAGAGGTCTGCCTGGCCGACCTGGATCTGCAGTTCGGGGCCGCGGCGGTCTATATGGATCTGCCCGACGCCGTGACCATCGCCGACTGCCTCAGCTCGGGCGCGAACCTGTCCGACACGCCGTTCGCAACGGCCCTGGCGAGACACCGGTCGGGCGCGCGCCTGCTGGCCGCGCCGCGCGAGATCGTGGCTTTGGAGACGCTCGTTCCGGCCCAGATAGATGCGTTGCTGTCCGGCCTGCGGCGCGATTTTGCGCTGACCCTGGTGGACCTGCCGTCCGTCTGGACCGTCTGGACCAATCAGATCCTCCGCGAGGCCGACCGGATCGTGTTGATCACTCATCTGTCGGTTCCGCACATGCAGCTGGTCAAACGCCAGCTTCGCATCCTGGCGTCGCAGGGCCTGGAAGACCGGCCGCTGACCCTGGTCTGCAACAGCCTGTCGTCGGACCAGACCGCTTCGGTTTCGATGAAGGCGGCCGAACGGGCCCTGGGCCGCGAATTCGACGTCGTCATCCCCGAAGACCGTCGGACCATGACCGCGGCGATCAATCAGGGGCTGGAGCTCGCCGCGGTGAAACGCGGCACGAAGCTGGAAAAGGTGATCGGCGAACTCGCCGCCAAGGTCGCCGTCACCCGACCGGCCGTCATGGCCGCCATCAGCAGGCGGTAGGCGACATGCTCTGGAAACCCACCGACACCGCCACGACAGCCGGCCATGGCCTCGCCGGGCCGCCGCGGGTCACCCCCATCGAAGGGGCCACGGCGTTGAAGGTGCGTATCCATCAGCGCCTGATCGAGCTGTTGAACCTCAGCCTGCTGGACAAGACCCCGCGCGAGAGCCTGCGGCTTGAGATCCGGGGTGCGGTGAGCGCCCTGCTGGCCGACGAAAAGCGGGTCCTGAGCCTCAACCAGACCGACCAGCTCATCGAGGATGTCTTGGATGAGCTGCTGGGCCTGGGGCCGCTAGAGCCGCTGTTGAAGGACGAGTCGGTCAGCGACATTCTGATCAACACCCACAGCACGGTCTATGTGGAGCGGCACGGGCGGCTCGAGCGCACTGACGTCCAGTTCCAGGACACCCGCCACCTCGTGCGCATCATCAATAAGATCGTCGCAGCGGTCGGGCGACGGGTGGACGAGTCCCAGCCGATGGTCGACGCGCGGCTGGCCGACGGCAGCCGCGTCAACGCCATCATTCCACCGCTGGCCGTCGATGGGCCGCTGGTCTCGATCCGCAAGTTCGCAAAGATCCCGATCCACATGGCGCGGCTCATCGAGCTGGGCAGCCTGACCGGCGAGATGGCCGAGGTGCTGCAGGCCATCGTCAAGGCGCGCCGCAACGTGCTGATTTCCGGCGGCACGGGCTCAGGCAAGACCACCCTGCTCAACGCCCTGTCGGCGTTTATCGACGACTACGAGCGGATTGTGACCATCGAGGACTCGGCCGAACTCCAGCTGCAACAGCCGCACGTCGGACGCCTCGAGACCCGCCCGGCCAATATCGAGGGCAAGGGCGAGGTCGCCCAGCGCGACTTGGTGCGCAACGCCCTGCGGATGAGGCCCGACCGCATCATCGTCGGCGAAGTCCGGGCCGGCGAGGCCTTTGACATGCTGCAGGCCATGAACACCGGGCACGATGGTTCGATGACCACCGTCCACGCCAACAGCCCGCGCGACTCGCTTTCGCGGCTCGAGCAGATGATCGGCATGGCCGGCCTCGAGATCTCGCCGCGCTCGATCCGCCAGCAGATCGCCTCGGCGATCAACGTGGTGGTCCAGGTCGAACGCATGGACGACGGCGGCCGTCGGGTGGTCTCGATCACCGAGATCGTCGGGATGGAGGAGGACGTGCTCTCCACCCAGGAGATCTTCAAGTTCCGTCGCCAAGGCCGCGCCGTCGGTGGCGGCGTCGCGGGCGAATTCGAGACGACCGGCGTCCGGCCCCGGTTCCTGGACGCCCTGGCCGCGCGCGGCATCGAGATGCCGCACATGGTGTTTTCGGCAGGACGAAAGTCGGTCTGACCCATGCCCTCGGTCTCCAACCCGCTGGTCTACGTCCTGGCCTTCATCGCTGTCGTGGTGCTGGTCCAGACCTTGGCCGGGGTCTTCCTCTCCGCGGGCGACCGCGCCCGGCGGGTCAACCGCCGCCTGACCATGCTCGATGCGGGCATGAGCCGCGACGAGGTCTATTCCTCCCTCGTGCGCCGGGCGGCCACCCCTGGGATGCGCAGTGCGCGTCTGATCGACCTTCACGCCCGCGTGGAGATCTATCTGAGACAGGCCGGGCTCTCGATCCTTCCGATCCACCTGCTGGCGATCGCCGGCGGGATCGCCGGCGCGCTCTGGCTGCTCGCGCTGAGCCTGGCCAGTTCCGGCGGCGGGTCAGGCCTGCTGGTCAGCGGCGCGCTTTCGATGGTCGGAGCCTGCGGCCTGTCGGCGCTCGGCGTTTTCCTATGGATTCGCCGTCTGCGAAACATCCGCATCAGGAAGATCGAGGAACAGCTTCCGCTCGCCCTCGACATCGTCAATCGCGCCGTGCGGGCCGGTCACCCCGTGATTTCGGCCGTGCAACTGGCCGCCGACGAGTTGGGCGACCCGGTGGGTTCTGAATTCGGCCTGATCGTCGACGAGACCACCTATGGCGTCGAGTTCAAGGAGTCCCTGGCCAATTTCGCGCGGCGGACGGGATCGCCCGATGGGCACTTCTTCGCGGTTGCCGTCAGCATCCAGTCCGAGACCGGCGGCAACCTGGCCGAGATCCTGGAAGGCCTCGCGCGCGTCATGCGTGGCCGCCACACGCTGGGCATGCGGGTCAAGTCCCTGGCCAGCGAGGGGCGCGCCTCGGCCGTCCTGCTCAGCGTCCTGCCCGTCGGGATGGTCGGGTTTCAACTCCTGGTCCATCCCAGGGTCTATCTGGACAAGTTCTCGGATCCGATCTTCTGGCCCGTGGTGTTCATAACCGGGGTCATCTATTTGATCGGGTGGCTGATCGTCCACCGCATCATCAACTTCAAATATTGATGCGCCGCCCATGACCCAGACCTTCGACATCTTCATTCAAATTCTCACCTTCGCCGCGGTGTTCGGCGGGGTGATCGTCCTGCAGCGGGCCATCGGGGCGTACCTGACCGTTCGCCGCCGCCTGGGTCAGGACGCGTCCGCGCCGGCCGCCGCCGCCTCGTCGGTGATCCGGACCGACACAGTGAGCAACCGCTTCCTCCTCTGGGTCCAGGCCGCGACCGCGCCCAAGGGATCGAAGGACAGCCAGGCCTTGCGCCGGGCGCTGGCCTTCGCAGGCTTCAACAGTCCGGCCGCCCCCATCTACTATGTGATCTGCCGCTTCTCCCTGGCCATCGGGCTGCCGATGCTGCTGGTGGTGGGCCTGCCGTTGGTGGGTCGGCCCCTATCGGGACTGGGCGCCGTCGTCTTCCCGCTGTTCCTCTGCGCCATCGGCCTGATCGCGCCGAAGTCGTACGTCGACCGCCGCGGCGCCACGCGCCGCGAGCAGATGGAGCACGAGTTCCCCGATGCCCTCGATCTGTTGGTGGTCTGCGTCGAGGCCGGGCTTGGCCTGGAGGCCGCCTTTGTCCGGGTGGCGCAGGAGGTGCGCGAGTCCCATCCCCGTATCGCCGAGGAGTTCAAGGCGCTCTCCGACGAGCTCGGAGCCGGGCGCAGCCGCGCCGACGCGCTGCGCGCGCTGGCCGACCGGGTCAACGTCAACAGCGTGAAGTCCTTCGTCGCGCTGCTGATCCAGACCGATGTGCTGGGCGTCAGCATCGCCCAGAGCCTGCGGACCTATTCCGTCGAAATGCGCGAGAGCCGCTATATGAAGGCCGAAGAGAAGGCCATGCGGATCCCGGTTCTGATGACCTTGCCCATCGTCGCCTGCTTCATGCCCGTGATCATCGTGGCCTTGTTGCTGCCAGCGGCGATCGACACGACGCGGACGCTCATGCCCGCGCTGAAGGGCCAGCAAGCGGCCCGCGCTCAAGCTATAGGCGACCGATGACCCAGTCTCGCCTCCAGACCCTTTCGCTCGCCCTGGCGCTGCTCGGCGGCCTCTCGGGGTGCGCGGCCCTGCCGCGCCTGTCCCATTGGGTGGGCGTCAAGCCCGTCGAGCCCGCCGTCGATCGTAGCGTGGCGCGGCAGGACGGCTACTATTCCAGCGCCACGGCGGCCATCACCCGGCGCGACTACGCGCGCGCGCTCGACCTGTTGCAGAGCGCCAGGGCCCGCAAGGCCGACGATGTCCGCGTGCTCAACGCCTTCGGAGTGGTCTACGACAAGCTGGGGCGCTTCGACTTGAGCGCGCGCTACTACGCCCAGGCCAGGGCGGTCGATCCCAACTCCGCGATCGTCGCCGGCAACATGGCGTATTCCGTCGCGATGCAGGCCACCGCCGCGCGCCCCTTGCTCGCCGAGACGCTCGACGTCGCGCCACAGCGGCCCGTGCATCTGGCCCAGGCGACCCAGCCGACCGTCGTTCGGCTGGGGTTCGCGCATGGCGCGGAGATCCGGCTGTCGCCGGGCCTGGCCGGACAGCCCCTTGAACTTGCCGACGCGTCGGGTCGCGCCAACGGCGCCGAGCCCCTGCGCGAGGCCCTGCTTCGGCTGGGTTGGTCGGTGTCCAAGGCGCAGTTGCGGGCGGCGCCGGTTCAGGACAGGACCACGATAACCTATCCGGAGCGCAGCCTTACGGTGGCGCGCGCGTTGGCCCGCACCCTTCCGGGCCAGGTGGACATGATCAGTTGCGCCGAAACCTGCGAGGGCATCCGGGTCCTGGTGGGCGCGGACGCGACCAAGTGGCTTCCACGGCTTCAGTCGGCCGGTCCGGCTCGGGGAGACTAGATATGCGCACGTTCCTGCTGACCGCGGTCGCGGTCTTGACCATGGCGGCGAGCGCGTCGAACGCGGGGATCCTCTCGCGCGCGGCCAAGCCCGCCCCCACCGTCAGCGACGCGGCCGTCGCCGAGATTCAGCGGGCGATCGACGAGCAGCGCCTGCTCGACGCCGGCCGCTACCTGGACGAAACCCAGCTCGCCGGGGTCAAGGACGCGCGTCTGCTGATGTTGGGCGGCGACCTCAACCTCGCCCGGGGGCGCTACAACGCCGCCCTGGCTAGCTATCGCGCCGCCGAGGGCGACGTGGGTGTTCGGGCGCGGGCCTTGCAGGGGCAGGGCGTGGCCTTGTCGCTGCTCGGCAGGTCCGCCGAAGCCATGATCACCCTGCAGCGGGCAGTGGCCGAGGATCCAAAGGCGTGGCGCGCCTGGAACGCGCTCGGGCGCGAGTACGACAACCGGACCCAGTGGGCCGAAGCGGGTGCGGCCTACGAACAGGCCCTGTCGGCGTCGGGCGGCGCGGCCCTGGTGTACAACAACCGCGGCTATTCGCGGTTGCTGCAGAATCGACGCGACGAGGCGGTCGCCGACCTCGTCGCGGCATTGCAGAAACGCCCCGATCTCGTCGAAGCGCGGACCAATCTTCGCCTGGCGCTGGCCCTGCGCGGCGACTACGACCGGGCGGTCGCGGGCGGCACGCCGGACGATCAGGCGGCTCTGCTCAACAACGCCGGATTCGCCGCGGGAATGCGCGGCGACTACGCCAAGGCCGAGGACCTCCTGGGACGCGCCCTCACCCTGAAGAGCGAGTACTATGGCCGGGCGTCGGAGAACCTGAAGGTCGTGCGCGCTCTGGCGGCGCAGAAGCCGGCGCCGAATGTCGATCCCTGAAATCCTGCGCTATGGCGTCGCGGCGTTGCTGACGGGCCTGCTGGTCTGGGCCGCGCTCAGCGACATTAGGGCGCGCCGGATTCCAAACGCGGCGGTGTTGTCCACACTCCTGCTATTCGCGGTCTGGGCGGTGACGGATCGGGGCGCGACCCTTGGCTCTTCGCTCGCCGCGGCGGCGATCGGGTTCGCCGTCGGCTATGGGCTTTATCTGGTCAATGTGATGGGCGCCGGCGACGTGAAGCTGTTCGCGGCGGTGGCGCTGTTCGTCGGACTGGCCGACCTGCCGTTGTTCGCCCTGGCCACGGCCCTGACCGGCGGAGCGATGGCGATCGTCTCGCTGGCCTCGAGGCCGCGCCGCGCCGCGGCCATGTTCACGCTTCGCGGGCAGGGGGATTTCGGACGGGGCATCCCCTATGGGGTGGCCATCGCCGTGGGCGGAGCCATCGCGGTCTGGGGTGGGCTAACCGGCGTTCTGCCCCTGGGTTCCTGAGCCGACGCTAAGACCTTTTTTCGGCGCCGCCAGGCTCTCCGCGCTGGAGGTATCGAGCGACCAGGAACGCCACGGCGACCAGGCCGACGGCGCCGACACCGGTGTCCCACCACATGAGATGCGGCGTGTCCTGGCTGACCAGTCCGGGACTGCCGCGGAAGGCGTCCCCGCGCGACACCACGAACACTGCGGCGAACAGGTTGTTGGCCAGGTGCATGCCACTGGTGAAGGCGACGCCCCCCGTCTTCATCGCGATGAAGGCGAAGGCGGTCCCGGTGATGGTGGCGCTGACCGCATGGGGCACGCCATTGGGTATGTGCATCGCACCGAACAGCAGGCCGCTTACCAGGGCGGTGACCTCAGGACGCTTCAACGCGAGGAGCAGGCCCTGGGTCAGGTACCCGCGGAACACGAACTCTTCGGCGAAGGTCTGGACCGCCAGCCCCGCCAGGGCCGCCAGGGCGATGACGGGCCATTGGGGGGGCGCGGCGAGGCTGAAGCCGGAAGGCGCGATCGCGAAGTCGATCGCCGCGGCCGCCGCCACGACCAAGGTCCATATGCCGAGCCCGGCGCCGAAGCCGCGCCAGCTCCAGCGGCCGATGATGTCGCCAAACGTCTTTCCATGAAACCAGCGCGCGGCGACGACGAAGCCCACCAGCACGAAACCGAAGATCAGGCCGTTCAGCAGGAAAAAGGGCGCCGGACGTGAGGAGTCGAGCAGACCGTCAGTAACGTCGCTCGGCGCCAGACCCAGTAGCTGGGCGGGAACCAACAGCGCCACGCCGACGGCGATGGCGATCAGCACGGCCACGACGAAGCCGACAGGGTAACGCCACCATGCGGTCTTCCCACGCGCGGCATAGTCAAGAAATGTCGCCGTCATTGGGGACGCGCCTGTGGGTTGGATTGGAGCCAGCCCCCAGCAGATACGAGTCGGCCGCCCATTCAAAGGTGCGCGGTCGTGGGGCTTCGCGCCTAGGAAGCGATCCGGCTGGGATAGAAGAAGTCGACAGGCCGGTTGAGGCCATTGGAGAGCCGCCAGAGCGAGTCGGCCCAGACGACCGTCCTGCCCGACTCGTACTCCTCGATCCGGTCTTCGGGAACGCCACAGCGGTCGGCCAGGTCCTCGCGGCTCAGGCCCATCTCGCAGCGTCGCTGGCGCAATTGCAGGGCGACGTGAGTGTTGATGGTGTCGACGCCGACCGGGCCGTCCTCGCGCTCGCATCGCGCGGCGAGGCTCAGCCAGTCGCGAGCCAGCCCGTCATAGACCAGCATGGTGTCGTAGTCGTGAGCCGCGTCCGCCCTGGCTGTGGCGACCTTGGCCTTTTCTCGACAACTCGCTGCACTGGGCCTGGTCATGCGGCATTTCGCTCCGAAGGAACACTGATTGCGAGGGGAGGGAGACGCCGCCGATCCCGGACCGGCGGCGTCCTTCGCCGCCCCTCGTGCAGCCACGCCATTGGGGGTTAGCGTGTCTGCGGCGCGAAATGCGGACCTTCACCACCCACGTTTGGCGAGATCCGCAATTCTATCAACTAAAAATAGAGCCCTTGGTTGCAAACCGCGTCGGTTGCGAATCCGCCGCCACCGTCAGCCTTAGACCCCGTAGACACCGTCAAAGCCTCGCTCCTGACGTCCCGCGACTTCGCGGATCAATTCAATAGCTAGGATATCCACGGCGCGAGATTGACGGAATATGAAGGAATTAGGAATCGGCCAGAACTTGACACCGTGAAATGTATACCTCGTGAGTCGTTTTCAACTCCAGGCATATTGGAGAATAGGCGTTGTTAGTATTCTACGATCACAGCTTACCCGTTGAGGGGGAAATCACGGCGCACGCCTGATCCGTCCTGCGACCAATAGCCGCTTCGAATACGAGGTTGCGGGCTCCGACATCCGCCGAGGCCGCCCGGCCTCAATTCGACTTGCAGACGGTGTTTCGCATTGACGGCTCCCTCACGGACCGGGACGCTCGAGGGCGCATCATGGGCGCTCGGGCCCATCTGCGCCGGAGAATGGCGATGTTTCGACAGATGGCCGCCGCTGCTGTCCTGCTGGCCGCCGCGCCGTCGGCCGCATGGGCCTGCGTGCCGGACGGCATGGCCAAGATCGTCACGCGTTGGGTCACCCCCGGGATCGACCCGAAGTCCATGGGCGCGCAGCAGAAGACCTCCTACCGCATGACGCTGCGCCACGCGCGGATTGAGGAGCCCCGCAATCCCGTCACCGGGGTCCAGGGCATGATGGTGGTCAACGAACCTGACATTTGGATCGTCGACCGGGCCAAGAACACCGGCCAGCATGCGATCGATCCCGGTCCCGTCCTGGAGATCCGCGCGCCGCTGTTTTCGTGGCGCGACACTCCGCCGGCCTTCCAGACCCTGGAACTGGGTTGCGAGAAGGCCTTCCTCGATGCCTACGCCCCGAAGCCGCAGGGGGAGGCGGTGGTGGACGGCGTGCGCCTGGCCCGCCACCAGGTCAGCGTGGGCCAGGACCGCATTGAGATCCTGATGCGGGGGGATGGCCGGCCCTATACGGCGGCC
This sequence comes from Phenylobacterium sp., assembly GCF_030698145.1. Taxonomy (GTDB): domain Bacteria; phylum Pseudomonadota; class Alphaproteobacteria; order Caulobacterales; family Caulobacteraceae; genus Phenylobacterium. The sequence goes on along the minus strand of NZ_JAUYNW010000011.1, from coordinate 19,897 downwards.
TATTATAAGGGCGATGTGACCCGGCTGGTGATCCGCTACGACCAATATCTCACCGGCCTGCCGGCCGACATGTCGCTGTTCTCGAAGCCGCCCGGCGTGGCGTTCACCGAAGCTCCGACGCCCGCCAACTAGCTAGATCGAGAAGCTGACGCCGCAGCCGCAGCTGGACTTGGCGTTGGGGTTGCGGACCTTGAACTCCGCTCCCGCCAGTTCGTCGACATAGTCGATCTCCGAGCCCTTCAGCAGGACCAGGGACATCTCGTCGACCAGGGCCGCGGCGCCGTCGCACTCGATGCGCAGATCGTCGGGCTGGGCCTGTTCCACCAGGTCGAACTGGTACTGGAAACCCGAGCAGCCGCCGCCCTCGACGGCGACGCGCAGCATCATGGGCCTGCCCTCGGCGGCGCCGATGGCGTGCAGCCGCCTGGCGGCGGCGGGGGACAGGGTCAGGTCGTTGGTGGTCATGACTTTGGCAAACCTTTGCCCTGCCTATATGAGTTCGCCAAGGCCTTCCACCAAGGGGCCGTCAATCGCAGAGACAACATGGTCGCCCGCGCTCCCTACGCCGAAGACGCCGCGCTCTCCCTGGGGCGCAAGGTCGCCGAGCCGGAGAGCCGCACGCGAACCCCCTTCGCCCGCGACCGCGACCGCATCATCCACGCCACCGCCTTCCGCCGCCTGAAGGAAAAGACGCAGGTCTTCGTGGCCCACGAGGGCGACCATTTCCGCACCCGCCTGACCCACTCGCTTGAGGTGGCCCAGGTGGCTCGCTCCCTGGCCACGGCGCTGGGGCTGGAACCGGACCTGGCCGAAACCATCGCGCTTGCCCACGACCTGGGCCATCCGCCCTTCGGCCATGCAGGGGAGGACGAGCTACAGGTGCGGATGGAGCCCTTCGGCGGCTTCGACCACAATGTGCAGACTTTCCGGGTGGTCACCAAGCTGGAGCGCCGATACCCCCGTTGGGAGGGACTCAACCTCACCTGGGAAACCCTGGAAGGGGTGATCAAGCACAATGGTCCCGTGACCGGCATGCTGGACCGGCCCTCATGGAAGGCGATCAGCGAGTTCGACGCCGAGTACGACCTTGGCCTTGGGACCTGGGCTTCGGCCGAGGCCCAGGTGGCCGCGCTCGCCGACGACATCGCCTACAACAACCACGATGTGGACGATGGCGTGCAGGCGGGCCTGTTCCGGCTGGAAGAGCTGCTGGACGTGCCGCTGATCGGCCCGATCCTGGCCGGCGTGTACAAGGAGTACCCCGATCTCGACCCGGTCATCACCCGCCTGGAGGCGGTTCGCCGCATGATCGGGGCGATGGTCGAGGACGTGATGGCCGAGACTCATCGTCGCGCCTGCGCCTCCAAGGTTGGGTCGGCAGAGGAGGTGCGCAATCTGGACCACGCCCTTGTGGCCTTCTCGCGCGACATGCTGGAGGACCTCGGGCGGCTGCGCGAATTCCTGATGAGCCGCATGTACCGCCACTGGAAGGTCAACCGCACTCGTAGCCAGGCCCGCCGTATTCTCGCCGAGATGTTCCAGTTGTTCATGGCCGAGCCCGACGTCCTGCCGACGGAATGGTTCGCCCGGTCGCAGAACCGCGACGAGTCCGGCCGCGCCCGGGTGGTGTGCGACTACATCGCCGGCATGACCGACCGCTTCGCCATCGAAGAGCACCGCCGACTTTTCCACCTCGACGTCTGGAACTAACCGTTCCCGAAGGTTCGGAGTCGGGTCGCCTTCGGTAGACTGACCCGAAACCGGGCGCGATTCGCGACCCGGCCGAGACTATTCGAGGCCTTCGATGTCCGACCCCGACCGCGGCGCCTACGCCCCACCGACCGACGCGCCGTTGAGTTTCGACGCCCGCCAGCCGGTGCGCGGCTCCAAGCCCGCGCCCCTAATGCTGATCATCAGCGCCATCGTGCTGATCCTGTTGGTCATCGCCATCGTGCTGTTCTATCGCTCCGGCGTACGCGAGGCGGGCGAACCGCCGCAGACGGTCGGCGCGCCGGTCGGAGACCTGAAGGCGGCGGCGCCCGTCGAGGCCCAGCCCGTGGACCCCGCCGCCGGATTGCAGATCTATCAGTCGGAGAACGGCCAGGCCGCTCCGGCCAGCCCGAGTTTCACCGCGCCGCCGGAACAACCCCAGGCGCGGCCGGCCTATGTGCCGCTGGCGCCGCCGCCCAAGCCGCCGTCGACCTTGCCCGCAACCGAGGCGCCGGCGATCGCGATGCCAGCCGCTCCGGCGGTGAAGCCCGGCCCGGCGCTGAAGCCCGCCATCGCCCCGCCGCCGCCCGCCGTCGCCCCCAAGGCCGCGGTTCCGGCCCCGAAGGCCGCGGCCCCTGCGCCCAAGCCTGTCGCCGCGGCGCCGGCTCCGGCCCCCAAGGCGTCGGCCTCCGGCGGCGCGTCCGTCCAGATCGGCGCCTTCTCGTCCCAGGCGCTCGCCGACAAGGGCTGGAACGACGCGGCCAAGACCGCGCCGGGCCTCGCCGCCGGCAAGGGCAAGCGTGTCGAACAGATTCAGAAGGACGGCTCGACCCTCTATCGGACCACCGTCACCGGCTTCGCCTCGCGTCAGGCGGCGACCGATTTCTGCAATCAACTCAAGGCCGCGGGCAAGAACTGCTTCGTGAAATAGTGACCAGCGCCTCGATCCTCGGCTGTGGCGGCAAGACCCTCTCGCGGGAGGAGAAGGCCTTTTTCGGCGACGTCGCGCCCTGGGGGTTCATCCTCTTCGCGCGTAACATCGACACGCCCGACCAGGTTCGCCGACTGATCGATGACCTGCGGGCCACCGTGGATCGTCCCGACGCCCCGGTGTTGATCGACCAAGAGGGCGGGCGCGTGCAGCGCCTGGGCCCGCCACATTGGCGGCGCTATCCGCCGGGCCGCGCCTATGGCGAGCTGTCGGCCAACGATCCTTTGCTGCGTCGGGAGATCACCCGCCTGGGCGCGCGGCTGCTGGCGTACGATCTTGCCGCGCTCGGCATCAATGTCGACTGCGTGCCGGTGCTCGACGTGCCAGTCGACGGGGCCCACGAGATCATCGGGGACCGCGCCTATGCCCGCACGCCGGAGGGCGTCGCCCTGCTGGGCCGGGCGGCCTGCGAGGGCCTGATCGCCGGCGGCGTGCTGCCGGTGATCAAGCACATCCCCGGCCACGGCCGCGCCACCGCCGACAGCCATCTGGACCTGCCGGTGGTCGACGCGTCCTACGAGGACCTCGACGCTCGCGATTTCGCGCCCTTCAAGATGCTCTCGGACATGCCGATGGCGATGACCGCCCACGTGGTCTATTCGGCCGTCGACCCGAAGAAACCCGCCACCACCTCGAAGAAGGCCATGCGCGAGGTGATCCGCGGGGCCATCGGTTTCGACGGCCTGGTGATGAGCGACGACCTTTCCATGAAGGCCCTGGGCGGGAGCTTCGCCGAGCGCGCGCGGGCGTCGCTCGCCGCGGGCTGCGACGTGGTCCTGCACTGCAACGGCGACATGGCCGAGATGAAGCAGGTGGTCGCCGGAACACGGGCGCTGTCGGGCCAGGCTCTGCGCCGCGCCAAGGCCGCCATGGGTCGGATCGCCCGGACCCCGGAGCCCTTTGACGTCAAGGAGGCTCTGGCCCGCTTCGACGCGGCCTTCGAGGGGCGGTGGGCGGCATGAGCAACACCTTCCAGCCCAATCTCGACTTCGAGGCCGCCACCACCGCGGCCGAGGACGGCGAGGCCCTGATCATCGACCTGGACGGCTATGAAGGCCCGCTCCACGTGCTGCTGGCGCTGGCGCGCACGCAGAAGGTCGACCTGATGCAGCTCTCGATCCTGAAGCTGGCCGAGCAGTACCTGATCTTCGTCCAACAGGCCCGCCGCGTGCGCTTCTCGCTGGCGGCCGACTATCTGGTGATGGCCTCATGGCTGGCCTACCTCAAGTCGCGCCTGCTGCTGCCCAAGCCCGAACGGCCCAAGGCGGAGGAGCCGCCGGCTGAAGAGATGGCGGCCCAGCTCGCCTTCCGTCTGGCCAAGCTCGACGCCATGCGCAAGGCCTCCGAGGAACTCCGCGACCGGCCCAAGCTGCGCCAGGAAGTCTTCGTCCGCGGCGATCCCCAGGCCATCAAGGTGATCCCCTCGACCCGGTTGGAAGGCGATCTCTACGGCCTGATGAGCGCCTATATCGACCAGCGTCGCAAGGAACAGGGCCGTCATTACACCCCGCGCGCGCCCCAGGCCTATCCGCTGGAAGACGCCCGCGAGCGCCTGCGCCACATGCTGCCCGACCTCGACCGATGGACCCCGCTCTCGGGCGTCGCGCCGCTCAAGCCCTCCGGCGACGGACCGAGCCAGGCCTCCTACACGGCCTCGACGCTTTCGGCGGGCCTTGAGCTGGTCAAGGAAGGCGCCATGGACATCCGCCAGATGGAGGCCTTCGCCGACCTCTACATGCGCGCCCGCAAGCGGGCCGCGGCATGACCACGACGACCGAACGCCAGGTCGAGGCGCTTCTGTTCGCCGCCGCCGGCCCGCTCAGCCTGGACGACCTGGCCAAGCGCCTGCCGCAGGGAGCGGACATCGAGGCCGCCATCGCGGGCTTGGCCCAGACCTACGAGGGTAGGGGGGTCGAACTGGCCTGCGTGGCCGACCGCTGGCGGTTCCAGACCGCCGCCGACCTGGCTTTCCTGATGACCGAGGAGCGCGAGGAGCCGCGCCGCTTGTCAAAGGCCGCGCAGGAGACCCTGGCTATCATCGCCTACCACCAGCCGGTGACCCGCGCCGAGATCGAGGCGGTGCGGGGCGTGCAGGCCAGCCGGGGCACCCTGGACGTCCTGCTGGAGCTCGGCCTGGTACGGATGCGCGGCCGTCGCCGCACGCCGGGCCGCCCGGTCACCTACGGCACGACCGACGCCTTTCTCGAGCACTACGGCCTGGCGACCCTGTCGGACCTGCCGGGCGCGGCCGACATGCGCGCGGCCGGTCTGCTCAGCCTGGACCTGCCGCCGGACTTCGCCGTACCCGCGCCGGGCGGGGGAATTCTCGACGAAGACCCCATTGAGGACGGCGAGGCGCCCGAATTTCATACAGACTTCCTGGGTGAGGAAGAGCAGGGGCGTTAGGACGCGTTGGCGCTTTGCCCCGCGACTGACTATATTCTCGGGCAACGAGGGGCGGACGCGCGGCGTCGCCGACGTGAAGGAGTTTTGTCGCCATGGGCGCAATGAGTTGGATTCACTGGGTCATCGTCATCGCGGTGGTCGCGCTGCTGTTCGGCGGCCGCGGCAAGCTGTCGGGCATCATGGGCGACGCGGCCAAGGGCATCCGCGCCTTCCGCGACGGGCTGAAGGATGAGCCGACCACGGCCGACGCCTCCAAGCCCCTGCCGAAGTCCGAGAAGGACGAAGCCCGCGGCTGACCCCACGGGGTCGGCGAAATTCGCCCGCGCCGGTCTTGATCGGCGCGGGCTTACTTGTTTAGGCGACGTCTGATGCTTCCCGAAGTCGGCGGTTTGGAACTCCTGGTCATCGCCGCGGTCGCCCTGATCGTGGTCGGGCCCAAGGACCTGCCCCTCATGCTGCGCAAACTGGGCCAGTTCACCGCCAAGCTGCGGGGCATGGCCAACGAGTTCCGCGCCAGTTTCGACGAGATGGCCCGCCAGTCCGAGCTGGACGAGCTGCGCAAGGAGGTCGAGGCCATGCGCAAGGGCCAGACCGCCGAGACCGCCGCCTTCGAGGCGTCCAACGCCCACGTCGACCAGGTCTTCCATGAGATCGGCAACAGCCTGCAGGGGGGCGACGTGAGCTTCTCGCCGGCCATGGCCTCGAGCCCCGCGTCCGGCGGCGTCGAGATAACCCAGATCGTCGAGGAAGCCAAGCCGAGGGCGCGCAAGACGCCGGACAAGCCTAAGACGACCAAGGCCGCCCCCGCTCAGCCCAAGGCGGCCAAGCCCAAGGACGCCGCGCCCCGCAAGCCCGCCAAGGCCGGAGCCAAGGCGTGAGCGACGACCACGACGACGACATCGAGGCCTCCCGGGCGCCGCTGCTCGATCATCTGGTCGAGCTTCGCTCGCGCCTCATCATCTGCGTCGGCGCCTTGCTCGTCGGGTTCGCGGTCTGTTTCGGCTTCTCCGAGCCGATCTACCGGTTCCTGCTGCACCCCTTCGCCATCGCCTCGCAACTGCTGGCCGCCGAGAAGGTGGCCCATGCCCAGCAGGCCGGCGGCTTCGACATCGTCCAGTTCTTCGCCGGCACGCGGGACCTGTTCCTGGCCCTGATCGGCGCCCGCGAGGTCCCGGCCAGCGCCGAGGGCGACAAGCTCAACCTGATCTTCACGGCGCCGCTGGAGTTCTTCTTCACCAAGCTGAAGCTGGCCGGGTTCGGGGCGGTGGTCCTGACCTTCCCGGTGCTGGCCTGGCAGGTCTACGGCTTCGTGGCGCCGGGCCTCTACAAGCGCGAGCGCAAGGCCTTCGTGCCGTTCCTGCTGGCCTCGCCCACCCTGTTCCTGATGGGGGCGGGGCTGGTCTATTACATCATCCTGCCGTTCGTTCTGTGGTTTTCCTTGAGCCAGCAGATCGTCGACGCCCAGGTCTCGGTGCAACTCCTGCCCAAGGTCTCGGACTATCTCAGCCTGGTCACCACCCTGTTGCTGGCTTTCGGACTCTGCTTCCAGCTCCCGGTGGTGCTGACTCTGCTGGGCATGGCCGGCATCGTCTCGTCCGACATGCTCAAGGCCGGCCGCCGCTACGCCATCGTCGCGGTCTTCGTGGTCGCCGCGGTGGTCACCCCGCCTGACCCGATCAGCCAAACCATGCTCGCCCTGCCGATCATCCTGCTCTACGAAATCTCGATCTGGTGCGTGCGCCTGATCGAGCGCTCGCGCCGCCGCGAGGACGAGACGGGGACCGACATCGTTCCGGTCTAGCACCGCCCAGTTCCTCCCCCAGCGCGCAGCGCGATTTGGGGGAGGGGGACCGCGAAGCGGTGGAGGTGGTTGAAGCGCGCAAGAGCGAGTCAAAGTCCCCCTCAGTCAGCTTTGCTGACAGCTCCCCCAGTGAGGGAGCATCTGGTCACGGTACGACGGCTAGGGGTTGGCCCCATAGCCAACGCGCTCTAGAGAAAGCCGCCTAACCCCCACCAGCGGCAGAGCCATGCACGACATTCGAGCCATTCGCGAAAACCCTGAGCTTTACGAGAAAGCCTGGGCTGCGAAGGGCCGTTCCGGGGCCGCCGCTGAGGCCGTGGCGCTCGACGCCAGGGTGCGCGCCGCGCAGATGGCGCTGCAGGAGGCCCAGGCCGTCCGCAACAACGCCTCGAAGTTGATCGGCCAGGCCAAGGCCCAGAAGGACGAGGCCGAGGCTCAGCGCCTGATGGGCGAGGTCGAGGCGGTGAAGGGCGTGCTGGTCGAGCAGGCCGAGGTCGAGAAGGCCACCTCGGAGGCCCTGCAGGACCTGCTGGCCCAGCTCCCCAACATACCGTTCCCCGACGTGCCCGCCGGCGAGAGCGAACACGACAATGTGGAGGTGCGCCGCTGGGGCGAGCCCTTCGCCATCGCCAACCCCAAGGACCACGTCGATCTCGGCGAGAACCTGGGGATGATCGACTTCGAGGCGGCCGCCCGCATGAGCGGCGCGCGCTTCGTGGTGCTGAAGGGCCAGATCGCCCGTCTAGAGCGCGCGCTTGGCCAGTTCATGCTGGACATGCAGACCCAGGAGCACGGCTACCTGGAGGTCTCGCCACCGCTGCTTGTGAACGACGCGGCGGCCTATGGCACCGACAAGCTGCCGAAGTTCGCCGACGATCTGTTCCGGACCACCGACGGCCGCTGGCTGATCCCGACGGCCGAGGTCCCGCTGACCAGTATGGTCATGGGCCAGATCATCGCCGAGGAAGAGCTGCCGCTTCGCCTGACGGCGCTGACGGCCTGCTTTCGGTCGGAGGCCGGGGCCTCGGGCCGCGACACCCGCGGGATGATCCGCCAGCACCAGTTCTACAAGGTCGAGCTGGTCTCGATCACCGCGCCCGAGGAGTCCGAGGCCGAGCACGAGCGGATGGTGGGCTGCGCCGAGGCCGTGCTGAAGGCGCTGGAGCTGCCGCACCGGACCATGATGCTCTGCACCGGCGACATGGGCTTCGGCGCGCGCAAGACCTACGACCTGGAGGTCTGGATCCCCTCGGAGGGCCGCTACCGCGAGATCAGCTCCTGCTCCAACACCGGCGACTTCCAAGCCCGGCGCATGGACGCGCGGACGAAGAAGGCCGGCGAGAAGGGCACCCGTTACGTCCACACCCTCAACGGTTCGGGCCTGGCCGTCGGCCGCACCTTGGTCGCGGTGATGGAGAACTATCAGGACGAGAAGGGCCGCATCGCCATTCCCCAGGCGCTGCATCCCTATCTGCCCGGTCTGACCCACATCGGCGGGGCCTGATGCGCATCCTCCTCACCAATGACGACGGGATCCACGCCGAGGGCCTGGTCGCGTTGGAGAAGATTGCTCGCGTGCTCACCGACGACATCTGGATCTGCGCGCCGGAATACGAGCAGTCGGGCGCCAGCCGCGCGCTCACCCTCTCCGACCCGATCCGGGTGCGCACTCTGGACCCGCGCCGCTTCGCCACCACCGGCACGCCCACCGACTGCGTCATGCTGGCGATCCACGAGCTGATGGGCGGCTTGAAGCCTGACCTGGTGCTGTCTGGGGTCAATCGCGGCGCCAACCTCGCCGAGGATGTCACCCTGTCGGGCACCGTCGCCGGCGCCATCGAGGGCATGGCCCTGGGCGTGCCCTCCATCGCGCTGTCGGCCACCAACTGGCCGGTGGACGACCAGGACCTGTTCGCCCCGGCCGAGCACTTCGGTCCCGGCATAGTGCGCAAGCTGTTCGAGACCGGCTGGCCCGCCGGCGTGATCATGAACGTCAATTTCCCGGCCCGGCCGATCGCGGAGATCGTGGAGGTTGAGGTGACGCGTCAGACCTTCCGGGATGTGGCGGTTCGTCACGCCGAGAAGCGAACCGACCTGCGCGATCGGGACTATTACTGGATGGGCTTCCGCCAGGAACGCTCCAAGCCGGCTCCCGGCACCGACCTGGCGGCCATCTATGAAGGTCGAATTTCCGTGACCCCCTTGCACATCGACCTGACTCACGCCGAAACGGTGCATCGCCTGAAGGGCGTCCTGGGCGGCGCGCCGCCGAAGGCTTGAGGCGACCCATGGCCAAGCACGACGCGGACAAGGATGGGGATGGGGCGAAGGCGGCCCTCGCGCGCCTCGTCATGTCCCTGCGCTCGCAGGGGGTCAGCGACCCCGCCGTGCTCAACGCCATCGAGACCACCCCGCGCGAACTCTTCACGCCCGACCTGTTCAAGGAGCGCGCCTTCGAGGACTCGGCCCTGCCGATCGCCTGCGGCCAGACCATCAGTCAGCCGTTCATCGTCGGCCTGATGACCCAGGCCCTGGCGCTGGAGCCGCGCTCGCGGGTGCTGGAGATCGGCACCGGCTCCGGCTACCAGACCACCATCCTCTCCAAGCTGGCGCGGCTGGTCTACACCGTGGAGCGGTACCGCACCCTGATGGGTGAGGCCGAGGCGCGGTTCAAACACCTGGGGCTGACCAACGTCATCACCCGGTTCGGCGACGGCGGGCAGGGTTGGCCCGAGCAGGCGCCTTTTGACCGTATTTTGGTCACAGCCGCGGCGCCGGGCGAGCCCAAGGCGTTGCTCTCGCAGTTGAAGCCCACGGGCGTGCTGGTCGCGCCCATCGGCCGGGGGCCGGTTCAAAGCTTGAATCGCTACACGGGCGACGGGAAGGGCGGGTTCACGGTCGAGACCATGACCGATGTCCGCTTCGTTCCGCTGCTCGACGGCGTGGCCAAGGAACCCTAGGCGACCCGAACGGACGACTTTGTGGGGTGGCCTGGGCGTCGGTCGTAACCCATCATTAACCCTAGACGCCTCGACTGATTCCGACCCTTGTCTCCCGGAGCGGCGATGACGCTTTCCCTTTCGCGAACGGCTTTGATTCTATTGGCGGGCAGCGCGCTCAGCGCGTGCGAGAGCCTGCCTCAGGCCGCGCAGCCGAGTTATCCCGTGCGCACCGCGCCGCCCGCCATGTCGCCGGCGACGCCCCCGCCATCGCCTCCGATCGTCCAGGACGACACGCCGTCCGCGCGCCCGACCGCGCCGGTCCAGAGCCAGAACCTGCCCTATGTCGCCCCGGCCCGGGAACTGCCGCCGCCGCCCGCTCCGCCGCCGCAGGCGCCGTCGCGACCGACCGACAACGGGCGGCTGGTGGAAACGCCCTCGGGTGACCAGACCTACACCGTCAAGCGCGGCGACAATCTCGCCTCGATCGCCCGAACCCTTGGCGTCAGACTGCAGCAACTGGCCGACGCGAACGGCATGGGCCCGCCCTATGCGCTCCGGCCGGGTCAGGTGCTGAAGACGCCGCTGACCGGCTCAACCGCCACGGCCTATGTGGTGGCCCCCGGGGACACCCTCTACGCCATCGCCCGTCGGTTCGGCGTGACCAACCAGGCCTTGGCCGAGGCCAACGACATCGGGCCGAATGCGCGCCTGAACGTCGGCCGCCGGATCGTCCTTCCTCAAGCCTATGTCGACAGGGCCCCGACGCCCGCGACCCCGACCCGCCGTCCGCCGTCGGAGCGCGCCGAGGCCCAACCCACGCGCGAGACCGTCACCGTGCGCCGCGTCACCGGCAAGGTGGTCGAGGTCGCCGGCCCGTCCGTCAGCTACACGGTCAAGAAGGGCGACAATCTCGACGCCATCGCCCGCCAGCTCGAGACCGATCGCAAGCAGCTCGCCGACGACAACAAGCTGAAATCGCCATACGCCTTGCAGCCCGGCCAGAAGCTGAAGGGCCCCAAGACCACGGCCAAGGCCTATGTGGTGGGCGATGACGACACCATGGCCCTGGTGGCCAAACGCTTCGGCGTCACCGCCAAGGCGCTCGCCGCCGCCAACGACATGAAGGTCGGGGCGACCCTGCGGGAGGGCCGCAAGCTCACCCTGCCCAGCGGCTACAAGGATCGCGGACCGATCCGCGAACAGGTCGCCGCGCCTCCGCGGCCCGAGGCGCCGGCCCCACGCCCGGCCGCGCCGCCGCCGCCCGCCTACACGCCGCCGCCCCAGGTCGTGACGCCCCAGCCCCAGCCACCGCCGCCAGCGGCCCGCCCGGCCCCGCCGCCCGCCTACGCCCCGCCGGTGACGACCGCTCCGCCGGTCAGCCGTCCGACTCCGCCGCCGCCGGCGAGCCGTCCGGCCCCGGCGCCCCTGGTGCCCAGCTCCGGCCCGGTCCCCGACAGCACGATCGCCAGCCTGGGCAAGGGCCGCTTCAACTGGCCGGTGCGCGGGGAGGTGATCTCCGACTTCGGGCCGAAGGGCACGGGCCAGCGCAATGACGGCGTCAATATCCGCGCCTCGTCGGGCGAGCCTGTCCGCGCCGCGGCCGGCGGCGACGTGGTCTATGCGGGCGACCAGGTGCCGGGCTTCGGCAACCTGGTGCTGATCAAGCATGCGGACGGCTGGGTCACGGCCTACGGCCACCTGGCGCGGGTCGACGTGAAGATGACCCAGGACATCATCCAGGGTCAGCAGATCGGCATGATCGGCTCGACCGGCGGGGTCTCCGAGACTCAGCTTCACTTCGAGGTCCGCTACGCGCCCACCCCGCAGGACCGCGCCCGGCCGATCGATCCCAAGCTGGTCCTGCCGAAATAGCCTAGAGCGGCAGGTCCTTGCCCAGTTCGCCCGCCAGGTCGCGGATGAACTGCCAGGCGACACGGCCCGACCGCGCGCCGCGCAGCTGGGCCCACTGCAGGGCGCGCCGATCCAGGTCGGCGACCTTCAGGTCGAAGCGCTGCGCATAGGTCGTCACCGCCGCAAGATAGGTCGGCTGGTCCATGGGCGGGAACCCGACCCAGAGGCCGAAGCGGTCGGAGACGCTGACCTCCTCCTCGGCGTCCTCGGCCGTGGCGATCAGGCCGCGATCCTCGCCATGGCCCCGCGGCATCAGATGGCGGCGGTTGGAGGTGGCGACGAACAGCACGTTCTTCGGCGGCCCCGAGACCCCGCCCTCCAGCGCCGACTTGAGCGCCTTGGCCGCGGCCGCGCCCTCCTCGAACGAAAGGTCGTCGCACAGCACCACGAACCGCTCGGGCCGGTCGCGTAGGGTGTCGAACAGGGCCGGCAGCTCGGTGACCTGGTCGCGGTCGACCTCGACCAGCTTCAGGCCGGGGGTCTTGCCCGCCACGTCCATGAAGGCCGCCTTGGCCAGCGAGCTCTTGCCGGTGCCGCGCACGCCCCACAGCAGGGCGTGGTTGCTGGGCAGGCCCGCGGCGAAGCGGATCAGGTTCTCGCAGAACCGCTCCTTCTGCCGCTCGACGCCCACCAGCGCCTCCAGGGGGAGGGGGTAATCGGGGGCCGGATGGAAGGCGCCGGTCGCCGGATCGTGGCGGTAGAGCAGGGCCTGGTCGAAGACCGGCGGTACGCGGACCGGGGGAGCGATGCGCTCCAGGGCGTCTGCGATGCGTTCGAGAACCGGTTTCAGTGCGTCATCCATGACTTGGCTGCTTAGCCGCCAAGCCGTTCCATTGCAAAAGGTAGGCGCAGCGCATAGCTTCCGCCGACTTGAAAACAGGGCGCGCGACGCGGGCCCGGATACGGACTTCGGAGCGCCATGTTCGCCACCCCCGCCTTTGCCCAGACCGCCGGAGCCGCCGCAGGCGGCCCGCAGGACATGCTGATCCAATTCCTGCCGCTGGTCGGCCTGGTCCTGCTGTTCTATTTCCTGATGATCCGCCCGCAGCAAAAGCGGATGAAGCTACATCAGCAGATGATCTCCAACCTGAAGCGTAACGACACGGTCGTGCTGAACTCCGGCGTCATCGGCAAGGTCGTACGCGTCGAGGACAAGGAAATCGGCCTCGAGATCGCCCAAGGCGTCACCATCAAGGTGGTCAAGGGCATGATCTCCGAGGTGCGGGTGCGCGGCGAACCCGCCCCGGCCAACGATTCCAAGGCCTAGAGGCTCTATCCGCACATGATCGCTCTCTCGCGCTGGAAGATCATCGCCGTCGTCCTGGCGGTGATTTTCGGCGTCCTCTTCTCCCTGCCCAACGCCCTGCCGCAGAAGACCGTGGACGCCCTGCCGGCCTTCATGCCGAAGGCGCGTCTGAACCTCGGTCTCGACCTGCAGGGAGGGTCCTATCTCATGCTCGAGGTGGACACCGACGCTCTGCGCGCCGAGCGGCTGACCAACCTGGTCGAGGATGTCCGCACCACCCTGCGCGACGAGAAGATCCAGTTCTCCGACCTGGGTGTGGTCGGCGGCGAGGTCACGGCGCGGATCATCGATCCGGCCCAGCTCAATCCCGCCCAGAACGCCCTGCGGACCAAGGTGGGCGCGGCGCTGGCCGGCGCGCCCGGCGGGCGTGACGTCAATGTCCGCACCGACAACGGCCTGCTCCGCATCGCCTTCGTGCAGGAGGCGATCAACGCCGAGGCCTCCAAGGCGGTCGAGCAATCCATCGAGATCATCCGCCGGCGAATCGATGAACTCGGCACCCGCGAACCCTCGATCTCCCGTCAGGGGATCAACCGCATCGTCGTCCAGGCGCCGGGCGAGAGCGATCCCGAGCGGCTGAAGTCCATCATCGGCCAGACAGCCAAGCTCAGCTTCCAGATGGTCGACGACAGCGTCACCCTGGAGGAAGCCGCCGCTGGCCGAATTCCGCCGGGGTCGGAGCTACTGCCCAGCGAGGATGGCTATTCGACCATCCTGCTGGTGCGCAAACGGGCCCTGGTGACCGGCGAGATGCTCACCGACGCCCAGCAGCAGTTCGACCAGCAGTCGGGCCAGCCGGTGGTCTCCTTCCGCTTCAACAGCCAGGGTGCGCGCCGTTTCGGCGACGCCACGGCCCAGAACGTCGGCAAGCGCTTCGCCATCATCCTCGACGGCAAGGTGATCTCCGCGCCGAACATCAACGAGCCCATCCCCGGCGGTCAGGGCGTGATCAGCGGCAGCTTCACGCCGGAATCGGCCAATGACCTGGCCGTTCTGCTACGCGCCGGCGCGCTTCCCGCCCCCCTGAAGGTCGAAGAACAGCGCACGGTCGGAGCCGAACTCGGCGCCGACGCCATCCGGTCGGGCCAGATCTCGGCCTATATCGCCTTCGGCTCCGTGCTGATCTTCATGCTGCTGGCCTACGGCTTCCTGTTCGGAGGCATCTCGATCATCGCCCTGGTGGTCAACGGATTCCTGCTGGTCGCGGCCATGTCGATGACCCAGGCCACCCTGACCCTGCCGGGCATCGCCGGCCTGATCCTGACGCTCGCCGTCGCCGTCGACGCCAACGTGCTGATCTATGAGCGCATGCGTGACGAGGTCCGCGCCGGCCGTTCGCCCGTCTCGGCCGCCGACGCCGGCTTCAGCCGCGCCATCGTCACCGTGTTTGACGCAAACATCACCCACCTGGGCGCGGCGATGATCATGTTCTCGCTGGGCGCGGGACCCGTGAAGGGCTTCGCCTGGACGCTCGCCATCGGGGTGATCACCTCGGTCTTCTCCGCCGTGCTGGTGACCCAGGTCCTGCTTGGCGTCTGGTTCCGCGTCGCGCGGCCCAAAGCTCTTCCGATCGCGTGAGCCCCATGTCGAAATACTGGCCCCTCATCAAGCTCCTGCCGGTCAAGACGAACTTCAAGTTCGTCAAATACTCGCCGATCATCGGCGGCCTGACGGCGCTCGCCGCGGCGGCCTCGCTGTTCTTCACGATCTGGCCGGGCACACCGCCCTGCGGCGGCCTGAACTGCGGCGTCGATTTCCGCGGCGGGACCGTGCTGGAGCTGTCGACGGCGGACGGCCGGCCCGCCGACCTGGGCAAGATCCGCGACGCCCTCGCCGGCCAGGGACTGGGCGACATCCAGGTCCAGGCGTTCGGCAAGGCCAGCGACGTGCTGGTCCGTTTCGAAGTCAAGGAGGCCGCCAACGCCACCAGGGCGGTCGACAGCGCCAAGGCCGAACTGGTCAAGGCGCTCGGCCCCCTCAAGTTCCCGCGCACCGAGGTCGTGGGTCCCAAGGTCTCCGGCGAACTGTTCCGCAACGGCGTGCTCGCCCTGGTCCTCGGGATCGGGATGATGATGACCTACATCTGGTTCCGGTTCGGCCTGACCTTCGGGATCGGCGCCGCCGCGGCCCTGATCCACGACGTGCTGCTGACCTTCGGCCTGTTCGCCTTCACCCAGATGGAGTTCACCCTGACCGCGGTGGCCTCGATCCTGACCATCATCGGCTATTCGGTGAACGACACCGTCGTCATCCTCGACCGCATCCGCGAGAACCTGCGCAAGTTCAAGAAGATGCCGCTGGGCGACGTGATCGACCTGTCGATCAACGAGACCCTGTCGCGAACCGCCATCACCGGGGTGACCGGGATCATGGCCCTGACCGGCCTGGCGGTGTTCGGCGGCGACGCCCTGCTGGGCTTCTCGATCTCGCTGATCTTCGGCATCGTGGTGGGCACCTATTCGTCCTTCTACATCGCCGCCCCCGTGCTGCTGCTGCTGGGGGTCAAGCGTGGCGAGGAGGACGAGGTCCGTCCCGCCGCGGCGGGCGCGCCCCAACGGCCCTGACATGGCCCGCGACGCGCCCCAGATCGACGCTTACGGCGACGGCGGGTTCCGTCTCTCCAGCGGCCGCCACCAGGGCTCGCTGCTGATCCTGCGCGACGAGCCCACGGCCTGGCCGGTGCGCTCGCTGGCCGAACTCACCCCCGAGAGCCTGGCTGACGTCCTGGCCGCGGGCCGGGCCGAGGTGGAGTTCGTCCTGCTGGGGGTCGGCGCGGTCAACGCCCTGCCTCCCAGGGCGGTGCGAGACACCCTGCAGAAGGCCGGAATCGGGCTGGAATTCATGGATACGCCCGCCGCCGCGCGGCTCTACAACGTCCTCACCGCCGAGGGCCGCAGGCTCGCCGCCGCCCTCATCGCGATCTGAGGCTCGCGCCTTCCCGCATCAGTGGAAACACCCTATATCGGACTCCCTGGGTAGGAATCGTGAGGGGCTCATCGATGGCCGGACTGCTTTCAAACTTCCGCAACACCATGATCGTGAGCTTCCTGCTCGCCCTGGTCATGATTGGCGGGTATTTCTCGCACAATCAGTACGATACGTCGGTCTTCCTGCAGGCCGTGTTCCGCTGGCTGCATACGTTCTTCGGCATCCTCTGGATCGGGCTGCTGTACTATTTCAACTTCGTTCAGATTCGGGTCATGCCGGCCATTCCAGCCGAGCTGAAGCCAGGCGTCTCCAAATACATCGCACCCGAGGCGCTGTTCTGGTTTCGCTGGGCGGCGGTAGCCACGTGGGTGATGGGCGTGATCCTCGCCTTCAACCGGGGCTATCTCATCGACGCCTTCGCGCTCGGCGCGACGAGTGGCAATGCGCAGCATACCCTGATCGGGACCGGCATGTGGCTGGCCACGATCATGTTCTTCAACGTCTGGGTCTTCATCTGGCCGAATCAGAAGATCGCGCTGGGTCTCGTCGAGGGCGACGCGGACGCCAAGGCCAAGGCTGGCCGCACGGCCATGCTGTTCTCCCGCACGAACACCCTGCTGTCGGTGCCGATGCTGGTCACCATGACCATGAGCCAGACCATCTTCAACTAACGGGCCTTAAGACCTATTGATCGGAAGGCCCGCCGGACCGGCGGGCCTTTTGCTTTGAACCATGCCGGATCAAGACCCCTCAGACCTCGACGCCCTGGTGCAGCGGATGGACCCGGACCGCTGGCTCTCCAGCCGGCTCATCACCGATGCCGCGGCGCGGGCCGATGTCGTGGCCCTCTACGCCTACGATTATGAGCTGGCGCGCGCGCCCAAGGTCGCCTCCAACGCCCTGATGGGCGAGATCCGCCTGACCTGGTGGCGCGAGGTGCTGGACGAAGTGTTCGAGAGGCGTCCGGTGCGCCATCATCCCGCCGCCCAAGCCCTGGCCGAAGCCGTCAGACGCCACGGCCTGCCGCGCGCGCCGCTAGAAGCGATGATCGACGCCCGCTATCGCGAGCTGTCGCCTGAGCCGATGAACCTCGCCGACGCCCTGGAATGGGCGGGCGACACCGGCGGCGCGGCCGCGGTGCTGGCCGCGCGCATCCTCGATCCGGCCGCCGATCCGGCCAAGGCGGCCAGCGGCGGTCGGGCCTGGTCCATCGGCCGATTGATGGGCACGGCGGGCATGACCGGGGAGGGCGCACGCGGCGCCCTGGATCAGGCCCTAGCCGGCGCGCGCGGCCTATCGCCCGCAGCCTTCCCGGCGGTGGCCCATGCGACCCTGGCCCGTGTCAGGGCCAAGGGCGAGCGCCCTTCGGAGCTGGCCGCGCGGGGGCGGCTCCTCTGGGCGGTGCTGACTGGACGGGTCTGAGCTACCGGGCCGAGACCATCAGCTTGACGATCTCTTCGACCACATGGGGCTCCAGTCCCTCGGTGTGGCCCTTGTCGATGCGCACCAGGTCGGCGACCACGCGGCCATCCTTGCAGTTGGGGTAGACGAAGGCCTCGGTGCGGCCCGGGCCGGCCGGGCGGCCCCATGACTTGGTCGGCGGGTCCTGGCGGCTGGTGTCGTAGACGTAGCCCGCCTTGGTGTCGACGATGTCGGCCCGCTTCACGCGAGCGGCGCAGCTGTACTTGGTCGCCCATTCCGAGGTCTGGGGCAGGGCGACGACCTCGTGCTCGCCGGTCGTGTAGATGTGCGAGAAATCGCAGGCGAGCGGCGCGGCCATGGACCGAGCCATGGCGGCCATCATCTCCGGCGAAGGGCCGTCGGCCGCTGTGGCGCCACGCTGCGGGGCGGGGCCCCGTCCAGTGCGTTCCGGCTGGCCGCCGACCCGACCGCCCGACAGGCTGACGAAGCCGGTGACCTTGGGCGCGAAATAGTCGGAGCAGACGATGCGGCGCGAGGTCATGCCGCCCTGGGAGTGGCCCGCCAGCCAGAAGGCCTTGATGTTGGCCGCGCCGAAGCGGTCGTAGGCCATGTCGACCACGTTCTGCAGGTGTGCGTCGTCGCTAGGCTGCCAGACCCGTGGCGGGGCGTTGGGGGTGGCGACCACCAGTCGGTACTTGTCCACCTGGTCGACGATCGGGAAGTAGTGCCGCTGCCAGTTCCCGTAGCTGCCGCCGCCGTGCAGGTTGAGCACGAACACCACCTTCTCGCCGGGCTTCAGGTCCTTGGGATAGTCCAGGAAGAACTTGCGGCCGGTCTTGGGATCCACGACCGAGCCGGTGGCGATCACCGTCGCGCCGGGACAGTCCTTGTCCGGACAGCGAAGCTCTCCGTCCTGGGCGGCTGCTGCGGTTCCAAAGGCGGTCGCGGCCAGCAGGGCGGCCACGGCGGTCAAGGTCTTGGCGTTCATTCCCGTTTCCCCACGGTTTGGTCTCCGCTAAACCGGAGCTCTCTAGCATTGCTAGGCATACTCTAGCGCTGCTAGGGGCGAGTCAACGGCCGAGGAAGAGCATGAGCCTGGATCGCAAGACCATCGTCGCGGCGGCGCTGCGGCTGCTGGATGAGCTGGGCTTGGAGGGCGTCACCACGCGGCGTCTGGCGCAGGAGCTGGGGGTGGCCGGGCCTTCGCTCTACTGGCACGTCAAGAACAAGGACGCCCTGTTCGACCATATGTCGGACGCCATGTTCGGGGAGGTGCTGCAGACCGACGCCGCCGTGCTGCGGGCGCGGGACTGGGACGAATGGCTGGCCGCCGGCGCTCGGGTGATCCGCAAGGCCGCCCTGTCCCATCGCGACGGGGCGCGGCTGCTGACCGGCCGCCATCCCACCGGCGCCCAGGCGATCGCCGTGGTCCCCGGCATGGTGGAGCGCCTGGAGCGGGCCGGCTTCACCACCACCGAGGCGCACTTCGCCTTCCGCACCCTGTCGCGCTTCACCCTGGGCTGGGCCCTGGACGAGCAGACGGGCGGCGGGGGCGCCGACAGCGAGGCCGGGTTCGAGTTCGGTCTGGCGATGATCCTGGAGGGCCTGCGCGCGCGGCTGGCGGCCCAGGCCGCGAACGCCGCCCGCGCCTAACTCCCTACTCCGCCGCCAGGGCTGGAGCGCCCTCGACCCAGCGGTCCAGGTCGGCCAGGGCCCGTTCGCCCATACCCAGCTTCTTGGCCCGGCCGCGTTCTTTCGAGCCGATGCGGCTGCCGTCCTCGCGCCGCTTGACCACGACGTCGTCCAAGGGCGGCAGCAGGCCATAATTGATGTTCATCGGCTGGAAGCTGCCCTTGCCGCCGTCGATATGGCCGCCGGTGATATGGCCGATCAAGGCGCCAAGGGCCGTGGTGGCCGGCGGCGCCTCGATGGGCCGGCCCAGGCGCTCGGCCGCGGCGAAACGCCCGGCCAGCAGGCCGACGGCGGCGCTCTCCACATAGCCCTCGACCCCGGTCACTTGGCCCGCGAACCGCAGGCGCGGCTGGGACCTCATGCGCAGTTGAGCGTCCAGCAGCTTGGGGCTGTTCAGGAAGGTGTTGCGGTGTAGGCCGCCCAGCCGCGCGAACACCGCCTTCTCCAGGCCCGGGATCATGCGGAAGATGTCGGTCTGGGCGCCATGCTTCAGCTTGGTCTGGAAGCCGACCATGTTCCACAGGGTGCCGAGTGCATTGTCCTGGCGGAGCTGGACGATGGCGTAGGCCTTGGTCTGCGGGTCGTGGTCGTTGGTCAGGCCCACGGGCTTCATCGGCCCGTGGCGCAGGGTCTCGCGCCCGCGCTCGGCCATCACCTCGATGGGCAGGCAGCCGTCGAAATAGGGGACGTGCTCCCAGTCCTTGAACTCGGACTTCTCGCCGGCCAGCAGGGCGTCGATGAAGGCCTCGTACTGGGCCTTGTCCATCGGGCAGTTGATATAGGCCGCC